>NZ_JAIRCA020000009.1 GCF_020089495.2 Streptococcus mitis subsp. hohhotensis | reverse complement strand
GCAGCAACAGACCAAGCTGGAGTAGACGCAAAAGCAACTGAAGGAACAAAAGCAGTAGAAGCAGTAAACCCAGTAGGAAAAGAAAAAGCAAAAGCAGCGGTAGATGCAGCATTGGCAGAAAAAGACAAAGCGATCGACGCTAACGACAAACTTTCAGATGCAGAAAAATCAGCAGCGAAAGAAGAAGCTAAGAAAGCAGCAGACGAAGCTAAGAAAGCGATCGATGCAGCAACTGATCAAGCTGGAGTAGACGCTAAAGAGGCTGAAGGAAAAGCAGAAATCGCTAAAGTAGCACCAGCAACAGCGGTAGAAGTAGGAAAATCAGCAGCGAAAGCGGAAATCGAAAAAGCAGCAAAAGCCAAAGAAGCAGCCATCGACGCTAACGACAAACTTTCAGAAGCAGCAAAAGCAGCAGCAAAAGCACAAGTAGCAGCTGAAGCTAAGAAAGCAATCGAAGCAATAGAAAAAGCTACAACTGAAGCAGATGTAGAAGCAGCGAAAGAAGCAGGAAAAGCAGAAATCGCTAAAGTAGCACCAGCAACAACAGATTATAAGGCTAAAGCCAAAGCAGAAGTAGAAGCTGAATTAGCTAAGAAATTAGCTGAACTTGAGAATGCAACTGATTTAACAGAAGCAGCAAAAGCAGCGGCAAAAGCACAAGTAGTCAACAAAGCTAAGGAAGCAATTGAAGCGATTCAAAAAGCTGCCACAGAAGCAGATGTAGACCAAGCGATTCGTAACTTTGTTTACCGTATTTCAGCAGTTATTCGTGAGCAAGAAGAATATGATTTATCAAAATTGTTTGTAAATGGTTCTGTAACTGTTAAGCAAGGTGAATCTTTAACAGACAAAGATGTTTTATCAAAACTAAACTTACCAAGCGGTGTAGAAATTGTTAAGGTTGAAAAACCTACAACATCAGCATTAGGTACAGTGATGGCTAAAGTAACAGTTAAATTAGCAGACGGAAGCGTAGAAGAAATTAACGTACCTGTTGAAGTTATTGTTTCACAAAATCATGGAAATGAAGGAAATGGAGCAAATAACACTGAGGCCAAAGTTAATAAAGCTAAGTTAGAAGGTGCTATCCATCAATTAGATGAATTGAGCATTAAAGAATCAGCTAAGCTTAATGCAGAAACTGCAAAAGAAGCGAATGCATTATCAGCAGATGCTAAGAAAGTATTTGCCAATGCAGACGCAACTCAAGCAGAAGTGGATGCAATGGTTAAACGTATCGAAGACTTCATGGCGAAAGTTGCTTCATCAACTGATCATGCAACTCCAGCTACTACTCAAGCAGCAGCTAATGCTAGCCAAACAGTATCGGCACAAGCAAATGCGCGTAAAGCGGTTAAAGAATTGCCAAATACAGGTACAGTGGATTCTACTGTAGCTATGGTAGCAGCTGCCGCAAGTGCATTACTTGGTCTCGGTCTTGCAGGCCGTCGTCGTAAAGAAGACGAAGAAGCTTAATTGGTAGATTGTTTGATTATTAGATAATGAATCTGATTTATAGAGTTTAAACAAGTATCTCTCGTAAGAAAATCTCCTAGCAGAAAAGTCTGCTAGGAGATTTTTGATACGGGTGAATTGATCAGTGAATCTAAATCCTAAATTTCATAAGGTAATGAGGTAATGAGAGGTTTAGGCCAACTCAATTTCAAAAAATTTTTAGGTTTAGGAATGACTATTCATATAGAGATAGGTAATTCTTCAAAGATGGTAGTCATATAGAGGAAGATAGTTGTTAAGTAATGTTTTAATTGATAATAGTTGCTATTTGATGATGTTTTATGTCAAAGTAAATAGATAGGATTTTTATTTTTGACAAATGATAACATATGATGTAATGATTTTTAGGGAAAAGCTATTTGGAATAAAGGAGTTACTCAAATAACAATTCAGGATCAAAAACTGACAGTTGAGGAGCGGAGGTGATAAATCGGAATTTACTACTGTATAATGGATTTATCACTAATACTCTTCGAAAATCTCTTCAAACCACGTCAGCTTCGCCTTGCCGTATATATGTGACTGACTTCGTCAGTCTTATCTACAACCTCAAAACAGTGTTTTGAGCAACCTACGGCTAGCTTCCTAGTTTGCTCTTTGATTTTCATTGAGTATAAAAGTGCTCCAGGCCATATTTTACATAGCATTAGTCTTATAAAAATGGACGGAAAGCATTGTAAAGGCTATCAAAAAGGAGTATAATGAGTGAAAGACATTTCGGAGGTTAAAGATGCTAGAAGTAAGAAGTCTAGAGAAAAGTTTTGGATCCAAGCAAGTTTTGTTTGGTATTGACTTTCAAGCACGACCAGGTCGTATTTTGGGACTAGTTGGGAAAAACGGTGCTGGAAAAACAACGATTTTCCATAGTATTTTGAAGTTTTTAGAATATCAAGGAGAAATCAGTCTGGATGGTCAGGATATTCGTCAGGAGACCTACGCTCGGATTGGCTATCTGCCTGAAGAACGCAGTCTCATGCCTAAATTGACAGTCCTTGAACAAGTTCGTTACTTGGCGACTCTAAAAGGTATGGATGCTAAGGAAATCAAGGAAAAACTCCCTCAATGGATGAAGAGGTTGGAAGTGAAAGGGAAGCTGACAGATAAAATCAAGAGTCTGTCAAAAGGAAATCAGCAGAAGATTCAGCTCATCATTACTCTGATTCATGAACCAGACTTGATTATCTTGGATGAGCCTTTCAGTGGTTTGGACCCAGTCAATACAGAATTGCTCAAACAAGTCATTTTTCAAGAAAAAGAGCGCGGAGCAACCATTATCTTTTCTGATCATGTCATGACCAACGTCGAGGAGCTTTGTGACGATATTCTCATGATCCGAGATGGCCGTGTGGTCTTGCATGGACCAGTTCAGGATGTCCGCAATCAATACGGGAAAACGCGTCTCTTTGTTTCAAGTGAGCGAAGTAAGGAAGAATTGGAAAACCTTCCTCATGTCAAGCAGGTGAGCTTGACCAAACAAGGCAGTTGGAAATTGATCTTGGAGGACGAGAGTGCCGGAAGAGAACTCTTCCCAATCTTGACTCAGGGGCAATATATCGCAACCTTTGACCAGCAAGCGCCAACAATCGATGAAATCTTTAAACTAGAATCAGGGGTGGAAGTATGAGAAATATGTGGGTTGTAATCAAGGAAACCTATCTTCGACATGTCAAATCGTGGAGTTTCTTCTTTATGGTGATTTCGCCGTTCCTCTTTTTAGGAATCTCTGTAGGAATTGCCTATCTCCAAGGCTCCTCAATGGCTAAAAATGATAAAGTGGCAGTAGTGACAACAGTGCCGTCTGTAGCAGAAGGACTGAAGAATGTAAATGGTGTTAACTTTGACTATAAAGACGAAGCAAGTGCAAAAGAAGCGATTAAAGATGAAAAATTAAAAGGCTATTTGACTATTGATCAAGAAGATAGTGTTCTAAAGGCAGTTTATCATGGCGAAACATCGCTTGAAAATGGAATTAAATTTGCAGTTACAGGTACACTCAATGAATTGCAAAATCAACTTAATCGTTCAACGGCCTCCTTGTCTCAAGAGCAGGAAAAACGCTTAGCGCAGACAATTCAATTCACAGAAAAGATTGATGAAGCCAAGGAAAATAAAAAGTTTATTCAAACAATGGCAGCAGGCGCCTTAGGATTCTTTCTTTATATGATCCTGATTACCTATGCGGGTGTAACAGCTCAGGAAGTTGCTAGTGAAAAAGGCACCAAAATTATGGAAGTCGTCTTTTCTAGCATAAGGGCTAGTCACTATTTCTATGCGCGTATGATGGCTCTGTTTCTGGTGATTTTAACGCATATCGGGATTTATGTTGTAGGTGGTCTAGCAGCCATTTTGCTCTTTAAAGATTTGCCATTCTTGGCTCAGTCTGGTGTTTTAGATCACTTGGGAGATGCTTTCTCACTGAATACATTGCTCTTTATTTTAGTCAGTCTCTTTATGTACGTAGTCTTGGCGGCCTTTCTAGGTTCCATGGTTTCTCGCCCTGAGGACTCAGGAAAAGCCTTGTCGCCTTTGATGATTTTGATTATGGGTGGTTTTTTTGGAGTGACAGCTCTAGGTGCAGCTGGTGACAATCTCATCTTGAAGATTGGTTCTTATATTCCCTTTATTTCAACCTTCTTTATGCCATTTAGAACCATTAATGGCTATGCAGGGGGAGTAGAAGCATGGATTTCACTTGCTATTACAGTGATTTTTGCAGTGTTAGCAACAGGATTTATCGGACGCATGTATGCCAGCCTAGTCCTTCAAACGGATGATTTAGGGATTTGGAAAACCTTTAGACGTGCCTTAGCTTATAAATAGAAGAGCCTCGCGAAAGCGAGGTTTTTTAGAGATAAAAAGAGTGGAATTCAGAAAAATATTTTTCATATCTATTGACTTTTAGGGGTGAAATTTGGTATTATAGTAGGCGGTATTGTTTACCCCATTTGAAAGGCCCCGGAACCTTCCAAATACTTTTCGATGGGAAGGAACACCCATCACCGTAAACAAAAATCGAACTATATATAGGAGAAATCATGAACAAAACAACATTTATGGCTAAACCAGGCCAAGTTGAACGTAAATGGTACGTAGTTGACGCAACTGATGTACCACTTGGACGTCTTTCTGCAGTAGTTGCTAGCGTACTTCGCGGAAAAAACAAACCAACATTTACACCACACACTGATACAGGTGACTTTGTGATTGTTATCAATGCTGAAAAAGTTAAATTAACTGGTAAAAAAGCAACTGATAAAATCTACTACACTCACTCAAACCACCCAGGTGGATTGAAACAAATCTCTGCAGGTGAACTTCGTTCTAAAAATGCAGTACGTTTGATCGAGAAATCAGTTAAAGGTATGCTTCCACACAATACTCTTGGACGCGCTCAAGGTATGAAGTTGAAAGTATTTGTTGGAGCTGAGCACACTCACGCTGCACAACAACCAGAAGTTCTTGATATTTCAGGACTTATCTAAGGAAAGGAACAATAAAGTATGTCACAAGCACAATATGCAGGTACTGGACGTCGTAAAAACGCTGTTGCACGCGTTCGCCTTGTTCCAGGAACTGGTAAAATCACTGTTAACAAAAAAGATGTTGAAGAGTACATCCCACACGCTGACCTTCGTCTTGTAATCAACCAACCATTCGCAGTTACTTCAACTGCAGGTTCATACGACGTTTTCGTTAACGTTGTAGGTGGTGGATACGCTGGTCAATCAGGAGCTATCCGTCACGGTATCGCTCGTGCCCTTCTTCAAGTAGACCCAGACTTCCGCGATTCATTGAAACGCGCAGGACTTCTTACACGTGACTCACGTAAAGTTGAACGTAAGAAACCAGGTCTTAAGAAAGCTCGTAAAGCATCACAATTTAGTAAACGTTAATCAATCCGATTATATCAACGTTTCAAAGCACTCAAAGGTTTGCCCTATGGGTGCTTTTTTCTATACTTTCTAAAAAAGTTTGCCCTAAAATTTGCCCTAAAATTACCCTACTTATTTTTAAGATGTTGGTAGGCAACTTGTCCAGCAGATAATGGAACTATGTTTGAAGTATTAACATAAGTCTTAGTTGTAACGGTATCGCTATGAGTTAATGCTTCAGAAATGGCTTCTAAGCTCATTCCTGCTTTTTTAGCAAGTGTCGCTCCTGTATGTCGTAATTTATGAGGTGTAGCGTGTTTTAACTTTGGGTGTCGTCTTTTAACAGAGTTCATTTTGTTATTGAGATAATCAACGTGTAGAGGGCTATTTACATTACCTTTCGTATCTATATAGGTAAAGACTAGTTGATCGGATGTTTGCATTATACCAAATTTCGCTAACTCATATTTCTGCTGTTTTTTCCATTCTGAAAGAAGTGATACAAGATAACTAGGAATTGAAAAAATCGTTTTCTTATTTCCTTTTGTTGACTTTACATTCTTATATTTGTCAAGTGCATGCCTTAAGTCAATTTGAGCGTTTTCTAAGTCTATGTTTTTCCAATGTAGGGCATAGGATTCAGATTTTCTATCGCTTAGAATAAAGGTTGTAAAGAATAGGACATAATCTTTTAGTGATAATTTATCGTTCTCCAAATCTTCTCTAAAAGCATCAAACCAATCTTGTAATTCTTCACTAGATAGATACAAATCTTCCTCATTTTTGGATTCTTGGAGTTTTAGCTTTTTGGTGGCTTTAATTCGCTTAATTGTCTTGGATAATCGATTTGATTCTATGTATTCTAATTCCTCAGCCCAATCGAAAATTGAGTTTACATAGCTTCGAATAACCTTGAAATTAGCATATTCTTCAGCTTTAGCAGTCATTAAGTTTAGTACAACTTGCTTATTCTGATTCAGAAAATTGATTGAATAATTACCGAACATTGGTAAGATATGCTTTCTGAAAACAGTTTTAGTATTATCAATAGTAACCTGTGTTGGTGGTTTAGTTGTTGAAGTTGTTTGACCAGCTTTGTATGAATCCCACCAAATATTATTAAAGAACTCAGAGAATAGAATATCGTTAGTTTTAGAAAGTAGGATATCCTCACCATTTTCAAGTTGATGTATTTTAGTTAAAATTTCTAGTTCAGCTTCTTTGGCCTCCTTTCTTGTTTTATAGCGTTTAACAAAGTGATTTCCTTTAATCCCCATTTTAGGTCGGATTTCTTTAGGTATATACACTTTAAGATTGTAAGTGTTACTATTTGTTTTTGTAACTGTCATGATGTTCTCCTTTTACGAGTCAGGATATATCATTAGAGATATTATAGCATAGCTTTTCTACAAAGCCATTTATCAATCTCATTTTTATTGAAACGGACAGTCTTACCAATTTTAATAACGGGTAGCCCCTTTTGTATCCAGCCATCTAATGTATTGTTAGATATCCCTAGATATTTGCAAGTTTGCCCCTTGTTAAGGTAAGGACTATCTAAACCTAAATCTTCTTTGAAATGAGAAATTTCATTTTGCAAGAGATTAGTAATCATCGACTGTATTTCTTGAACTTGTTCTGTTGGTAGAATAACTTGCATTTTTTCCTTACTCCTTACTTAACTTTATTTTTTTGTATTTTACTTTATTGTCAATTAAGTGTCCTTTTCGAAATACTTTGCTAATATAGTTGCTTTCATATAGGATATCTTCATTCTTAACAAGGTTATCTAAGGATTCGCTTGTAAATAATTTTATTTCTTTAGGCTTTTGTAAATTACGAGAAGAATAAAAAGCCTTCTTTCCTAGACTCTCTAATAATTCCTGGCCTATGCCTTTTTCCATATATTTTGCAACATAACGACCAGCATTAGAAGAATCATCTAAGTTATTTAGTTTGTTTATCCGAACTGCACCTAACCCCCAAATTGTCAGTAATTCTTTGTGAGGGATAAAAGGAAATGAAAAAAGGAGAATGTGCGCATGCCACGCTCCCCTTTTTTGTCGTTCTAATACTGCAATATATTTAATAAGTCTTTTTTTGGAATGGTATATGTGATAGTTTAAACGTTTAATAAATTTATCAAAAAGTAAATTAAACTCATATCTGTTTTGTATATTTTCTTTAGTTGTAAGGGTAAGGAAACTGGTTCTGTCATCAAAATTTGTATCTATTAGGCGTTGAAGTTTCCATTTAGAATTTTTACGAGTGTTAGAAATTCTTTTTATTCGTTCATCTTGTTCAGCAGTTGTGAGTTCTTCAAAAGTTCTACGTTTCTTCTTTTCTTTTAGTGAAATGTATTCTTCATCAATTTGAGTAGTATCATTTGAAAAAATTGGAGATTCGTATTCCCATATTTCAAGGTACGAAGAAGTTCGGATAATTTTGCGATTGTAACTCACAAAATCATCTCCTTTTCTCGTAATGTTTGCTTATATAATAAATAAACTAGGAGGAGCAAAGCCCCTCCGTACTTCTATCATGTGTTTCTAAGCATCGCTCCGCTAAACACGCTTCCAGCTTGCCGACCTCCAGTCAGCAGTTTCGCTTAGTCACATGATAAGAAGTAGTAGTTAAATTTGTGGTTTAGGTAATTGTTTTAATGTTTCGTCTGTAGCCCAGTTGGTTGAAATGATTTCAAGATGGCCTTGGTCATAGACTAGCAAATCACCGTTACCAATAAATTGATATTTATTATCTTTGTCAATATATAATGAAAAAGTATCTATACCAATAACATTTTTAGAAATATCAATAGATTCTTTTGGAGTATGTCCAACAATTTGTTTAGGAAAGTCTTGGTTGGGAAGCAGTTCTAATTCTCTAAAATGTGCCCATAAAGGAGAACCCCCAAGAGCTTCCCCACCACGCATTGGTCCTATTGTATAAGCTAGAATATCTAATTCTTCTTCATGCTCTTTGGTGTAGGGGGTAAAATGCCATTTTTGAGGATCAAATATCCGATTGAAACCAGCGTGACTGATTAAATAATCATCTAGTTGATAAGCCACTTGTAATTTTAAATCCTGCAACAATCCTTGAACTGCGAAAAACACTTCTAAATTTTGAATTGAGAAAGGAGCTTGATCTCCCAATAAATAATAAGCATCATGATCACCTATAAGATTAATTACCTCTATTCCGTTTTGCTCTTTATCTATTTTCCAAGAGTATAAAAAAGTGAGATCTTTAGCATATAGTTGGATATTGTTAGTTTGTCCATGTAAATCAACATAATCACCAAGAAAAATGACTCTTTTAATATTATGTGTTTGGATAATCTTGTCAACAATGGGTAAAATTTGTTGAGATTTTAAATGTAAGTCGCCAATTAATAATGTCTTCATATAGATTCCCCTCTTTATTTTTGTTGTTAGTATAAGAATAGAATTAAGCTTGCTAAAATTTTATGTACTAGAGAAGTATTTTTTAATATTGATAGGATTTTGTAACTGTATCATAGCAGATAACAGGTATTGTTTTGCTATTCTTTACATCTCCATCAATAAAGTAATGACTTTTATTATCATGGTAAATCTTACCTTGGTAAGTTTTATCTTTAGCTACTTCCCAAGAAGCAACATGACCAGAAACAATATCTTTAAAAAATCCACCAGTGGTAAGAGGAAATTTATTTGTAAACATCTCTGAGCTCGTTAGCTCTTTCCAAAACTTGCCAGCTTCTTCATCAATGCCAGCATGAACAAAAATTTGGGTATCAGTTTCATAATAGCGTTTATCCCTATATCGTTTTTTAAACCAGTTTATGAATGGGTTGAACTTGATATTATTTTTAATTTCATTTCTAACACCAGCTTCAAAGTTGTTAACATTCGATTTTAAAATATAGGTCAATTCCTCTGGAGAGAAGAAACTTTTTATTGTTTCTGAAAATGAAGAAGAAGTAGGATTTTCTAAAATTAACCAATCATAAAACCATTCTTCGTGATTTCCTAAAAGAGTAATAATTTGATTAGGATAAAGTTTCTCAAGTTCAATTATTTTGGAAATAACTTGAAAAGATTGAGGTCCATTGTCAATATAGTCTCCGACTAAAATAAGACGATTATTTTTATCAGATAAATCTACTTTACTGAGAGCGGATAGGAACTCATCTAGGTGACCGTGTATATCAGATATTGCAAAAAGTTTAGCCATAAATAGTATCACCGAATTATTTAGAAATAGGGACTACATCGTTACAAGAAAACCATAAATTTCCGTTAAATTGTCCAACTGTTAAATTAGATAATTTAATGGGGCATGTTTTTTTATCTGATAATAATTGAGGAGTAGCCGTAGGAGATAACGTATTAACTTTTATCTGAATCATTTCCATAAAGAATTCTGAATCCTCATCTTGAATTGAAACATTAAGACGTAGTGCTACAGGTTTATTTGTTTCTCTGTCTAGAACTTCTGTATATCCTTTTACTGCCACGAATTTATTTCCTAATAATTCTGGTTTAAGAAAATCGTTAATTTTCATATAATACCTCGTTTCTTTTTGTCATCGCTTAAGCGATGAGGAATAGATATTTTTGCTGAAAATCTATTGAATTTAAGCAAAAATATCTATTGAAATTATTTTGACTTTGTTACGTATAATTGTAGTTCTTTTATAAAATCGAATTGTGTTGTATCAAGATAAGGGCTTTCCCAATATTGAGCTTTTTCTTTCCCTGAGCCTTGCATATAAAGATATCCTGCTCCTTTTTCTTCAATAGATTTAAACTTATCAGGTGTAGCTGAGCCAAAGACCATGCGGTATCCCTCTATTGAGTTTGCTCCTAAAGCTATTCTTAGTCCTAAATTATCTCTAAGATCAGTGTTTAAAGTTTCAGCTCTCATTTGTTGAGCAGATACAAGGATAAATACTCCTGCTTGTCGCCCTAGTAGAATAATTTGTTTGATACCGTCCATTGCTTCGGTGATAACTTCTTTAGATTTTTTATCTGTTGCTGAAGCTTGAAATGCTCCCATTTCATCAAATATAAGCCATACTGGTTTAAAGCCGTGGTCGGCAAAATTTGAACCGTAATGAAAGTTATCACGCATGGCTTGATATCGTTCCTGCATTTGTTCAACTACCAAACGTACAATACGAGCAATATTATTGGGAGTTGTAGCTACATATTTATCGCTTAAAGAATGAGATAAACTACCTAAATCACTGTTCTTAGGATCTGCAATATATAGTGTTGAGTTTCTTTTAAGAAGTTCAATAATTAAGAAAGATATAAATATAGACTTTCCGCTACCTGTACCACCTGAAACTAAAATATGAGGACATTTTATAGGATTATAAATTATATCATACCCTAAGTCTATATCAAGACTATCTATCTCTTCTTTATGACTATGGGGTGATAATATTAGTCTATCAGGTTTCTTGTAATAAAAGTGATATTCCACAATATTAGGATGAGTAATTTTTTCTTCTAGTTCAAGTTCTAGAACTCCAGCTAATACATCATCAAGCGTCTGAACCTTTTTACTAAATTCGTCACCTCTTATAAGCGCTTTAATGATAATATGACCGTTTTGATTATCTAATTCATATTTTAAAATCGCACTTCTAATAATTTTTTCGTAACCTGAATTATCCTTTTCCGAAGTGTAGAGATGATTTGTATATAAAACAAATAGTAAACTTTCCCTGATAATTAAATCAAAATCTAGTTCGTATCTAAAATCTTTTAATTTATTATTTATTTTATAGATTGCTAGAATACCAAAGACAATACATAAGATTTGAATAAAAGCAGGAGCTCTAATACTTACTATTAAACCTAATAAAACAAAGATAGAAAAGATAATTATTATCAGATGTAACAATTTTAAACGTGAACTTGTAATAAAATAATTTCTTTTTAAATTAGCTTCTTTTTTTAGTTTAAACATAAATAAAATCTCCTTGCAAGTAGTAAAACAACTATACTATTATTAGTATAGAGAACCTAAGCAGGGTTTGCTTAGGTTATTGTTGTGTCTTCCAATAGGAATATACAACAAGTTTAATGATGTAACTAAGCCTTGGTAATCTAGTAGCACCATCTTCTTTCATTAAATGATATCGAAATTCATCAAGACCATTTAGAACATTTTCATCTAAATAGAGTCTAGGAGTTACGGATGTTTCTAGACTAGGATTGACATTTTTGATATCTTTTTCCATTTCTTGACGTAGTTTTTGCCACTCATCAATGGAGTAATGTTTTGTATTTCTATATGATTCTTCAATGACACTTCCGATAGAAGCTTTTAAAACTATATTGAAAGAAACACCATTTAATTCATCGTAATGATTTGATAGAAGTGTTTGTTCTAATGTACTTAGAAAATTATTCTGACTTAGTTCTTTGATTTTACGTTCTTTATTTTGAATAAGCTCATCTATCCACACTTTGGCTTCATATGCAAGACGAACACTTTTATATACTCTGACCACAAATCCTCCTTTTTAAAATTCATTAGAAAATTTTATTGTATCCATATTTTCAATTTCTTTATAGAAATTGAAGTCTTTTAGATCTAACTTATCACAGATTTGTTTAATAATAAATTTACCTCGTTCTTCAATTCGCTCATTGACTTTTTTAAGGAAAATAGGAAAATGTTGACGCTCCATATTTGGTCTTTCGGATGTATGACCTTCCCAAAACAACTCAGTTTCATATTGCTCATTTACGTATGGTTGTAAATAGAAAGCATCTACGAAACATTTCCATGTATCGTTAGATAAAAGATTGAGCCACTCTTGAAGAGAAAGCATTGTAATATCCCAATAATCTTTTGAGAAGTTATATCTCCCAGTATTTATCCAATGAGGTAATACGGTGAAATTTCCAATTGTGTGAGTTAATTTGGCAAATTTTTTAAATTGCTCTTTATTTTCTTTGATGATGTTAAAGCTCTCATAATTATTGTTATTATATAGAATTGGATATTGTTCGTTTAGATATTGCTCTTCATCTATCCCAATTTTTTTATATATACTTTTATAGTGAGGTGTTTTAGTAATAGAACGATTGAATGTAGTTAAATAAGAGTTCAGAGTTTCCCCTCTAGTAATACAATTTTCCGAGTTTTGCCAACCCAAACATTTATATAAATAGAATGCTTCCTTATCACAGTCAGCAACCTTACCAAGCAGTTCTGTAACTCGAAAAGTAGTTGGATCAGTAAGTTCACCGTTTTTATATTTTAAAAAATTTGTAATACTATCAGGTGTTAGCGTATCAGAATAACAATTTTTAAAATCCCATTCCCATGGTTTGATATTATTTTCATCACAATATTTCAACCAATCAATAACTTTTTGATGTTCCATTATATGTTCCTTTCTTTAACAATGAAGTTTGCTTTTGATAATCATAAATGAAATTTTGAAAATATTTTTGATTTTATGATGATCTAGTACTTACAGCATAAATGTATGCTAAATAATTTGCAAAATCGCCCTGACGTTGTCGATCTTCCGTGATTTTATCAAACCAACTAGTATCTCCACCTTTTGATTCGATTTCGCTCTTTAGTGCATTCAATTGTACGATGAAAGCATTATGAACAGAAGTTCTAAAATCCCCATGCTTGTCTTGTCTTTCTTTTGACACTGTTGCAGATTTGACACGAATTTCAGTATACTCTGCAGCTAACTCAATCAACATTGTCCAGTCATCGAGGAAAATTGGATCTTTTATGTCAAATGAACTAATTAGTTCGTTATAGATTTTATGTGCATCTTCAAAAGTCAAAGCAGTTTTCTCTTGAAGAAAATCGGAATAAGTGTAAATTTCCATAAAGGGCCTCCACGAAAATATTTTTTGTCTAACTACGACTATACTTTTATTATAATCCTATCTAAAAATAATGTCAAGGATTTTTGTAAGTTTTTTTAGAAAAATTTTTTTCAATAGCGATGTATATCTATAAAGTGTTATTTTTTTATAGTTATAGTATAATTAATACTGGTTCATTTCATTAATTAGGGCAAATTTCTGAGATATCTGACTCGTATTTGTTTATTTAATAAAAAAATTTGCCCTATTTAAATGAAATTATTTAAAAATAGATAAAATTTAATTGATAGTTAATTGAAAAAAAGCCCCTGTTTATAACTATTTGAGATATGTTGATTTAATGGTCAGCCAAACCAGGTCTTAAGAAAGCTCGTAAAGCATCACAATTTAGTAAACGTTAATTCGAAAGAATTACTATACTTACAGAGAGCACCTTTCGGGGTGTTCTTTTTTCGATTTGCTTACTAAATTGAGGGATATATAGTAGTATTTTTAGTAATACTTGATATTTTGGTATAATATGATTATTAAATAGTCTGAATATATAGTAACAAGGAGGAAGTAATGGCTGATTTTTTTGCTGGGAAAATTGTTTATCTTGATGAGCAAGCTGTTTTTGATTTTTTAGAATTACATCAAAATGGGATACAATCTGATATCATAAGACGTGTGTCCGAAAATATGGTTGAGGTAGATACCGAGGGAAAGGTTGGTATGAGTTTCTTTACTCGATTTAAAATAGGACTCTCTGGAAATGCTTCATATCAACGAAGCGGTGTAGTAGAATCACAGATTACCTCTACATTGCTAAGTAACTTTAAAAAGTTTGCGACCGATAAAAAAGGTTCTTCAAAAGTGGAACGTTTAGATAATGTTAAACTTTTTATTGAAAAAGACTCCCCCGCTTTTTACCGTAACATCACTCCTGTTCTCGATATGATTAGTGATATTACTAAAATGAATAGTATTACAGATGATGATAAAAATAATTTTAAAGGTATTGAAATAAAGAATATTGAACGAACTTTGGACCGACTTTCTGGATATTATGAAATTAAGGGAATTAGTTCCGAGAGTAATGAAAGTGTTTTCAGATTCAATATATCGGGTCTACGTAATAATTATACGTTGAGTGACTTAACTAAGATGGATGTCAAACTTTATGGAATTAAGGTTGGAGAAGTAGATTCAATTGATTTAAGTTTTAATACAATGATAGATAGATTATCAAACCAGAGACAGTCACAACTAGGAGCTGACTTTGATGAAGAACAAAATAATGAGAAAATACCGATATATGATGTTCTAGTGGCAGGTGTGTAATGGTAAGATTTAATATTTTTTTTGAGCCAGTTCAAAAGTTTAATGAAAGAGTCGTAAAATTAGATAACTATGTTTCATTTAATGAGGTTATTATAAATTGGACTAAAGATTCTACTATTATTGATATAATAAAACCTCTAATAGATAAAAAGAATTGTATTTTTAGAATGGATACCTACTCGCTTTCTGGGAGCCTAGTTTTTGAAAATATTGATTTATTAATCAAAATTTTTAATGATTCAGGAACTGAAGAAATATATCTTCATAATCCCCCTAAAAAATTCTTTAATTCATTAAAGCAACAAGTTAAATCAGAATTTTTAAATATTGAACAAAGTACTTTTGCAAAAATTAGTGAGGAGCAACTTAAAAGGATTTCTGAAGATTTAAATGAAAAAATAGTTGGTCAAGAAAAAGCTAAGAAAAGTTTATTAAGGAAATTGGTTACTCAGTTGGTGCGTACGAATGCGAAACCACTAGTATTAATGTTTTATGGTGAACCAGGAATAGGAAAAACTGAAACAGTAAAACAACTATCATTTACACTGTATGGAAATAACAATATTATTAGAGAACAAATGTCGATGGTTGGTGGTGAATCAAGTGTAAAATATTTTAAATCAGCAAACCATAGCGAGGACTCATTTTCTAAAACATTACTAAACAGAGAATCTAATGTTATTTTGCTTGATGAGTTCGCTTTAGCTCCTGCATTTTTTCATAGCACCTTCTTTCAAATGTTTGATGAAGGCATTTATGAAGATCAAAATTATAAAGTAGATTTAAGTAACTCAATTATTATTTGCACTTCTAATTTTAAAAGTCGTTTAGAAATGGAAAAAAATATTGATATAGCATTATTGAGTCGATTTGATGGTTTTGTTAAATTTTCTCCACTATCTATTGATGAGAAAAAGAAAATTTTAAAATTGACGTATTCAAAAATTATTAGCTCTGAATATATAGATGAAAGGTATCAGGAATATCTAGATGAGGACAAGATATTAGCTTGTATTGAATCGCATCTAAACACCCTCCCTAATGTTAGAGCGATAAGGAAGTACGTTGAAGATGTTGTTGCGGATGAATTATTGGAGGTCATAATAAATGGTAAATCAAACTGATTAGGATAATAACTTTAGAGAACGATAAAGATTATGGAGTGGAGAATTTAAAATGAAAAAATTGAAAAAACTAACTTTTTATAAAACGATTTGGTTTTGGTTAACTATATGTTTATTGGTTTATATATTAAGACAATCTAAAGTGACAGTTGTTAAAATGTTTATTGATATCGTTTCTTATGTTTATCAGCAAGTCATAAGTGAACCGATTGCATTTTTGGCATTTCTTATCAGTATTATTACTGTATATATAGAAAGAATTAATGTTTTAAAAACAGATAGAAGAGCTAAATTATCCATCTCCTATAAAAAAGAGGCAATGTCAGAAGTAAAAGCTGTATTCAACGGTGAGGAAAAGGAGATTGAGGTACCTAAGCTAAGAATATATGAAAATTCAGGAACCATAAAGTCTACTTACATATTCACACCTTATATTAAAAATAATGATGTAAAAAATGATACAATAGATGATAACTATTTTTCATTTAATGCAGTTCATATCCATCTTAATGAAAATAGTAATTTTTTCAATCCAGCCAGGCTACATTATAATAATTGTATTGCTCCCAGTTCGTTCATTTCGAATAATCCAAATGAAAATCAATCTCATTTTATTTTTTGTTTATTCGAAGGTGTAGATGGTTCTTATAAATTATTATTGCTTGTTTATTTAAAAAATGAAAATGGAAACTATGATCTTCAAGTTATTGATAGGGTAGACGCATTAAATAAAGGAGCGGTGTATTTGCAACATTACTATAATCAGTTTAAAAAGTGTGAAAAATATCTTTCTGAAAATAATATCATCATCTCTTGAGTTAAATAAATAGACCTTTACAGTGAATATTAATCAAAAATGCCTCACTAATTAAGTGAAGCATTTTTGATTATATAGAAGATACTGCATAGTCTATTTTTAGCCTTATTGAAATGATTTCAGGTCATTTTAGTTTAATTTTGGGAATCAAGAAAGGTTTTAAATCAATATTTCTGACGTTAACAAGTCTAAAAAAGTCTTGGAACAAGTTTTGCATGTTCATCATAATATTTTATAGATTCCTTTCATACCAAGGGTTTAGCCCCTGTTTCTTAAATTTTACTGCCCACTTCTGCCCAGAAATGAGTAGTGTAAAAATCTTAACTATTATACCATGTTTAGTTTGAATGACAAAGTGAGGTAGTGTAAAATAAGTTGTGTAAACACTAAAAGGAATAAATTCGTTATAGTAGAGTTGCGAAACATTACTAGAAAAAGATTTATTCCTATGACTCAGTTTTCGCATAACTACTTAACTTCCTAGTCCAAAAGCAAGATATTGATAATAACAGAAGGAGAAACTTTCTCTTTTTTAGTTCAACTTATTCAATTTTTTTATTAAATATTGTAATAGAAGGTCAAAAGATGTTGGTATCATGCTACACTAAAATAAATTAAAACAAAACTTTGTCAAACCAGGCTTGAAAAAAGCTCGTAAAGCATCACAATTCTCAAAACGTTAAGAACCAGCTATAATGCAGCATTTACAACACTTCATGGTTCACACCATGGGGTGTTTTTTTGATGATTTTTAGTAAAATTCACACCATTACTTTTTAAGATTACGATGAGCAATCTCTCCAACAGCCATTGGAAGGACATTCGAAGTATTGACATAAGTCTTTGTTGTAATCGTGTCACTATGTGTTAGAGACTCAGAAATACCTTCAATAGATGTTCCAGCCTGTTTTGCTAACGTTACCCCTGTATGTCTTAATTTATAAGGGAATGCATGTTTAAGTTCTGGATGACGACGTTTGACAGATTTCATTTTATTATTAAGATAGTCAGAGTGTAGAGGGCTATTAACGTTACCCTTCATATCGATATAAGTAAAGACATATTGTTAATCGGATTGGATAATTCCAAACTTTGATAGTTCAGCCTTTTGATGTTTTTCATAAGAAGTAAGAAGCTGAAGTAAGTCATTGGAAATAGAGAAAATAGGCTAGCACAAACCCTATTTCAGTAGAAAATGAAGGAAATATTTCCATAATAAAACGCATAATATCAAGTTTCTTCAACACCTGATATTATGCGCGTTTAGGATTTTAAAGCCTGATTATTCAGTCTTTTTTTCTTTATAGTTCCGTTTAATTCCTAGCTTCATTAATTCTATAGAGGTTCATCGTCTTGAGTAATAATATTGTTTTCAGAAGTTATAGATTCCATTTTATTCTTCAAGTGTCAGTGTTCTCAATTCCTTATATCTTGCTAGGACTTAGGGAGAATCATTGATAACAGACTGTTACAAATCTAGTTAGCTGAATGATTTATATTTATCTATTTTTCTAGTAACCAATCTATGATATTTTTCTTCTCAATACCATTGTAATTGGCTGTTGGCTGAATCGTATCCATTGTTAATAGATATTTAGGGAATTGATCTTTAATGGCTTCTAGTGGTCTAAGTTCTCTTTCTAGTGTTTCTGGAGCAAGTGTTGTTTCACTGACCTGATAATAAGCGTAGTGACCAAGATCAGTTACAACAACAAAATCAACCTCATACTTATCTAAGTTACCAACATATACTTGTGAATATCTACGTCTCAATTCCAAATATACCATATTTTCCAAGATATGCCCAATGTCTTCTTTGTGGTCTGGTAATAAGAGATGTCGTAAACCTAAATCAACGGGATAATATTTTTCTAAGCGTCGCAATAATGCTTGACCTTTTACATCAAAACGTGGAACGGAATAAAAAAGTAAACTATCTGTCAAAGTTGTCAAATAATTTTCCAAAGTATTATGGGAGATTGAAACATTTTGGCTAACTAGGGTATTGCGAATCTTATTTGTTGATATTAAGCTACCTGTACTACTGAGAAGGGTTCGGACAATGCGTTCAATAATAGTAGGATTTGGATTTCCCAATCTAGTGACAATATCATTTAACAGTATGGAGTTATATATTCCTCTTAGATAATCAATTTTTTCAGCGTAAGATGATGTTTGCAATAAGTAAGGGAAAGCACTAAAGAGATATTTGTTAAAAATTTCTGTTGTATTCAGATTCTCTGTGAGAGATTGACCTGATAGGTATTCTTCAAATGACAATGGAAGAACTTCTATCTCAACATACCGACCGGTCAAGTTTGTAGCTAATTGGCTACTCATAAAGTAGGCGTTGGATCCAGTCAAATAGAGGTCAACATTTGGTAGGATAAATAGACTATCTGCTACCAGTTCAAATTTTTCAACATGTTGAATTTCATCTAAAAAGATATAGTATGTTTTCTCGCTAACTAATTGATCTTTTATATAAGCGAATAATGTTTGAAAATGTCGCAGTTCATAATAACTCAGATCTTCAAAATTGATGGATATGATTTGATCCTCGTCTACCCCAGTTGCTAGTAACTCCTCTTTATAGAGTTGAAAAAGCACAGATTTACCAGCTCGTCTAACTCCGCTCACAACTTTGATGATTTGGCGATCACGATGTCTTCTTAAAAAGTCTAAATAATGTGGTCTTTTGATATAGTTCATAATAGATACCTCAAAGATAGTATAATACAAATAGAAATTATTTTCAAATATTTAGAAATAATATTTAATTTGTTCGATTATTTCTAAATATTTGAAAATAATATTTTTGTGCAATCAAAAAATAGTCCATTTTGGTATGGCATGATAGTAAATCTTGTGAGGTTTTGTAGCAAGTATTCAAATAAAAAGCGCATACTATCAGGAATAAAAAACTTGATAGTATACGTTTTATCCTAGAAATATTTACTGGGTTTTCTTTTCAAACTGACTTTTTAAGAAGTTGTCTTATCAATAATTTTAAAGAAATTTTTGAAGCTATGTTGGACTGAAAGATAAGTTAAATGATAATCTAAAAAATTATCATTTAACTTATCTTTGGAAAAACTGTAGAATTTCAAAAATTACTACAGACCTTGAATTTTACTTATCATTTCAATGATTTAGATTGCTTACATTTTGTTTTGATAAGTTTTACGGTAATCACCAGGAGAAAGTCCAGTCCTTTGTTTAAAAATTTTAGTAAAGTAAGAATAATTATCATACCCTACTTGACAAGATACTTGTGATATCGAGATATTTGTTTGAGATAGGAGAGATTTAGCAGCATTAATGCGCTTATCCGTTATATATTTAACAAGAGTTTCTCCAGTTTCTTTTTTAAAAATTCTAGCTAAATGATCTGCACTGAGATAAACCATATCTGCTAATATAGAACGATTTATATCCTCATAGTAGTGATGATCTATGTATTCGACAATACGTTGAATACTATTTTTCTGGTTTTCAATGTTTGTTGCAAATTTCTTAGCATGTGACCAATAATAATCAAAGTAATCCTGGAAAGATTCAATTGAATGAAAGCGTCGTTGGAATAGGAAATCATGAGTGCTGTTTTGGAATAATTTATGAGCTGAAATTCCATTTTGATCTAGATATATTCCTATTTGTTGAGTCCAATCTAGTAAAATTTGTTGTAGTGTGAAAGTAGGAATTTGAGAATTATAGGCAAGTGAATTAATTTTTTCTCTTAATTCGTATTCACTTAAGCTATCTAAAAAAGTAATTGAAAGAGTTTCTGTTTTAAAGGAAGTTGGAAAACTATGTGGAACACATGTAATAGTATTCCAATAAGAAACATATTGTTCATTATAAGTGTAGAGTTCTTTGGTATGAAATAAAATATCGGATATTTTATGGCAACTCTTATATATAATATTTGAGTATTTACTAAAGTTATTAGAAATTTGAGAATGAATCTCATATGCCAATTTGTCACTACGTTTGGATGAGTCTACTCTAAAGAGACAAACATATTGATCAACCTGGCTTTCCATCTTGAATAGACTTATCAGCTTATAAGAAGGTTGTGAAATTCTTTGAAGTTCTCTTTTTAGTTGAGAAGTCCATGATGGAGTTTCTGCAGAATAATCTTCTTCATTAAGATTGATTGTTAAAACTGCAAGAAAAAAATACTGGTGTTTTTGAAGAATAAAATCTTGTTTGCTTGCTATATTTTCTAGCTCATCAATGCGAGAAATTTGAGGTTTTCTAAGGTAATCATACCAGAAGTTATCTTCTATTTGTAAAAGTGCATCATTTTTTCCGTTTAAGTTATGATTCTCAATTTTACTAATGGCTTTTTGAATAATAAATTCTAATTTTTCAAAGTTAATGGGTTTTAGATAGTATTCAAAGCTTTGCAATTCAATTGCTTTTTGAGCATAGTTGAAGTCGGCGTAATTAGTTAAAAAAATTGTTTTTATATCATATTTTTCATTTCTAATCCAAGATAAGAGTTCGAGGCCACTGCCTTGAGGCATTTCTATATCGCTTATCATGAGATCAATAGGATGCTCTCTAATAATATTTTGAGCTTGAGTGAGGCTATAGGCAACATAAACAGTGTCAATGTGTAGTTTAGCCCAATTTATTTTCTCTCGTAAAGCTTCAATGATAAAGCGATCGTCATCAACTAATAAGATGTTCATTATAACCTCCGTCGATAATCTTGTATGGAATAAGTAAAAGAATTTTAGCCCCACCTTCTTCATTATTTTCAAATGCAATACTATAGTCATTAGGATAGAGAAGATTTAAACGTTCGATGGTGTTTGTGATCCCAATATGATGTCCATCTTCTGTTATTAGAGACTGTTTCTGATTTAGTTTTGATAAAATTTCTTCAGAGAAACCTGGACCATTATCCTCGATACAAATCTGAATATAATCTGAGTTCTCAGTTTTTACTTTTTTTATCGATAGCAAAATTGTAAATAAATCCTGAAATGAAAAACCGTGTTTGATTGTGTTTTCAATAAATGTTTGTAACAGTAATGATGGGACAAGAGTATTTTGTAGGTCATCATTGTAGTTTAGTGAAAAGTAGATGCTATTTCCATATCGAATTCGTTGTATTTCTAAATAATCTTTAATATGCTGAACTTCATCTTTGAGTTCTGAAAAATCTTGATTAGCCATAAATAAATGACGGAGATAATTTGAAGTTAGGATAGTTAACTCTTCAATTTCCTTATAGTTTTTTGTTTGAAGCATACTATGAATCATTGATAACATATTTAAGTAGAAATGCGGTCGAATTTGATTTTTAAGATAATTAAGTTCAATCTTCTTAAGTTCTAGTTGTGAATGGTATTCTCGTATTTTTAATTCTTGCATGTCAAATATTACTTTATTAAGTTTATCATTTGCCTTATCAATTTCTAGTATACCTTCAGATATAAAAAATTCAGAAGGGGGGATGGAGTCCCCAAGTTGAGAGAGCCGTTCAGTGAGTCTTGTTATCGGTTTAATCATCCACTGACGAATATACAGGATAATGATGATTGATAAAATGGTGATAATAATAGGAACGGCTGACAAAAATACTTCTAAGAGTGTGATATTTCTAAAGACTTCGGCATAATCGACTAAAACATAAATATCGAAAGGTAAATGCGTTTTTTCATTTTGAGCATGAATTAGGTAGTTTTCGGAGGGGATATTGTTAGGCTCTTTTAGGGAAAGTTTACCATTATTTCCAATATTGAGTTTTCTTAGAGGTTTTAGGATATCTTCTGAAGATATGACGGCATAAATGATTTTTCCTTCGTAATGAACAGATTTAACTAAGTATTCGCTGTTTTTAGTAGTTACATTTTTCCATTTACGGTCACTTATATCACTACGCAAGGATTTTAGATTTGATTTTAACAGTAGATAATCTTCATATGGAATATAAAGATTGGAGACATTTATAAAATGATCAGTACTATCGGTTTCTAATAAGAATGTCATATGAGTTTCATTTTGATATTCAAACTCTGTAAAGCTAGTTTGAACTTTTTTGAGATTTTCTTGATAGTCAAGAAACGTTTGTACATGATTTAATTTCTCTAAAGATTCATTATGCGTTATTGTTGAGTACATAAAGCGTTCTACAGAATGCAATTTCTCATTAACAGAGTCAGCATAAATTTCAATTGAACTACGCAAGTGTACTATATTTTGGTTTTTAATAAAATTTCTGGTTATGTTACTCATAGCAATATTGATTAAAATATTTATCAATAGTAGTACAAGTAGGAGTTTAAAGAAAAAATGAATGGAATGTTTTTTTGATAAGTCGTGATTTAATTTCATATACTATTCTCCTATTAAAATTATAGCACTTTGAAAATATGATATCATGTAACAAAACAGATATGTTTTATCAAGATGTCGGAAAAGTAATAGTTTTTGAAATTAAAAAACTGAAAAATTGATAAACCTAGTCCAAAAAGTTCTATTAAGGGAATTCTATATGGTGTAAAATAATCGTAGAAAATCAGATGGGAGGAAAAACATGAAAGTAGCATCTCAACTTCATAAAATAAAATTAAAGCATAGTATTCCGTTATATATATTACTTTTTCCTTCAATATTGCTATTAATTTTATTTTCCTATATTCCCATGTTGGGACTAATTATTGCATTTAAAGACTATTCACCAGCCAATGGTATCTTTGCTAGTCAGTGGGTAGGATTTAAGTACTTTACTCAATTTTTCTCATCATTCCAATTCGGGACAACTATGTTCAATACATTAAAAATTTCGCTTTATAGTATTGTAGTAGGATTTCCCTTGCCTATTATACTAGCTATCATTAGTAATCAGTTAAGAGTTGGGAAATTTAGAAAAATATTTCAAGTGACAACTTACTTACCTCATTTTATCTCTACAATGGTTATGTGTGGGATGATTATCTTATTTTTATCTCCTACTAGTGGTTTGTTAGCAAATGTATTTAAGTCTGTTGGAATTACTATTCCAGATTTTTTATCAAAACCTACTAGTTTTGCAGGTGTTTATGTTTGGAGTGATATATGGCAACATATTGGTTGGGATAGTATTATTTATCTGGCGGCGCTTTCTGCAATTGATCCTACATATTATGAGGCTGCAACTATGGATGGCGCTTCTAGATTACAAAAAATTCGGCATATAGAATTACCATTGCTTTTGCCGACTGCTATGATTCTATTAATATTAAGAGCAGGTAGTTTATTAAGTGTAGGTTTTGAGAAAGTGTTACTATTACAGAATCCTCTTAATTTAGCAGGAAGTGAGATAATTTCGACCTATGTTTATAAAGTTGGTATGGTGAATTTTCAGTATAGTTATTCGACAGCTATAGGGTTATTTAACACCGTAGTCAATCTAATAATTTTGTTATCTGTTAACTGGTTCTCAAAAAGATATACTAGAACGGGTCTTTTTTAAAGGAAGGAGTGCTTAAAGTGAGATGGTTTCATAAATCAAGAAAAACAAACTCTGAATTATTATTTGATATAGTTACCTATGGTTTAGCAATTTTCCTTATCCTGTTAATTGTTTATCCGTTATGGTTTGTAGTGATTGCATCTTTTAGTAATCCTTCAGATGTTGCAAATGGAAAGGTATGGTTTATTCCTAGAGAATGGAAATTAGATGGATATTTACGTCTTATTCAACAACCTTTATTTTTGCGTAGCTATCTAAATACCATTTTATATACTGTTGTTGGTACCTTAGTTGCTTTAGTAGTCAATATTCCAGCTGGTTATGCTTTATCTAGAAAAGAATTAGTTGGTAGAAAATGGATGAGTATTCTATACATAATCCCTATGTTCGTATCAGGTGGTTTGATTCCTACCTACTTAACAGTAAAGAATGTTGGCCTAATTGATACATTTTGGGTAATGGTAATACCTTTTGCGGTTTCATCATACAATATTATTGTTGCTAGAACTTTCTTTAATAATAGTATTCCAGACGGGATGTGGGAGGCTGCGCAAATTGATGGATGTGGTACAATTCGTTATTTTATTAAAATAGTTGTTCCGTTATCAAAAGCTATTATAGCAGTTATTGGACTTTGGACTGCAGTTGGTATTTGGAATTCGTGGTTTAATGCTTTAATTTATTTAACGAATGAAAATTTACAGCCATTGCAATTAATTTTACGACGTTTACTAATTAGTAATCAAATGTTACAATCGCAAGCAACAGGAGAAGTGGCATCAGATCTTCGTATTAAAGCCGATATGATGAAATATGCAGCAATTGTTATTTCAACCGCTCCGATAATGTTGCTATATCCCTTTGTTCAAAAATATTTTAATCAAGGCGTAATGATTGGCGCCTTGAAAGAATAGGAGAAAAACATGAAAAATAAATCATTTACATATTTGTTCTTAGGAACAGTTACACTTGCTGGCTTAACAGCCTGTGCAAATTCTAATAATGCGAATAAGGACGATAAATCTGGAGAAGACTCTTATAAAATCACAACTGTTCGTTGGTCTGACTGGGGAGAAGATTATCATAAAGGTTTTCTAACAGATTCTGCCAAGGAAGCAGGTATTGATGTTAAATGGGATACACTTGTAGCTGCAGATTGGGCAGATAAGAAATCTGTGTTGGTTGCTAGTGGAGATTTACCAGATGCATTTTTAGGTTCAAATGCTTTTACAGATTCAGAAATTGCTCAGAACCAATCTTTATTTATTCCATTGGAAGATTTAATCAAAGAAAACATGCCAAATTTAACTAAGGCTATGGAGAAAGAACCTAAGATTAAAGCTATGATTACTTCACCAGATGGTCATATCTACAGTCTACCTAAAAAATTACCGATGCGTCCTACTGTAGCTAATCAGCTATTTATTAATAAAAAGTGGCTGGATAATTTAGGATTAAAGGTTCCAGAAACTTATGATGATTTAGTAAAAGTATTACAAGAATTTAAGGATAAAGATGCGAACGGAAATGGAGACGCTTCTGATGAAATTCCATTCGGAGCAGGAAACTTTGATCCAACATTCTCATATATTCTTCCGTTCAATAATCGTTTAGGGGCAGATAATACATATGAAATGTCTGTAAAAGATGGAAAACCAGTCTACCTTCGTACAGAAGAAAGTTATAAACAAGGGATTGCAGCAATGCACGAATCTTATAAAAAAGGTTTGATTGATCCGGAAATCTTTACAGAAGATACCTCTATGAGTGTAGCAAAACGTATGGATAAGGGAGTATCTAGAGTAGGTGTTTCTAGTGGTTGGACAGCAGATGCAACGTTTGGCTTACATTCAAGTGAATATATTGCTCTACCTGCTTTAAAAGGTATGGATGGTAAACAATATGTCTTTTCTGATCCAGATCATTACAACTATGGTCGAAATGAAATTTTGATTACAAATAAGAGCAAAAACCCTGCTAAATTATTGAAATGGTTGGATAAATTATATACAGATGAAGCAAGTATTCAGAATTTCTATGGATCATTTGGAATAGCTACTGAAAAGAATGGTGATAAGTTTAAAGTGTTACCTCCTAAAGATGGTAAATCAGCTGATGAATGGGCATGGATTAATTCACTTCGAGATTTTGGTCCTAAATACGTAAGCGATGATATCAATAGTCGCGTAGAAATCGATCAAACACAAGGTGATGGATTGAAATTGAAGATGGACCAAGATTTGAAACAATTTGCGTTGCCAGCTTACCCTAATGTGATTTATTCACAAGAAGAACTTAACAAATTATCATCAATCTATGTGAGTATTGAATCTTATGTCAAACAACAAGCATCTAAATGGGTAGTTGAAGGGGGCATAGAAAAAGAATGGGACTCATACAAAGAAACTCTTAAGAATATGGGATTGGACGAATTTATGAAGATTCAACAGGAAGCATATAATCGTTACCAAAAAGAAGTAAAAGAGTAATACTTTATATGAACTCTTGGTTGTATGAACAAGGGACTAGCTAATTATAGGAAGCGAGACTGATAACATCAGATTATCTCGCTTCCTTTATTCTAATTTTTAAAGAAATTTGGAAATGTTTTTTAAATAATTTAGGTAATATTTTTGTACAACTGACATTATAAAATATAGAGTTAAGGCAATCGATTTTATGGAGATATCTATTATGCAAAAATTATTTTCATTAGATGGAAAAATGGTTAGAATTTTAACTTTTTTGACAGATTTAATTATTTTAAATACTCTATTTATTGTGAGTTGTATTCCAATAGTTACAATTGGGGCATCATTAACTTCTCTTACGACAATGTGGTATCGTATTTTAAAAGGTAAAGATACCGATATTGCTTATCATTATTTTCGGATCTTTAGACAAAATTTTAAACAATCAACTTTTACTTGGTTGTTTATCCTCCTAATAGAATTACTTTTATATGTGAACTATTGTCTTTGGGGCTATTCAAGTTTATTTTCAGAGTATAGTTTATTGTTAGTGTTGCCCTTTTTATTTGTTATAATACTTTTGATGAGTGTTATTTTTCCCTATATTGGTTTATTTAAAGATAATCTAAAAAATAGTATTGTAAATAGCGTATTAATTTGTATTTTAAATCCAATACAAGCTATCATGTTGGTTTTATTTAATATTTCTGTACTGTATATGAGTTTTAGTAGTCCAGAACGAGTTTTAACAGCTATTTACGTATTTACATTTGGGGGCTTTGCTTTTTGCGGATTGATGAATGTAACGATAACAAATAAAATGTTTGATAAGGTAAAGAAATTTACTAAAAGGAGGGAAACAAATTGAAAATTTTTAAGGGAGAGTTTTATCGAATCTCTGTATTAACAGACAAGTTAGTAAGGTTAGAATACTCTCAAACTGGAAGTTTTGAGGATAGAACGACACAACTTATCTATAATAGAGATTTTGGTCAAGTTTCGTTAGATTATATCGAGACATCAAACGTACTAGATATTATGACGGACTATTTTCATCTGCACTTTAATAAAGGAGAATTTAACGCCGAAAATTTATTTATAGAATTAAAAGGAAATTTTGCCGTATATGGTAGTCGCTGGTATTTTGGTGAATCTATTGAAACGTTAAAAGGAACAGCTCGGACTCTGGATAAGGCAGATGGAGCAATCTCGTTAGAAGATGGAATTATTAGCCGAAATGGTATAGCCTTATTGGATGATTCTAAAGGATTTATTTGGGATGAACAGTCTGGTTATATTGAGAGAGAAAATCAAATTGACCTGTATTTCTTTGCCTATGGGCATGATTATAGAGGAGCAATCAGAGACTTTTACCATTTGACTGGCTCAACACCCTTGTTGCCAAGATACGCTTTAGGTAATTGGTGGAGTAGGTATTGGCCTTATACGTCGGATGAATACTTGGATTTAATAGACAGATTTGAAACAGAGAAAATTCCATTATCTATCGGTGTTTTAGATATGGATTGGCATATAACTGAAATTCCAGCCCGTTTTGGAAGTGGGTGGACAGGATATAGTTGGAATAAAAACTTAATACCTAATCCAGAACAGTTATTGCAACAACTTCATGATAGAAAGTTAAAACTCTCCTTAAATGTCCATCCTGCTGATGGTATACGGGCTTATGAAGAAGCTTATCCTCGAGTCGCCAAACGATTGGGGTTAAATGTAGAACTAGAAGAACCTGCTATTTTTGATTTTTTTAATCCTTCTTTTAGGGAAGCCTACTTTAAAGATGTTCATTATGAACTAGAAAAGCAGGGAGTAGATTTTTGGTGGATTGACTGGCAACAAGGGACACAAGGTATGCTAGATCCACTGTGGCTTTTAAACCATTATCACTATCAGGATAGTTGTAAAAATGCAGAAGGTGGCTTAATTTTATCAAGATATGCAGGGCCTGGCAGTCACCGCTACCCTGTTGGTTTTTCAGGGGATACTATTATTAGTTGGAATTCCTTAAGATTTCAGCCTTATTTTACAGCGACAGCATCTAATATCGGTTATAGTTGGTGGAGTCATGATATCGGTGGACACATGCTGGGGGATTATGACGAAGAGCTACAAACTAGATGGCTACAGTTTGGTGTTTTTAGTCCGATAACTCGATTACATAGTTCTAGAAGTCCCTTTAATAGTAAAGAACCTTGGTTTTTTTCAGAAACAACATCTAAGATTATGAAGAAATACCTTCGTTTGAGACATCAGATGATTCCATATCTATACACCATGAATGTACAGACACACGAGGAAGGTGCCCCATTAATCAGCCCAATGTATTATTTCTACCCAGAGAATGATGAGAGCTATAATGTTCCAAATCAATACTTTTTTGGAACAGAACTGATGGTGGCTCCCATTGTAGAAAAGATGGATTTGGCATTCCAATCTGCAAAAGTGGATGTATGGTTCCCTGAAGGTGAATGGTATGACTTCTTTTCAGAGAAAAAATATACAGGTGGTGTGAAGTTAAGTGTTTATAGAGACATTTCGACTATCCCTGTGTTTGCAAAAAGTGGTGCAATCATTCCCCTGGTTGGTTCTGAGATAGATATGGGTGTTGAGTTACCTGAAGTTGTAGATTGGTATGTATTCCCAGGCAAACAACATTCCTTTGAAATGATTGAAGATCAAAATGGTCAAAGATATCAAACAAGATTATCAATCGACTGGGAAATGGGGATGGTAGAGTTGGCATTACAAGGAGATTCTAGTATCGTTCCAAGCAATAGAAAACATAGAATTCATTTTAAAGGAACGAATGTGTCTATAATTGAATTGCCAAATAAGAATGATACAGCTAGATTTGAATTGAAAGATAATAAAAGGACATCCCTAAATGATGAAGTTTTTAGACTACTAAAGACTGCTTCTCTTCCATATGAATTAAAAGATAGATTGTTAAATCAATTCATCAATGCGAAAAATTCTCATGAGTTAATGAATATCTTGCATCATCAGGATAAGGAATTGAGAGGGCGTTTGTTGGAAATGATATTTACTAGCGAAAACTAATTGAGACATTTCGTACACAATTTCTATTATTTAATGTGTAATAGTTTTACATTTCTATGCTTATTGACTTGTATTTTAGTAATTACAAGTTTGGCATAGGGATGTTTTTTGTTTACTGAAGAGGAAAGGATAAGTATGTTTCAAGTTTTGAAACATTTTTAAACTAAACAAGAGCAAATTTTTAAATGTGATTTTTCAACGTAACTTCCACTTGCCTGACCGAAGTGGAAGTTAGTCTGAAACGGATTTTTATGGCGGAATTAAGTATGAGACGTGTGATTTTTCCAAAAAATTTTCTAAAATA
Organism: Streptococcus mitis subsp. hohhotensis; assembly: GCF_020089495.2. Taxonomy (GTDB): domain Bacteria; phylum Bacillota; class Bacilli; order Lactobacillales; family Streptococcaceae; genus Streptococcus; species Streptococcus hohhotensis. The sequence goes on along the minus strand of NZ_JAIRCA020000009.1, from coordinate 57,551 downwards.
AACAGAATTTGTTTGACATTTGTTTGAAAATTCTGTAAAATGAGTTATTATATTTTTAAGGAGAATATATATGGAAAAACAGAAAACATTTTTTGGACATCCTATTGGCTTGTCCACCCTCTTCTTTACAGAGATGTGGGAGCGCTTTTCTTACTATGGGATGCGAGCTATCCTACTTTACTATATGTACTATAGTGTGCAAGATGGTGGGTTGGGGATGGATAAGACCACAGCTGCATCGGTTATGGCGATTTATGGCTCGCTGGTATTTTTATCCTCGGTTGTCGGTGGTTTTGTCAGTGACCGTATTTTAGGAAGCCGTAAGACCGTCTTTTACGGTGGTATTCTGATTATGCTAGGGCATATTGCTTTGGCAACACCTTTTGGACAAGTGGCTCTCTATCTTTCTATTGCCTTGATTATCTTTGGTACTGGATTTTTAAAACCTAATATCTCAGATATGGTTGGGGGAATTTATGAGAAAGAGGATGATAGACGGGATGCAGGATTTAGTATCTTTGTCTTTGGTATTAACTTAGGTGCCTTCGTTGCCCCTTATCTAGTGGGTTATCTAGGTCAGGAAGTCAACTTCCATCTAGGTTTCTCATTAGCTGCCATTGGGATGTTCTTTGGTCTGGTGAAGTATGTTTTAGATGGGAAGAAATACCTGCCTGAATCAAGTCTTTACCCCACTGATCCACTTTCACAGAAGGACCAGCAGACCTTGATTAAACGCTTGCTGATTACACTTGTCATGGTTATTCTCGTGGTTATAGGTTTAGTCTTTACTCACCAGTTTAACGTGGATATGATTGTTAATATCTTTACAGTGATTGCGGTAATCATTCCAATCTACTATTTCTTCAAAATTTTATCTAGTCATAAAATAACTGCTACTGAGAGATCCCGAGTGTTTGCCTACATTCCTTTATTTATCGCTGGAGTACTCTTCTGGTCTATTGAGGAGCAGGGATCTGTTGTTCTCGCTCTATTTGCGGATGATCAAACTCGACTTTACTTTAATGTATTTGGAAATCAAATTCATTTCCCATCTAGCTTTTTCCAAAGTATCAATCCACTTTTCATTATGATTTATGTGCCGATTTTTGCATGGTTGTGGGGGAAAATGGGTAAAAAGCAACCGTCCTCTTCTAAGAAATTTGCTTACGGTTTATTAGCAGCAGGTTTATCCTTCTTGTGGATGATGTTACCAGGGATGCTCTTTGGGACAGATGTTAAGGTCAGTCCTTTCTGGTTGATTATGAGTTGGGCTATTGTGATTGTGGGGGAAATGTTGATTTCGCCTATTGGTTTATCAGTCACTACTAAGCTAGCACCAAAATCCTTCCAAGCACAAATGATGTCTATCTGGTTCTTAAGTAACGCTGCTGCCCAAGCTATCAATGCTCAAATTGTAAAATTTTATACAAGCGAAACTGAAGTGGCTTACTATGGAATTGTTGGAGGAATTACGATTGTATTCGGTATTATCTTACTCTTCTACGTTCCACGTATTGAAAAACTAATGTCTGGTATCAAATAGAGAAAAACTGGAATTTCTGTAGGGATTTTAAAAGTTAGATTAATTATTTATTCAAAGGATTTAGTTCTGTATGGTACAGGGCTAAGTCCTTTTAGTTTGATTAAAACTCTTCGAAAATCAAATTCAAACCGCGTCAACGTCGCCTTGCCGTATGTGTAGGATACTGACTACGTCAGTTCCATCTACAACCTCAAAACGGTGTTTTGAGCAACCTGCGGCTAGTTTCCTAGTTTGCTCTTTGATTTTCATTGAGTATAAAACTCATGATGTTTCTGCTTTTCCTAGTGGACATTTGTTCACTTTTTTTATATCAGTCAAAGACAATCAAAAAATCTCACTATTCATCAGGCTAAAGGAAACCTAATCATAGTGAGATTGTGAAATTATAGTAGGGTTTGTATGGCCTCTTCAATTTGTTTTGGGTCTGTTTTGGAAGAAAAGCGCTCAAAGACTTGCCCATCTCGACCGATTAGAAACTTAGCGAAATTCCATTCGATTCGTTTTCCTAGTGGGCCAGATTTCTGGTCTTTTAACCAGACATAGAGGGGATCTGTTTCCTTGCCGTTGACCTTGATCTTGGCAAAACGTGGGAAGGTGGTTTGATAGTGTAGGCTACAGAAACTATTGATTTCCTCTGCGCTACCGGGTGCTTGTCCCATAAACTGATTGCAAGGGAAGTCTAAAATCTCAAAACCTTGTTCTTGATAGCGATCATAGAGTTCTTGAAGTCCTTGGTACTGGGGCGTTAAACCACATCCGGTAGCAGTGTTGACAACCAAGAGAACTTTCCCACGATAGGCATCTAGTGGAGTTTCTTGATTGTCTTGGTTCAAGACTGAAAAATCGTATAGTGAAGTCATTGATTGCTTTTCTCCTTCTGTTTGGTATTTTTAGGAGTTTTCTCCTCCTGTAGTGATAGAAATCCGTAGGTCAGGGTTCCGAAAATACTACCGATAATCAGGCCATACATCAGGAAAGGAACACTTTTATCGAATTGCATGAGCAACTTCCCAAAATCTGAAAAGGACATCTGCTGAACGAAGACTTTATGAAAGATGAGTAAGGTAAAGAAGCCGATCTGAATACCGATAAACACAATCCAGCTTCGGAATTTGATTTGGCCTTTGCTGTAGGTTTTAAGGATGATTTCTGACTTGTCATCTTTTTCCAGATGGAGTTCTTTGACGGCTCTTTGAGTTTTTAAAGTAATGAAAAAAATGAGTCCATAGTATACGTAGGGCATGGCATAGCGAACGGCCTCTATGAAGCGTCCAAATAATAGATAAAACAAGAAGAGGAAGAAGGAAGAATAAACGATTTGGACCATGGAACGGGCACAAGCCTTGTAGATAATCTCTTGTCGGCATTCATCAAAAGGGCCTTGGATATGAAAGAGATTTCGGAGTAGGCGAGTGGTTAAGTCTTCTTTTTTCATGCTAGTAACCTCCTAAATGAGCGGTTTTACTGACTTTCTTTTACGAATTGATAGAGATAATAAAGATAAGTGCTAGAAGAAAGGATAGCGATAGTGAACAGTAAATAATACTTCCAATTGCTTGAGATGACCATCAGTTGTGGTAAAGATAGAATCATAAAGTATAGTGCTAAGTTGAGTATGCGCGTTTTTTGGGAGTCAATCTTTAGATAAGTCAGTCCTTTGTTAAGGGCTGGAATAAAGACTAGCCCGAGGAATATCTCGCTGATTGGCAAGTTCCCTGAAATGATGATGAAGATGAGAAGAGAACTGAACAAAATATGATAGGTAAGTAAAGTTAGTAATGATTTCATAGGTACCTCCTAATCCCGGTCTTTTTTAGCTCTTGCAATACGAAGTGAGTCGACAATATGTATCATCACTCCGAAAAAGAAAGCTCCCAGTATAGTTTTAAAAATATGTTTTGTATTTAGAAGAGAACTGATAAAACTTGGATTTTCACTTGTTAGGGTATCACTGAGTGGAATTATAAAAAACATCCATAGACCAAAGAACAAACCTGCTTTCAGACCAGAATAAGGTAACTGTTTCTTTTCTTTTTTCATGAGTTTCCTCCTAATCATTATCCTGATCTTCCTTGGCTTTTGCAATGCGACGGGAGATGATAATCTGTATGACCACTCCAAAGAAGACAGACTGGAGGATACTTGAAAAAATATTTTTAAAAGCGAGAAGAGACTGAAGATAGTCCTGACTCTCACCTAGCAGTATATGGAGAAGAGGGGTTACAAAAAAACTCATTACTCCAAAGACTATCCCAGCTTTCAGACCAGAGTAGTGTAGTTGCTTACTTTCTTTTTCACTCAACATATCTGGATCAATGGCTGTGATGCCTGTTTTCTTAGTTTGGGAGAGCACATAGAGAGCAGAAATCATCGAAATGCCGAATATCACAATAGGATAGCCGATAGCGACAATTTGCGGGTATTTATAAGCAAGGACAAAGGGAATAAGATTACCTAAAGTCATGAGGTAAAAGAGAATCACAAAGATTTTATTACCGATACGGTCAGCCTCGCGTCGTTTGTGTTCATCAAGTGGTCCTGAAATGCCATAAATGCGTTTGATCAGTTTTTCAGTGAAGGTTTCTTTTTTCATGTGTTGTCTCCTTTTTTAAAAATTATCCTCCCAAAAGAGACTGTTGAGGTCAGTTTGGAGGCTGCGGGCGAGATTGAGACAGAGTTCCAGAGTTGGGTTGTACTTGTCGTTTTCAATCATGTTGATGGTCTGTCTCGAGACACCGATATCCTTGGCGAGTTCGAGCTGGGAAATGCCCAGTTCCTTGCGAAATTCTTTCACACGATTCATCTGTTCTCCTTTCTGATTTATGTCGCATATATTTGACTACATTATATTCTTCTATGTAGTGAATGTCAAGCATATTTGACATATTTCTTAAAGAAATCTTACTTGTTTTTGACCTATTTGTCTGACTAGTGCAAGCTAGTCGGATTTGTGGTAAAATAGATAAGATATGACAAAAGAATTTCATCATGTAACGGTCTTACTCCACGAAACGGTTGATATGCTCGACGTAAAGCCTGACGGTATCTACGTTGATGCGACTTTGGGTGGAGCGGGCCATAGCGAATATTTATTAAGTAAATTAAGTGAAAAAGGCCATCTCTATGCCTTTGACCAGGACCAGAATGCTATTGACAACGCGCAAAAACGCTTGGCTCCTTATATTGAAAAGGGAATGGTGACTTTTATTAAGGATAACTTCCGTCATTTACAGGCACGTTTGTGCGAAGCTGGTGTTCAGGAAATTGATGGAATTTGTTATGACTTGGGAGTGTCTAGTCCTCAGCTGGACCAGCGTGAGCGTGGTTTTTCTTATAAAAAGGATGCGCCACTGGACATGCGGATGAATCAGGACGCTAGTCTGACAGCCTATGAAGTGGTAAACCACTATGACTATCATGATTTGGTTCGTATTTTCTTCAAATATGGCGAGGACAAATTCTCTAAACAGATTGCGCGTAAGATTGAGCAAGCTCGAGAAGTCAAGCCTATCGAGACTACGACTGAATTGGCAGAAATTATCAAGTCGGCCAAACCTGCCAAGGAACTCAAGAAGAAGGGGCATCCTGCTAAGCAGATTTTCCAGGCTATTCGAATTGAAGTCAATGATGAGTTGGGAGCGGCAGATGAATCTATCCAGCAGGCTATGGAGATGTTGGCTCTAGATGGTAGGATTTCAGTGATTACCTTTCATTCCTTGGAAGACCGCTTGACCAAGCAATTGTTCAAGGAAGCTTCAACAGTTGAAGTTCCAAAAGGCTTGCCTTTCATCCCGGATGATCTCAAGCCCAAGATGGAATTGGTATCCCGTAAGCCAATCTTGCCAAGTGCAGAAGAATTAGAAGCCAATAACCGCTCGCACTCAGCTAAGTTGCGCGTGGCCAGAAAAATTCACAAGTAAGAGGAAAAAATGGTAGATAAAAAAGAAACAACCAGTCAATTCTTGCAGAATCGTATAAAAAAATTCTCCCGTGTGGAGAAGGCTTTTTATCTTTCCATTGCGTTTACAGCTCTCGTTTTGGCGCTGAGTATTATCTTTATGCAGACCCGACTCCTACAAGTACAAAATGATCTGACAAAAATCAATGCGCAGATAGAAGAGAAGAAGACAGAGTTGGATGATGCCAAACAAGAGGTAAATGAATTGTTGAGGGCAGAACGCTTGAAAGAAATCGCAAATTCTAAGGACTTAAAATTGAATAACGAGAATATTCGATCAGCGGAGTAAGATATGAAGTGGACAAAAAGAATAACCCGATTTGCGATTAGAAACCGTAAATCTCCAGCAGAAAACCGTAAAATAGTTGGAAAGTACATCAGTTTGTTAGCTGTCGTACTTTTCGCTGTCTTTTTGGTCAATTTTGCTGTTATTATCGGAAGTGGTAGTAAATTTGGAACAGATCTAGTAAAAGAGGCTAAGAAAGTTCACCAAATAACTCGTACAGTCCCCGCCAAACGTGGGACTATTTATGACCGAAATGGAGTCCCGATTGCTGAGGACGCAACCTCCTATAATGTCTATGCTGTTATTGATAAAAAATACAAATCAGCAACGGGTAAAATTCTTTATGTAGAAGATGCCCAGTTTAATAAGGTAGCAGAGGTCTTCCATAAGTATTTGGATATGGACGAGGCTTATGTGAAAGAGCAATTGTCTCAACCGAATCTGACCCAAGTTTCTTTTGGTGCAAAAGGAAATGGAATTACCTATGCCAATATGATGGCTATTAAAAAGGATTTGAAAGACGCTAGTGTTGAAGGAATTGACTTCACAACTAGCCCTAATAGAAGCTATCCAAATGGACAATTCGCTTCTAGTTTTATTGGTTTAGCTCAACTCCATGAAAATGAAGATGGAAGCAAGAGTTTGCTGGGAACTTCTGGGATGGAGAGTTCCTTGAATAGTATTCTTGCAGGGAAAGACGGTATTATTACCTATGAAAAGGATCGTCTGGGTAATATTGTCCCTGGAACAGAACAAGTTTCCCAACAAACGGTAGATGGCAAGGATGTGTATACAACGATTTCCAGCACCCTTCAGTCCTTCATGGAGACACAGATGAATGCCTTTCAAGAAAAAGTAAAAGGTAAGTATATGACAGCAACCTTGGTTAGTGCTAAAACGGGAGAAATTCTTGCAACGACGCAGAGACCAACCTTTGATGCCGATACTAAGGAAGGACTTACCAAGGACTTTGTTTGGCGTGATATCCTCTATCAAAGTAACTATGAGCCGGGGTCAACCATGAAGGTTATGACGCTCGCTGCTGCTATTGATAATAATACCTTTCCAGGAGGAGAAGTCTTCGATAGTAGTGAGTTAAAAATTGCAGATGTGACGATTCGAGATTGGGACGTCAATGAAGGATTGACTGGTGGCAGAATGATGACTTTCTTACAAGGTTTCGCTCTCTCCAGTAATGTTGGAATGACCCTCCTTGAGCAAAAGATGGGAGATGCTACCTGGTTGGATTATCTAAACCGCTTTAAATTTGGGGTTCCAACTCGCTTTGGCTTGACAGATGAATACGCTGGTCAACTTCCAGCTGATAATATTGTTAGTATTGCTCAAAGCTCATTTGGGCAAGGAATTTCAGTGACACAAACACAAATGCTTCGTGCCTTTACAGCTATTGCTAATGATGGAGTTATGCTGGAGCCAAAATTTATAAGTGCTATTTATGATACTAACAATCAGTCTGTACGTAAGTCACAAAAAGAAATAGTAGGAAATCCTGTTTCCAAAGAGGCAGCAAGCACAACTCGAAATCACATGATCTTAGTTGGGACGGACCCTCTATATGGAACTATGTATAATCACTACACAGGAAAGCCAATTATAACAGTTCCTGGACAAAATGTAGCAGTTAAATCCGGTACGGCTCAAATCGCTGATGAGAAAAATGGAGGATACTTGGTTGGTTCTACCAATTATATTTTCTCAGTTGTGACTATGAATCCTGCTGAAAATCCTGATTTTATCCTCTATGTGACGGTTCAACAGCCTGAGCATTATTCAGGTATTCAGTTGGGGGAATTTGCCAATCCTATCTTGGAAAGGGCAGTGGCTATGAAAGATTCCCTTAACCTGCAATCTACCGCTAAAACGTTAGATCAGGTAACCAATCAAAGCGCTTATGCCATGCCTAGCATTAAGGATATTTCACCTGGCGATTTGGCGGAAGCCTTACGCCGCAATATTGTGCAACCAATCGTTGTGGGAACAGGAACAAAGATTAAAGAATCATCTGTAGAAGAAGGGACAGATCTTGCACCTAACCAGCAAGTTCTCCTCTTATCTGATAAAGCAGAGGAAGTTCCAGATATGTATGGTTGGACAAAAGCAACCGCAGAAGCTTTTTCTAAGTGGTTAAATATAGAACTTGTATTTGAAGGTTCAGGCTCTACTGTGCAGAAGCAGGATGTTCGTGCTAATACAGCCATCAAGGACATTAAAAAAATTACATTAACTTTAGGAGACTAATATGTTTATTTCCATCAGTGCTGGAATTGTGACATTTTTACTAACTTTGGTAGGAATTCCAGCCTTTATCCAATTTTATAGAAAGGCGCAAATTACAGGCCAGCAGATGCATGAGGATGTCAAACAGCATCAGGCAAAAGCTGGGACGCCAACTATGGGGGGACTTGTTTTCCTCATTGCTGCAGTTGTGGTGAGTTTCCTTTTTGCTCTTTTTGCAAAACAATTGACTAATAATGTCGGAATGATTTTGTTCATCTTGGTCCTTTATGGACTTGTCGGATTTTTAGATGACTTTCTCAAGGTCTTTCGTAAAATCAATGAGGGGCTGAATCCTAAGCAAAAATTGGCTCTTCAGCTCCTAGGTGGGGTCGTTTTCTACCTTTTCTATGAGCGCGGTGGCGATATGCTTTCTGTCTTTGGCTACCAAGTGCATCTAGGGCTTTTCTATATTCTTTTCGCTCTTTTCTGGCTAGTCGGTTTTTCAAACGCAGTCAACTTGACAGACGGAATTGACGGTTTGGCTAGTATTTCCGTTGTGATTAGTTTGTCAGCTTATGGAGTTATTGCCTATGTGCAAGGTCAGATGGATATTCTTCTGGTGATTCTAGCCATGATTGGTGGATTGCTTGGTTTCTTTGTCTTTAACCATAAGCCTGCTAAAGTCTTTATGGGAGATGTGGGAAGTTTGGCTTTAGGTGGAATGCTGGCAGCTATCTCTATGGCCCTCCACCAAGAATGGACTCTCTTGATTATCGGAATTGTTTATGTCTTTGAAACAACTTCGGTCATGATGCAAGTCAGCTATTTCAAAATGACAGGTGGTAAACGTATTTTCCGTATGACGCCTGTGCATCACCATTTTGAACTTGGAGGATTGTCTGGTAAAGGAAATCCTTGGAGCGAGTGGAAGGTTGACTTCTTCTTTTGGGGAGTGGGGCTTCTAGCAAGTCTCCTAACCCTAGCAATTTTATATTTGATGTAAGAATGGTACCCTGATATTTCAGGGTGTTTTTGCATTCTAAAAAACATTGGTCAATTAAAGTCAAAATCCTTGACCTTTTCTGACTAATGTAGTATATTATGAACGTAAGGTAAATGAAAGCCTTACTAGAACACTTATCTTTAATGAAAATCAACGAGCAAACTAGGAAGTGCTCAAAACACTGTTTTGAGGTTACAGATAGAACTGACGTGGTTTGAGGAGATTTTTGAAGAGTATAAAAAATATTGGTCAATCAAAGTCAAATCTCTTGACCTTTTCTGACTAATGTAGTATATTATGAACGTAAGGTAAATGAAAGCCTTACGTGAACACTTATCCTTAATGAAAATCAAAGAGCAAACTAAGAAGTGCTCAAAACACTGTTTTGAGGTTACAGATAGAACTAATGTGATTTGAAGAGATTTTCGAAGAGTATTATTTAAAGTAAAATAGAAAGAGGTGGGGTCTATGTTTAATCTAGAAATATTCAGAAGTAAAGATAGTCTACTCCTGCTTGAAAAAGAAAAACCAGAAATAGTACGTAGAGTAGCAATCTAGCTAGTCTAAATTTTTTAAAATAAAGATCAAAGATAGTCAATGTCAGTGATAATAAATAACAAAAAGAGGTAAAGAATATGAATAACAACTTTAATAATTTTAACAACATGGATGATTTATTTAACCAATTGATGGGTGGTATGCGAGGATATAGTTCTGAAAATCGACGTTACTTGATTAATGGACGTGAAGTGACACCTGAGGAATTTGCTCACTATCGTGCGACTGGTCAATTACCAGGAAATGCAGAAGTTGATGGAAAAATGCCACAACAGGCATCAGGTATGAAACAAGACGGTGTGCTTGCTAAACTAGGTCGTAACTTGACAGCAGAAGCTCGTGAAGGCAAGTTGGATCCTGTTATCGGACGAAACAAGGAAATTCAAGAAACATCTGAAATCCTCTCACGCCGTACCAAGAACAATCCTGTTTTGGTCGGAGATGCAGGCGTTGGTAAGACAGCCGTTGTCGAAGGCTTGGCACAAGCCATTGTGAATGGTGATGTCCCAGCTGCTATCAAAAATAAGGAAATTATTTCCATTGATATCTCTGGTCTTGAGGCTGGGACTCAATACCGCGGTAGTTTTGAAGAAAACGTTCAAAACTTAGTCAATGAAGTAAAAGAAGCAGGAAATATCATTCTCTTCTTTGATGAAATTCACCAAATTCTCGGTGCTGGTAGCACAGGTGGAGACAGTGGTTCTAAAGGTCTCGCGGACATTCTCAAGCCAGCCCTCTCTCGTGGAGAATTGACAGTGATTGGGGCAACGACTCAAGATGAATACCGTAACACCATCTTGAAGAATGCAGCTCTTGCTCGTCGTTTCAACGAAGTCAAGGTCAATGCTCCTTCAGCAGAGGATACCTTTAAAATTCTTCAAGGAATTCGTGATCTCTATCAACAACACCACAATGTCATCTTGCCAGATGAAGTCTTGAAAGCAGCAGTGGATTATTCTGTACAATACATTCCTCAACGTAGCTTGCCAGATAAGGCTATTGACCTTGTCGATGTAACGGCAGCTCACTTGGCAGCTCAGCATCCTGTAACAGATGTGCATGCTGTTGAACGAGAAATCGAAGCGGAAAAAGACAAGCAAGAAAAAGCAGTTGAGGCAGAAGATTTTGAAGCAGCTCTAAACTATAAAACACGCATTGCAGAATTGGAAAAGAAAATCGAAAACCATACAGAAGATATGAAAGTGACTGCAAGTGTCAACGATGTGGCTGAATCTGTAGAACGAATGACCGGTATTCCAGTATCTCAAATGGGGGCTACGGACATCGAACGTTTGAAAGATATGGGTCATCGTTTGCAGACGAAAGTTATTGGTCAAGATAAGGCCGTTGAAGCAGTAGCAAAAGCTATCCGTCGTAACCGTGCTGGTTTTGATGAAGGTAACCGTCCAATCGGTAGCTTCCTCTTTGTAGGTCCTACTGGTGTTGGTAAGACTGAGTTGGCTAAACAATTGGCTCTAGATATGTTCGGAACGAAAGATGCTATCATCCGTTTGGACATGTCAGAATACAGCGACCGCACAGCCGTATCTAAATTGATTGGTACAACTGCAGGTTATGTTGGTTATGATGACAACAACAATACCTTGACAGAACGCGTCCGTCGCAATCCATACTCAATCGTCCTTCTCGACGAAATTGAAAAGGCTGATCCTCAAGTGATCACTCTTCTCCTTCAAGTCTTGGATGATGGTCGTTTGACCGATGGTCAAGGAAATACGGTAAACTTCAAGAACACAGTTATTATCGCAACATCAAATGCTGGATTTGGCTATGAAGCTAACTTGACAGAAGATGCGGACAAACCAGAATTGATGGACCGTTTGAAACCATTCTTCCGCCCAGAATTCCTTAACCGCTTTAACGCAGTTATCGAGTTCTCACACTTGACGAAGGAAGACCTTTCTAAGATTGTGGACTTGATGTTGGCTGAAGTTAACCAAACCTTGGCTAAGAAAGACATTGATTTGGTAGTCAGTCAAGCAGCTAAGGACTATATCACAGAAGAAGGTTATGACGAAGTCATGGGTGTTCGTCCTCTCCGTCGCGTGGTTGAACAACAAATCCGTGACAAAGTCACAGACTTCCACTTGGATAACCTTGATGCTAAACACCTAGAAGCTGACATGGAAGATGGTGTTTTGGTCATTCGTGAAAAAGCCTAAATCAAGATTTTGAGGATAAAGAGAAGAGACTGGATAAAAGATTTTGGATTTTATACTCAATAAAAACAAAATAAGAACTAGAGAGTGACTCCATTATAGAAATTTCAATTTTTGAGAATAATGGGCATAAATAGATAAAACAAAAAAGCGAATAAAACAGAATTCTGATTTTCAGAAAACTAGTTTATTCGTTTTTTTATTTACGCTTATTTATCTTGGCTTAATTCAAGTATTTCCATCACCTTATGAACAATCATCTTATGCTGTGGGTGTTTCTGAATCTTCAATAACAGTTCCATCATTTCTGTATCTTGTGGCACAGAATGTAGAATATCTCCCATAGCTTTAACCTCTGTGATAAGTCTCGCTATTTATCTTATAGGTTAAGGGGACATATTTTTATTTACTTTAGTTAAAAATAATTTAAAAAAGATTAACTAAAGTATATTTATTTGTGGTATAATTAGGGTAGTGTTTAACAATATTTTAAACATAAATATAAAACAGGAGGCTTTTTATGAATAAAAAGAAAATATTGGGAGTTATATTATTGTCTATTCTTTTTGTGTTGGCTGGTTGTAGCAAGAAAGAATTAAGTAAAATTGAAATGATTGAGGGAAGCTATAATACAGATTTAGGACTTATAACTATAGATAAAGATAAAAAACTAGTTGGTTTTGAGGGGTTTGGTTATATAGATTTCAAAGAAGACGCTGACAAATTTAATAAAAGTGAGCTGGAGTATTATTTCCAAAACAATGCTGATAAAAATGAATTAAAAGAAAATGAAGCTATTGTTGCTATTGGTATTGAAGATAAATCTATTTACAAGATACAATGGACAGCTAGTGATAAAACTAAAAAAGTTGACTCTATAACTATTACTATGACTTATACATTAAACAAGAGTCATAGAAAATCATTATATAAAGAGTATTCAGGAGTTAGAATACAAAATAAATAATGTTAGTACAGTTAGGAAAAGCTAAGAGGTTATTAAAATTTCTTTTAGTAATCACATTTCTTATTTTGCTGTCAGGATGTAGAAGTTCTCTAAACCGTATTGAAATTGGAGATGAAATCTATTTTTGGACTGTAGAACAGAATTTAGATACTGAAGAATTTGAATCTGTTAAGGTTACAGGGATAGTCTCACAGGTAGTTGAATATGAAGATTATTATATAGTGAGACTACAAGGAGATATAAGACCTTACCAGATAGATAAAGACAAATTTCACTGATAAAAGGTAAAGAAAGTATGAATAAAGGAAAAATTTTAAAGATAACTGAGAACACAGTGTATATAGGTTATGAAGATGGAAGTTTAAAGGAAATTCCTATTGAATCTTGTGACTTTGAGCCTAGTATAGGGGACTATGTGGAAGTTTACGAAGGTATTGTCATAAAAGTCGACATCAACAAGAACAACATAGAGAAAAAGAACCAATTTAAAAAAATAGGAATTATAGTCACTCTACTACTACTGTTTGTAATTATTGTTATAAGTTTTATAAATACTAAAGACGAAATTTTAAACAATCAAACAACATCAAAACAAATTTCATCATCATCCAAAAAAGCAGCTCTACCTCTTCATCTAAGAGTAGTTCTAGCTCTTCATCCTCTTCAAAGGCAAGTAGCTCTATTACACCTTCATCATCTAAAGAGAGTAGCTCTAGTTCATCATCCTCAGCACCATCAAAACCTAAGATTACTGTAGATAATGATAAAGCAAATTATGGTGAAGTAGACTATAACAAGTGGAATCATGATGAAATAGCCGTAGATACTAAAGTAAGAGTATATGGTAAAGTTTTACAAGCTATGGAAGATGGGAAAGCCTATACACTGCGTGTAGCCATAAATGATGACTATGATAAAATTATCTTAGTTTCTATTCCTTCGGAGTACAATAATAGAGTTATAGCTGAAGATGACCATATAATATTGTACGGACTAGCAAAAGGAAGACAAAGTTATGAAACGGTCTTTAAAGCTACAAAAACACTGCCTTATATGGTGGCTTACATGTATGACAATTAGGAGAAGTTATGAATACGTATAAAGTTATTAAAATCGAAGAAACTCTAATCTATTTAGGTAGAGATGACGGAACTTTGCTAAAAGTTGACCACACTTCTTTTAATTTTGTACCACAACTAGGGGATATGGTAGAGGTATATCAATCTGAAGGAACCTATATCATAACTCAAAAGTCTAGTGAAGTTCCCACAGAAAAGAAAGAAGAAAAAGGATATTGGACAATAAAAAGAATTAAATTTACTGCATGGGCTGGAGTAATTGGCATAATAGTACTACACCCCGTCATTGCTGTTATCCCCTCAGTAATGTGTCGCCTTCTAAAAGAAAAAGGAGAGAAAGATAGTGCTACTTTGATATTCGGAGCAGCAATATTTGCGACAATCCTAGCAATAATCGTTAGAGTACTTTTAACATTCTAGTAAGAGGTAACACGTTTCTTAAGGTAATAGATAAGCACTGGATACTCAGATTCAGTGCTTTCTTTTTTATTTTTATTTTTTAATAGACTTCTTCAATAAAGAAAAATAATTCTCATTCCTTGTCTAAATAACGTAACTTTTAATCCTCACAATATGCAAAAAGTACGGATAATTTCTAATTACCTGACCCACAGATTACTATTGAAAATTACTTCAAAAGAGACTATAACAATCTGAAGCATGATTGAAATAGCAATAGATACTAAAGTAACTGTCTACAGTTAGATATATTTCGGATAAATTACTCTTTAGTGCTTTTTATTTATCACTAACTATCTTGGCTTAATTCAAGTATTTCCATCACCTTATGAACAATCATCTTATGCTGTGGGTGTTTCTGAATCTTCAATAGCAGTTCCATCATCTCAGTATCTTGTGGCACAGAATAAGGTAAGAAAAAATCACTCAATGAAACTTCCAAAGCATCAACAATCTTCACAAAAGTTTCCAAAGAGATATTTCTGTGATTATTTTCTATCTGACTGATATAAGGAACGCTTAGATTTGTTCTTTCTGCTAATTCTTGTTGTGTAATCTTCTTTGAAACTCGTAAGTCTCGTATCTGATTACTTATATTTTCTAATATATCATCCATTCCTTCACCCTCTATGTTAAATCTACTATCTATCTTATAGATTAAACAATCAGGTTTACATTCTCTATAATTTAATATTTGTTAAAAATATATTCTATTGTTAAAGTTTGTGTGATATAATTATAACTGTTAGGAAATATTTCTTTTATTTCATTAAATAAAGTTAAATATCAGGAGGATATATATGCTTAAAAAGCTTAAGGAATTAAGCAAAGAACAAAAGATTATAGGTAGTATTGTACTATTGCTTATCCTCATTTTGTTCTTCACGCTATTAACTAGCGGTAGCACTAAACACTCACAAGTTCAAACTAAGGCTAATGATTCCGTCAAACAGTCTTCACAAGTTAAACAGTCTAGTTCTTCTTCCTCTACTTCATCATCCAGTAGTGAAACTAGCTCTAAAATAGAGAAATGGTCTCCAACTGGACATATAGCTGTAGATGCTTATCTAAATACACCACAAATTAAAATCATACTGCGAGCCAAAGCACTGAGAGAACTAGCATACAAACTCTCTAACACTGATAAACTCTACGAAGTTGAAGCTGAGGTAATTGGGATTGAAGAAAAAGATGAATATCGTGAGTACAACATAACAGGTAAGAAACTTCTTATCCGTACACCTGAATCACTAGCTGTAAAAATAAATGAACTTATGGTCTATACAGGAAATACAGTATCTTTAGAAAAATATGATTCAATCAGTAAAGGCTCGTTAGTAATCAGCGAAGTGAGAAAAACAGAAAAACAACAAGAAGAGGAAAAAGCAAGTATTGAAGCCTCCAAATCAAAAGAGGAGGAAAGGAAAGCATCTTCACGAGAAAAAGAGCAAGAACAAGCTTCATCTCACACTACAACTACTCCTACACAATCGTCTACGCCTACTCCACAATCAAATTTAAGACCGTTCAAAAACTGTAAGGAAGCACGCAAAGCAGGACGTGTAAATATACCTGCTAGTGACCCCCAATACGGTCCATGGTTAGATAGAGACAAAGACGGATACGGATGTGATGAATAGTAAAAAAGTTCTTATTCTACTTTCACTACTACTTATTATCATTGTCACATTCACAGCATACTTAACCACTCTGCCACAAACAGACTACCAGATAGCTGTAAATAGACTTCAAAAGATAAGTTTAGAGGCTGTAGAACAGAAAATACAACATCAAGAAAGCTTTTACCTATACACAGGGAGAGAAAGTTGTCCATACTGTCAAGAATTTGCTCCAAAGCTAGCAAAAGCAGTAGATGAAACTGAGATAACTGTGTATTACTTGGATAGTGAGCATATAGATAAGACTAGTTGGAATAACTTCAAAACAACTGTAGGATTCAAAACAATCCCCAATCTCACTTACTTCACAAATGGTACAGTATACGACATATTACCGAAAGCAAGTCAAGCTAGTGTTGAAGTGGTTGAATCATTTATAAGAAAGGAATAAATAATGAATACATACAAAATACTTAAGGACAATATTGAAACGATATATCTAGGTAAGGCTGATGGTAGTCTCCTAGAGATAGAAAGAAAATACTTTGATTTCCTCCCAGAGGTTGGAGAAGAGGTGGAAGTCTTTGGTACTGATGGAAACTACATCATTACTAGGAAACTTACAACAAATTCAAATAATCCAAATAATACTAAAACGTTGAAAATATGGGGATGGATTTGCACAGCAACTTCTCTACTATTTCTCCCTTTTATTTTTGGAGTAATAGGTATTGTTTTAGGATATCTCATCAGAAGCAGAGGTGATAAAGAACAAGGAACTGTTATAATGATTTGTGCAACTGGTGCTATGATTTTTGGAATGTGGTTAGGAGCCATTGTATGGGGGAGTATATAAATAATGAATAAAGGAAAAATTATTAAAATAATTGAAGATACTGCTTACATAGGTTATGAAGATGGAAGTTTAAAGGAAATTGCCATTAAATCTTGTGACTTTGAACCTACAATAGGGGATTATGTAGAGGTTTATGGTGATATTGTTATAAGGGTTGAAGATAGTAAGGAAAGTACCCCAGTAAAAAAGCATAAATCTAGAAAAAGTAAGATAAAACCTATTTTAATAGCTCTTGTAGTTATTGTTTTGTCAGTTAGTGCATATTTTATAATGAATCAAATAACTACATCACAGAATACCTCTAGTTCTTCTAAGTCCTCTACGTCTTCATCTAAGAGTAGTTCTAGCTCTTCATCTCAAGAAAGTAGCTCTAGTTCTACAAAATCTTCGATATCAGGACTTGTTCCTAAGTCTTTATTAACAATCGACGATGAAGAAAGGATGGATAAGCAGAAATATACCTCGTCATTTGACTATGATAAATGGATTCATGATGAATTACCTCGCTATATGAAAATACGAGTTAGTGGGGAAGTTGTACAAGTAAAAGATTCAGAGGATAAAGGTACTGTAATACAAATTGTTTCAAATGAATTAGGTTCAGGATATGGGGAACCTATTGCTGTTTTTATTCCTAACGGTTACTTATCAAGAGTCATAGTAGAAGGTGATAAATTAGTGTTGTATGGAAAAACTTATGGAGTTCTGCAGACTACAAAAGATAATTCTGTAATACTACGACCATTTATGATTGCTTATCTGCATGAAACAGATAATTAGGATAAGTTATGAAACGGTCTTCAAAGCCACAAAAACACAAAAACACTACCTCTTATGATTGCCTATATGTACGAAAACTAATACTACATGAAAAATAAAATCCATAATCAAATTATTCACGTTTCAGATACACATGTTATTATTCGACTCCACACAAATGAGACTCTAAATGTTCCTATCAATGAGTTAACTTTTCACCCTAAAGTAAACGATATTGTTGAAGTTTACCAGAATCAGAATCACGTAGTAGTTTGTCCCCTGCCACAGAACAACAATCTTTGGATTCTTATAACCTCAATTACATTTCTAATTCTTACTATTATAGGAGCTACATTTTTGTTCTTTAGACAGTCAGATAGGAATATAGAAGCAGTAGATAGTCAATCTTCACAACAAAGCTCCTCTACTACTTCTAGTTTCTCTGCATCATCCAGCACATCTTGGGTAAAAGCTAATAATGCTCCTATAACTGGTGTACAAGTACAAATTAAGAAATCTATGATTAAGGGATGGCAAGAAGGAGCAACCGTTACTTTCACAATCAAAATCATGGAAGACTCTGAAAAATTTCAATTCTGGGTTGCTACTGATGCCACACTTATCACGACTCCCACAGAAGAAAAGCACACAGAAAATGTAATATAAGAAATTGATACAAAGGCAATACTAAAAGGCAACTTCTCTAGTATAGCTGGTACTTGGAGGAATGAGTTAGGACATGAAATAGTGTTTAATAAGAATGGTTTAGTAAAAGGAGGACAGATAAATAGGGGAGGAATATCAACTGATGGAGTTATAGGATTTGATGTAAGGACTGGGCCTACAGGTTACGGAATAGATGTTTATCCGATTGGTATTACTATAAAGTGGGTTGATTCTGATTTAAGCAAAAATAGAATCACAGCTGGACAAACTCCTCCGAATAGCTCCGAACAGGTATTTTACAAAATAGATTAAATCAAAATTAATCTTGATTGAAAATAATGGCATAAAAGAGGATTAGATGAAGTGGTTTAGATTTGTTTAGTTCCTAATTTAGAAAATCTTCCTACAATAAAACGCATAATATCAAGATTTTTAACACTTGATACTATGCGTTTTTCTGGTTTTGAAGCCTTTTTTGCCTAGCCTCTTTTTTGCGTTTAAATCACATGACGCTCAAAGGCATCATCTGAAATCCCTTGTTCTAGAATAAGTTTTGCCCATTCTTTAGCAGAAAAAAGGCTGTGGTCCTTATAGTTTCCGCAAGATTCGATGGTTGTTCCAGGGACGTCTTCCCAAGTAGTAGTCTCAGCGATTTCTTTGAGCGAATCCTTGATAACAGCCGCAATTTCAGCGCTGGTGTGGCGCCCCCACATAATCATGTGGAATCCTGTGCGGCAACCAAATGGTGAGCAATCAATCATACCGTCAATGCGGGTACGGATGAGTTTGGCTAAGAGGTGCTCGATAGTGTGAAGGCCAGCAGTAGGGATAGAGTCTTCATTGGGTTGCACTAAACGAATATCATAGTTGGAGATGATGTCTCCCTTTGGCCCTGTTTCTTCCCCAATCAAGCGAACATAAGGTGCTTTAACAATGGTGTGGTCAAGTTCAAAACTTTCGACAATAACTTCTTTTGACATGGTAAATCCTTTCAGTTTTCTTCTTTCATTATAACATAAAGCTGGCTCCTGAGGCAGAGAGAAAACCTCTCCGAGAGTGGAGAGGTTGAAATCGTTACTTACGATACAAGCGGTCGTATTGGTAGTAAGGGTCAAAGGTTACGTTGATACCTAGTTTACGAAGGACATTCTTGTCTTCATCGGTTAAGATGATAGTTGAGTGGGCTTCGCTTCCTTTGAGGTTGCCAAGTTCTTCCATAGCGCGGGCAGCATCAGGATTTTCTGTAGCTGTGATGGCAAGTGCAATCAAAATTTCATTTGAATGCAGGCGTGGATTGCGGCTACCGAGATGATCGATTTTAAGACCTTGGATCGGTTTGACAAGTTCAGGCTCGATGAGTTTTACTTCTTTAGCAATGTTAGCTGATTTCTTGATAGCGTTGATCAAGGCAGCGGCTGTAGGACCAAAGAGCTCTGAGTTCTTACCAGTGACAATTTCTCCGCTTGGCAATTCAAGGGCTAGGGCTGGTCCGCCAGTTTCTTCTGCTTTTTGGCGCGCAACGACAGCAACCTTACGGTCTGCAGGTGTGATACCGAGGTCGTTCATGAGCAACTCAATTTTCTTGACAGCAGATTCGCCAACTTTTTCGGCTTTGAAATCAAGAACAGTCTGATAGTAGCGACGGATGATTTCTTGTTTAGAGGCTTCGACAGCAGCTTCATCGTCTGTAATAGCGAAACCAACCATGTTGACCCCCATATCTGTCGGTGAAGCGTATGGAGATTCACCTAGAATGCGTTCTAACATGCGCTTGAGCACTGGGAAAATCTCGATATCACGATTGTAGTTGACAGTGGTTTCTCCGTAGGTTTGGAGATGGAAAGGATCAATCATGTTGACATCATCAAGGTCAGCTGTGGCAGCCTCGTAGGCCAAATTGACTGGGTGATGAAGGGGAAGATTCCAAACTGGGAAGGTTTCAAATTTAGCGTAGCCAGACTTGATGCCATTGATTTGGTCGTGGTACATATTGGACATACACGTTGCCAATTTTCCAGAACCAGGTCCAGGAGCGGTTACGACAATCAAGTTACGACTGGTTTTGATGTAGTCGTTTTTCCCCATACCTTCTGGAGAAATGATGTGATCCATATCCGTTGGATATCCTTTGATTGGATAGTGAAGATAAGAATCAATTCCGTTTTTCTCAAGTTGGTTGCGGAAGGCATCTGCAGCTGGTTGACCAGCATACTGTGTGATGACAACAGAGCCAACAAAAATTCCCAATTCATTGAATTTATCAATCAAACGAAGAACTTCTTGGTCATAAGAAATGCCCAAGTCACCACGTGCCTTGGAATGCTCGATATTACTTGCATTAATAGCAATCACGACCTCAACCTGCTCTTTCAATTCTTGCAAGAGCTTGATTTTATTGTCAGGCTCATAACCAGGAAGAACACGAGCAGCGTGGAAATCTTCTAACATTTTGCCACCAAACTCCAAGTAGAGCTTGCCGTCAAATTGGTTAATGCGCTCCAAAATATGGTCGCGTTGTAAATTCAAATATTGTTCAGAACTAAAAGCTTGTTTTTTCATTTTTTTACCTCTGACCTCTATTATAATAAAAAATTGGAAGTTAGGAAACTATGGAGTTAAAAAAGGAATCAAAAAGATTAGGCAAACGCTTGCATAAAAATCTGAAAAACGCTATCATAGACTGTAGATTATGAAAATAATGAGGTAAGAAGATGCAAGAAAAATGGTGGCACAATGCCGTAGTCTATCAAGTTTATCCTAAGAGCTTTATGGATAGCAACGGAGATGGAATTGGTGATTTGCCAGGTATTACCAGTAAGTTAGACTATCTAGCTAAGTTAGGAATCACAGCGATTTGGCTTTCGCCTGTTTATGACAGTCCTATGGATGACAATGGATATGATATTGCTGATTATCAAGCGATTGCAGCTATTTTCGGAACCATGGAGGATATGGATCAACTAATCGCAGAAGCTAAGAAGCGTGATATTCGTATCATCATGGACTTGGTGGTCAATCATACCTCAGATGAACATGCTTGGTTTGTCGAGGCTTGTGAAAATCCTGATAGCCCTGAGAGAGACTACTATATCTGGCGGGACGAACCCAATGATTTGGAGTCTATCTTTAGTGGATCTGCTTGGGAATACGATGAAAAGTCAGGTCAATACTATCTTCACTTTTTCAGTAAGAAACAGCCGGATCTCAACTGGGAGAATGAAAAACTTCGCCAGAAAATTTATGAGATGATGAACTTCTGGATTGATAAAGGGATTAGTGGCTTTCGTATGGATGTCATTGACATGATTGGTAAAATTCCTGACGAGAAGGTAGTCAATAATGGTCCCATGCTCCACCCCTATCTCAAGGAAATGAATCAGGCGACTTTTGGAGATAAGGATCTCTTGACGGTAGGGGAGACTTGGGGAGCAACGCCAGAGATTGCCAAGCTCTACTCTGATCCAAAGGGGCAAGAATTGTCTATGGTCTTCCATTTTGAACATATCGGTCTTCAGTATCAGGAAGGTCAGCCTAAGTGGCACTATCAAAAAGAACTGAATATTCCTAAGTTAAAAGAAATCTTCAACAAATGGCAGACAGAGTTAGGCGTTGAGGACGGCTGGAATTCCCTCTTCTGGAACAATCATGACCTTCCTCGTATCGTCTCAATCTGGGGAAATGACCAAGAATACCGCGAAAAATCTGCCAAAGCCTTTGCAATCTTACTTCATCTCATGAGAGGAACTCCTTATATCTACCAAGGTGAGGAGATTGGGATGACCAACTATCCGTTTGAAACGCTGGACCAAGTAGAAGATATTGAATCCCTCAACTATGCGCGTGAAGCTCTTGAAAAAGGTGTTCCGATGGAAGAAATCATGGACAGTATCCGTGTCATTGGACGTGATAATGCCCGTACTCCTATGCAATGGGACGAGAGCAAAAATGCTGGTTTCTCAACAGGTCAACCATGGTTGGCAGTTAATCCAAACTATCAAGCAATCAACGTTCAAGAAGCACTGGTAAATCCAGATTCTATTTTCTATACCTATCAGAAACTGGTTCAAATCCGTAAGGAAAACAGCTGGCTGATTCGAGCTGACTTTGAACTCTTGGGAACAACTGACAAGGTCTTCGCCTATATCCGTAAAGATGGGGACCGTCGTTTCCTAGTTGTGGCTAACTTGTCCAATGAAGAGCAAGACTTGACAGTAGAAGGAAAAGTCAAGTCTGTCTTGATTGAAAACACACTAGCTCAAGAAGTCTTTGAAAAACAAATCTTGTCTCCATGGGATGCTTTCTGTGTGGAATTACTATAAATATTTTTTACAGAAAAATTTAAAATTGAAATCGAATAAAAACAAGGGAGGACTGTATGAAAGACAGAAATCCTTTGTTTTTTATGACTAAAGTTTATAAACTTTCATTCTCAAAATTCAATTAACTTTACAAATTCCCACTATTTTGGTAAAATAAATATATGTTATAAAAACTAACATAAAGGAGAAAGAAGATGACTACAAAAAAGCGTGTACTTGGCGCAGGCCTGACTTTTGCGGCTACCTTGCTTTTAGCCGCTTGCGGTCAATCAGGTTCAGATACAAAAACTTACTCATCAACCTTTAGTGGAAATCCAACTACATTTAATTACTTATTAGATTATTACGCTGACAATACAGCTATTATTACTAACCTAGTTGATGGTTTGCTTGAAAATGACAATCATGGAAACCTAGTTCCATCTTTGGCAGAAGACTGGTCTGTTTCAAGCGACGGTCTAACTTATACCTATAAACTGAGAAAAGATGCCAAATGGTTCACGGCTGACGGTGAAGAGTACGCCCCAGTCAAAGCACAAGATTTTGTGACAGGGATTAAGTACGCAGTGGACAATAAATCACAGGCAATTGACTTGATTCAAAACTCGATCAAGGGCTTGAATGATTATATTACAGGAGCGGATTCTGACTTTTCTAAGGTTGGGGTGAAGGCCATTGACGACCAGACTGTTGAGTATACTTTGGCACGTCCAGAACCCTACTGGAATTCAAAAACAACGAATAGTATTCTTTTCCCAGTCAACGAAGAGTTTCTAAATTCAAAAGGGAAAGATTTTGGTACCCTTTCGCCAGATAGCATTCTCTACAGCGGACCTTATTTGTTAAAAGATTTCACATCAAAATCATCGATCGAGTATGTGAAAAATCCGCATTACTACGATCATGACAAAGTATCAATTGAACACGTAAAATTGGCTTACTTTGATGGTTCAGACCAAGAATTGACCATCCGTAATTTTGAAAGTGGAGCTTATTCTATCGCTGGGGTTTATCCAAATAGTTCAAACTTTGCTAAGACTAAGGAAAAATATAAGGATAATATCGTCTATAGCTTGCAGGACAAGACTTCTTGGTATTTCAATTTCAACGTCAACCGTAAGGCTTACAACCATACGTCTAAAACGACAGATGAGCAGAAGAAGTCAACTGAGACAGCTGTTTTGAACAAGAACTTCCGCCAAGCAGTGAACTTCGCCTTGGACCGCACAGCCTATTCTGCTCAGTCAAATGGGGAAGAAGCAGCTAGCAAGACCCTTCGTAACACCCTAGTGCCTCCTACATTTGTCCAAGTTGGAGACAAGACCTTTGGAGAAGTAGTCGCTTCTAAATTGGTCAACTATGGCACAGAATGGTCAGAGATTAACTTGGCAGATGCTCAGGATGCCTATTTCAACAAAGAAAAAGCCCAAGCAAAATTTGCGGAAGCTAAAAAAGAATTGGCAAGTCAAGGTGTGACTTTCCCTATTCACTTGGATGTGGCTGTTGATCAAACAAGTAAGAATGCCGTGACAGGTATGAACTCTGTTAAGCAGACCCTTGAGTCAGTTTTGGGTGCTGATAACATTGTCATTGATGTTCAGCAACTTTCAACAGATGATTTTAATAACGTAGCCTTCTTGGCACCGACACCAGCTGATCGAGACTATGATTTGAACTTTGATGGTTGGGTAGGTGACTACCAAGATCCGTCAACTTATCTCAATCCTTTCAATGCCGAGGATGGCTTCTATCTCAAGATTTTTGGTCTAGATGCTCAAGAAGATAAAGCTAAAATTGCTAGCTTGGGGCTTGATACCTACACCAAGATGCTCAAAGATGCAGATAGCGAAAATAAAGATGTAGCCAAACGCTATGAAAAATATGCTGAAGCACAGGCTTGGATGATTGACAATTCTCTGATCATGTCAGCTATGTCAAGTGGTGGAACAGCATCTGTCACCAAAGTAACGCCATTTACAAGAGGTTATTCATTGGTCGGCATCAAGGGTGACGGCAATAACTACAAGTACATGAAACTGCAAAAAGATACTGTGACGACTAAGCGGTTTGAAGAAGCTAAGGCTAAATGGGAGCAAGAAAGCAAAAAAGCGGTCGAAAAAGCTCAAAAAGAAGCAGAAAAACATGTTAAATAATGATGAGCAGTTCTATTGGATGGTTTTTATAAAGCCATCTTAATAGGGCTGTTTTTTGGCTGTACGGGCTAGTAGTTGTCTAGTTATGTTGAATGGTAAATGAAATACTGTATTAATTTTGAGGGTTTAATACTCAATGGAAATCAAAGAGCAACTAGGAAGATATACACAGAATCTCAAAGACTTGTTTTGAGATTGTCTACGGTAACATATAACTATGATACGGTTGTACTGGTATGCTTTGAAGAGAAGTATCAGTATTTATGAGGTTCAAATAATCTATATTGAAGGAGGTTTATAAACTGGCTAGATGTAGAATTTATCGTAAAAAAGTGATATAATAGTAGCATTAAATGTATAGGTGTTAATCATGAGTAGACGTTTTAAAAAATCACGTTCACAGAAAGTGAAGCGAAGTGTTAATATGGTTTTGTTGACTATCTATTTATTGTTAGTCGGTTTTTTGTTGTTCTTAATCTTTAAGTACAATATACTTGCTTTCAGGCACGTTAATATAGTAGTCGCAGTATTTGCCTTGATAGTTGCTGTGATTGCCACAATACTAATAATCTATAAAAAAGCAGAAAAGTTCACGATTTTCTTTTTAACACTTGCTGTTTTAGTGAGTTCAGTTTCTGTATTTGCTCTGCAACAATTTGTAGGATTTACAAATCATATTAATGCAACTTCAAATTATTCAGAGTATTCCCTCAGTGTTGTAGTTTTAAAGGATAGCGATATCAATAATGTTGCCCAATTATCTAGTGTTATGGGGCCTACTGGGACGGATAAGGATAATATCCAACAGTTGATGAATGATCTGAAAGCTAGTCAAAATAAGGAACTATCAGTCGAAGAAAGTAGTTCTTATCTTG
Organism: Streptococcus mitis subsp. hohhotensis; assembly: GCF_020089495.2. Classification (GTDB taxonomy): domain Bacteria; phylum Bacillota; class Bacilli; order Lactobacillales; family Streptococcaceae; genus Streptococcus; species Streptococcus hohhotensis. The sequence continues at coordinate 32,033 of NZ_JAIRCA020000009.1, read as the reverse complement.
CGGCCTATAAGAGCTTGCTAGCCGGTGATACAAAGGCAATCATTCTAAATAGCGTCTTTGAAAATATTATAGAATCAGAATATCCTGACTATGCTTCAAAAATTAAGAAAATTTATACCAAAGAATTAACCAAGACGGTTGAAACTCCAAAAGATGTCAAAGGTAACAGTTTCAACGTTTATATCAGTGGAATTGATACTTACGGTCCAATCAGTTCAGTTTCTCGTTCGGATGTCAATATCATTATGACAGTTAATCGCGAAACTAAAAAGATTCTCTTGACAACGACACCTCGTGATTCCTATGTTCCAATTGCAGATGGTGGCAAAAACCAAAAAGATAAGTTGACCCATGCGGGGATTTATGGGGTGGATGCTTCCATTCATACGCTGGAAAATCTCTACGGTATTGACCTGAACTATTATGCTCGTTTGAATTTCACCTCTTTCTTGAAATTGATTGATCTCCTTGGTGGAGTTGACGTCTATAATGATCAAGAGTTTAATGCACATACAAATAATGGGCAAAATTATCCGGTAGGTACATTACATTTGGATTCGAAAGACGCTCTTGGCTTTGTGCGTGAGCGCTATTCTCTGGCAGATGGAGACCGGGATCGTGGTCGTAACCAGCAAAAGGTCATTGTGGCTATTCTGCAAAAGTTAACCTCTACAGAAGCTTTGAAAAATTATGACAGTATCATAAAAGGGCTACAAGATTCCGTGCAAACCAATATGCCGCTTGAAACCATGATAAACTTGGTCAATGCCCAACTTGAGAGTGGTGGAACTTATAAGATCAATTCGCAAGATCTTAAAGGAACAGGGCGTATGGATTTGCCATCTTATGCCATGCCTGATAGCAATCTCTACATGATGGAGATTAGTGATAGCAGTTTAGAGTCAGTCAAAGCTGCAATCAATGATGTGATGGAAGGAAAATAAGACAAAATGATTGATATTCATTCGCATATTGTATTTGGTGTGGATGATGGTCCGAAAACTAAGCAAGAAAGCAAGGCGCTTCTGACAGAAGCCTATAGGCAAGGGGTAAGGACTATTGTTTCGACATCGCATAGACGAAAAGGGATGTTTGAAACTCCTGAGGAGACGATAGAAGCAAACTTCCAAGAAGTTAAGGAGCTAGCCAAAGAAGTGGCTCCAGACTTGACCATTCTCTATGGAGCAGAAATTTATTATACACATGATGTGCTTGAGAAGTTAGAAAAACAGGTGATTCCAAGTCTTAATGGGACACGCTATGCTCTCATTGAGTTTAGTATGGCTACCCCTTACAGGGAAATCCATACTGCTTTGAGCAATGTTCTCATGCTTGGGATAACGCCTGTAGTTGCTCACATTGAACGTTATCATGAATTAGAAAATAACGAAAAACGGGTAAAAGAGTTGATTGATATGGGCTGTTATACACAAATTAACAGTTCAAGTGTTTTAAAACCAAAGTTGTTTGGGGATAACTACAAATTTATGAAGAAAAGAGCTAGGTATTTTCTTGAGCGTGATTTGGTTCATTTTGTTGCTAGTGATATGCACAATTTGAACAAACGCCCCCCTTATATGAAAGAAGCCTATGAACTTATCTCAAAACAATACGGTGAAAGAAGAGCGAGAGAATTATTTATCGAAAATCCTCGCCTCATCTTAGCTGATCAGATTATTTAGGAGTTGACATGAAAGAAAATAAAGAAATCGCAATTGACATTGTCCAATTATTTAAAATCCTTTGGAAGAAAAAAATCGCTATTATCCTAACTGCGATTGTAGCAGCTGTTCTAGCTTTTGGCGTAAGTAGTTTTGTACTGACACCTGAGTATTCGAGTACAACTCGTATCTATGTTGTTAACCGTAATCAGTCTGAAAATGTAGGATTGACTAACCAGGATTTGCAGGCGGGTACCTATCTGGTAAAAGACTATAAGGAAATTATCCTTTCGCAAGATGTACTGGAGAAAGTTATTTCAAATCTTAAATTAGAGCAATCAGGCAAAGGATTAAGAAAGAAGATTCAGGTAACAGTGCCTGTAGATACTCGTATCGTATCGATTGTTGTGAAGGATGATCAACCAGAAGAGGCCAGTCGTATCGCAAATGCTCTTCGTGAGGTGGCTGCTGAAAAAATTATTAAAGTTACTCGTGTATCAGATGTGACAACACTAGAGGAAGCGAGACCGGCACTAACACCATCCTCACCTAATATTCGTCGAAATACCTTACTTGCTTTTCTAGCAGGTGGAGCAATGATGGTGATTTTGGTCTTATTGCTTGAATTGTTTGATGATCGTGTCAAACGACCAGAAGATGTCGAAGAAGTCATGCAGGTTGCACTTTTAGGAATTGTTCCAGAATTTGAATAAGTTAAAGTAAGGGAGAAAATATGCCAACATTAGAAATTGCACAGAAACGTCTAGCTTTTGCGAAAAAAGCTGAAGAACATTACAATGCTATGCGCACCAATATTCAATTGAGTGGTGATAATTTGAAAGTTATTGCCATTTCATCTGTCAAACCTGGTGAAGGAAAATCGACAACGTCAATAAATATTGCTTGGGCCTTTGCGCATGCGGGCTATAAAACTTTATTGTTGGATGCGGATATCCGTAATTCAGTTATGTCTGGGGTCTTCAAGTCAAGGGAAAAAATTACTGGATTGACTGACTTTTTGGCAGGGACCACAGATCTATCTAAGGGACTTTGTGATACAAATGTTGAAAATCTATTTGTTATTCAGGCAGGTCCTGTATCACCTAATCCAACAGCCCTCCTGCAGAGTGAAAATTTCCATGCTATGATTGATACCCTACGTAAGTATTTTGACTATGTCATTGTGGATACTGCACCGATTGGGATGGTTATTGATGCAGCGATTATTACACAAAAATGTGACGCTTCTATCTTAGTAACAGCAGCAGGAGAGACAAAGCGTCGTGATGTCTTAAAGGCGAAGGAACAGTTAGAACAAACAGGAGCTTCCTTTTTAGGAGTAATTCTAAATAAGTTTAACACAGAAGTTGAAAAATATGGAGCTTATGGAGTTTATGGTTCCTATGGAGCTTATGGGAAGAAATAATTAATTAAAAATGTATTTGATTTTAAAAAATACTTTAGATAGATTTTTGGCGTTTTTCCTATTTATTACCTTGATAATCATACCGATTATTCCTATAACAATTCTGGCTATTTGGATAGAAGATCCAGGAGATGTTTTCTATTTACAAGATAGAGTTGGTTTAAATGGAAAAAAATTCAAAGTAATAAAATTTCGGAGCATGTATAAAGATGCTGATCAGAGAATAAAGGAAAGTATTAATACTGGTAAAACTGATCGTCTAAATTTTAAAGAACATTCTCTAGGTATGACTACAAAAGTCGGTAAAGTGATACGAAAACTTTCAATTGATGAATTGCCTCAATTATTGAATATTATAAAAGGTGATATGGCTATAGTGGGACCTCGTCCATTACAACAATTTGAGATTACTCATCATATTCTTACTCATAGAGAAGTGGGGAATGCTTTAAAGATGTCTAGAAGATTATCTGTGAAACCTGGTTTGCTTTGTTATTGGCAAGTTACGCCAAATAAAAATGACATGCCATTTGGAGATAGAATGGATCTAGATTTATTATATATTGATAATGTATCTTTCAAGACTGATTTTTTGCTTATTTTGAAGGGGTTTTATACAGTTTTAATGGGTAATAATAATTAACATGAAGAATATAAAAATATTAGTAGCAACACATAAAAAATATAAAATGCCTGTTGATACAAGTGTATATTTACCAATTCACGTGGGATGTGAAGGAAAGGAAGACTTAGGATTTCAAGGGGATAATTCTGGTGAAAATATTTCCGTTTTAAATCCTTACTATTGTGAACTTACTGGTCTCTATTGGGCATGGAAAAATTTAGAGTGCGACTATTTAGGTTTGGTACACTATCGTCGTTATTTTACTAAAATGACGAAAAGATACAATGAATCAATAAATATTGATGATGTGATCTTAAATAGATATGAAATTGAGGAACTATTAGAGAAATCAGAAGTCATCGTTCCCAAAAGAAGAAAGTACTATATAGAAACCCTCTATTCTCACTATGCTCATACCTTGGATGCTAGCCACTTAGACCTAGCTAGAAAAATGATTGAACAGAAAAATCCTGAATATCTAGCAAGTTTTGATAAGGTAATGAAGCAGAGAAGTGGCTATATGTTCAATATGTTTATTATGAAAAAAGAACTAGCCGATGATTATTTTACTTGGCTATTTCCAATTTTAGATAGTATGTATGAATGTATGGATTTATCAGATTTAACACCTTTTGAAGCCCGTCTCTTTGGAAGAGTAAGTGAGTTGTTATTTAATGTATGGTTGGCGAAGAATAACTTGACTCCTACGGAAGCACATTTTATGTATATGGAAAAAGTAAATCTATTTAAGAAAGGTTTATCATTCCTACAAGCGAAGTTTTTCAAAAAGAAATATAAAGAAAGTTTCTAGAGGGGGAAATATGTCTGAGATAAAAATAATTCAAAATAAAATTTTAGAAATACTTAAAATTTTTATCGAAACATGCGAAGAAAATAACTTGACGTATTATGCACTAGGTGGAACATTATTAGGTGCCGTTAGGCATGGTGGATTCATTCCTTGGGATGATGATATAGACATTGGTATGCCCAGAGAAGATTATGAGAAATTTAAAAAAATAGCTAGCGAAAAATTTAATGATAGATATCTATTTTTAAGTGAAGATACTCCAGATTATAAAAAAGCTTTTTCTGTAATTCGAGATACTTCAACAAAGATTGTTATGAATTATAGTAATATAGAGCAAGAGGAGAGTTTGTGGATAGATATATTTCCGATTGATGGTCTACCTGAAAAAGGTGTGAAGAGAAAACTACACGAGAAACAGTACCTATTTAGAAGAATGATGGTACAGTTATCTCAATTCAATTCAATAGTGAATCAAAATAAAACCAACAGACCTTGGTATGAGAAAGTAATAATTAAAATTGCAGGGATTTTAATTATTGAAAATTTACTGTCTTTTGAAAAAGCGCAACAAAAGTATCTAGCTACTATAAAGAAATACAGTATAACAGAAGGTTATGCAGGTAATTTTACAGGGGCATATAAACTTCGTGAGTTAGTGCCAAGTTGTTATTTTGGTGAACCTGTTAAATTAGATTTTGAAGGAATAAAACTGAACTGTCCAAATAAATACAAAGATTATCTCAAAGCAATATATGGTGATAATTATATGACATTACCTCCAATTGAACAAAGACTTCCCCATCAATATGAAATTGTTAGTTTAGGAGAATGATGATAAATGAATAAATTAAGAAAAGCTTTAAATTATTATCAAGATATAAGCAAAAAAAGAGCATATTTTCCTAATAATGTATTAAATTGGCAATTAGCTGGAAAGTTTCTTGGACAGATTCCACATATTATTGGAGAAAATAATGCGAGAAAAATTTGTGAAAAAAGGCACAATGTAACAAGAGGATTTTTGGAAAAAGAATTTTATGAATTTATAATAAATTATGAATTTAGCATTTGTAATGAGAAAAACAGTAAAATTATTTGGACATTGTGGATGCAGGGATATGAACATGCTCCAGAATTAGTGAAGTGTACAATCGACAGTATAAGGAAATTCGCAGAATTAAATGGTTTTCAGTTTATATTGTTAGAAAAGGATACGATAGAAAAATATATAGTGTTTCCTAAGTTAATAAAGGAGAAAATGAATTTAGGTATTATAGATTATACTAAAATTTCAGATATATTAAGAGTTTCGTTGTTGGCAAAATACGGAGGAACCTGGGTAGATGCAACTATATATATGAGGGAAGATTTTGATTCGTCATTATTATTACAGAATTACTATACAATAAAAACAGGAGGAATAGAGGATTATTCTCCTAATATTTCGAATAATAGGTGGAAAGGTTTTTTTTTATCAGGTAATAGTTCATTATTTAGCTTTACTCGTGATTTTTTCTTTGAATATTATAGCAGATACGATATCGCTGTAGATTATTTATTGATAGATTATATTTTTGATATAGCTTACAAATACGATGAGAAGATTAAAAATCAAATGCTTGAATTAGAAAAATCTAATCCCAATTTATTTTGGCTTGAAAATCATTTTTCTGAAAAATTTGATAGAAAAATATGGGAAGATATTTCAGAAAACACGAAGATTTTTAAAACGACTTATAAATTAGATAAAAAAATAAAATGTAATCCTGAAAATAATTATTCGGCGTTAATTAAAAGTAAATTGAAATGATGGTAAAAAATGAAGAAAATAGCTTTAGTGAAATGGGAGTTGCATAACTCAGGTGGAGGAGAGAAGGTAGCTATAAATTTATCAAATGAATTATCAGAAAGGTATGAAGTGCATTTAATTTCGTTCATTAGTAATGAAAAAATATTTTTTCCATTAAGTAATGCAGTTCGTTATAAGAATCTATCTCCGAAAAGAATATCAATGAGTAAGAACTTTGTTAAGGCAGTAAAGCTATTAAGATCATATATTAAAGAAAACAATATAGAAGTCCTTTTCGGAATAGGAATGACTATGAATATTGTAGCTGTAACAAGTACTATTGGTTTAAAAACTAAATTTATTTCTTGTGATCACACTAATTCTATCGTAGATATAGATACTACTATGAAAAAACTTCAAAGGTATGTTGGAGCAAGACTTGCAGATAAGATAATTACACTAACTACTGCTGATAGAAATAATTATATAAAAAAATATAAGATAAATCCAAAAAGAGTTGATTACATTTATAATTGGATAAATTCTATAGATGTAGAGAAAAAATATAATCTTGATTCTAAAAAACTAATTACTGTCGGTAGATTTCACAAGCAAAAAGGTTACGACTATTTATCGAAAGTCGCAATCAAGGTGTTATCAAGATATCCTGATTGGCAGTGGGATATATACGGCTCTGGTGATGAGCAAATAAAACAAGATTTGATAACTGAATTGGATAAAGGTGGGATATTGTCGCGAGTTCATTTTAAGGGGAATGTCAAAGGTACAGATAATATTTATCCAGACCATGCTATTTATGTAATGACTTCCCGTTATGAAGGACTACCTTTAGTTCTTTTAGAGGCTAAACAATATGGACTACCTATTATCAGTTTTAATTGTCCTACAGGGCCAGCAGAAATTGTATTGGATGAAGAAAATGGTTACCTAATTGAGAATTTTGATATAAATCAAATGAGTCAAAAAATAATAGAACTAATTGAAAATAATGAATTGAGATTAGGCTTTTCGCAAAATGCGATGTTAGATACTGATAAATTTAATAAAAAGAGAATTACTGAACGATGGATTGAATTGATAGAAAAAATGGCGGGAGAATGAAATGTACGATAAATTAGTAACAATCATAGTACCAATGTATAATATTGAACAATATATTACTAAGTGCATAGAATCATTTAAACAAGTAGATAAAAAATATTATGCGGATTTTGAAGTGATTGTTGTTAATGACGGTAGTACAGATAACTCACTTCAAGTTGTAGAAAATTTAATTATTAATAGTTGTCTAAATATTAGACTTGTTAATAAAGAAAATGGTGGACATGGATCAACGATTAATGTTGGTATAAAAGAATCTAAAGGAAAATTTTTTAAAGTTATTGATGGGGATGATTGGATTGATGTACCGAGTTTTGAAAAATTATTAGAAGAACTTAAAGGTGTAGATGTCGATATGATTATTACAAATTATACTGAACAACATACCTATAATCAGACTGAAAAAGAGATTGGTTTTTCCGATATATTAGATTGTAATAAAATATATGAGGGAATACCTTTCAAACGGATTCCCATGCATGCTCTGACATACAAAACATCTATATTGAAAAAATCTAGAATTAATATAAGTGAAAAAACCTTTTATGTTGATATGGAATATACTTTGTTACCTTTACAATATGTAAAAAGTTATGTTTATTTTGATTTAAATGTTTATCAATATTTTTTAGGTAGAAAAGATCAGAGTATGAATTTAAATGTGATGAAACAAAAAGCAGACCATCACAATAGAGTAACAAAAAAAATTCTCGATTATTATGAGGTGATTCGCTTTGATAAGAACTTAGAACCAGTAGTCAAAGATGTATTGACATACTTAATCAACAAGCAATGTCAGTTGTTTATAATGAATAATAATATCGAGGAAGCGAGCCGATTATTTAGTTACGCTCATAAATGCCATTATAGATGGAAATATGATCATTCGAAAAAAACAGTCTCACTAATTTATATAAATGCTAGATTTAAGAATATATTTACTTTCATCTTAAAACCGTTAATCAATAAGCAACAGAAAGAATGGAGTGAGATGGATGAATATTAGTGTAGTTATTCCTGTGTATAATGTTGAGGCCTACCTTCATTATGCTATAGAAAGTTTAGTAAATCAAACTTATAAAAATTTTGAGGTCTTACTAATCAATGATGGTTCAACTGATAAGTCAGGAAAATTATGTGATAAATATGCTCAAGAATATGATTGGATTAAAGTATTTCACAAAGAGAATGGTGGCTTATCGGATGCGCGTAATTATGGAGTGCTAAAATCAACTAATGAGTGGATATTCTTTTTGGATCCGGATGATTACATAGAGCCTTTTACATTTGAATTATTGTCTCTTATTCAAGAGAAATATCAAGCTGATTTGATATCAACAAAGGTTCAAACTACAAACGAATATGAAAAATTTAGCAAGAAACAATTTAATTTAGAATCTAGTAAAAAAGTTACGAAAGAAGAAGCACTAGAATTAATGTTAGAAGATAAAGTCGCAACAGTATCAGCCTGTGCGAAACTGTACCACAAGAGCATTTTAGAAAGAGCCCCTTTTCCTATTGGAAAAATCTATGAAGATTTTTATGTTGTTGGTGAACATTTAAGACTAGCTGAACGAATAGTTATTTCACCGGTTGTTACTTATCATTACTATCGTCGTCTTGGAAGTATCGTACAGTCCCGATTCACAGATAAACGATTTGATTTTTTTGATGCGGGTGAGAATAATAGAATTCAGATAAAACAATTTTATGATGGTAATAATGTAGAAAAGGCGTTAAATTTAAAAATTGTTCAAGGTTCTTTTAATATATCTGAAGCTGCAGCTTTTACGGACACAAAAGCTTTAAGAAATATTGTTAAAAAAGTAAGTTCATTTTACTGGGGTATAATCTTTAATTCTAAAGCCTCTGTAAAATTTAAATTTAAATATAGCTTATTCTTGTTGTTTCCAGAATTTTATTTTAAATTTAAAAATATAGTTCGGAATAAGGGGATATAAAATTGAAAATTAATCTGAAAAGTATCCAAGATGTGTTACTATCGTTATTAATTGTAATAACGACCAACTCTATATATGTAAATACAGGAGATTCAAATAAGTTAATTCCAATATTAGCTTTAGTAGTTATAATAGCAACATTTTTAGAACTGATATCAAGCAAATTAAATTATAATTATTTTAAAATAATACTAACCACAGTACTAATTTATTTAGTTATATCTATTACTAACATTTTAATATCATTTAATTCTCTATCAATAAATGAACTATTATTTTATTTTTTGATAGCACCTCTTATGCTTATCTTATTAATGTTTAAGAATTTTAATGACCGATTATTTGATTTTTTAAATACCTTCGTGAAAATTATTTTAATTTTTGCATTAGTTTCTTTAATATTTTGGACTTTTGGAAGTATTTTAAAGGTTATTCATCCAACAAATGTTGTCATAAATAATTGGAATGGTGGACTTCAAACTCCAAGTTATTTTAATCTATATTTTGAGACTCAAGAAATTCATTTTTTTGGAACTACTATTATTAGAAATAGTGGCATGTTTGCAGAAGCTTCAATGTGGAGTTTAATGTTAGGTTCAGCCCTTATAATTCAGGAATTATTTTTAGAAAATAGTATTAAACGATTATCTTTATTAACTTTGACTATTTTGACAACAGTTTCTACAACAGGGATATTTGTGATAGGATTACTATTGATCTATAGAGTTCTAATGCTGAAAAAATCTATATTTAAATATGTAAGTTTGATTATAATTCCAATAGTCATATATGCTTTGTTACAGGTTTGGGCAGAAAAATCTGACACTATTTCAGCTAGTATTAGATTTGATGATTATTTAGCAGGTTTCTTGGCTTGGAAAGAAAATTTATTTTTTGGATCAGGTTTGGTACTAGGATTGAAGGCAATTGAATCAAATATGAATACTCTTATTCGTACTAATTTAGGGTATAGTAACAGTTTCTTTATAATACTGGCTCAGGGTGGGATCATACTAGGGATATTCTATTTATATCCGGTAATTAGTTTATTAATTAAGAAGGGTGTTTCTATAGATACCAAAATGTTTGCTCTCTTATTTATAATTTTATTATTTACTGTAATTTTTACAGATACACCATTATTTATCCTTTTTATAGGAATATTTTACGCTTTAATATTGAATAGAGAGAGTACATGAAAAAGGAATACGATATTTTAAAAGTAGTAGCAATTTTAATGGTACTTGTAAGCCATAGTACATATTATATAATTTCAACTAAATATGGAGGGATTGATTATCAACAATATCTGGAACAAAATATGTCATTAGTTTTGTATAAAATTTTTGATAAAGTGAGAGAAATTCTATATTATTTTCATATGCCAATGTTTATGGCTTTATCCGGAGCTTTCTATTACCTTCAGGTTAAACGAGATAAATGGATTAATTTTATGTTAATTCTAAAACAGAAGACTAAGCGATTGGTTATTCCATTTGTTATTTTTACTTTATTATATGTTTTTCCAATAAAATATTTCTCTAATTATTTTGAGTATACAACTTTATCTAGAGCAGTATTGGGACAATTGTTTTTAATTGGGAATAATCATTTATGGTATTTATTTACTTTATTTATTATTTTTATTATTTCATTTTTTACCTTAAAAAGAGAAATAAAATTTACTACAATTATTATTTTTTATCTATTACATATTTTAAGTTATAAAGTTGATCCACTTTTATTTAAAGCCCCGTTACAATTTCTATTTTATTTTAGTATGGGATTTGCATTTGAATCAAAGAGAGAAAAATACAATCAATTTATAAGTGAAAAAAGAAATTATGTTTTGATATTGTCTATAGTATTTGTTTTGATTACTTTGTTGAATTTTAATCTTAAATATACTTACACACTAGTTAGTAAAATATTAGTTGAGTTATTAGCTATTTTAGGTTCTTTATTAACATATAGTATTTCCTACCTGATTTCTCGGAAAGGGCACAGTGGTAGTAGTTACTTTTTTAAGCTGATTTTAATGAATGGATTAGGTATATATATTTTTTCGGATCCATTAAATTATTTAATATTATATATAAGTTATTCGCTGAATCCTCAATTTATGTTTTCTCCTTTTGGAATAATTTTTATGGTTGTACTACGATTCTTCATTACGTTATTTGTATCCTTGATAGTAACAGTAATATTTAAAAGATGTTTTAAGAAATATACTTGGCTAGTTAATTAGCTAGTATTAAAAGTTGTTTGAATTATGCAAAATATAGATATGATGGAGATGAGAAATAGTGAAAGTATTAAAAAATTACGCATACAATCTTTCCTATCAATTGTTAGTAATTATACTTCCGATTATTACGACTCCGTATGTAACACGGATATTTTCTTCAGATGATTTGGGAACCTATAGTTATTTCAACTCAATTGTTACCTATTTTCTTATGCTAGCTACTCTGGGAGTAAACAATTATGGTACCAAGGCGATTTCGGGTAGTAGAAAAGATACTAGAAAGAATTTTTGGGGTATTTATACACTGCAACTGGGAGCGACACTGTTCTCTTCTGTTCTTTATATCCTTCTATGTCTTACGTTACCAGCTATGCAAAATCCTGTAGCTTATATTTTAGGTATAAGTTTAATTTCAAAAGGTTTAGATATTTCTTGGTTATTTCAAGGTTTAGAGGATTTTCGAAAAATTACAATCAGAAATATCACAGTTAGGTTAGTTGGTGTTATTTCTATCTTTTCGTTTATAAAATCAGCTGAAAATCTCTATTTATATATATCACTGATTACGATTTTTGAATTGTTAGGACAATTAAGTATGTGGTTGCCGGCAAGAGAGTTTATTGGGAAACCTCACTTTGATTGGAAATATGCAAAGCAGCATTTGAAGCCAGTTATCTTATTGTTTTTACCTCAGATTGCCATATCGCTCTATGTTACTTTGGATCGTACAATGCTAGGTGTTTTAGCTTCAACAAAAGATGTAGGAATCTATGATCAAGCATTGAAACTTGTTAATATTTTATTGACCCTAGTGACTTCATTGGGAAGTGTCATGTTACCACGAGTTTCAAATCTTTTATCATCAGGAAATCATAAAGCAGTTAATAAAATGCATGAGATGTCATTTTTGATTTATAATTTAGTTATTTTTCCAATTATGGCAGGTATGTTAATTATAAATGATGATTTTGTTACCTTTTTCCTTGGACAAGATTTTCAAGAGGCACGTTATGCGATAGCAATTATGATTTTTAGAATGTTCTTTATTGGTTGGACCAATATTATGGGAATTCAAATTCTGATACCTCATAATAAAAATAAAGAGTTCATGCTTTCAACAACAATTCCTGCTGTTGTTAGTGTTGGATTAAATCTTCTCTTTCTTCCCAAATTGGGCTATATAGGGGCAGCAATTGTATCTGTTTTAACAGAGTCTCTGGTTTGGGCTATACAGTTATTCTTTACTCGCTCTTATCTAAGAGATGTTCCGATTATAGGAACTATGATAAAGATTATGATTTCATCAGTATTGATGTATGGAATTCTGTTTTTTGTAAAAGACTTATTGAATTTACCGTCCATGTTAAATGTAGGACTTTCTACTATTTTGGGAGCAATAATTTATATCAGTTTGATTTTGATTTTTAAAGTTATAAATCTACGAGATATAAAACAACAGTTATTCAGAAATAAAGGGGTGTAATATGTATGATTATCTAATCGTTGGTGCTGGTTTGTCTGGAGCAATTTTTGCTTATGAAGCAACCAAGCGTGGAAAAAAAGTAAAAGTTATTGATAAACGTGACCACATTGGTGGAAATATCTACTGTGAGAATGTAGAAGGTGTTAATGTTCATAAATATGGTGCACATATCTTCCATACTTCTAATAAGAAAGTTTGGGATTATGTTAATCAATTTGCTGAATTTAACAACTACATCAATTCGCCTGTAGCTAATTACAAGGGTAGCCTTTATAATCTACCTTTCAATATGAATACTTTCTATGCTATGTGGGGAACAAAAACTCCTCAAGAGGTTAAAGATAAGATTGCTGAGCAAACGACTCACATGAAGGACGTTGAACCTAAAAACTTGGAAGAACAGGCTATCAAGTTGATTGGTCCAGATATTTATGAAAAGTTGATTAAAGGCTATACTGAAAAGCAATGGGGACGTTCTGCGACTGACCTTCCACCGTTTATTATTAAACGTCTACCAGTTCGTTTGACTTTTGATAATAACTACTTCAATGACCGTTACCAGGGTATTCCAATTGGGGGTTACAACGTTATCATCGAAAATATGCTGAAAGATGTAGAAGTAGAGCTCGGAGTTGACTTTTTTGCCAATCGTCAGGAATTAGAAGCTTCTGCTGAAAAAGTTGTTTTTACAGGGATGATTGACCAATATTTCGACTATAAACATGGTGAGTTAGAATACCGTAGTCTTCGTTTTGAGCATGAAGTTCTAGATGAGGAAAATTATCAAGGAAATGCCGTTGTTAATTATACAGAACGAGAAATTCCTTATACTCGTATTATTGAGCATAAACATTTTGAGTATGGTACGCAAGATAAAACGGTTATTACTCGTGAATACCCAGCTGATTGGAAACGTGGAGATGAACCATACTACCCAATCAACGACGCTAAAAATAATGAAATGTATCAAAAATATTTAGAAGAAGCAAAAGGTAAAGATGTTATCTTCTGTGGTCGTCTTGCAGATTATAAATATTATGATATGCACGTAGTAATCGAAAGAGCTCTTAATGTAGTAAGAGAGGAATTAGGTAATAATGACTAAAAATAGAATAAACTGGATAGATTTTGGGAAAGGGTTCGCAATATTTCTAGTAGTCATAGGTCATGTGTTTACTGGTTTATTTGATTCTGGGAAATTTACAAGTGATGCCAAATGGTTATCCATAGTTATTGCATTTATATATATATTTCATATTCCAGTATTCTTTGCTTTATCAGGATATTTTTTCAAATCTGTAGAGAATTTTAAAGAGTATTATTATTATATGAAGAAGAAAACGATAGTATTAGGATTACCGTATATATTTTATTCTATAATTCATTATGTATTACAGAAAATAGCGGGAGGATCGGTACGTGTTCCCACTACATTGTTTAATTTGATAAATATTTATAAAGAACCATTAGGAGTTGTATGGTATTTGTATACATTATGGGCACTATATTTAGTATACGGATTTTTATCAATATTTATAAAGAACAAAAACTATCTTTTTATGATTAGTATAGTCGGATATATAATTACATTAGTATATATGTCAGAAATATTTTTTATAAAAAAAGTTCTAGCATGGGGAGTAATTTTCATGTTGGGTTCTGTATTAAAAACAGTTAAATTTAATGATATTAGATTTAGAAACATAATTCTACTAGGAATCATATTTAATATCGTATATATTTATATAATGTATATTTTATTTAATGTAGATGGTAAAATAATAACGGACTATAACTATCCTAGATGGTGGATTATTGGATACACAGGTAATGTTATCTTATCATTTATAATTTTTCCAAAAATAGAAAAAATATCCCAAAATATTTTTAGGTATTTTAGTAAATATGGGAAAATTAGTATAGGGATTCTAATTTTCCATTCACCAATTTGTAGTATGATTCGGATTCTAATGTTAAAAATGGGAATTGATTCTGTTTTTCTCCATATTGTTATTGGTATTGTCTTGGGCTGGTATTTATCAATACTTGCAACCAATGTATTGAAGAAAATTCCATTATTGAATATTATTTTACTACCACAGAGATATATTAAACTAAAATAAAAATATAAAGATTGACCCTTTGACTACCTAATGTAGTTGAGGGATTTTTTGATATTATTCATATTTTTGCAAAATTGTTGTTTAAAAAATAATTTTTTAAAATTCAGAAAATTCTATTGACAGGACTTGAAAAAGGGGCTATAATGGATAGAAAAACAGAGGAGAATACTATGAAAACAAGGAAAGTGTTGGCTCTTGCGGGAGTAACTTTATTAGCAGCGGGTGTTTTAGCGGCTTGTTCTGGTGGTTCTGGTGCTAAAGGTGAGCAGACCTTCGCCTTTACCTACGAGACCGACCCAGATAACCTCAACTATTTAACAACTGGTAAGGCAGCAACTGCTGACATTACTAGTAATGTGATTGATGGATTGTTGGAAAACGATAAATACGGGAACCTTATTCCCTCAATGGCAGAGGACTGGTCAGTTTCTAAGGATGGCTTGACTTATACTTATAAGATTCGTCAGAATGCCAAGTGGTACACATCTGAGGGAGAAGAGTATGCTCCTGTTAAGGCTCAAGATTTTGTAACAGGTCTTAAATATGCGGCAGATAAGAAATCTGAAGCCCTTTACTTGGTACAGGATTCGATTAAAGGTTTGGATGCCTACGCTAAAGGGGAAAATAAAGATTTTTCTCAAGTTGGGATTAAAGCACTTGATGATCAAACAGTTCAATACACATTGAACAAACCTGAAAGTTTTTGGAATTCTAAAACAACAATGGGTGTCTTAGCACCAGTTAATGAAGAGTTTTTGAATTCAAAAGGGGATGATTTTGCCAAAGCAACAGATCCAAGCAGTATCTTGTACAATGGTCCTTATTTGTTGAAATCTATTGTAACCAAATCTGCTGTTGAATTTGCGAAGAATCCAAACTACTGGGATAAGGACAATGTCCATATTGACAAAGTCAAATTGTCATTCTGGGACGGTCAAGATACTAGTAAACCTGCAGAAAACTTTAAAGACGGTAGCCTTTCAGCAGCTCGTCTCTATCCAACAAGTGCAAGTTTTGCAGAGCTTGAGAAAGAGATGAAGGACAATATTGTCTATACGCAACAAGACTCTACAACTTATGTAGTGGGGACAAACATCGACCGTCAGTCCTATAAATATACTTCTAAGACTAGCGAAGAACAAAAGACATCTACTAAAAAGGCTCTCTTAAACAAGGATTTCCGTCAGGCTATTGCCTTTGGATTTGATCGTACAGCCTATGCCTCTCAGCTGAATGGACAAACTGGAGCAAGCAAAATCTTACGTAATATCTTTGTTCCACCAACATTTGTTCAATCAGATGGTAAAAACTTTGGCGATATGGTCAAAGAAAAATTGGTGACTTACGGGGATGAATGGAAGGATGTTAATCTTGCTGATGCACAAGATGGTCTTTACAATCCAGAAAAAGCCAAGGCAGAATTTGCCAAAGCCAAGTCAGCTTTGCAAGCTGAGGGAGTACAATTCCCAATTCACCTCGATATGCCGGTTGACCAAACAGCAACTACAAAAGTTCAGCGCGTCCAATCTATGAAACAATCCTTGGAAGCGACTTTAGGAACTGATAATGTCATTATTGATATCCAACAATTGCAAAAAGATGAGGTGCTTAATGTAACTTTGTTTGCACAAACTGCTGCTGGTGAGGATTGGGATATTTCTGATAACGTAGGATGGGGACCAGATTTCTCAGATCCGTCCACTTATCTTGACATTATCAAGCCTTCTGTAGGAGAAAATACGAGAACTTACCTAGGATTTGATTCAGGAAAAGACAATGAGGCGGCTAAGAAGGTCGGTCTCAATGATTATGATAAAATGGTCAATGAAGCAGGGGAAGAAACTACAGATGTTACAAAACGTTATAACAAGTATGCCGAAGCTCAAGCTTGGTTGACAGATAGTGCCCTAGTTATTCCAACAACATCTCGTACAGGGCGTCCAATCTTGTCTAAGATGGTACCATTTACTTTACCTTTCGCTTTCGCAGGTAACAAGGGGACAAGCGATCCGCTCCGCTACAAATACCTTGAACTTCAAGACAAGGCAGTCACTGTAGAGGAATACCAAAAAGCCCAAGATAAATGGATGAAAGAAAAAGAAGAATCTAATAAAAAAGCGCAAGAAGAACTTGCAAAACATGTGAAATAAATGTAAAGGAGTTGGTTTGTAGCCGACTCCTTTATATGTCTTTCTAGTAGAGGGAGTTGAATCTAGAATAATACAGCCTATTGAGTCTACAATACTACACCATTGTTTCTAGAACATTGTTAGAAATTATAGTCAATGAAAATCAAAGAGCAAACTAGAAATCCAGCCGCAGACTGCTCAAAACACTGTTTTGAGGTTGTAGATAAGACTGACGAAGTCAGTCACATATATACGGCAAGGTGAAGCTGACGTAGTTTGAAGAGATTTTCGAAGAGTAGAGTTTGAATTTCCCAATCAATTTGTTCACATTTTATTTCAATCTACTATATAAAAATCCTGAGAATTTCTAGTTCTCAGGATTTTCGTTTACTGTTGTGGTTGTTGTTGAACTTGGGGGGGCTGTGGTTGCTGTTGGATTTGTTGGCCAGGTTGTCCCTGATTTGGATTTGTTGGAGCAGTATTATTTGATTGTTGACCAGGAGTAGGTGTTACTTGGGTAGTTGAACTTTCAGTTGTTGTAGAGGGATTCTCTACCTCTGATTGTGTTTGTTGTGTATCAGGAGTACTCCATGTATTTCTTGCTCCGTTTAGGAATACGAACTGCCCGTTTCTATATAGTCCCTCAGGCATTGTCCAATCTCCAGGATGGTTATTTTGCGCAAGGTAGCTCATCATACTACGATAGACTCTAGCAGCAACTGTGAGGCCATCACCTACAATAGGAGTGAGACGGTTGGTATAACCTGTCCAAACGGCCATTGAATACTTACGAGTATAACCTACAAACATTTCATCAGGTGCTACAAGTTGATTCATCTTGATATGATTTTCGATTTCTTCATCTGTATAGTTGGAAGTCCCTGTTTTCCCTGCTTGAGGGATTCCAGGAAGGTAGGCATTGTAACCTGTTCTAGATGTTAAGACTGTTTTCATCATTTCTGTCATCATATAGGCAGTAGACTCTTTCATAGCTCTTGTGCCAGCGTCAGAGAATTCTTTTTCGCTACCATCACTAAAGACGATTTTATTGATGTACATTGGTTTGTGGTAGATACCGCCATTAGCGAATGCAGCGTAAGCCGCAGCCATTTTCTCACTGCTTGCACCGTACTGTTTACCAGATTCAGTTGTATTACTTGAAATAGCATTTGAATAGTGCATTACAGGATAGTCGATTCCTAAACCATTTAGGAAGTTTTTAGCTCTATCTAAACCAACCTTGTTTAGTGTTTCAACAGCAGGTACGTTACGAGATTGTTGAAGGGCATATTGCAGAGTAATGTTACCAAAATATTCTCGATCCCAGTTGTAGACAGGGGTACTTGTTCCAGGGTAGTTATAAGGAATATCGTGGACAGTAGTTGCAGTTGAATCATATACACCGTATTCTAAGGCTGGGGCATAATCAGTGATTGGCTTCATGGTTGATCCCCAGTCACGGTTGGTTTCCACAGCTTGGTTAGTACCGAATGAAACATTGCTTGCTTGGTGACGAGCTCCAAGTTGGGCGATGACTTTACCATTGGAAGTATCTACGATAGTTGAGGCTACTTGAAGGTCATCATCTGGATAAGAGACATATTCATCTGTATTGTAGATATCCCAAAGTCGTTGTTGAATGTCCTTGTCTACATTGGTGTAGACTTCCATTCCAGTAGTAAGAAGATTATATCCCGTTTCGTGCTCTACTTGTTCAATAACCTCTTTTAGATAGTTATCCATATACGCTGGATAAGTAGCAGTTGACTTAAGACTTTGTAAACCATCAGTGATAGGTGTGTTGATAGCTTTTTCATATTGTTCAGCACTAATGTAATCTTGTCCTCTCATTTCTGAAAGAACCAAATTACGACGGTCCAACGCTGCATCTGGATGAGAGTAAGGATCGTATTGGTTGGGTGCCTGTGGCATACCTGCTAGCAAAGCTAATTGAGGTAGAGAGAGGTCTTTTAAGTCTTTTCCGTAGTAATTTTGGGCTGCTGTCTGCATACCATAGTTACCATTTGACATATAGACCTTATTGATGTAGTAGGTAAGGATTTCTTGTTTGGTAGCTTTTTGTTCCAATTGGACAGCTAACCATGCCTCTTGTGCTTTTCGGGAGATATTTTGATCCGAAGTTGATGTTGAGAAATAGGTCAACTTAATCAACTGCTGGGTTAGGGTTGATCCTCCCTGTAAAGAGTTACTTTGTAAGTTACGTAAGAAGGCCCCCATGATCCGAATCGTATCTACCCCTCTGTGGTCAAAGAAGCGATGGTCCTCGATAGACACGATGGCTTTGACTAAATCAGTAGGAATTTCGTTGGCCTGAGCGTTCACTCGGCGTTCAGAGCCCAGATCGGCAATGAGTTCGTTATTATTGTCGTAAATCTTGCTCGAAGTTGTTGCAACTAATTTACTATCTGATAGTGCTGGAGCTTTACTTACAAAATAGAGGAAAACACCCCCACCCAATAGAAATAATGCGATAAAGAGAGTTAGGAAAAAGATTCCAGTATACTTTAATATTCGCATAAGAATGTATTTATTCATCTTGTTTACCACCTAGTAAATGTTCTTTGATGACATCGAGATAGGGAATTTGTGGAAATGCCCCTAGTTTTATCTGGTAACCGTATTCTCGTATGTATCCAAGTGGCATTGATTTTTGCCCCTTATCTTGATGATAGAAGCGAATCAAATCATATGCCGGTAATAAGTAGGTTTCTTGCTGAGAAGAAAAGTGAAGAAGGACAAAGCAGATTCCTTGTTGAGCAAGGACTTGTTCCATATGCTGAATCTGATGTGGATGGAAATTTTTCATCGGAATAGCACATTTTTGTTTTGTTTCCTTGGCTTCAAAGTCGATGTAATATCCCTTATAAACGCCAGAATAGTCTGTCGTTGAAGCTTGTCGAAAATAGGCTTCAACAATCTTGGCACGACTTCGTTGTGGATAGTCCACTCGTACGATTTGAATAGGGGTTGGTTTCTTGTGTATAACAGCCAAGCCCTGAGACAAATAGTAGTCGTTGGTAGCATTAATCATCTTTTCAAAAGACATTCCTCGATTTGCGAAATTTTGGGGTTGAGAAAGCGATGTTTGTCTTTTTTGTGATGAAATTTTATGAGGATAGTTGACCATAATTCTCCTTATTGGTACAATAACATCACTCTATTATACCATAATTTTACACAGAAAGGGTTAAAAATGACTACAGCTTTGGTTTTAGGCTATTCTGCTTTTGATTTGGGTTTGTTTTCGGACAAGGATCCTCGTCTTAAATTGATTAAAAAAGCGATACGTAGGGATTTAGAAGCTATGGCAGAAGATGGGGTGACTTGGCTTGTATTTACCGGAACTTTGGGCTTTGAATATTGGGTTTTAGAGGTTGCTCAGGAAATGAAGACCGAATACGGTTTCCACTTGGCCACCATTTTTGCTTTTGAAACTCATGGGGAAAATTGGAATGAAGGTAATCAGATGAAACTGAGTCGCTTTAAGCAGGTAGACTTTGTCAAATATGCCTATCCTCGTTATGAACACAAAGGTCAGTTAAGAGATTACCAGCAGTTTTTATTGGAAAATACGAATAGTTCTTATCTTTTTTATGATGAGGAAAATGAAACGAGACTAGCTTATATTTACCAAATGATGAAAGAGCAGGAAGACTATTTTATAAAGAGACTAACATTTGATCAGCTAAATGAACTTGCAGAAAATTTTTCCGAAAATTGAAGCTTTGACCTTGATTTTTGTTTGTCTTTTTTTATATAATAATACTAGCAACTGAGAATGGAGAGAGACATGGCAGGTATTATTTTTTCGGCGAAAGATATTTTTGAACAAGAGTTTGGACGTGAAGTCCGTGGGTATAGTAAGGTAGAAGTTGATGAGTTTTTGGACGATGTCATCAAGGACTATGAAACCTATGCTACCTTGGTCAAGTCACTTCGTCAGGAAATTGCGGATTTGAAGGAAGAATTAGCTCGTAAACCAAAACCTTCACCAGTTCAAACAGAACCTCTTGAAGCGGCAACAACAAGTTCTATGACGAACTTTGATATTTTAAAACGTTTGAATCGTCTTGAAAAAGAAGTGTTTGGTAAACAAATTTTAGATAACTCAGGATTTTAAGAGCTTATTTAAAAAGTGCAATTTTTGGATAATCGCGTGAGGAGAGTTGCTTTTCATGAGGAAAGTCCATGCTAGCACAGGCTGTGATGCCTGTAGTGTTTGTGCTAGGCGAAAACATAAGCCTAGGAACGAGAAATCGTTACGGCAGTTGAAATGGCTAAGTCTTTGGATAGGTCAGAGTAGGCTTGAAAGTGCCACAGTGACGGAGTCTTTCTGGAAACGGAGAGAGTGGAACGCGGTAAACCCCTCAAGCTAGCAACCCAAATTTTGGTCGGGGCATGGAGTGCACGGAAACGAACGTAGTACTCTGACTGCTATCAGCTAGAGCTGCTAGTGGTAGACAGATGATTATCGAAGGAAGTGGTCCTAGTCACTTCTGGAACAAAACATGGCTTATAGAAAATTGCATATAGGTTGAGGCTGAGAAAATTTTCTCAACCTCATTTTTTAAAGTGGACATATAGAAAGGTCTTGCAAGACTATAAAATGAAAAAAGAATTTAATTTAATTGCAACTGCGGCGGCAGGTCTTGAAGCTGTTGTGGGAAGAGAAGTGCGAGAGTTGGGCTACGATTGTCAGGTTGAAAACGGTCGTGTGCGTTTTCAAGGAGACGTGAGAGCTATTATCGAAACTAACCTCTGGCTTCGGGCAGCAGATCGTATCAAAATTATCGTAGGAACGTTCTCAGCTAAGACTTTTGAAGAGCTGTTTCAAGGAGTTTTCGCTCTAGATTGGGAAAATTATTTACCGCTTGGGGCTCGGTTCCCGATTTCGAAAGCCAAATGTGTTAAATCTAAACTACACAATGAACCAAGTGTGCAGGCTATTTCAAAGAAAGCTGTTGTTAAGAAATTGCAGAAACACTACGCCCGTCCAGAAGGTGTTCCTCTCATGGAGAATGGACCAGAGTTCAAGATTGAAGTTTCTATTCTAAAGGATGTGGCAACTGTCATGATTGATACGACCGGATCTAGCCTCTTTAAACGTGGTTATCGTACGGAAAAAGGTGGCGCTCCTATCAAGGAAAATATGGCGGCAGCTATTTTGCAACTTTCTAACTGGTATCCAGACAAGCCTTTAATTGATCCGACCTGTGGTTCGGGGACTTTCTGTATCGAGGCTGTCATGATTGCTCGAAAGATGGCACCAGGACTTCGTCGCTCTTTTGCTTTTGAGGAATGGAACTGGGTCAGTGATCGTTTGATCCAAGAAGTGCGCACAGAAGCGGCCCAAAAAGTGGATCGTGAACTGGAACTGGATATCATGGGTTGTGATATTGATGCTCGCATGGTGGAGATTGCTAAGGCTAATGCTCAGGCAGCTGGTGTTGCAGGAGATATTACCTTTAAGCAGATGCGCGTGCAGGATTTACGTTCGGATAAAATCAATGGTGTGATTATCTCCAATCCGCCTTATGGAGAACGTTTATCAGATGATGCAGGGGTGACCAAGCTTTATGCTGAACTGGGTCAAGTATTTGCACCGCTGAAAACTTGGAGTAAGTTTATCCTAACTAGTGATGAAGCCTTTGAAAGCAAGTATGGTAGCCAAGCGGACAAGAAGCGTAAACTGTATAACGGAACCCTAAAAGTGGATCTGTATCAATATTTTGGTCAACGTGTCAAACGGCAAGAGGTAAAATAGAAAGGTAAACGTATGAATAAGAAAAGACGGAATCGTCATAAAAAAGAAGACCAAGAACCGCGATTTGATTTTGATGAAGCAAAAGAGTTAACAGTTGGTCAAGCTATTCGTAAAAATGAAGAAGTGGAAGCAGGGGTCTTGCCTGAGGATTCCATTTTGGACAAGTATGTTAAGCAACACAAAGATGAAATTGAAGCAGATAAGTTTGTGACTCGCCAATATAAAAAAGAGGAGTTAGTCGAAACGCAGAGTCTGGATGATTTGATCCAAGAGATTCGGGAGGAGACAGCTGTTGAACCTACGATAGTAGAGAATGATTTCATCCAACTTGATAACTTAGCATCCACACAAGTGATGGAAACTCCTTTTGATGAGGAATTTGACACTGAGGAGGCAGTCGAAACAGAGTATCCAATGGTGGATAGTGAAGATGGGAAAAGCGTTAAGAAACAGATTCTTTATGGCTTGTTAGCTGCGGTAGGGATTCTTGTTATTGGAACTGGTTATTATGTTTATAGTCAAGTGGCTCGTTCGACCAAGGAAATCCAAACTTCTCAATCAACCACAAACTCGCAGGCAGAAGCGGAAGGATTTAATAATTTATACGATGCCTTCTATACAGATAGCAATAAAACAACTTTGAAGAATAGCCAGTTTGATAAACTGAGTCAACTGAAGACTTTACTTGATAAGCTAGAAGGTAGTCGCGAATATACGCTTGCTAAATCGAAATATGACAGCTTAGAAACGCAAATCAAGGCCATCCAAGAAGTCAATGCACAATTTGAAAAACCAGCTATTGTGGATGGTGTTCTGGATACCAATGCCAAAGCCAAATCGGATGCTAAATTTACAGATATTAAAACAGGGAATACGGAGATTGACAAAGTGTTAGATAAGGCTATCAGCCTTGGTAAGAGTCAAAAGACAAGCACTTCTAGCTCAAGTCAAACCAGCAGTTCTAGTCAAGCAAGTGCAAATTCTTCTACAGAGAGTACTACAAGTAACACTAGTCCGTCTTCAAGCGCCTCAACAAATAGTTCAGTTTCTGCGCGGGATGATAGCCATGGCGGTCTATCAAGTTCTGGAGTTAACCTACAAAGAGCTTCAAGCCGTGTGCCGTTCAATCAATCGGCTGTGGATGACAGTAACAACTCTGCCTGGGATTTTGCTGATGGTGTCTTGGAACAAATTCTAGCGACTTCACGTTCACGTGGTTATATCACTGGCAACCAATATATCCTCGAACGTGTCAATATCGTTAATGGCAATGGTTATTACAATCTCTATAAGCCAGACGGAACCTATCTATTTACCCTTAACTGTAAGACTGGATACTTTGTTGGGAATGGTTCTGGACATGCGGATGCCTTGGACTATTAAGCAGTCGTTACAAAATTCTTTCTTTTCAAAAGTAAAAATGATAAAATAAAACAAATTAAACAAGAGGAGTGTCATATGACAAAAGCTAACTTTGGTGTCGTAGGTATGGCCGTAATGGGCCGTAACCTTGCCCTAAATATTGAATCTCGTGGTTACACAGTTGCTATTTACAACCGTAGTAAAGAAAAAACTGAAGATGTAATTGCTTGCCATCCTGAAAAGAACTTTGTACCAAGCTATGACGTTGAAAGTTTTGTAAACTCAATCGAAAAACCTCGTCGTATCATGTTGATGGTTCAAGCTGGACCTGGTACAGATGCTACTATCCAAGCCCTTCTTCCACACCTTGACAAGGGTGATATCTTGATTGACGGAGGAAATACTTTCTACAAAGATACCATCCGTCGTAATGAAGAATTGGCAAACTCAGGTATCAACTTTATCGGCACTGGGGTTTCTGGTGGTGAAAAAGGTGCCCTTGAAGGTCCTTCTATCATGCCTGGTGGACAAAAAGAAGCCTACGAATTGGTTGCGGATGTTCTTGAAGAAATCTCAGCTAAAGCACCAGAAGATGGCAAACCATGTGTGACTTACATCGGTCCTGATGGAGCTGGTCACTATGTGAAAATGGTTCACAACGGTATTGAGTATGGTGACATGCAATTGATCGCAGAAAGCTATGACTTGATGCAACACTTGCTAGGCCTTTCTGCAGAGGATATGGCTGAAATCTTTACTGAGTGGAACAAGGGTGAATTGGACAGCTACTTGATCGAAATCACAGCTGATATCTTGAGCCGTAAAGACGATGAAGGTCAAGATGGGCCAATCGTAGACTACATCCTTGATGCTGCAGGTAACAAGGGAACTGGTAAATGGACTAGCCAATCATCACTTGACCTTGGTGTACCATTGTCACTCATCACTGAGTCAGTATTTGCACGTTACATTTCAACTTACAAAGAAGAACGTGTGCATGCTAGCAAGGTTCTTCCAAAACCAGCTGCCTTCAAATTTGAAGGAGACAAGGCTGAGTTGATTGAAAAAATCCGTCAAGCTCTTTACTTCTCAAAAATCATTTCATATGCACAAGGTTTTGCTCAATTGCGTGTAGCTTCTAAAGAAAACAACTGGAACTTGCCATTTGCGGATATCGCATCTATCTGGCGTGATGGCTGTATCATCCGTTCTCGTTTCTTGCAAAAGATCACAGATGCTTACAACCGTGATGCAGACCTTGCCAACCTTCTTTTGGATGAGTACTTCTTGGATGTTACTGCTAAGTACCAACAAGCAGTGCGTGATATCGTAGCTCTCGCTGTTCAAGCTGGTGTACCAGTGCCAACATTCTCAGCAGCTATTACTTACTTTGATAGCTACCGTTCAGCTGACCTTCCAGCTAACTTAATCCAAGCGCAACGTGACTACTTTGGTGCCCACACTTACCAACGTAAAGACAAAGAAGGAACATTCCACTACTCTTGGTATGACGAAAAATAAGTAGGTCTGCCATGGGGAAACGGATTTTATTACTTGAGAAAGAACGAAATCTAGCTCACTTTTTAAGTTTGGAACTCCAAAAAGAGCAATACCGAGTTGATCAGGTTGAGGAGGGGCAAAAAGCCCTCTCCATGGCTCTTCAGACAGACTATGACTTGATTTTATTGAATGCTCAACTGGGGGATATGACAGCCCAGGATTTTGCAGACAAGCTGAGTCGGACTAAGCCAGCCTCAGTGATCATGGTTTTGGACCATCGCGAAGACTTGCAAGATCAGATTGAGGCAATCCAACGCTTTGCCGTTTCTTACATCTATAAGCCAGTTATTATTGAGAATTTGGTGGCTCGTATTTCAGCGATTTTCCGAGGTCGGGACTTCATCGACCAACACTGTAGTCAGATGAAGGTTCCAACGTCTTACCGCAATCTGCGTATGGATGTAGAACATCATACCGTTTATCGTGGCGAGGAGATGATTGCTCTGACTCGTCGTGAGTATGACCTTTTGGCTACTCTAATGGGAAGCAAGAAAGTTCTGACTCGTGAGCAGTTGTTGGAAAGTGTCTGGAAGTATGAAAGTGCGACCGAAACCAATATCGTGGATGTCTATATCCGTTATCTACGTAGCAAGCTGGATGTA
This sequence comes from Streptococcus mitis subsp. hohhotensis, assembly GCF_020089495.2. Lineage (GTDB taxonomy): Bacteria > Bacillota > Bacilli > Lactobacillales > Streptococcaceae > Streptococcus > Streptococcus hohhotensis. The sequence continues at coordinate 5,346 of NZ_JAIRCA020000009.1, read as the reverse complement.
AAAGGTCAGAAAAGCTACATTAAAACCGTGCGTGGTGTTGGTTACGCTATGCAAGAATAGAAAAGCAGTCACTCTCGTGTAACTGTTGTTTGAGCTCTATACTATCTGTAGCAGGAATTCCTGAACTCCAGATAGTATAGAGCTTTTTGAATAGCCACAAATGCAAGTCTTTAGACGGCTTGTAATGCTTCAAAGAGATGGTCAGAGAGAATGAATTTTTCTTGACCATAGTTTATACTCAATGAAAATGAAGGAGCAAACTAGGAAGCTAGCTGCAGGTTGCTCAAAACACTAGTTTTGAGGTTGCCGATGGAAGCTAACGTGATGTGAAGAGATTTTCGAAGAGTATTGGTATCTGATAAGCTTTACTTTCATAGTTTTCTAGTTTTTGACGCTCAAAAGGGATGAGCTAGCTTCAGGTGTAGTTAATATACTCTTTATAAGTATTCGAAAAAATGGAATTTATCATAGTTTTGAAGAAAATGGGGATTTTATTTTTGTTGAAATATTATAATATAATAAATGCTTCAAATTCTGAAATATTCTGAAAATACTGGAAAATAATAAATAATAATTAATATAATTGACAAATCTGCTTATATAAATTATAATGTTGAATGTATGTGTATGTGTATGTGTATGTGTATGTGTATGTGTACTACATGCTATTTTTAGAAATCAAAAGGAGACAATGTAATGTATTTTAATCGTAAAAATGCAGAGCAAAAGAACTGGAGAATGATCAAAAAAGGAAAGCACTTCCTATTCGGTTGTTCTCTTGTTTTTGCGGTCGGAGCTAGCTTAGCTACTCAAGTGGTTCATGCAAACACAGCAGAAACTACTGTAGCAAACAACTCGACTACTGGGGATGTTACCCCTACACCGAACGGAGATGGCAAGACTTATGAGGCACCTGCTGCTGTAGCAGAAATCAAGTCAGAAGTTGCTACAACACCAGCTGTAGCAGCAAAACTTGATGGAGAAACTGCAAAAGAAGTTAAAGCTTTAGACAAAACTAAACTTGAAAACTACATTGCAGAAATCGAAGCAAAATTAGCTAACGGAACATACGAACGCAAAACAGAAGAGAGTGTTGCGGTATTAAAAGCTGACTTAGAAGCTGCAAAAGCTACATTAGCAAACGCAACAACTCAAGATGAAATCACAAAAGCTTACAGCAAATTAGTAACTACAGCGAATACTAAATTAAAAAACAAACCTGTAGAGAAAAAAGAAACTCCAGCAGTAGACGCTACTAACGGACAACCAACTGTAGGTAAAAAAGCAGAAAACACTGAGAAAAAATCAGAATCTAACTCAATCGAAAACACAGGATCTAACGACTCACGTAACGGTAAAGCATTAGATAAGAATAATGCTTTTAGAGCGGAAGTTGCCTATTCAGAAGGTACAAATGCAGCCGCAAATGGTCATAGTGATACCTATATCCTTAATGACGTTAATAAAGCCACGTCTACAGATGACGCTGTTAATGCAGTTTCTAGAGTTACAAATTATAAAGTTAAATATAATAAAGACGCTAGTGGGAAGATTACTTCATTAGATTGGCTTGTCTTTTATAATGATCATGCAGAAAATCTATCTAATACGTATAATACAGATGGAGGAGATGTATATCGAAATTTCATCCAAATTCCTGCAGAAGTTAATATGCCAACTAGCATTACACGTGCAAAATATAACTCTCCAATCCAAGGTAAATTAAATCCTAAAACTAAAAAACTTGAACGTACAAAACCTGATGGTTCAGCATTGAGTAGTTCTGTAACGTTTGAAAATCCAGCACCAGCTACAGCTGCTGGATTACCATTAGACAAAAAAGATACCTTTTCTCTGGCTTCTGGTTGGGAAAGTGGTATCTATGGTCGTTCTATAGAAAAACTTGCCGGTCAGGAGGACAGATATTTCAAGAGTGCGGCATCTAATTCTTCTCCGAGAACTAAAGAGTTATTGGATAATGTTGCCTTGAATGACAAACGTTTGATTGTGGATCGTTCGACTACAGGTGGTTCAGGTTATGATGGCTATGCATGGAGTTTTAGAACTGAAGTTCCTGCAACAACATCTAACGAACAGTTGAAAGATATGAAGGTTGTATTTGGTATGATGCGTAGTGCCACTGCTGGTGCCAATGCAGGTTTCGCCAACATTGCAACTAACCCTATAAAAATGTGGCAGTCTGATGTTTCCACACCAACAGCGAAAGATCAAACTGTAAAAGTTGGTCAAAAACCAGATGCGACAAAATCAATTGGAAACTTAGACACTCTTCCAAAAGGAACAACAGTTAAGTACAAGGATGCAGTAGATACACGAACTCCAGGTGAAAAACGAGCAACAGCAGTTGTAACTTACCCAGATAAATCTACAAAAGAAGTTCCTGTAAAAGTAATTGTTGAAAAAGAAGCAGTAGCACCAGCTAAGCCAGTTACTCCAAAACCAGAAGCACCCAAACCAAGCACACCAGCGCCAGATGCAGCAACTAACAAACCAGCGGCAGGTGCAGCGACTAACAAACCAGCACCAGGTGCAGCGACTAACAAACCAGCAGCAGGTGCAGCGACTAGCGCTCCAGAAATTGTCAATGATTTAGCAGGTAAAGCAAGTACACCAGCTGATGTGACAGTTAAAGCACCAGCAGGTTCAACTGTTAAGCTTTACAACACAGATGGTGTTGTGATCGGTGAAGCTGTAGCTAATGCCCAAGGTGTAGCAACTGTTCACCCTACAAACAGTCTTCCAGCAGGAAAAATTACAGCGACTTCAACACCAACAGGTGGTAAAGAGTCAGCTAAGAGTACACCGATTACGATTACAGCATCACCGGTGACTGTTAAGGATGGTGGTGTGACTGGTAATGATGATACTAGACTATTGGTAAGTAGGTCAGAGATTACAGTATATCCTGGTGATAAAATTGATGTTGATGTTGTAGCTCAAGCTACAGCTTTAGAGAAATTTTCAGTTGAAAAAAATCCACTAGCTATAAGAGGAGTAGAGCCAACGGGAGGATATCTAGGAGCTTCAAACGGAGCTACGATTAGACAACGTGATGCTAAATATAGTGGTACTGTTGCAATGGACCAGCCAGCAGGAAGTACAAGTGTTATTTTCCATGCGAAGAATCGAGATAAACCAACAACGATATACAGAGAACTTATAGTAAATGTTCTTGAGACTGCTAAGAAATATGAACCAGTTGCAGGTACAAAATTAGATGTTGCAAATTCTAATAATCTTAGTGAAGATGACAAGAACAAGGTTATCGCCTCTGTTAAAGCTGCTAACCCAAGTCTTCCAGCAGATTCACAATACAGTGTGGATGAAAAAGGGAACCTTACTATCACTTATCCTGATGGATCAAAAGATAAGATTGCAGCAGCATATCTAGTAAATCCAGCACCAACAGATGCAGATAAGAACACACCAACAGCTAAACCACAAACTGTAAACAAAGGAACAACACCAAAAGCAGAAGATTCAATTGGAAATATAAAAGATCTTCCTAAGGGTACAAAAGTAGCCTTCAAAGCTCCAGTAGACACAGCGACACCAGGTGAAAAAGATGCTACAGTAGTTGTAACATACCCAGATGGATCTAATGAAGAAGTTCCAGTTAAAGTAACGGTTAAAGCCCCAAGTTCAGCATCAACAACTCCAACAGCGCCAGCAACACCAGCAGCTCCAGTAGTAGCTCCAACAGTAGAGATTCCTTATTCTAATAAAGATACTAAGGAAGTTTATGTTTATGCTGGAGAAGAAAACTCATTCGATATTAAATTCAAAGATGATAGCGGAAAAATTGCAAGTGCTACTGTAAGACAAGGTGGTAACAAAGCGTTTGCTGATGTTGCAGGTGAAGCAAATACTATCAATACTCAGTATGGATTTAAAGCAAATGTTATTAATGCTGAGACTCCAGCGACAGAAAAAGCCCCAGCAGTCATTACTTATTCAGGTACTCCAGCAGCGACAGATGGTTTAGCAAAAGACAAACTAGAAGCAGCAACTAAAGGAGAAAATCCAGAAGGTATGGCTTTAGGATGGCGTTATGCAACTGCAACGGATAAAGATGGTGCATTTATTGAGAATAAAGCAGTAGGTAGCTCAACTGCAACTGATCCAGGTGCATTCCGTGTTATGCTTAAGGGACAAACTCAAAAATATGATATTGCAACACCAACTGAAAAAGTTACTGTAGCAGATCCAGCTAACGTAACAGATGCTGACCTGGCTAAAATCAAAGAGAAACTTCAACTTGAGTACTCTAAAAACAATGATGACGCTAACTTGGCAGATAAAAAAGGTAAAGCTGTATCTGATAAAGATGCTAAGATCCAATCAGTCACAAAAGACGACAAAGGAAATCTTGTTGTAACATATAAAGATGGTTCTCAAGATAAAAAACCATTGTCAGAATTTGTAACAAAAGAAACAACAGCAGTGGCTCCAACAGTAGAAATTCCTTACTCTAATAAAGATACTAAAGAAGTTTATGTATATGCTGGAGAAGAAAACTCATTCGATATCAAATTCAAAGATGATAGCGGAAAAATTGCAAGTGCTACTGTAAGACAAGGTGGTAACAAAGCGTTTGCTGATGTTGCAGGTGAAGCAAATACTATCAATACACAATATGGATTTAAAGCAAATGTTATCAATGCTGAGACACCAGCGACAGAAAAAGCCCCAGCAGTTATTACTTATTCAGGTACTCCAGCAGCGACAGATGGTTTAGCAAAAGACAAACTAGAAGCAGCAACTAAAGGAGAAAATCCAGAAGGTATGGCTTTAGGATGGCGTTATGCAACTGCAACGGATAAAGATGGTGCATTTATTGAGAATAAAGCAGTAGGTAGTTCAACTGCAACTGATCCAGGTGCATTCCGTGTTATGCTTAAGGGACAAACTCAAAAATATGATATTGCAACACCAACTGAAAAAGTTACTGTAGCAGATCCAGCTAACGTAACAGATGCTGACTTAGCTAAAATCAAAGAGAAGCTTCAACTTGAGTACTCTCAAAACAACGATGATGCTAACTTGGCAGACAAAAAAGGTCAAGCTGTAGCTGATAAAGATGCTAAGATCCAATCAGTCACAAAAGACGACAAAGGAAATCTTGTTGTAACATATAAAGATGGTTCTCAAGATAAAAAACCATTATCAGAATTTGTAACTAAAAAACCAACAGATGCAGATAAGAACGAATCACCATCAAAACCAGAAATCAAAACAGACCTAACAGGAAAAGCAGGAACTAAGACACCAGTTGAAGTAACAGCAACACCAGGATCTAAAGTAGAGTTATTTGATAAAGATGGT
>NZ_JAIRCA020000008.1:64198-101050 GCF_020089495.2 Streptococcus mitis subsp. hohhotensis | reverse complement strand
GGGCTTTTATCTGTTTTATCATGGGAAATCCCTCCTTAACTATAAGTTTATCACATAAAAAAGAAACCCAAATACAGAATTGTATTTGAATTTCTTAACTTAATGACATTGGCTCATTTCTAAGCTTTCTTTGCAATCATTTTTTCTGCTTCTTGTTCTAAAAATAGTTCCAAGATTTTCTTTGTCAACGTAATCGCTGCTGACAGGGCCAGAGAAACGATTAAATAATTAGCTACTAAGCCGTGATCTCCAACCAATGGCGGTTTGGTCAAGAATCCGTAATCTCCACCTGTTACCAAATTGACCACAAAAATTAAGGCATTTAATGCAAAGGTCATGAGAAAAATTCTTTTCACATCTAGCATTCTCGCATCGTACTGTCTCAAGAGATAAACCAGTGAGTTCCCCAAGAGAGCTAAGTGCCCAAAGATAAAGGACAAAATGGCAATATGTGGGAAAGGATAGGGATCTGGCACTGGATAAACAAAGGCAGCTAATGTCCCAAATGTTCCTAGTAATGCAAAATACTGCCTATATTTAGACTGACCAGGAAGCAAGAGCACCACAAACATGGCCATACGGCAATGGTAAAAGGGTAAACTTTCTGACAGTGGCATATGATTGACCCCATACCAACCATAAAGAAGGATTAACTGAACGGCCTGCAAGATTTGGAAAAATCGTTGGTAAACCTTCTTTTCACGATAACGATAGGCTGTATAGAAGGTCAAGGCCAAGAGTGTAAATATACTGACATACCAATAAAGATCAAACTTGGGTGGCTCTGTTGCTTGGGTCGTAAAGAAAATATCCCATAAATTCATCTAGTATTCCTCATGATTCAAAATTTTCCTGCATTTTATTATACCATGCTACTTAAGAAAAATGGATTTAAAAATACGTAAATGTTTGACAAAATTACTTGTCTTCATTTTCTAAACATTCTACCAGCTTGGCTAGATGCATAGAGTTAGAGCCTTTGAGTAGGATTTGGTCATGCACTCCTAGGCTTTCCTTAACCTGCTTGACTAGGTCTTCAAATTGGTCCTGGTCTTCTGTTTTCTTGAAGTAGTAAACGTGGCCGATTGGGAACATTTGACTAGCCAATTGGGATAATTCAGCAATGTCTGCTCCATAGAAAATCACGGTATCCAGCACATCTGGCGAAAGACTCAAAATCATCTGGTTATGAAGTTGAACAGACTGGTCACCAAGTTCCTTCATATCCGCCAAGACAGCGATTTTTTTGCCACCTTCATTGACTGGAATGGCAGAGAAAGTCTCTAAAATCAGCTTCATAGCAGTTGGATTGGCATTGTAAACATCTGATAGGATGTCTGCTCCATTGGCTGCTTTCTTCCATTCGGTACGGTTACGCGTCAATTCAAGATTTTGGAAGGCCTGACGAATCTGCTCCTCTGAAACTCCTTCTTGTAGGGCAACATAGGACGCAATCATAGCATTAGTGGCATTGTACTTACCAGTCACTGGCAAATCGAGGACTTGTTCCAAGAAATTAGCCTTAAAGGTCAGACTATCCTTGCGCTCAACCAAGTCTGTGATTTCCAGCTCTGCTCCTTGCCCAAAACGGACCACCTTTTTATCAGTTGGCAAGTAGTCCTCTACAATAGGGTCAGCTGGAGCTAAAAGCAAGGAACCAGATGCCATCCCGTCTGCAATTTGCATTTTTCCTTTGGCAATTTCCGAACGGTCTTTGAAAAAGGCCAAATGGGCTTCGCCAACCAAGGTCACGATGGCTGTTTTTGGATGAGCCAATTCTGACAAGAGATGAATATCTCCCAAGTGATCCTGCCCCATCTCCAAGACCAACTTTTCTGTTCCTTCAGGCATATGAAGAACTGTGTAAGGAAGGCCAATCTCGTTATTGTAGTTGCCTTGAGTTTTGTAGGTTTTGTAGGTTGTTGATAGCAAGTGCGCTAACATATCCTTGGTCGTTGTTTTACCATTTGAACCTGTGACAGCAAAGACATCAACAGCTGTTTTTTCAAGATAGTAGGCAGCTAGTTTTTGAAAGGCAGTCAAGACATCATCTACTAGAATGTAAGGATGATTTGCGACCTCTTTCTCAGACAAGGTTACTGCTGCACCATTTTCAAAGGCTGTTTCGATAAAGCCATGACCATCACGCGCACCCTTGAGGGGCACAAATAAATCTCCTGTCGCAATCAAACGACTGTCAAACTCAGCTTTCTCTAACTGGGTGTCCTCAAAGATACTGACATCATTTTTAGCTCCTACAACTTGAGCCACTTCATGGATTGTTAATTTCATTTCTACTCCTTTAAAAAGGGTCGAAGCTCGAGAACTCTAGTCACTTTGCAGTGATGGTTCTGGCTTCTACCCTCTCTTTCATTTTATAGCAAATGCGCTTCGCGCTTGTCAAAACTTTCCTTGGCAAGGTCAACCAAACGCTCGATTAAGTCTGGATAGCTGATTCCCATATTGTCCCAAAGAAGTGGATACATTGACCACTGGGTGAAACCTGGCATGGTATTGAGCTCGTTGAGGAAAACCTCTCCCTTATCTGTATAGAAGAAATCACAACGAGATAGACCTAAACCACCAATCGCACGAAAGGCCGTTTCTGCATTTCGACGCATGACAGCTACCACGTCATCACTGATTTTGGCTGGGATGTCCATAGTAATCTTGTTGTCAATATACTTGGCATCGTAGTCATAAAAGGCAACATCCTTGACTACTTCTCCTGGTAGCGTACTCTTGACATCATAGTTGCCCAGTAGACCAACCTCGATTTCACGGGCATTCACCCCTTGCTCTACCAAGACACGGCTGTCATATTGGAAGGCAAGTTCCAAAGCCTGACGAAGTTCTTCTTGATTTTCAGATTTGGAAATACCGACACTAGAACCCATGTTTGACGGCTTAGTGAAGACTGGATAAGTCAATTTTTCTTCCACTTCAGCGATTTTAGCAGTCACATCATCCCCTTCAACGATAGCCACATAAGGAACTTGGGCAATACCAGCAGATTCCAGAACACGCTTGGTCGTGATTTTATCCATGGCAAGACTAGATGACAAGATATTACAGCCGACATAAGGCATTTTCAAAACTTCAAGGAAGCCTTGGACAGAGCCATCTTCTCCCATCGGACCGTGAAGAACTGGAAAGACAACTGCCCCTTCTTCGTAGATGGCACTTGGTACAACTTTCTTATCCCAATCAATGGTCGCATTGGTCATGAGACGGTCCTCTTGACCTGGAGTCTGACTAAATTCCTGCGTTTTGATAAAGTCACCTGACTGACTGATAAAGAAAGTCTTAACTGTGAAACGGTCGTAATTGACCGCACGCATGACACTTTCCGCTGAAAGGACAGAGACTTCACGTTCCGCACTCCGTCCACCATATAAAAGAATAATCGTTTGTTTCATATTATTTGTCCTAATTCTACTAGAATACTCGCTCTTTAGTATATCATATTTGCTTGTTTTTTTAAAACTTGAACCTGATCCTACTCATCACACTATACAAAAAGAGGCCGATAGGAACGATTTTCAGCCTCCTTGATTTTTTATAAATGGATGAAGTTCGTAAATTCGCCTACACTTACAACTCTGTTCGATTTTCAATCGCTCGTAAGAGAGTCACTTCGTCCGCATACTCGATATCTGCTCCCACAGCAAGACCTCGTGCCAGGCGTGTAACCTTGATCCCAGCTGGCTTGAGCAAGCGTGAAAGATACATGGAAGTCGCTTCCCCATCTGCCGTAGCATTTGTGGCCACAATCACCTCTGAAACTTCACTATCCATCAGACGAGTCATGAGACTCTTGAGATTGATATCGTCTGGACTGATACCATTCATAGGGGAAATGAGGCCATGCAGGACATGATAGAGTCCATGGTATTCTTGGATATTTTCCATGGCCGCCACATCACGACTATCCTCTAGCACCAAAATCGTTGTCTGGTCACGAGTCGGATCGGTACAGATAGAACAAGGATCGTCGTCTGTCAAACGTCCACAAATAGAACAGTAGGTCAATTCTCTCTTAGCAGAAAGGAGATTTTTGGCAAACTCATTGACATCGTCATCAGACATCCCAATCGTATAAAAGGCCAGACGCGTGGCCGTCTTAATCCCGATACCTGGTAACTTAGAATAACTGTCAATCAGCTTGGCAATAGGTGTTGGATAAAGCATAAATTCCTTTCTAGTTCATCGGATGGTATTTTTGATACAGATTGATAATGTCACGCGCAATGGAAGGTCCTACACCATTTGTTAGATTGGTATTATGAGGAAAGACCACTGCAACAGCGATTTGGGGATTATCAGATGGGGCATAGGCCACCGCATTGGTATTGGTTGCTTGCTGACCATCTGCCACATAGCTTTCGGCTGTACCCGTTTTTCCGCTAATGGATACCAAGGCACCATTTGAAAAGGCACGTCCAGTTGTCAATCCGCTAGTCCCATGAGCAACCTGATAAAAACCTTGGTGCAAGATACTCATATCGGAGTCGGATATATTGACCTTATTCATCTCTGTCGGTTGCAGTTGCTGAATCAAGTCGCCTAAGCCTCCCTTATCATTATTTCCATAAATGCCTTCAACAATACGAGGAGCCACACGAACACCATCATTTGCAATAGTTGCTACATACTGAGCCAACTGCATGGGCGTATAGTTATCAAACTGCCCAAAGGCATTAGTAATGTAATTAGCAAAGCTATAGTCTTTGGGAACAAATCCAGTAGATTCATCTGGTAGGTCAATCCCGGTCGCAGAACCCAAACCATATTCACCAAAGGTTGAACGCAATTTCCCCATAGCAGACTCTAGATTGCTGGTTCCAACAAACATATTTGGTTGATAGGTCTGGCCCATGATTCCAAGAGCGGTTTGAACCATGTAAGCATTAGATGAATACTCCAAGGCTTCCACAGCTGTAATAGGAAAAGATCCATATGCCAATTTATACCAAGAATAAATTGGAGCTGAACCTTGGAAAACAATAGGCTGATCTGTTAAGGTTTGGTTTCCTGATAAAACACCATTTTCCCAACCTGAGCTGATGGTAGCAGCCTTAACAACCGAACCGGGTACAAAGACATTGGTTACCGTTCCCAAGGAATCCGGCGTCAACTCTCCCGTTTTCAAGTCCTGTTTAATCCCTGACATAGACAAAACAGCACCTGTTTTTGGGTTAAGGGCGACTGCATAGACACCTTCAGAATACTTGGCTCCACCATTCCCCAACTCTGAATTAAAATAACTTTTCAGCAAAGCATCCACGCTATCTTGGAAGGCCAAATCAATGGTCAGTTTAATATTATTCCCTTTGGTACCAGCTTCGATATTTTCGACACTTTCCATGTTTCCGTACTTGTCTAGATGAATTTCCTTCACTGAGCGTTTACCTTGCAAGGTTTCCTCGTATTGCTTTTCTAGGTAAGAGGTCCCAACACGGTCATTTAGAGAGTAACCTTTTTTAAGATAAGCATCTGCTTCTTCCGCTGGGAGACCAGCTTTTTCACTGGATACACTACCTACTATAGAAGAAAGGGAAGTCTCTAAAACTTTTCGATCCCAAGAAGTTGAAATACTGACGCCGGGTAATTGTTTCGAAGCAGAGGCAATCAGAGCAATCTGGGTATCTGTCAGAGCATCTGTCACAATGGTTCCTGTCGCAAAGTTTCCAACGGCATTTAACTGACTAAAAAGATAGATTTCTTTCTTTTCATCCTCTGTATAGTTTAGTTGACTCGCTTGGACACTATCGACCGCATTGTTATACAGTTCTGATTCGGATAGACGATTGCCATCTGAATTCAAGCGTTTCTCACTTGGGAGAGCCTCCACTGTTTTTTTATAGATTTCAGGATCAGCCAAATAGTAATCTGCCAACTGGCGTTCTGTCAAATTTGGCGAACTGATGCTCACATATCCCAGCAACTGACTAGCGATTTCTTTCAGATCTTTAGCCGTCATTTTATTACTACGCGTAAAGGAAACAACCTGCTTTAACGTATTTTCTACCAAAGGTTTTCCACTAGCATCATAGATTTCCCCACGGGCAGAACTGGTTGTGACCTTGGTCTGACTAGCTGAGGCTAGCTTTTTTTCGTAAAAATCCTTGTTCAAAACCTGCATATACAACAAACGACCAATAATGGTCATAAAGAGTAAAATGACAATTGAAAACAATAAATTAAGCCGAATCGGAATCGAATGGCTGTTAAATTTTCTCATACAAATCAGTCTCATTTCTATTTAAAATCTTACTCTTCATTGTACCATAATTTGAGCAGAAAATTATGGAAAAGTAAGAAGCTTTTTTCGTTTTTACAGTAAGATACGTTTTTATTTATTCATCCCTATATTATATGTTATAATGAATGTAAAAGTTCAATAATCTAGCCTTTTTCCAATACGACTCATTTAAAGGAGCCTTCCCTATGGACAAACCAGATATCGCAACTGTCATTGATTCACATTTTGAAGAAATGACAGACCTAGAGCAAGAAATCGCTCGCTATTTTTTGCAAGCTGAAACGATTACAGATGATTTATCTTCTCAACAAGTCACCCAAAAATTACATATTTCTCAAGCTGCTTTGACCCGCTTTGCTAAAAAGTGTGGCTTTACTGGCTACCGAGAATTCATTTTCCAATACCAACATCAGGCAGAAAATCAAGCCAACCAAGTCTCCAAGCACAGTCCACTGACCAAACGAGTCCTCAGAAGCTATAGCAATATGAGGGAACAAACACAAGACTTGATTGACGAAATCCAACTAGAACGAATTGCCCAGCTAATCGAAGATGCTGAGCGTGTCTACTTCTTCGGAACAGGGAGTTCTGGCCTCGTAGCTCGTGAAATGAAATTGCGCTTCATGCGTCTGGGTGTGGTCTGCGAGGCTTTGACCGATCAAGACGGCTTTGCTTGGACAACCAGCATTATGGACGAAAATTGTCTCGTACTTGGTTTCTCACTTTCTGGTACAACTCCCTCTATTTTAGACAGTTTATTAGACGCTAAGGAGATGGGGGCAAAGACTGTACTCTTTTCAAGTGTTCCCAATAAAGATAGTCAGACCTACACAGAGACTGTTCTTGTAGCCACCCACAGCCAACCTTCCTACATCCAACGAATATCCGCTCAACTTCCTATGCTCTTCTTTATCGATTTGATTTATGCCTACTTTTTGGAAATCAATCGTGAAAGCAAGGAAAAAATCTTTAATAGCTACTGGGAAAATAAAAAACTCAACGGCTATCGTAGACAAAAACGCGTCAGAAAATCCTAGTTTGGCTGAGTCAAACTAGGATTTTTATTCATCACCAAACATACCTCTTCAAGATTATGAATCAGTCGTATCTTGACTTAGTCTTAAATAATTTCATGTAATCACTTTTTGAAGGGAGTAAATAAGCAAGTCTGACGGTATCCTCAACAATTGTATATAATACGATGTAATCCTTACTCAAGGTCAATCCTCGCGTTTGGTAGAGAGGATCCAATTTCTTACCAAATTTTTCATCAGCATCAAATCCAGCTTGGGGGAAAATTTCTAGCCGATTAATATCTTTTCTAATATTGGCTACTTTTCGTCTCGCAGCCTCTACAGAACCGATTTCCTCCGCTATATACTGATATATTTTATCCAGACTATCAATCACCCTAGGAGAATACAAAATCCTATATTTTTTATAATCCATAGCGTGTCACGACATCCTCATCTGTCAAGTAATTTCCAGCCTCGATCTTGGCATAACTTTCTTGAACTTCTGCTTGTAATTGTCTAAATAAATACTCCTTCTCCAATTCCTCTTCACTCAGTAAATCTACTTCATTTGTTACGGCAACATTCTTTAAAAATAATCTTAGTGCTGATGAAAGAGAGAGATTTTGTTCTTTTAACACTTCCATGGCATCATTTACTAATTCTCTATTAGCTTGGAAGGTCACAATTTTATTTGAATTTGCTATAGCCATTTTATATAGCTCCTTTATATATTTTATTTATTATCTCACGATTATAAAGAAAGTCAAGGGAATTTGATTAGAAAATCCTAGTTTGGCTGAGCCAAACTAGGATTGTTTTGTATTGATACTCTTCGAAAATCAAATTCAAACCACGTCAGCTTCGCCTTGCCGTACTCAAGTACTGCCTACGGCTAGCTTCCTAGTTTGCTCTTTGATTTTCATTGAGTATAAAATGATAATAAGCACCCAACATCCCTGCTGTATTTTGGTGATGAGCAAATTCTAATCGTGTTTTTTCAGCTAGGCTTGGTACCAAGGCATCTTTCAACGCTGTACGGATCTTGGGTTTGAGGATAGCCTCTTGTCCCATAATACCACCACCGAGAATGACCACTTCTGGATTGGCAACGTAGCAAATATTTGCCAGACCTTTCCCAAGGTAATCTACCATGCGGTCAATACCAGCCATGCAGAGTTTATTGCCTTCCGTAGCTTCCTTAAAGATACGACGACCATTCCACTGGTCAACTGGATCTCCATGACCTGCTGCTACATACTCCACCAAGGCTGTCGTAGAGGCAAGATCTTGGAACGCTCCATCCTGCATATGCATATAACCTACTTCACAGGCCGAATTGCTAAATCCATGGAAAACCTTCCCATCCATAATCAAGCAACCACCGATACCTGTTCCAATGGTCAAGCAAAGAGTGACACTCGCTCCCTTACCTGAACCAGATACCGCCTCAGCCAGACCTGCACAGTTGACATCATTTTCAATTTCACAAGGAATCGCAAAACTCGTCTCGATTTCCTTCTTGAACTGGGTTCCTGCATAATTTGGAATCTGTGGGCCAGCATAGAAAATCTCACCCTTTTCAGGATCCACCATTCCTGCAGAAGAAATAGCAACACCTGCTACTGGGCCTTTTTCTAAATAGCTGGCTACAATATCTTTGGTTTTTTGTAAGATATGAGGTCCACCCTTATGCGCCTCAGTTGGCATTTCATGCGATTCAACAAGTTGTCCTTCTTGGTCAATCAAACCATATTTGATATTTGTTCCACCGATATCAATTGCAACGTAGTGTGTCATAAATACCTCCTTATGGATTAGAGGAAGCGCTCCTTGGTTTCACGAATCAAGGCTGCAGCTGCTTCTACAACTGGACGATCTTCTTCAGTCACTGGTGTCAATGGTGAACGAACAGAACCAATATTCAAGCCTTCATTGATTTTCAAGACTTCCTTAATCACACCATACATATTTCCATGTGCAGCAGTCAATTTGCCAATGATTGCATTGATAGCGTATTGCAATTCACGCGCTGTTTCCAAGTCTTTGTCAGCAATCAACTGATTGAGTTTCAAGAAGAGTTCTGGCATAGCACCATAAGTACCACCGATACCAGCTTTAGCTCCCATGAGACGACCACCTAAGAACTGCTCATCTGGACCGTTAAAAACAATGTGGTCTTCCCCACCAAGGCTCACAAAGGTTTGGATATCTTGAACTGGCATTGAAGAATTTTTAACACCGATAACACGTGGATTTTTCAACATTTCTGTGTAAAGGCTTGGAGTCAAAGCAACCCCTGCCAATTGAGGAATGTTGTAAATCACGTAGTCTGTGTTTGGAGCTGCAGAACTGATATCGTTCCAATATTTAGCAACTGAGTATTCTGGCAAGCGGAAATAAATCGGCGGAATCGTTGCAATGGCATCTACACACAAGCTTTCTGCGTGGCGAGCAAGTTCCATACTATCTTTAGTATTATTGCAAGCAACATGAGCAATAATGGTCAATTTACCTTTGGCAACTGCCATGACTTCTTCCAAGATTAACTTGCGGTCTTCAACGCTTTGGTAGATACATTCACCAGAAGATCCATTGACATAAAGACCTTGAACACCTTTATCAATGAAGTATTGAACCAAGGCACGAGTACGTTCTGGGCTTACTTCTCCTTGATCATCATAACATGCGTAGAAGGCTGGAATGACACCTTCGTATTTTTTTAAATCTGACATAGATTTTCTCCTAAGTTATTTCCGAAACGAGGGGAGAAAATAAATTTTTCATCCCCTTTACATTATGTTTATTTTACAATTTCTGACAATTTTACTTTGCGATCTTCAAACATAGACTGGGTACAAGCATCTGCAGTAGCAATTGCTTCTAGAGCAGCTTCACCTGTCAATAGTTTTGCAAATTCTTCTGATACTGGAGCTCCTTGCATAATCTCATGCAGATATCGCATTTCTTTGTCGATCACAGATGATAGCCATAATGGAGTACGTTTACCTGGTTTACCATAAGCAATTGCTCCGTCCATCTCTGTACTATGATAGATGCGAGTACGATCATCATCTTCTTCTTGTGATTCATGAATCAAGAAATAGCTTTCTTGTCCATCTAGCTTAAGAGTTCCTTTACAGTTGAATAAGTCTAAGCGGATAGCACCTTTCGTTCCTTGAATCAAAACATAATGTTCACCCCAACGATAAGCTGAACCCCATTCTAACAAGGCAAAACGTTTATTAGAAAATTCCATATTGACAAAAATCATATCATCTTCATCACCGAAATTTTCACCTTCATGGGCTACATTTCCACCTGTCATGGTTACAGTTTCTGGCATACCACCCATAAGGAATTGCACGCAATCCAATTCATGAATATGGTGATACAAGTGACCACCTGATTTTTCACGAATTTTTTTCCATGATACTGACGGTTGTTGTTCTTCCCACCCATTACGAGCTGTGTGACAATATAGAACGTCTCCGATGACTCCTTGATTAATTAGTTCTTTTGCATGATGGACACCATTAAAGAAGTTCATAATATGTCCTGCCATAAAGGTTACATTATTTTCTTTACATGCATCTACCATCTCGCGACAATCTTGATAAGAAAGCGCAATTGGTTTTTCACAGAAAACATTTTTGCCATGTTGTGCAGCCTTAATAACCGGTTCCTTATGAAGATTATTTGGAGTTGCGACGATAACACAATCTACTTCATCGCTAGAAACCAACTCATCTAGGGAACTTGCTACTTTTGCTCCCAATTCTTCTGCAATAGCCTCTGCATTATCTGGATCATAGAGAAGAGTAATCTCTGCTCCATCATTCTTTTGCATATAACGAGCCAACTCAGCTCCAAAATATCCTGTTCCAACAACACCGTATTTAACCATATTTTTTCTCCTTTATTTTGTTAAATCATTAATTTCCAAATCTATATACTGAACTACATTGCTTAAATGCAATTCATTTCTTGACCATGAATCATATTTTTCAAACAATACACCTATGTGATGATTTGGCAATTCTGTAATCGCAGAATAAGCATAACCATACGAAGGCAAATCAATGTCATAGTGGTATTTCCAATCGATACTATCATCTTCTTTATTGACTAAACCGACAACTAATTGACCTCCCTTACGGCCATTTCTAGAATTTGGTGTACTCAAAATGACTGCTTCTTTTCCATCAACTAATTGAGAGTATCTAATTGCAGATACTTGTGTACCATATGAAGTTTGTTGAATTCCATCGATATACGAAACTTCTGACCATGTTTCTCCAGAATCTCTACTAGTCATATAGGCAATCTTACCTGTAGTAGTTCTAAAGAATGTTCTAATCACACCATCTCTCATTTCAACCATTTGCGCTTCTGCTGTCGCATTCTTAAACGGAATTGAAGCTGAGGATTTCTTCCATGTTTGACCACTATCATCAGAAATGAGATAAGTTAGTTCGCCACTAGTATATGTTGCAAAAATTAATCTATTACTTGATTTTAATGCTAAACCTTGTCCGGGACATAAGTAAGTTCCATTATGTTTTTCTCCTAAGAACGGAGGCAATAACTTAAATTGTTCCCAACTCTCTCCTCTATTCTGACTAGTTGTCATTGCTATATAATTAGTAGGAGTCACTTTAAATAACGAATCTTTGTAGAAAACATTCATAGGAACCTGTTTTCCATTATGCCTTTCTCTTAAAGAGCCACTATCAAAATCAACCGAATATTGTTCAACTGTTAAAGACTTTCCTCCCTCTAAAACTTCATACTTATCATTTATAGTATAATTTGTAGGTTTATTAGTTGTTTCATCATAAACGACACCATTTTCTCTGACTGTATAACGGAAATCATTATCTCCATCCTTCTTTAGTTTTAAATAATAATGACCGTTTATTTCTTTAAAACCTGAATCAGCTTTATTTGCATTATTATTTCCGATACCAGCAGGCATAACATCAGCTAATAATATCGTTTTCCCAGATTTTTTATCTTCAACAATGGATGAATCTATAAATGAAGCACTTCCACTAATTTGACTATTCTTTAATTTATTATCTCGTGGCCAGTAAACTAACTGCTCCTCATAGTCATTAAACTTCATAGCAAAAGTTGGCTCACTCCACGTTTTCCCATTATCATCACTATAAGAAGTCGCGATATTAATCTTACTTTTAGAATCATGAGTCCCACCATAACGTGCATCAATACTTGATAGAACTCTTCCACTACTTAATGTATATAATGTCGGTATTCTAAAATAGTTTGCTTGAGTAGAATCTCCTGATTGGAAAATTAACTGAAATGGATTTGACAAGGGAATAGTTGAAACTTCCTGATCACTAATTGCTTTATTAAATAGACTGATTTCATCAATACTTCCTCTTGCAAGATAATGATCCTTGCCTTCACGATTAACAGCTCCTAGTGTTGCCTTATCTATACCATTTATATTTGAAATCGGCAAAAATGTATCAACTGTTTCAGAGAACACTTCTATACCATTAACATACATTGTGTATGTCTTATCTTTAGAATCAGATACAAATACGAGTGTATTTTCAACTGCCTGTCCTTTATGCTTTCCCCATAATGAAGCTGGTCTAGAAAATAAATAATTTATTCCCTTTTGGGCGTCTCTTATTTCTACACCTATCTCACCAGAATCTCTCATAAAAATTGAAAAGTAATTATTTTTAAAGCCTGCTTTACTATTAGATAGACCAAACAAAGCTTGAAGCGAGTTTGGTTTATCTGCTTTAAATTTCATTACTACTGTCTGACTCTCTCCAGATAATTTATCTAATAACAAAGGGCTGATATCTATACTCTTATTGTTCAGTTGATATGAACCTCCTTGAAAAATAGGAGATATAGACAGTTGACCATAGTTTAATTCATTCGCATGAATCAAAGTGGGTACTCCCATTAAAAGACTAATTCCTACAACAGAAATTCCTAGTTTTGAATAAAGACCTCTCTTATTCATTTTTTCCTTCTTTCGTTTACTTCACAGATCCTTCTGATAATCCACTTGCAATCTTATTTTGGATAATAGAGAAGAAAATAATTGATGGAAGAACCACAATAACAGATGCTGCCATCATATCTCCCCAGTCTAAAATTTCTGAACCGTTAAGAGATCGAAGAGCTACTGCTACTGTCATCTTTCCTGTATTGTTAATCAAAATTAAAGCATACAAGAATTCATTCCAAGCATTGATAAATGTATAAATAGCTGTTGCTACAATACCTGGTGCTACAATCGGTAGCACAACTTTATAAAATGTAACAAATTTATTTGCACCATCAATTCTAGCTGCTTCTTCAATTCCAATTGGAACTGTTTGGAAAAATCCAACTAAGAGCCAAACTGCATATGGAACACTAAAAGATAGATAAACCATCATCAAGCCAAATAAACTATTTGTTAATCCAACTTTAGCAATGGCAATTGAATAGGGAATTGCTAACAAAATTGGTGGGAAAATGTAGGTAATGACAAGTAATCTCGACATGATTGCTCCCAATTTAGGGAAGAATCTAACAATACCATAGGCTGCCATAGCAGAAATAATAATCGCAATAACGGTTGTAGCTAAGGCAATGATTAAACTGTTTCGAATGTTATCAATAAAGTGCAAATCGTTGATAACATGAGTGAAATAATCTAATGTAAATTGTTCAGGCCAAAATCGTGTTGGATACTGAGTTAATTCCCCTTTACCCTTGACAGAAGATATGATAATCCATACCAATGGGAAAATTGCAACAATGGTCGCACCAATCAAGAGTACATGTGAGAGAATATCTAAATAAATACTGGATTTCTTCTTCATTATTTTCTACCCTCCTTTTCCCACTTACTGATGATAGCAAAGTAGATAAAGCAAATCGCCATCAAGAAGATAAAGAGCAATACTGTAACTGCTGAAGCACGACCCAACAATTTAGTTCCCCAACCTAGGTTGTAAGCAAAAATTGGAAGCGTCGTTGTAGCATTAGCCGGTCCACCACCAGTAATAAGGTAGATGATATCAAAGTTATTAAAGATCCATACAGTTCTCAAAACAACTAGAAGTCCTACAACCACTTTAATATGTGGAAAGACGATAAACTTGAACACCTGCCAACTTGAAGCACCATCTATCTT
Source organism: Streptococcus mitis subsp. hohhotensis (assembly GCF_020089495.2). Taxonomy (GTDB): domain Bacteria; phylum Bacillota; class Bacilli; order Lactobacillales; family Streptococcaceae; genus Streptococcus; species Streptococcus hohhotensis. The sequence continues at coordinate 86,595 of NZ_JAIRCA020000008.1, read as the reverse complement.
AGCAGCCTCAAATTGTTCTTCTGGTACTGTTTGCAAAGCTGAAAGTACATTAACCATAATCATCGGCGCTCCAAACCAAATGTTGATAAACACCAAACATAGGAATGCCCATGTACTATCTGTCAAAAATGCAGGTGTATGATCCATTAAACCTAATTTTACGATTAGATTAGGTAAGTAGCCATAAACCCCGTTTAGAATCCACTGCCAAGAAAAGGCAATAACGATGGTAGGAAATGCCCAAGGAACAATCAATAAGGTCCTATATAATTTCTTGAAGTGGCGTACTCTGTGAAGAGCTAAAGCCAATACAAACCCTACTAGAACTTGACCAACTAATGAGAAAACGGTCCACTTAATTGAATTAAAGAACGCATTAAAGAAGTTGGGATCTGATAGCACAGCTTTATAGTTAGCTAAACCAACAAATTTATAATTAGGCATAATCAAATGCTTATTGGTAAAGCTATAAAAAATACTCGAGAAAAACGGATAAACAAAGAGTAATCCTACGATAATCATAGCTGGCAAAACAAATATCCAGCGAGTTAAATTACGTTCTTTAACCATTCTCCTTCTCCCTTCTTTTACAAGATTGGGCTAGGGCTTTTCAGCTCACTAGCCCACCTATTTTCTAGTCTTTTACATCTACTGAGCAGCCTCAAATAAATCGTTTAATTGTTTTTCTGCTTCTTTTGCTGCTTTCATAGGATCTGTTCCATTTGAAATGATATCTTGGAACATTTGTTCAATAATGTGTTGGTTAGTCAACATACCAGCTTGTACACTTGGTCCATTTTCATAACCAATAGCAGTACCTTTTTTAACAGCTTCAGTAATCACTTCTTCAGCATGTTTAAATTTCTTACGAGTTTCATTTTCTTTATAGGCTGCAGAATCGCTAATCCCCTTAACAGTTGGCAACATACCTACTGGAGTTGAATCAAGGAATTTAACGTAGTCTTCTTCATTATAAAGTGATTCTAAGAATGCTTTAGCAACTTCTGGGTGTTTTGAATTTTTCCAAACAACCATTGGAATGTTTGAGGTTTCAATTCCTTGTTCCTTATCAGATTCTTTGATTTTTGGAATAGGATAAGCATCAATCGAATCAATCAATTGAGGACTGTTGGCATTAATTCCTCCAATATGGAAGCCAGAGTTAAAGTCAAATGCTGTTTTTCCTTGATAGAACAAGGTAGCTTGTTGAAGGACATTAAAGTTCAAAGAATCTTGAGGTGAGATTTCTTTATACATTTTAACCCAGTATTTAATACCATCTTGAGCAAGTTGACTTGTCAAATCTGCTTTAAGATCTTTTGTCAAGAGACTTCCACCACCACTACGTACGTAGAAGTTCAAGAAACGTGTTGCCATTAAGTCATTTGTTCCAAACGGAACAGACAAGCCATAAACTCCAGCTTCTTTCAATTTTTTAGAAGCTTCATAGAGTTGATCCCAAGTTTTAGGAACCTCAATATTATGCTCTTTTAACAAATCTGTTCTAACCCACATGACTTGTGCATGTGAATAAAGAGGAACAGAGTAGTAATCATCTCCGATTTTTGCTTCATTTAAGGCAGTTTCGTTAAATTTATCCTGTCCAATACGCTTGATAGAATCGTTTAGCGGAACCAAAGCATCTGAGTTGACCATTTCCATTACTTGGTTAGGAAGAGCCGTACTGATATCTGGCACATTTCCATTTGCTAAACCTGTAGTCCATTTAGTATAGAAGTCATTCCAAGAAAATGTTTCAATCTTGATTTTGGTTTTTGGATGCTTTTGCATAAAAGCATCTGCTGATTTTTGAATACTTTCCAAACGTGGTCCTTGAGTAAAGGAGTGCCACATTGTAATCTCACCAGATAATTCTGTCGGTGGTTCAGTGTCAGCTGTAGTTTCTTTCTTTCCTGAACAAGCTACCAAGGCAACGGCTGCTAGCGCAACTCCAGCTAGACATAAAAACTTTCTCATTTTTTTCATTGTTCTTCCCTTTCTACATTAAGAAATCGCAACTTTAAAGACAACTTTTTTAACAGGTTCATCATTTATACGAACCTTGGGTTGATGTAAATCTTCTGGAAAAGTGATAAGGCATTCACCAGCTCTCAAATGAACTAACTGTTCCACTTCTCCTGTGTATAATTCAATATCTTTTTCTTCATCATATTTTTGGGTAACGCTTACATTTTCTGGCGACGTAACAGCCATGGCTTCTTCGTTTTCCAAAACTAAATGAATATCCAAATATTTTTGGTGAGTTTCAAAGAAGGCTCCTGCTTGACCGTCTGCTAGATAAGTAAAGCAATTACCAAATAATCGATCACCATCGATATCAATCGGACCTTCTGTTAAATTTTCTAGTCCTGTTTTTTCTAGAAAATCTATTAATGTTGCAAAATGTGGATTTACTTTCACATAAGTTCCTAAACGACTGATTTTAGTAATAATCATACTCAATCCCCCTTTCTTTATTTTTTATTTAAGACCAGCAACAAAGCGTTCTGTAATCTCTTTTGGTCTAGTAATGGCGCCACCAACAACAATGCCCCTCACTCCATATCCAAGGATTTGTTTGGCTTGTTCTGGTGTATGGATTTTTCCTTCTGCAATGACATCCACGCCGGCATCACAGAGTTTTTTGATCAATTCAAAATCTGGTCCGTCCACTTTTGGACTGTAAGATGTATAGCCTGATAAGGTTGTTCCGACAAAGTCAATTCCTGCTTCTACTGCTGCTAGTCCTTCTTCGAAAGTACTTGTATCAGCCATCAAGAGCTGATTTGGATATTTTTCCTTGACCTGACGAATGAACTCCTGAATCTCCAAACCATCATAGCGTTCGCGTTTAGTACAGTCTAGAGCAATCACTTCAATATCTAGTTCTGCTAGTTCATCAACTTCTTTCATAGTAGCAGTGATGAAGGGTTCTTGAGGTGGATAATCTCGTTTGATAATCCCGATAATCGGAAGTTTTGTAACCTCCTTGATTTCCTTGATATCGCGAACACTGTTTGCTCGGATACCGACTGCTCCACCTTGCTCAGCTGCTTTGACCAGCAAGGGAATAACTCCTCCCGCTTCTGTATAAAGCGGTTCGTGAGGAAGGGCCTGACAAGAAACGATGATTCCATCTTTGATTTGTGCAATCAAGGCTTCTTTAGTAATCTGTGGCATCCTCTTTCCTCCTTTTCCTTTTTTCTTATGAGACAATTATATATCATTTTTGAAGCGCTTTCAATAAGTTGTCATAGAATAGATTTCAGTTTCAAAAGTATTTTATAGAACAGCTTATCTTGAAAGTAGTTTCAGATAACATAAATATCCGTATCTATTACTCAAAATTACGAATCTTATTATAAACTTCTATATCAATAAAACCAGTCTAGAATTCCCATCTTTTTACAGGACTCCAGACTGGTTTATTTTAGATTAACATAGAAGTTCAAAGTGAGATTTCAGACAAAGTTAACTGTCTTTTTGTTTATAGGAAATCATTACTCCAAGGATCATTCCCACAAAACCAAGCAAAACTGTTGTTATTGATTTATTCTCACCTGTATTTGGTAACTTAGACTGTTCATTATTACTTACTTTATTCTCTAATCGATTAGATTCAGAGTTCTCATTTATAGATAACAATTTAGGTGATGGTGCAAGCTCCTCTTCTTTTTTATCTTTTGTAGGATTATCGAGTGCTAGATTATTGACAGAGAGATAGATACTAGAATTGCTAGTCTCAAAAATAATCTTTCCACCTTTTTGTTCGAATTCAATAGGGTGTAGATTTCCTTCTGGATCTACGGCATAAACACTCTCAACAGAATGATCCGTAGCAAAAGTAACAAGGACTTTCCCTTTAGGTTGAACATATCGGCCATTTGCATCCTTCAATTTGATATCAAACGCTTTATAATTTAATGAATCGAAACCGCTAACTTTTACTTCCTCTATTTGTATAGTTTGAACATTTTCCAATACTTCTTCTGAAGCTTGAATTTGAATACTTCCTGTTTCATTTTTTAAAATACGTTGTGAACTAGCAATTCCTGAGACAACGTGCTTCGTTTCTGATTCATCTTTAGTGTTTTTATTATTTACTTGTTTATCAGTAGATTTCACTACTGAACTTCCTTCTCCTGAGGTTGATAATGGACCCATATATTCTGGGATTTCTAGTATCGGAGATTCACCTCCATTCACGCCACCTTTAAACTCTGGCTTAGCTACTGTAGGAGCTGGAAAATCTCCTAATGTGGACAGAACGCCGCTATACTCTGGAACTTCTGTAACCAGTGAGTCGCCTCCGTTAACTCCGCCTGTAAAGTCATGCTGTTCAACTGTTGGAGTCGATTCTTCTCCTGAGCTTGATAATGTATCACCCATATACTCTGGCTTAGCTACTGTAGGAGCTGGAGAATTACCTAATGTGGATAGAACACCACTATATTCTGGAACTTCTGTAACAAGTGAGTCGCCCCCATTCACGCCACCTGTAAACTCTGGCTTAGAGACTGTAGGAGCTGGAGAATCGCCTAATGTGGATATAACACCGCTATACTCTGGAACTTCTGTAACAAGTGAGTCGCCTCCATTCACGCCACCTGTAAACTCTGGCTTAGCGACTGTAGGAGCTGGAGAATTACCTAATGTGGAGAGAACACCACTATACTCTGGAACTTCTGTAACAAGTGAGTCGCCTCCATTCACGCCGCCTTTAAACTCTGGCTTAGCGACTGTAGGAGCTGGAGAATCGCCTAATGTGGATAGGAAGCCTCTGTACTCTGGAACTTCTGTAACGAGGGATTCGCCTCCATTCACGCCACCTTTAAACTCTGGCTTAGCGACTGTAGGAGCTGGAGAATCGCCTAATGTGGAGAGAACACCGCTATACTCTGGAACTTCTGTAACAAGTGAGTCGCCTCCGTTAACTCCGCCTGTAAACTCTGGCTTAGCGACTGTAGGAGCTGCAAAGTCACCAGATGTACCTGAAATACCAGAATCTTCTTTTCCGCTATCTTTTTTTGGATCTAATTTCCCAGCTAAATCCTTATCCGAATCCTTCTTAGAAGGTTCCACTTCTTTATCTTCCACATAGACAGGATCTTTTGGTTGACCCTCAATATAAGAACGAACCCAATCCAGCTGCTCTTTTGATAAGACTAAACCACCACTGCGGCTTCCTACAACACCATTTTGGTGAACTCCAATTAAAGCACCTTTATCATTATAAAGACCACCACCAGACGCTCCAGGTTTCGTACCTCCATAGCTAATTCCCTCTATTCCAGAACCGAAGTCTGTAGTTCCTACTACTTTGCTATCTAAAACTGGACTTAGCTTGTTATCTGGAAAACCATAGACCGAAACTGAATCCCCCTCTGCAACTTTCGAAGATTGTTTTACAACCTCTACAGGAGTTACTCCTTTTACTGCTTCTTTTAACCGAACCAAAGCTAAGTCATTTTTAAAGCCAAATACAGAGTCTTTCTTATTCCAATAAACAATATCATCATCTGAAAAATTCACAGACAACCCATTCGGTAAAGTTGCTTTATACACTGTATTGGTACGACCAGATTTAGTAACTACCTCAGAACCTTTAACTGTTAAGAAATTATGAGCGACTGTTAACACCAAATTTGGTGCAATTAAAGTACCTGACCCCGACCCATCTGGCGTTTGAATGTGCGTTGTAGCATAGAAATTTTCTGAGCTATTCGGAGCTTGTAACACCTCTTTACTAGGTACAGGTAAATTCGATTTACCACTCAAATCTACTTTACCAACTTCAGTTCTTGCAAAATCCGAAGAAGACGTTGATGGAGGAGTTACCGAATCTACTACCGCTCTTATAATTGTATCTCCTAAAGCTAACTTACTGACATAGTCATCAGACCAAGTAGTATCACTTGCTAGTTTGTTAATTGGCACTCCGTTATAGGATACCACTTTAGCTGTTGGGGAAGTTGCTATTAACTGTTTGAAGTCTGGATTTTGTCTTAAATGAAAATTCAAGCCACTTCCGACAGGACCTTCCTGAACAACCTTATCTGAAATCAAACGAGTTCCTTTAGTATCTTCCACTCGAAGTAAAACACGACCTTTTTCTTCACCTTTTACTAAAGTAGCTCGACCTTTTTCATCAAAACTATACAAAGCACCGTCAATCTCAGACTCTACATCTTTTAAAGCTATATGATTTTCATCATAGTAGTAACGGTTTGCACCATCTATATACCAACCCTTTATACCATATTTATCAATCATTGACTGAATCCAAGCTCTGTGCTTGTCCGTAAAGATAGTACCACCGCCAATACGCTCACTCTCAGGAGCGTTTGAAGTATTTGTTCCGTGCTGGTGGATACCGACTACCTCTCCCTTATCATTAAACAAAGGAGCACCTGAAAAACCTCCTAAAGCTGAGGAATGATAAGTGACTGCACCACTCTCTTTATTGATACTGCTCACAGTTGTTGAGACTGAATAAGCCTTACCGTCTTTCAATCGAGCTTTATTTTCTTTACTTAAATTTGGAGTAGAAAAATCATTGGGATATCCGACCATAGTGATTTTATCACCAGTAGAAACCTCTTTATGACTCAACTCTCTTGGAGAGTCCTCACCACCTGTCATAGCTTCTACAGGCTTTTTAGTTACCACTACTGCTAAGTCATTGCTATAGTCTTTACCAAAGTCTTTGCCGTTATACAAGTGAATAGAGTCTTTTTCAAGAGCTTCTGATACCCCTGAAGTAGGTACTTTATTGCTTTTCTCCTTTTCCGAGTTCATTACAACATAACTACGAGCAGACTCCCCACCACGCAAGACCGCAGACTTATCCTCTTGGTTTTTATCATAGTAGTTATGAGCTACTGTTACCATCACATTCGGCGCTACAAAGACACCGCTACCTGATGCGGTTTGTTTTCCACTCGTTCCACTGTCATAAGTGGTATAAGTCATAGCAACACCTTCTGCAGATTTACTATGAACATCCACATCGTGAATATCGCTACCGCCTTGAATGACATCAGCAGAAACAACCCCACCACCAATAACTGGTAACTCTGGTGCAGCTAAGCCAATCACCGCTGATAGTGTCAAACAACCAACCAAACCATAAGCTTTGGATTTACGAAATTTCCCTAAACCCTTTAAACATACAAACATATATTACCTCACTTTAACTTTCAAAGTTAATTTATCCAAGTATATTCTAAAAAATAAAAATAGCTATAGATTATTTTGTTCCTCTACAAACGCTACTTATAGTACTGTATCTCCAGGCATATCATTTTATAAGATATTATCCTAATCAGAAAAACTAAGTTATACATAAACTTATATATACATTCATTTGTAGCCAAACTGCATATTTTCTTATAAATTATAACACATTTCACAGGTGATTTTCAATGTCTTGAAAGAACTTATACCAAACTAGATAGCAAAATGAATTGTTTTACACCAAGGTCAAGAAAAAAACTCATACTCAATGAAAATCAAAAAGCAAACTAGGAAGCTAGCCACAGGCTGCTCAAGACACTATTTTGAGCTTGCAGATAAAGTTGCCGTGGTTTGAAGAGATTTTCGAAGAGTATGAATTTCAAAGTATATATGAACTAGAATATTTGCTGACTAGACTGTATACAAAAAGAGAGCTACCGAGCTCTCTCATTCATTACTTCACATATTTAAAAGGAATCTCACTACCACAGAGCCAATTGTAGACTTGGTCATTGACAAATACATTCATGGCTTCGTGGGCATACTCAGGCATGATACGATAGGCCTTATCGCAAGTCAGGCGGTTGTAAATCGCAAACTGGGTAATAGGATAGCAAACATCGTCGTCCAAGCCCGTAATCATCTTAACTTCACCCTTGATACGATGAGCGAGATTTTTCACATCTATATAGGCAAGGGTCGCCATGATTTCCTCCTCAGTTTCATGGAAGGGATCGTGAAACTTGAAATAACGGAAAAGTTCGTCGTAAGCCTCGCTAGTATTACCAATCTCAAGCACTCGTCTGAAATCAGACAAGAAAGGATAGATGGCAACTGTTTTCTCAATCCGAGGATTGAGCGCTGCCGCAACCAAGGCTAGAGCTCCTCCTTGTGAGGCACCATAGCTAGAAAGACGCTTCTCATCCACCTGAGGCAGACTAGCAACAATTTCGACTAACTGGTAAATATCCAGATAAACATCCTTATAAAAGAGATGATCCCGACCTTCCACAGCACCACGGATAATATGCCCCTTAACCGTATTTCCTAGAGGAGAACGCAAACCGTCTTGTGAATAGCCCGACTGGCCTCGAACATCCATGGAAACAACACCATAACCAGCTACGGTGAAAGCCAACATGTCGGCCCAGTCCCAGCCACGTCCCATATAACCATGGAAATGGAAGATTAGCGGAACCTTCTCCTCACTCTTTGGAAGAACGACGCGTGCATAGACCTTGCCTTCCTTGCTTCCTTCAAATGTTAACTCATAGCACTTGACTTGAGGAATGTGGAAATCTCTTTCCTCCAAGTGGTAGGCTGGAAGAGTTGAAACTTTTTTCACCTCCTCATCCCAGAAAGCATCAAAGTCTTCTGGAACCTCATCCCTGCCTTTATAAGTCTTGATTTCTTCTAACAAAGCTGGATTTTTCATAGCATACTCCTTTTATTTTGTAACCGCTACCGCCACTGTAGCATATCTAAGAAAGCAATGCAAGAAAGAAGGGTAAATAGAAAATAAATTTAGATTTTTTTCTTCAAACCTACTGACTGAAAGTCTAATAAATTGAATCTAGAATAGTACCAATTAACTTCTAAAGTATTTTTAGAAATTAATGTGAATGCCCCAGTTGATTTGTCTACAGCTTATCTCGATATACTATAGTTTCAATGGAGATTGAATAGAGAATCACACATCAGAAAGCGAGGTAACATCATGAAAGCAATAGGTACGCAAATATTACAGACAAACCGTTTAATCTTGAGAAGATTTGTGGAGAGTGATGCGGAAGCCATGTTTCAAAATTGAGCTTCGTCTGCTGAGAATCTGACCTATGTTACTTGGAATCCCCATCCTGATGTTGAGGTCACTCGAAACTCGATTCGTAATTGGGTTGCTTCCTATGCCAATCCCAACTATTACAAATGGGCCATTTACCTCAAAGAAAACCCAGAGCAAGTGATAGGAGATATCAGTATCGTTAAGATAGATGAGGATGATTCAAGTTGTGAAATTGGCTATGTGCTAGGAAAGGTTTACTGGGGAAATGGTATAATGACGGAGGCTTTGAAAGCTGTCTTGGACTTTTGTTTTACTCAAGCAGGTTTTCAAAATGTTAGAGCACGATATTCTAGTCTCAATCCAGCTTCAAGTCGTGTCATGGAGAAGGCTGGAATGTCCTATCTAAAGACTATTACTAATGGTGTAGAGAGAAAAGGTTATTTTGCGGACCTTATTTATTATCAGATAAGCGGAGAAGACAGATAATCTTAAAATTTATTGCTTATCCGCTGTTCTTATTTTTTATTTACTATTTCATTTATCCTCTTTTTTCCGAATAAATAGATAGAACCATCGAATCTAGCAAAATTAGATTTTAAAATATGGTATAATAGAAGGAGGGAATGGATGATTCTCAGACATCCGGGCATCAGCCCGACCAACGATTTGGTTGCTAAGAAAATCTTTAGCAATCCAGAAATCACTTGTCAATTTATTCGCGATATGCTGGACTTGCCAGCCAAAAATGTGACCATTTTGGAGGGGAGCAATATTCATGTCTTACCTTCCCTGCCCTACTCGGCTCAGGATTTTTACACTAGTATAGACGTCTTGGCGGAGTTGGATAATGGTACGCAAGTAATTATTGAAATTCAAGTTCATCATCAGAATTTTTTCATCAATCGCCTGTGGGCTTACTTGTGCAGTCAGGTCAATCAAAACCTCGAAAAAATTCGTCAGCGTGAAGGTGATACACACCAGAGTTACAAACATATTGCACCCGTTTATGCTATTGCTATCGTAGATAGCAATTATTTCCAAGATGACTTGGCTTTCCATAGCTTTAGTATGCGCGAGGACACGACAGGTGAGGCTTTAACAATTACAAACAATGGACAAGAACATCATCTAGTCAAGATGGCGTTCTTGGAATTAAGAAAATACAGAGAAACCAGCAAGGATAGCATTCGCAAACCGTGGTTGGAGTTTTTCGGGAATAAACCCTTTACCCAGCAACCCGAGCGAGCCATCAGCCAGGCAGACCAACTGCTGGACTACAAGAGCTGGTCCGAGGAGGACAGGAAAATGTTTAGTCAACTACGTATGCGCGAAGAACAAGCGTTATTGGCTCAGGATTATGCCTTGGAGACTGCTAGGGCGGAAGGGATTGAACAGGGATTGGAACGTGGTATTGAACAGGGACTGGAGCGTGGGAAAGTTGAAGGAAGGGAAGAAGGGAAACTTTTTGCATTTCTGGATATGGTACGCCAACATGTTTTAACTTCCGAATTTGCAAGTGATCAATTGGATATGACTGTCGCTGAGTTTGAGGCGTTATTGAAAGATTAAGACAATCACAAATAATGGACAAGAAAACCACCTAGTCAAGATGGCGTTCTTGGAACTCAAAAAATACAGAGAAACCAGCAAAGACGAGGTTCGTAAACCGTGGTTGGAGTTTTTGTAAATCATTAAATCAATGACAGATTTTTCCGTAATAGATGGAAGAATCTGTTTTTTTAGTTATGCTAGATGTGGGCTCTGAAATAGTAAGATATAGTGTATTGAAATAAGATATGAACAAAGAAATTAGGAAAGTCAAATTATAGTTAAATGAAATAAAAACTGAACAAGTTGATTGCAGAATTCAAACTAATTTCTAACAATGTTTTAGAAAACTCGGTGGACTATTCCAGATTCAATCTACTATAATCTCTAGAAATTTTTTAGAATCCGCAGTGTGCTATTTTAGATTCAATAAATTGTGCTTTTAGAAACAAAAAAAGAGCATTTCCGCCCTTTTTCTCCTGTTCAATCTTATTTTTTTGCTTCTTTCTTTTGGAAAGTGGTTTGGTAATTTACTTTAATCGTTACTGTCATGTGAGAGTCCTCGTTTCTTTTTGATGACTCTAGTATAAGGGGCAAACCTGAAAGCTAGCTTAAGATTTCCTTAGAGAAAACTTAATCTAGATGTTCTTTCTTCTCCAAATGAAGGGCAATCATGCGCCATTCTGGATCCTCTTGCCAGCCTTCTATCGAACTAATGTAGCTAGCAACCTTTCTGGCTTCTTCTAAAATCGGAAAATCTTCGATAATATCAGCTACTTGGAACTCTGGAAGACCTGACTGTCTGGTTCCAAAAATCTCACCTGAACCACGCATTTTCAAATCTTCCTCCGCAAGGACAAATCCATTGGTGGTTTCTGTCATGATGCGCATGCGGTCTTTCCCGGAATCGGTCTTGGGATTGGCAACGAGAACAGCATAGGACTGCTTATCTCCCCGACCAACACGACCTCTGAGCTGGTGAAGCTGGCTGAGACCGAACCGATCGGCATCCATGATAATCATGACGGTCGCATTTGGAACGTTAACCCCGACCTCGATAACCGTTGTCGAAACCAGAATATCCGTTTTTCTCTCTTTGAAATCCTGCATAATCTGGTCTTTTTCGTCACTCTTCATCTTACCATGTAAAAGAGCCACTTCTGCCTTGCCTGCAAAATGAGCTGTCAGCTCCTCTGATAAGGCAATGGCATTTTTCAAATCCAGAGCTTCTGATTCTTCAATCAAGGGAGAGATGACATAGGCTTGAGAACCTTTTTGAATTTCCCCCTTTAACCAAGTCAAGACCTGAGGTAGTTGCTCATGTTTGATCCAGCGAGTCACAATAGGCTTCCGTCCTGCTGGCATCTGGTCAATAATGGAAACATCCATATCGCCAAAGGCTGTGATGGCCAAGGTTCGTGGTATGGGAGTCGCCGTCATCATGAGAACGTCAGGATTGTCTCCTTTTTCCCGTAAAATACGCCTTTGCCCCACACCAAAGCGGTGCTGCTCATCGATGATAATCAAGCCCAGACGAGCATAATCCACCCCATCTTGAATCAGAGCGTGAGTTCCGATAATCAAATCAGCCTCACCCTTGGCAATAGTCTCCAAGACTTCTCTCTTTTCTGCAGCTTTCAAGGAACCTGTCAAAAGAGCCAGTTTCAAGTCTGGGAAGAGACTCTGTAGACTCTCAAAATGTTGCTCTGCGAGGATTTCTGTTGGTACCATTAGGGCAGCCTGGTAGCCAGCTGTCACTGCTGCAAACATGGCCAAGCCAGCGACTACCGTTTTTCCGCTCCCCACGTCCCCTTGCAAGAGACGATTCATGTGGTTGTCCGACTTCATGTCTGTCAAAATTTCCTGCAAACTCTTTTCTTGAGCTGGGGTCAAGGAAAAAGGTAGATTTTCTTTAACTGCTGTCACTTTTTCCTTAGACCAATTCAGAACCAGACCACTTCCCTGAACTCTATTTTCAGTCTTGAGCGTCTGCAACTGCATTTGGAAATAAAAGAGTTCCTCAAACTTGATACGGCGAAGGGCCTGCTTGTATTCTCCCAAATCCTTAGGAAAATGCATGGCACGAACGGCCTGACAACGGGACATGAGTTTGTATTTGTCCAGCAAGGACTGGGGAAGATTTTCCTCAATCAAGAGGTCCAGTCCCTGATCAAAGGCTGTCTTGATAACTTTGACCAGACTGGCCTGACTGATTCCCTGAGCCAGACGATAAACAGGTTGGAGGTCATCTTCCACCTGAGCCAGGACCTTCATCCCAGTCAAACTAGCCTTGGCGCGATCCCATTTTCCAAAAACAGCAAGGGTTGCTCCCAACTCTATCTTGTCTGCTAGATAGGGTTGGTTAAAGAAATTCACCGCAAAAACAACTTCTCCCTGCTTAAGACTAAAGCGCAGGCGATTGCGCTTGAAACCATAATACTGAACACTGGCAGGAGTCACGACTTGACCAGATAGGACTGCCTTCTCCCCGTCCTCTAGTTCCAATACTTGCTTAGTTTTGAAATCTTCATAACGGAAAGGAAAGTAGAGCAAGAGATCTTGCAAATTTTCAATTCCTAGTTTGGCGTATTTTTCTGCTGACTTTGGTCCCACACCAGGTAAGACATGCAAGGATTGATGTAGATTCATGCTCCACTCCTTTCTTCTTTAATAATATTCTCTCGAAATGCGATCGCTGAGGAGACAAACCACTTCATAGTTAATAGTTCCACGGTAGGTCGCTACCTGAGTAGCTGTGATCTCCTTGCCCCCATTAGAACCAATGAGGGTGACTTTTGTTCCTAAGGGATAAGTCTTAGGCAGACGAATGGTGATTTGGTCCATAGAAACCCGCCCAACGATTGGGCAAGCTTGGCCATCTACCAAGACAGAAAAATTCTGCATGTCTCGTGTCCATCCATCCGCATAGCCGATTGGAACAGTCGCGATGACTTGCTCGCTATCTGCCTGATAGGTCGCTCCATAGCCCATGCAAGCCCCAGATGGAACTATCTTGACATGAACTAGAGCAGATTCCAAGGTCAAGGCTGGTTTCAAGTCATAGGGCAAGTCCAAGACCCCTCCGCTAGGGTTAAGACCATACATGGCATCTCCCATACGGATCGCATTGAAAATAGTCTCTGCATGCCAAAGGGTCGTTGCAGAATTACTAGCATGAACCAGCTCTGGAAGACCTTTCATACTGGCCAAAATAGTTGTAAACCGTTCTAACTGGACATTAAAGTAGGCATCTGATTCCTCGTCTGCAGTAGCAAAGTGGGTAAAAATCCCTTCAACACGAGCACCATGTTGTTGGAGCAAGTCTTGAGCTTGCTCAGCCTCACCGGCCTCTCGAAAACCAATCCGTCCCATGCCTGAATCAATCTTGAGGTGAACTGTCAATCCAGTTAGGTCCGCTTCCTTATCTAAGAGTGCTTTAATCCACTCCAGTCCAGCCACTGTCAAGGTGATGTCGTATTCTTTAGCAAGAGAAACAGCTTCGATTTCAGAAACTCCTAAAATGAGGATTTTCTTCCTGAGTCCAGCTTGTCTGAGTTCAATAGCTTCATCGATATTTGAAACGCAAAAGCCGTCTACATCTTCTTGGATTGCCTTGGCAACAGCTACTGCCCCATGCCCGTAAGCATTGGCCTTGACCACTGCCCACTTGAGCGTTCCTTGAGGGATATGAGCCCCCATTTGCTGAATATTTTGTCGAATAGCTCCCAGATGAATCAGAGCCTTGGTTGGTCTATGTGGACTAGCTTTCATGATTTTCCTCCAAAATGACACTGGCTGTCACAAACTGATCGGTATGGCTGATAGACAGCCAAATCTTTCCTGAAAATGGTGCCTGACTAAAATAAGGCGCCCCGCGTTCATTGTTCAAGACTTCCAAATCCTGAAAACCGAGCTTGCCAATACCCGTTCCCATAGCCTTGGAAAAGGCCTCCTTAGCCGACCAGCGACCTGCCAAATATTCGATTTGTCTGCGCCCTTTAAGACTGTTAAACCGTTCCATTTCCTTAGCGGTCAGCACGCGCTTAGCAAAGCCTTCATGTCGTGTAACTGCGCTTTCTATCGAAGCCAATTCTTCGATGTCAATTCCATGTCCAACTATCATTCTCATCAAAAGGAGTTGAGATTCCCCCAACTCCATCCTTTTCACTTATTTTGTCAAGGTAGCATAGATTTCTTCTACCAAGGCCTCTGTGTTTTCCCAACCTAGACAAGGATCGGTAATAGAGCAACCAAAGACCTCTGGTTGGTTTTGACGACCATCTGCTAGGTAGGATTCAATCATAAAGCCTCGAACCGTCTTTTTAATCTTCTCATTCCAATCACGATTCTGCAAAGTCTGGCGAACAATTCGAATCTGTTCCATATATTGCTTGCCTGAGTTATCATGGTTGGTATCAATGAGGATAAAGGGATTTTCAAGTCCCATTGCCTCATAACGTTCAATAGCATTTAGCAAGGTTTCATAGTAAAAGTTAGGCTCATTTTTCCCATATTCATTAACTGCGCCACGAAGGATGACGTGAGCCAAGGGATTTCCTGAAGTCTCAACTTCTTGGCCATGAAAGAGGAAGGTTTGTTTGTTTTGGGCGGCATAGATACCGTTAAACATAACCCCAAGATTTCCTGAGGTTGGATTTTTCATCCCCACTGGTGCATCAATTCCTGAAGCCACAAAGCGGTGCTCTTGGTCTTCCACAGAACGAGCTCCCACAGCATGGTAGCTGACCAAATCATCTACCAAGACCAGATTTGACGGATAAAGCATCTCGTCTGCCGTTGTCAAACCAGTCTCTGTAATCACGCGGTAGTGCAACTGGCGAACAGCCTGCAAACCGTTAATCAGACTCGGAGCCTTTGATGTATCAGGCTGGTGAACCAAACCCTTATAGCCGTCTCCGTTGGTGCGTGGTTTAGCAGTATAAACACGCATAACCATGAAAATCTTGTCCGACACCTTCTTTTGCAAGGCTGATAAACGGCGAGCATATTCCAAGACAGCCTCTTCATTGTCAGACGAGCAAGGACCAATCACCAAAAGAATTCTATCATCTTCTCCTGAAATAATGTCTGCCAATTCTCTATCACGACGCTCCTTTAGTCGCAGGGCTTCCGCAGACAATTGGGTTTCTGCCTTGATTGCTTCAATATCGATTTCTTGACCTTTTTCAATAAATGCCATCTTATTCTCCTAGCGTTTGATAGATTTCTCTGACAAGGGCTTCCGTATTTTCCCAGCCAAGGCAAGGGTCTGTGATCGACTTGCCAAATACTTCCGGTTCGTTTTGACGGCCGTCTTCTAGATAAGACTCAATCATAAAACCACGAACGTACTGCTTGATTTTTTCATTCCAATCACGGTTAATCAAAGTCTGGCGAACAATTCGAATCTGATCCATGTATTGCTTACCAGAGTTGTCATGATTGGTGTCCACAATGATAAAGGGATTTTCCAAGCCCATTTTCTCATACTGGGCAATGGTATCCATCAAATTATCATAGTAGTAGTTAGGAATATTCTTACCATACTCATTGATCGCTCCACGAAGAATAGCATGCGAAAGCGGGTTCCCAGTTGTTTCCACTTCTTTTCCTAGGAAAAGGAAACTTTGTTTGTTTTGAGCAGCATAAATCCCATTAAACATAACATTGAGATTTCCAGAGGTTGGATTTTTAAACCCAGTCGCAAAATCTGCCCCACTTGCAACAAAGCGGTGTTGCTGGTCTTCAACTGAACGGGCACCAACTGCCATATAAGAAATCAAATCATCTACAAGCGGAAGATTTTCAGGATAAAGCATTTCATCAGCTGTCGTCATACCTGTTTCCGTGATGACACGATAGTGAAGATGGCGCACGGCTTTGATTCCGTTGATGAGGCTTGGTGCTTCTGTCGCATTAGGCTGGTGAATCAAGCCCTTGTAACCATCTCCGTTGGTACGAGGTTTGGCAGTGTAAACACGCATAACCATAAAGATACGGTCTGCCACTTCTTCTTGCAAAGCTGCCAAACGTTTAGCGTACTCAAGGACAGCTTCTTCATTATCAGATGAGCATGGCCCGATTACCAAGAGAATCCGTTGGTCTTCTCCACGTATAATGGCTTCTAGCTCTTGATCACGCTGGGATTTTCTCTCCAAAGCTTGGCCTTCTAATTTTGATAAGGCACGAACTTCTTCAATATTAATTTTAGGACTTTTTGCTGTAAATACCATAACTCATCTCCTTATAAATCAAACGGATACCAAGTAAAAATTTACTTTTCACAAGGTATCCGCCTCTAAACTATCTCATTTTATTGTCTTTTACCGTGACAGTTTTTAAACTTCTTACCAGAACCACATGGGCAAAGTTCATTCCGTCCAATCTGACTCAAATCCAGATTTTCAGGCATATTTGCTTGGTGGGCAGCGATATTACGAGTCGCTGTTGTACTGATATGGTGTTCTGCTTGTGGTCTTTCTTGTTCATGAATTTGTGCTTTCATCATCAAACGTGTCACATCAAACTCAATCGAACCAATCATGTCATTAAACATACGGAAACCTTCTGCTTGATACTCAACAACAGGGTTGTTCTGAGCATAGCCACGAAGTCCAACCGCGTTACGCAATTGATCGAGAGCATCGATATGATCTGTCCACTTGTTATCTACCACTCGTAGAATCAAGACTTTTTGGAATTCTTTAACTGCTTCTTCATCGCGTAGTTTTGAAACCTGACTATCGTAAACTTGCAAGGCACGTTGGAAGAGTTCTTCCTTAATAGCCTTATCAGACAAACCTGACAAATCTTCGATTGAAATAGAATCTTCTGGAAGCAAGTTGTACTTAGCAAAGTTCAAAATTGCCTCTAGTTTTTCATCTTGTTTGGCACGCGCATGACCATCAACGACACGACCAATCGTGCGTTTAATCATAGACTGAATTTCAGGTGCCAAGTCACGATCTGCAGTGATAACGTCGTAACGTTGAGCGTAGATAATTTCACGTTGTTCACGCATGACGTCATCGTATTGAAGGACTTGTTTACGCGTATCGTAGTTATTTCCTTCAACACGTTTTTGAGCTGCTTCAACCTGACGTGTCAACATACGAGACTCAATCGCCTCTTCAGACATGTTGAGACGTTCAAAAATTCCCTTCAAGCGTTCAGAACCAAAACGTTTCATCAAATCATCTTCAAGAGAGAGGTAGAATTGTGACTCACCTGGGTCTCCTTGACGACCTGAACGTCCACGAAGCTGGTTATCGATACGACGGCTTTCATGGCGTTCTGTACCAATCACACAAAGTCCACCCAATTCGCGAACCCCTTCACCAAGCTTAATGTCGGTACCACGACCGGCCATGTTAGTCGCAATGGTAACAGCACCACGTTGACCAGCATTCATAATGATTTGGGCTTCTTTATAGTGGTTCTTAGCATTTAAGACTTCGTGAGGAACGCCAGCTGCGACCAATTTCTTAGAAATGTAGTCACTAGTTTCAACCGCTACTGTACCAACCAAGACAGGCTGACCTTTTTGGTAACGAGCTTTAACATCTTCGACAACCGCCTTAAACTTAGCCTCGATACTTGCATAAAGAAGGTCTGAGTGGTCAATACGTTGAACAGGACGGTTGGTTGGGATTGGAATAACACGAATGTTGTAAATTTCACGGAATTCTTCTTCCTCAGTCTTACCTGTACCCGTCATTCCAGACAATTTCTTGTACATACGGAAAAGGTTTTGGTAGGTGATTGAGGCAGATGTCTTGGTTTCATCCTGAATTGGCACACCTTCTTTAGCTTCAATGGCTTGGTGCAATCCATCAGAATAACGACGACCTTCCATAGTACGACCTGTAAATTGGTCAACGATCAAGATTTCTTGCTCTTCACTCACCACATAGTCAATATCGAGAAGCATGATGTAGTTGGCACGAAGGGCGTTATCGATAAAGTGAGTCAGAGCTACGTTTTCGATATCATAGAGGTTTTCAAGCTTGAAGTAGCTTTCAGCCTTGTCAATCCCTGAATCAGACAAACCAATAGTTTTAGACTGCACATCGATAATATAGTCGTCTTTGTCCAAAGATTTTACATAGTGGTCTGCCATGTGGTAGAGCTGACTGGTTTCAACTGCATTAGCACCTGATACGATCAAAGGTGTACGCGCCTCGTCAATCAAGATAGAGTCAACCTCATCGACCAAGGCATAGTTAAGCGGACGTTGTACCATGTTTTCAGCGCGAACAACCATGTTGTCACGAAGGTAGTCAAATCCGATTTCTGAGTTGGTTGAGTAGGTAATATCACACTCATAGGCTTCTTTTTTCTCCATTGGAGATTTAGCCGCCAAGTTAATCCCTACTGACAAGCCAAGCCATGAGTACAATTCACCCATTTCAGTCGCATCACGTTCTGACAGGTATTCATTGACCGTAACTACGTGAACCCCTTTGCCTGAAAGGGCGTTGAGGTATACGGGCATGGTCGCAGTCAAGGTTTTCCCTTCCCCTGTACGCATCTCTGGCACGTCACCATGGTGAAGAACGATTCCCCCCATGACCTGAACCTTATAAGGGAAGAGACCTAGGACACGTTTAGCACCTTCACGGACAACCGCAAATGCTTCATAAAGCAATGAATCAAGCGATTCTCCATTTTGATAACGTTCTTTAAATTCAACTGTTTTTGCTTTTAGTTGGTCATCTGTCAAAGCAGCCATTTGGTCTTCGTATTTGAAAACCTTGTCAGCCATCTTTTCCAGACGACGGATTTCTCCTTTATCATTTTCGATAATTGTTTTTAAAATATTAGCCATGTTTTTCCTTACTTTAAATTCCGAATATTTTAGAATGTTCTTTTAATTTTAGCACAATTACTGATTATTTTCAAGGAAGAATCCCCATTTTGAAAAGGAAAAAGAGGCTAGTTTCCAAGCTAACCTCTCTGATTTTTATGATACTTTAATTGCCAACAAAAATCGGCAAAATCGCAAATAGGATAAATAGATTTATCCAAAGAGAAAAACAGCAGATCAATCCAAAAACAAAGAGACTGACTTTCTTGGACAGCAAGGCCATCAAAATCGACAGAATTCCCAAAACTAGTAAAACTTTCTGCATGATTAAGAGATTGATAGATATTCCCAGAACTGGTTTATCCCAAGGAACAAAGAAGAAAGCCAGCCAGATCAACAGAACTAAACCAATATAGACCTTGGAATAGCGTGTAATAAATGATTTTAGATGTACCATAAGCCACCTCCTAGGATTGTATATCCTTTAAATATTGTATATGCCCATTTTCGACAACTAATACATCTGTACAAAGATCTGAAATATCTTCCGATATATGCGAAGTCAGGATAACCAAACCATTTTCTTTTTTCAGATAGGATAAAATGACCTGTTTGGTTAACCTCACACTCTTCTCATCCAAAGCATTCATAGGTTCATCAAGAAAGAGTATAGATGGTTCGGCAATAAAGGCTTGAATCAAAGCCATTTTTTGTTTCGTTCCTAAGGATAAATGACGGTATTCAATGTCTTCAAATTCCTGTAAATCATAGTATTGAATCCAATAGGCAATTCTTTTTTCCGTAACTTTAGATGAAAAATACCTTAACAGTTCCAAATTTTCTCTCAGGGATAAATGAGATAGAAACTCTACCTTTTCAATTAAAATCCCTGCATCCTGAATATAATGATTTTTCACCCCGTAAACTTTGCCATCTTGAAGAACTTTTCCTTTGTCAAGTTTAATATAACCAGCAAGTACCTTTAAAAGAACTGTCTTGCCAGATCCATTATCACCTTTAAGTCCATAAATTTTTCCTGATTGAAAGACCAAATTTAACTGATTTAAAATAGGTCTTTTCCCATAAATTTTCTGTCCATTTATAATTTCAAGTCTCATCGTTTATCCTTTCTTAAATTTCTCTTCTAACCGACTAACAATCAAGATAACTAATAAACTTAAGAGTCCTAAATACACTGTTACAATATGATTCATCATCCATTCTTGTCCCACAAATGCTAAAAAATAGAGAAAAAAGGAAAAACCAGCGCCTACACTAATAAGTGCTATCAGATAAGACAGTAACAAATACAACATCATTAACTGAGCAAGTAAAAAGAAGAGAGCAACTGTTTTGAAATGAATTCCTAGAGGAAATAAACCAAGGAACCAGACAAATAAATCTTGAGTAAAAAATTTAGAAATGACAACCAATCGTTTCCTTGTATAATCGAAAAAGGAGCTTGATTGATATCGAATCAAGTGATGGTAATGGTCTGCCAAATCAGTTTCAAATAAAATGACAGAGAGCCATCCTACCATGAAAATAGAAAGGTTTAACAAGAGTTTGGGGATTTCTAAATTCACTTCAGAATAGTCATTATAGGAAAAGATTGAAATCAATTCTCTCTTGAAAAAGAGAAAAACATCCTGCTTTTGAACCGCTGTTGACAATAGATAGTTAATCAAAATCATCATCAGAACTATACGAAGTAGTAAAACAATCTTTCTATTTAGCAAAATATTGTTAAAATTCTTAAACATTATCTTCATATTTTTCAAGCACCATATAAGGGACAATATAAAGGATATAAGGAGTAAAGAATTTCATCAAACTTACATCCCCATAGCTAGCTTGCATCAAACTCGTCATAGGAACCATATAGTATGGCAAGGCACTATAGAGCAACATAGAACCAAGCCAAAGAAACATCAAATAGGCAATTGCCGAACGAGTCACATTCCCTAAATAATCAACTATTTTTAAAAAATAGACTGCATTGATGAAAATACCGATTAGTAGGACACAAGTAAAGAACAAATAGCTTGTTATCTCTCCATCTAGGAGCCTTTGTAAACTACTTCCATCAGAAAATAGAGAATTCCATTCCAGAGGCGAAAAAGTCCCAAAGAAATAGGTTATGATTGCAATTATCAGCACAGTCACTAAATATATCACACAAGGAATACTTGCAACTTGCAAAGTCAATTTTCTTTTTAACCCTTGATAACTTACTTCTCTTCCAATACTCAATCGTAAAACTTTATTTTTCAGCTGAATGTATTGAAAACCTAGCAAAGAAATGATAATTGGAATAATAAATGATTGATAAAAACCTAAGTTGAACTGGAGAATACGAAAATCTAAAGCTGATTTTAATAAGTCATTTTTAATTGCTTGTCCATCGAATTGGGCTAGGTCAGGCGCATGAATATCAAAAAAAGAAATAAGTCATCAAAAAATCACGATAAACCAAAGCAAGAAAAATCAAAGTAAGCAAGACATAAACAAATTTATGCCTTGCCAAAGTTAAGAGAGGAATCTTCATAGGCTACCTCCTATAAATAGAAACCGATATAAATCAATGTCTCCCCGCTTTAGACTTCCCTAGTTCTCGTCTCAAGCGAAGCATTTTTTTGAAACAGAAATAAGTTAACCTATTCAGACCAATAGCTAGCAGAATAAAAAGAAACCAAATGCCCCATAACTTGATATCTGTCAAATTTCTCAAGACGATATTGAAAAACAGGACTGAAATAACTGTCCAAGCAAGGCTAAAAAGAGCATAGAGGGGGATGTAAAACCAGTAAAAATAGTAGAAGATGGGGAAAATTTTACTGTTTCTGTCAGCATTGTCTATCCAATAGAAAAAATATAAACAAGGAAATAAGAGTATCAAATTAAACCAATTAAACGACAGTTTCATCATCGACACCTCCTCTTTAAAATTGTTTTCTTTAGTTTCGTTCTATTAAATGTTATTACCAATATAAATCAATGCCTTCCACATTTAGACTTCCCTAA
>NZ_JAIRCA020000008.1:0-64139 GCF_020089495.2 Streptococcus mitis subsp. hohhotensis | reverse complement strand
TTGAAACAGAAATAAGTTAACCTATTCAGACCAATAGCTAGCAGAATAAAAAGAAACCAAATGCCCCATAACTTGATATCTGTCAAATTTCTCAAGACGATATTGAAAAACAGAACTGAAATAACTGTCCAAGCAAGGCTAAAAAGAGCATAGAGGGGGATGTAAAACCAGTAAAAATAGTAAAAAATTGGGAAAAATTTACTATCTCTATTAGCATTTTCAATCCAGTTGAAAAAGTAAAACCAGGGTAATAAGATTAACAATTTAAACAAATGTTTCATCACCAGCCCCCTCTTTTTGATAGCGCTTTCTTCAATTTCATTCTATCAAAAAAATCTGGAAATGTCATTCCAGATTCTACTTTTTTATTTACGTTTTCTTGCGATGAGATGAATAGGTGTCCCTTCAAAGACAAAGGCCTTGCGGATTTGATTTTCCAAGAAACGCAGGTAAGAAAAGTGCATGAGTTCTTCTTCGTTGACAAAGATGACAAAGGTTGGTGGTTTGGTTGCCACTTGGGTCGCATAGAAAATCTTAAGGCGTTTTCCTTTATCTGTCGGTGTTGGGTTGATGGCAATAGCATCCATAATGACATCGTTCAAGACAGCTGATGGAATACGTGTGTTTTGACTTTCGCTGATTTGCTTGATCATCTCAGGCAGTTTGTGGAGGCGTTGCTTGGTCAAAGCGGATACAAAGATAATCGGTGCGTAAGGTAGATATTGGAACTGCTCACGGATATCTTCTTCCCAGTTTTTCATAGTGTGGTTGTCTTTTTCAAGTGTATCCCACTTGTTAACAACGATAATCATCCCTTTACCAGCTTCATGGGCAAATCCTGCGATACGCTTGTCGTATTCGCGAATGCCTTCTTCCGCATTGATGACCATCAAAACCACATCCGAACGGTCAATAGCACGCATGGCACGCATAACAGAGTATTTCTCAGTGTTTTCATAAACCTTACCAGACTTACGCATACCAGCCGTATCAATCATGGTAAACTCTTGACCATCTGCATCGGTAAAGTGGGTATCAATAGCGTCACGCGTTGTTCCAGCAACAGGACTGGCAATGACACGATCTTCGCCCAAGATAGCATTGATCAAACTTGATTTTCCGACGTTAGGACGACCAATCAAGCTAAACTTAATGACATCTGGATTTTCTTCTTCATATTCATTTGGAAGATTTTCTACGATAGCATCTAGAACATCCCCTGTACCGATACCATGGACAGATGAGATAGGCAGTGGTTCACCCAAACCGAGAGCATAGAAATCATAGATATCATTTCGCATCTCAGGGTTGTCCACCTTGTTCACTGCAAGGATAACTGGTTTGTGGGTCTTATAAAGCTTACGGGCTACGTATTCGTCTGCATCGGTAATTCCTTCCTTACCAGACACGACAAAGACGATAACATCTGCTTCTTCCATGGCAATTTCTGCCTGGTGCTTGATTTGTTCCATGAAAGGAGCATCGACATCATCGATTCCTCCTGTATCAATCATGCTAAACGAACGATTGAGCCACTCACCCGTTGCATAGATACGGTCACGTGTCACTCCTTCGACATCTTCTACAATGGAGATTCGCTCACCAGCGATCCGATTAAATAGGGTTGATTTCCCAACATTGGGACGTCCTACAATGGCAATAGTTGGTAGGGCCATAATTTCTCACTTTCTACAATAACTTCTTCTGTTCAAGATTTTTTCTAGTTGAGCTTGGTTCAGCTTGACCAAACTGTTCTGCTAGACGCTGACTCCAGCTTGTGGTCGCACGCGAACCAGCATAGTCAGCCTGTACACGGTCATAAGCTTGGATTGCATCAGTTGACTGTTCTCGGTATTCTTCCTCAAATACCACTTGATTCAATGGCAAGCAAGGTTTGACTTCATGTTCTTGATTTGGCACACCTAGTGCCATCCCAAAGACAGGATAGGTGTAGTCAGGCAGGTTAAAGAGCTCTGCCACTTCTTCTGACTTGTACCGTACCAAACCAATGATGACACCTCCATAGCCCAAACTTTCAGCTGCCAGCAGGGCATTTTGACCAGCAAGGGCCGCATCGACCGAACTAATCAAGAGACCTTCCACACCTTGGGGTTGGAATGTATCGGTATGGAGTCGTGCTCCCTTTTCTGCTCGGTTCAAGTCCCCGACAAAGAGAAGAAAAACAGCTGACTGGCGAATGGCTTCTTGAGGCACCAATTCATACAAGGCATCTTTCTTCTCTTGACTTCGTACCACAATCACAGAGTAGGATTGGAAATTCTTCCAAGACGAGGCCATTTGGGCTGCTGTCAGGATTTCAGTCAAGTCTTCCTGAGGGAGGGCTTGCTCCTTAAATCTGCGCACTGAAGTGTGAGACTTCATTAATTTGATTGTTTCTGTCATCGACGGTTCACTCCTTCTAAACGAGTCTCCTCAGCCAAATAACGGATGCGTTCCATGACGCGTCTGGCTTCCCAGGTTTCGTCATTTCCATTTTTCCCTTTAGCGAAATGCTTCTCCAGATCTTCAAAGTTGAAGTTAGAGGTGAAAAAGGTCGGTAAATTTTCCTGCATCCGATATTGGAGAATGACCTGCAGGATTTCGTCACGCACCCAAGGTGTTGATTGCTCGGCACCAATATCATCTAAAATCAGGACTTCAGAAAGCTTAATCTCATCCACCAAGGTCTTAACATTGCCATCACCGATAGCATTTTTGACATCAATGACAAAGCTAGGATAGTGGAGGAGAGTGGATGAAACACCACGTTTTTCTGATAAATCATGAGCTAAGGCAGCCACCATGAAACTTTTACCCACGCCAAAGTCTCCATACAAGTAAAGACCTTTTTGAATAGCTGGATATTGTTCCACGAAAGCTAATAGCTTTTCAAAAATTGGCAAGCGACCCAAATCATCCAAGTCTACTTGAGCTAAACTAGCTTTCCTGAGACTGGCTGGCAGATTGATTAACTTGAGACGGTTCTTAATAGCCGCTTCTTTTTCCGCTGCGATTAGTTCAGGAGTTTCTTCGTAAGAAACATCCGCATAACCATGATTCATAACCAAAATCGGCTTGTAGCCTTTGGCAATATAATCCGTATCCCCACGTAGAAACTTGTCACGCTCGGTAATGTACTGGTTAAATTTGGAGATACTGCGATTCAATTCCTCTGGGCTGAGGGATTCTTGCTGGATAAAGGCCGCAACATCAGGGTCCTTCATGATTTTCTGGACCAAATCTTGATAATGAAAACGGCTAGGTTGACGTTTGAGTACGTCTCCGACACTTTCCATCTAATCTCCTCCTTTTTCTAATCGAGCTAATAGTTCTTGTTTCTTACGTTCTAGTTCCAGACGAGTTTCCTCGCTGGTTTCATTCTTATAATCTGGATTGCTCCACTTGGGTACATTGGACTTGGCAGGACCATGTTTACTAGTCTTTTGAGCCTGGCTCTTCTGCCCTCGCTCACGGATTCGCAAGACTGCCTCTTCTGCCGAATGAATCTTTTGATAGGCATAGTCATTGGCTACCTTCATGGCATATTTCTCATTGATGTTTGCCGAATCTACCTTATTAAAGGTCAACAAGAGAATGATATTGATGACTTCGTCCAGCAAGCCCAAACCAGCCATCTGTTGCAAGAGTTCCCTTTCTGTTTGGGTAATGGTCCCCTTGCGTGTTTGCTTGATTTCTGCCAAGAACTGCAGGGCAGTTTTACTTTTAGCCTCTTTGATAATGGTCGTTTCCTTAGGACTAAAGTCAGAGG
This sequence comes from Streptococcus mitis subsp. hohhotensis, assembly GCF_020089495.2. GTDB lineage: Bacteria > Bacillota > Bacilli > Lactobacillales > Streptococcaceae > Streptococcus > Streptococcus hohhotensis. The sequence goes on along the minus strand of NZ_JAIRCA020000008.1, from coordinate 60,370 downwards.
AAACAGGTTTTTGAGCAATTTTTTCCCGCATACGCTTGGTTGAAATAACCTGGGAAATAGCTGTTGACTTGGCCAATTGATAAGTTTCAAACCAAGTCCATTTCTTCTCCTCGGCGATGGCAAAGAGATTTAAGACGTCGGACTGCTCATCCGCAAAACGAAGCCCATCTCTAGCCATAAGCTGACGAAAATGGTCTAAGTCAAAATCGTTGGCCACTTTCTTCTTGAGACTAAGGTCTTCTTGACTTCCCAGTTCAGCCAAGTCTGGAAAAACTTGATTGAGTGAGACAGATATTTCTTCTCCCTTAGCACTCTCAACTTTCAAATCCTCCACAGCAGAGTCGCCAATCTTCTTCTCCAAAAGTCTACGATAAACAGGATGCTCCAAGAAGTCTTGACCAGATAGAGGAGCATGGAGGGCTAACTGATAAACATCCCCCTTTTGATAAAGGGTTAAGAGATTAAAAGCAGATAGGATTTTCAGGGATTGTAAAAGTCTGTCCATCCCAAAGTTGAGATGGTTGAGAATGCTTGAAAAGAGGTATTCCTTTCTGCCATTATCCCAAAAACTGATTGTATAAAGATAAAGGCTCAGTGCCTCCTGACCGATAATCGGGAGGTAGCACTGTACCAGAGATGAGGTATCTTGCGACACCCGATTATTCTTTAGATAAGAAAAACGGTCAATTGGCTTCATTTATCTTTCCTTTTTCTTTTTAGAGGACTGGGTGATTTGTTGGAGCAGGCTCTCTAACTCACTAACATCCTTAAAACTACGATAGACACTGGCAAAACGTACATAGGTAATCTCGTCCAGTTCAGCCAACTCCTCCATGACGAGTGAACCAATGTCCTCACTTTGAATTTCATTTTCATTTCGACCACGGAGTTTCTGTTCGATACGATTGACTACCATGTTGATTTCATCACTTGACACAGGACGTTTCTGGGCTGAGCGGATAATCCCATTAAAGATTTTATCTCTAGAGAATTGTTCCCGTGTGCCATCTTTTTTAACAACCACTAAGGTTCTTTCTTCTACTCGTTCGTAGGTTGTAAAACGGTGTTGGCATTCATCGCACTCACGTCTTCTACGAATAGTGTTCCCTTCTTCTGCTTGGCGACTATCGATAACACTTGACTTGGTAGCCCCACATTTTGGACAACGCATCCTTTCCCTCCTTATCGTTTTCTTTTCATTATACCATTTTTTAAGCAATTCCCAAAACAATTCTTCTTTTTGCTTGACAAGTTTTTTGTTTTGTTGTATTATTTAATTAAGACAAAAGAATGAAAGAAAGGAGACCAAGATGTCCTGGACATTTGACAACAAAAAACCCATCTATTTACAGATTATGGAGAAAATCAAGCTTCAGATTGTTTCCCATACACTGGAACCCAATCAACAACTTCCAACCGTGAGAGAGCTAGCGAGCGAGGCTGGTGTCAATCCCAACACCATCCAAAGAGCCTTGTCAGACCTTGAACGAGAAGGATTTGTCTACAGCAAGCGTACAACTGGACGATTTGTGACTGAGGATAAGGAACTGATCGCCCAATCACGCAAACAATTATCGGAAGAAGAATTGGAACACTTCGTTTCCTCCATGACCCATTTTGGCTATGAAAAAGAAGAACTACCAGGCGTAGTCGGCGATTATATTAAAGGAGTTTAAACCTATGTCATTACTAGCATTTGAAAATGTATCCAAATCTTATGGAGCAACCCCAGCCCTTGAAAATGTTTCTCTTGACATTCCAGCTGGAAAAATTGTTGGTCTCCTCGGCCCAAATGGCTCAGGAAAAACAACCTTGATTAAACTAATCAATGGCCTCTTGCAACCAGATCAAGGACGTGTCCTTATCAACGACATGGACCCAAGCCCAGCAACCAAGGCTATCGTAGCTTATTTGCCGGATACAACCTATCTCAATGAACAAATGAAGGTCAAAGAAGCCCTAACCTACTTCAAGACCTTCTATAAAGATTTCAATCTGGAACGCGCCCATCATCTACTTACAGACCTCGGTATTGATGAAAATAGTCGTCTCAAGAAATTATCAAAAGGGAATAAGGAAAAGGTACAACTGATTTTGGTTATGAGCCGTGATGCTCGTCTCTACGTTTTGGACGAACCCATTGGTGGGGTGGACCCAGCAGCCCGTGAGTATATCCTCAATACCATTATCAACAACTACTCCCCAACTTCTACCGTTTTGATTTCTACCCACTTAATTTCTGATATCGAGCCAATCTTGGATGAAATTGTCTTCCTCAAAGACGGAAAAGTCGTCCGTCAAGGCAATGTAGATGATATTCGCTATGAGTCAGGTGAATCCATTGACCAGCTCTTCCGTCAGGAATTTAAGGCCTAAGCAAAGGAGATTATTATGTTTTGGAATTTAGTTCGCTACGAATTTAAAAATGTTAACAAGTGGTATTTAGCCCTCTACGCAGCCGTGCTAGTCCTTTCTATCCTCATAGGAATGCAAGGCCACTACTATAATTATATATCTTTCAAAGATAGCCAACCTTTCCTATTTATCTTTCTGGCTCTCGTCTTTGGCGGATTGATAATTACACTGGGGATTTCAACTCTTTTCTTGATTATCAAACGCTTCAAAGGAAGTGTCTATGACCGCCAAGGCTATCTGACTTTGACCCTTCCAGTATCCGAACACCATATCATCACAGCCAAACTAATCGGTGCCTTTATCTGGTCGTTGATTAGCACTGCTGTCCTAGCTCTAAGCGCTGTTATTATTGTGACCATAACGGTTTCAGAATGGATTCCTCTTTCTTACGTGATTACATTTGTAGAAACACATCTCCCTCAGATCTTTCTTACAGGTATATCCTTCCTACTAAATACCATTTCAGGAATCCTCTGCATCTACCTGGCTATTTCCATTGGACAGCTTTTCAATGAATACCGTACAACACTCGCTGTTGCAGCCTACATTGGTATCCAAATCGTCATTGGATTTATTGAACTTTCCTTCAATCTTAGTTCTAATTTCTATGTCAATTCACTTGTAGGACTTAATGACCATTTCTATATGGGAGCAGGTATAGCCATTGTTGAAGAACTCATATTCATAGCTATCTTTTATCTCGGAACCTACTATATTTTGAGAAATAAGGTTAATTTGCAATAGTTTTAAAATCAAAAAGGATAACATCTATTTAAGAAAAACACAGAAAATCAAATTAATAAAAAATTGATTTTCTGTGTTTTTTAGATTATTGCTAACTAATTTTGGTTTTAGCCAACGCCAATAACAATTATTGACTCTAGAATACATAGAACCAGGGTTACAATCATCTTTTTATTCATATAAACAACCTCACTTTCTTTTTTTATATATGATATAATATTTTGAAAACATACTAAAAAATTCCCATATAAGCAATTGAGGTAACACAAATGAAAAATTACGGAAAAATTTTTAAACAATTTAGAGAATCACGTGGATTAACATTAAAAGATGTTGCAAAACATGGTCTATCCACATCACATATTTCTAGATTTGAAAGAGAAAATTCTGATCTGACGATTGGTAAATTTATGCAAGCATTAGATGCTATTAATATGCCTGTCGAAGAATTTATGTATGCTGCAAATGACTTTCATAGGGATGAAATAAATGAATTATTAGAGCAAATTCGACTTCTAAGCTCTAAAAGAGATATTTCAGGAATGGAAAAACTGCTTATTTCTCAACTTGAAAAGACTACAAAAAGAGAGAAATTCTATACTCTGAATACCATTCTAGTTAAAATTCGCTTACAAGATTTGTCAGAAAAAATCTATTACCATGAATCTGATATTAAATATCTATCTGACTATCTTTTTTCTGTGGAATACTGGGGATGCTATGAATTACTTTTGTTTATGAATACTCTAGATGTATTATCTCACCCTACTATGATGTGCTTATCAAGAGAAATGTGTCAACGTTCCGAATTCTACAGAGATTTACCACATTATCGTAGATTGCTTGCTACCATGTTACTAAATGGATATATCACGTGTATAGAAAGAGAGGAATTTTTAGATTCTTTATATTTTAAAAAGCAACTAAAACATTGTTATTTCACAGAAACTGAGATATATGAAAAATTAGTTTTTCACTATGCCGAAAACTTATACACTTTAAAAAAAGACAAAAATAAACGTTCTGTTTTAGAAATGAGAAAGTGCATAGCAACGATGAAGTTAGTCCACAGCGATAGCTTAGCAAAAAAATTTGAAAAACATTTAGCAAAGGTAATAGAAGAACTGAAATAATTTTCTTATATGGGAAAATTTTTAATTATTATTTCAAAAAGAGTATCATTAAATCATCAAATTAAGGAGGTGAAAATATGAGAACAGTGCAAATTATTGACCTTGAAGATCTATTAGATACAGATCAAACTTACTCCGTACCAGGTCATTGTGGTCCAAGCCATTCTTGTGGTGGCGGACGATAGTTTTCTATGAGACGAGTTCTCACTCGTCTCCTTTATTTTATAATGGTGATATTATGCTAAAAAAAATATATACTAACATTGGGGATTATTATTTCGATAGTGAGAAATTCACATTATCTACTTCTTCAGTAGAGGGAACTACCTCCTATAAGCCCCCCTACATCCCCAAAAATGTTTTACAAAAAATTGTTATTAACATATCTAACAGTTGCAATTTATCCTGTTCTTACTGTTATGCGGATGGTGGAAATTACGGCATGGATAATAAAATCATGACTCTAGATACTGCTGATAATATTATTAACGAAGTCAAATTTAGAGGTATAACACAAATTAATAGACTTATCCTATTTGGTGGAGAACCTTTTCTTAATACTCAATTATTCGAATACATTATTAAAGAATTTTCCAAATTTACAACTATACTTAAAATAGAAACCGTGACTAACGGAACAGTACTAAATAATAATGTTAAAAAAATAATAGATAATTTCCAACCATATCTAACTATTAGTCTAGATGGTCCAGAATTTATACATGATAAATTAAGAGGTAAAGGTAGCCATCGTAAAACTACTAAATTTATCCACTATTTAAAAACTATAAACTACACTAATTTTGAAATTGCTTCAACATACACTAGACTACATCAATTACATTCTCTAAGTAGAGATGATATTTTCCAATATTTTACAAATATGGATGTACACTTTAACATCAATGACGTATTTAGTAAAAATAAGGTGCTTGTGGTTAAAGAAATGGAAAAAAGCTTAGTAGATAGGAAAAAATTCATTACTGATTCTATAAATAATATTGTTGAAAATAATGAAAAAGCTTTTATAAGTCCCATCTTATATGATGTTTTAATTTCTATGATTTATAAGAGTACTAATCATACATTCTGCGACGATATAGATCCTTCAAATACCATAACTTTTGATGTTGATGGTAGCAAAAAATTGTGTTTTAGATTTTGGGGAACTCATAATAGCTCTAAAGCAGAGCTATTTAATAATAAAGAATACTTCCAACAATGTAAAGATTGTTGGTGTAAAGGTATGTGTCTTGAATGCGTTGCCAATATCATTGATGGTTATTCTTCAGTAATTAACGAAGATGGACAATTTATAGAATGTCATAAGCCTGAATTAATGGAATATTGTATTAAAGAAATTATTTATCTTTCACAAGATCAATCCAAAATATCTAAACTCGTTAATAATTTCAAAAGGTTTATCCGCTATGCTTAAAAATTTCTTTTCCAAGAAGCACCTCGTACTTTACTTCTTTTCTATTGCCATTACTTGGCTGGAAGCGATTATCACACCAGCCCTTGTTCAAAATATTGTTGCTAGTTTTACCAATCAAGAGCTAGGCATTCTTTGGAAAGTATTGATTCTAGGAATCCTTGGTAATCTCATCCTCTTACTAGGTTTGGCTGGGAAACGCTATTACTACGCCCGTTTGATTACTGACTTCAAATATGGAATCAAGAGTGCTATTTTCAAGCGATTTTTAAACAGTTATGAGATTGATGAAAAGGATATTTTGTCTGACCTAGAAAACGACGTCAAGCAACTAGAAGAAAGCTATATTGAGCCAACGGTCATCATCATTTCTTCTCTTGGCTTCACAACTGTGTCCATTCTCTATGCCCTATGGACCAATTTTTACTTAGGCTTGATTTTCATCCTCTTCTACTCCTTTCCTGTACTCTGCAGTGCTATCGGATCAAAGCGCTTGGATTCACTTTCTGAAAAGCGGTCAACTGTTAACCAGAGCTACTTATCAAGCTTGACAAATTTTATTGGTGGCAGCCAACAAATTCGCCATTATCAGGGACAAGATTTCTTTTTTGCTCGCTACCAAAAGCAATTACAAACCAGTCTGGATGCCGAAATCAACTATGAAAAACAACGAACTTTAAACAGTCTTTTTATCAATAGCATCGATGCCTTTTGTTCTGTCACACCAATCGTCATCGGTGGCTTTATGACCTACTATAATTATTTAGATGCGGCGAGTTTTGTGGCCATCTATCTGGTTTCTCATAATATCGGCTATCAATTCCAAGAGTTGGCTTACTTTACCAACACCCGAAAAGCGAATCGAACTCTTCTCAATAAATACCAAAAACTTTTAGGCCAGTCTGACTTCATCTCGCCTAGAAGCATAGAAAACATTTTCCCTATCCAGCTTAAGAGCATCTCCCTAGAAAAAGATGGGAATATCCTCTTGTCTCCGATTTCCATGCACATCAAGCAAGGAGAAAAAATTGCCATTATCGGGGAAAGTGGCTCTGGTAAGACAACCCTGCTCAATATCATTCATGGAGAAGAGACACCAACAAGTGGACAGATTAGCTTTGCTGGTCAAAACCTGTCACGTCAAGAAATCACAAGCTTTAGTTCCTATATCCTCCAAGATAGCCATTACTTTGACACGCTATCTCTGGAAGACAATATCCTTCTAGGACTGGATAAAAAGGAGGAACACTTAACTTACATCCTCAAAAAAACAGGATTAGAACATTTGAAAAATCGAACGCTCAGCAATGATAGTCTGTCTGGTGGCGAGAAACAACGCCTCGAAATCGCTCGCGCCCTCTACCATGATAGCCAACTCATCTTAGCAGATGAGATTAAGGCCAATCTTGACTCGGAAAATAGCAGAAAAATTAGCGACTTGCTCTTCTCCCTACCACAGACAGTCATAGAAGTCATTCACCACTACACAGAAGAAGACTTAAAACACTACGACCAAGTCATTCACTTAAACAAAGAAAAGTAGTATTCTATAACATACTATTTTAAAAAGCAAGGAACCCAAATTCCTTGCTTTTTAACTCAATATCAAACTGGCTACAATAGGGCTGACAAAGACATAGAGAATACCGGTAACACCGATAGCCAAACCACCCATAGCTCCTGCTACAGAGCCGTATCGGAAGGCTGTTCCCGTTCCAACTGCGTGGCCTGTTCCTCCAAGAGAAAGACCAACAGCTACTGGATCATCTATTTTCAACCACTTCAAAAGTGTTGGGCCGATGACACTGGTTAAAATCCCAGTCGCCACTACAACCACCAAGGTCACAGTCGTCAAACCTTGCAATTTTTCTGTGATTCCCACCGCCATGGCGGTTGTCACTGACTTAGGAAAGAGTGAAATGGCTAGGAAAAAGTCCATGCCAAAAATCTTAGCTACAAGTGCTGTGAAAGAGGTATTGACAACTACTGCTAACAGACTACCAAAGAGAATACTCCGAGCATGGTGCTTCATCAAGTGAAAACTCTTATAAAGCGGAATCCCTAGAGCCACGGTCGATGGGACAATCAAGTTGTTCAGATAAACCCCACCTTGGTAGTAATATTGGTAAGAAATACCCGTCACTTTTAGAAAGATGATAATGAAAACAGCTGACAAAAGCAAGGGCGTTGTCAATGGATGGGGGAAGCGTCTGTAAATCAGCATTCCCACTAGATAAGCTAGGATAGACAGGGCAAGCCCAAACAGGGGATTGGAAACAAATTCAGTCATTTGGCATCTCCTTTCTCATAATCTCCCTCAAACCGTCGCTTGATGAACTGAACCACTAGGGCTATAAGGATAATATTGATAACAGCTGCAAAAAAGACAATCAAGACGATAGGCAAAAGATAGGGAGCAATCACATCAAACTTCTCCATGATTCCCACTGCTGGTGGCAAAAAGAGAATAGTCATATTGGCCAGCAAGAAATTCCCGACCATGTTGACATGTCTGGTTCTCAGCCACTTAAATTGTAGGGCTAGAAAGAGAATAATCAAACCGATAATACTGCCTGGGATAGGCAAATGAAAGAAACTGGAAATTCCCTCTCCGATTAGAGAAATCACAAAGAGAATCATTAATTGAACATATAATTTCATCCTAAACTCCACGAAATAGACTTCTTGCATACCAGTTTACTCTTTTTTCAGAAAATTTCAAGGAAATGCGCAAAAGTTAATAAAAATAGGGAGAAAAGGGAATATAGACAATTAAAGACTTGTGAAAACAGGCATGATTTAGGATAAGAGATGCCAGCGTCCTTCTTGCCAGCTTGATTTAAAAGTAGTATAATTATTGCATGCGCAATCATCTTGTGATGCAGAGACTGTCCGTGAATGGACATTCTTCTATGTTATAACTCTAAAAAGAAAGGAGATACTATGACTTATTTGGAAAAATGGTTTGACTTCAATCGGCGTCAGAAAGAAATTGAAAGTCTTTTGGAAGAGACCATTGCCCAGCAGAGCGAACAAAGTCTGACCTTGAAAGAGTTTTACCTGCTCTACTATCTGGACTTGGCCCAAGAAAAATCTCTACGCCAGATTGACCTGCCAGATAAGCTTCATCTTAGCCCGAGCGCTGTTTCTCGGATGGTGGCTCGTTTGGAAGCTAAAAATTGCGGTCTACTTAGTCGCAGATGTTGTGATCAAGATCGACGCTCTAGCTTTATCTGTCTGACAAGCGATGGGCAAAAGACATTGGCCTCTCTACAAAAGGCCGTCGAAGCAAGCTTGGAAACTGGTTTGGATTTCTTGATTTAAGGTGATTTTAGAAAAAGTTGCGTGCGCAATCATTTTTCTTGACATTCTCTTTTACAAGGAGTAAAATAAAGTCATCATTAAACAAAGGAGTTTTAAAAATGATTGAAATTACCTATCTAGATGCCAGCAAGAACGAAAGAACTGTAACTTTCGAATCTTATGACGACTTTGATCGTTCACAACAAGCTTGCCTTATCGGAGTCGCAGACTACTACCCTGTTCAAAAATTGACCTACAACGGTCATGATTTGGACTACCATGGGACTTATGGAGATGTCTTCTTCTATCTCATGAAACAAGATTTAAGCCAATATAACTAAAAAAGGAGAAATACAATGGCAAAAGCAATTACAGATGCAACATTCGAACAAGAAACAAAAGACGGTTTGGTCTTGGTAGACTTCTGGGCAACTTGGTGTGGTCCATGTCGTATGCAAGGTCCAATCTTGGATAAATTGTCTGAAGAACTTTCAGAAGATGTCTTGAAAATCGTTAAAATGGACGTTGATGAAAATCCAAACACAGCTCGTGCTTTTGGAATCATGTCTATCCCAACTCTTCTCTTCAAAAAAGACGGCCAAGTTGTCAAACAAGTTGCTGGTGTTCACACAGCAGAACAAATCAAGGCCATCGTTGCTGAATTGAGCTAATCACATTAGAGACCAAGTACTTGCTTTGGTCTCTTTTTTATTGTCCTTTGCCATTTTTCAAAAAATATGCTAGACTGTAAGTAGAATATTACGATGTTTGGGACATGCCATCGCTAAAAAAAACCTCTACTTGGTATTTTTTAGCTCCCTCAAGGGAGCTTTTTGCGTGCTCTGAACATTTCCCATTTTGGAAGGAGTACTATGAAACGTCAATCAGCCTTGGTCGTCTTTAGTGGCGGTCAAGATTCTACAACCTGCCTATTTTGGGCTAAAGAACACTATGAAACGGTCGAAGCCGTTACCTTTGCCTACGGCCAACGCCATCATCTCGAAATTCAAGTCGCTAGAGAAATCGCTAAGGAACAGGGCATTCGTCATCATATCCTAGATATGTCTCTGCTGGGGCAAATCACTGAAAATGCCCTGACCTCTGATCTGGAAATTGAGCAAAAAGAGGGAGAGGTTCCCAATACTTTTGTTGACGGTCGCAACCACCTCTTTCTGTCCTTTGCGGCAGTCCTTGCTAAGCAACGAGGTATTAAAGATATCGTGACAGGTGTCTGCGAGACAGACTTCTCAGGCTACCCCGATTGTCGAGATGTCTTTGTCAAATCCCTTAATGTTACCCTCAACCTTGCCATGGATTACGACTTCGTTATCCAAACACCTCTCATGTGGCTAGACAAGGCTGAAACTTGGGAATTAGCCGACCAACTCGGTGCCTTTGACTATGTTCGTGAAAAGACCTTAACCTGCTACAACGGGATTATCGGAAGTGGTTGTGGAGATTGTCCATCCTGCCACCTACGTCAACATGGTCTAGATGTTTATCTCTCACAGAAAGGAGAGAACTAATGTTTTTTGCACCCAAAGAAATCAAACAGGAAACCGGGGAGTCTCTTGTCTACAATCATCACAGAACCTTGGTATCAAAAGAATTTACCTTTGATGCTGCCCACCACCTCTTTCACTATGAGGGAAAATGCAAGTCCCTGCACGGCCACACCTATCATCTGCAGATTGCTGTCAGTGGATTTTTAGATGAACGTGGCATGACCTACGATTTCGGAGATATCAAAGCGATCTACAAGAACTACTTAGAGCCCCACTTGGATCATCGCTATCTCAATGAAACTCTTCCCTATATGAACACGACTGCTGAAAATATGGTTTACTGGATTTTCCAAACCATGAACCAAGAGTTGCCAGACGAGCGCGGTCTCCGTTTGGAATACGTTCGCCTCTATGAAACTCCGACTGCCTTTGCAGAATTTAGACGGGAGTGGTTAGATGACTAGGGAACGTGTCCTCAAACTACCAGTTCTGGAAATTTTTGGCCCTACCTTTCAAGGTGAAGGTCGTGCTATTGGGCAGAAAACCATGTTTGTCCGCACTGCAGGTTGCGACTACCACTGCGACTGGTGTGACTCTGCCTTTACTTGGGATGGTTCTGAAAAGCCAACTCGTATGACTGCTGACGAGGTCATTGCTGAGTTAGATAAATTGGGGAGCTACGACTATGTCACCCTGTCTGGCGGAAATCCCGCTATCCTAGCAGCCAATATGGCTGAACTGGTTACTAAGCTCAAGGAACGCGGTGTCACTCTAGCTGTTGAGACCCAAGGCTCCCGCTGGCAAAATTGGTTAAAAGACATCGACCAGGTCACTCTGAGTCCCAAACCTCCTTCCTCCAAGATGGAGGTCAACTTCGAGACCTTAGACTTTATCGTTTCCCAATTGGATCCAGACAAGGTCACCTTTAAAATCCCTGTCTTTGATGATGCAGATTTGGCCTTTGCTAAAGGCATTCAAGAACGCTACCAACCAGATGTTCTCTTCTTATCAGCAGGAAATCCTGAGCCCAAGGCTACAGGCAATATTGTCCAAGAGCAACTGGACCGCCTCAAAGAACTCTGGGAACGCATCGCTGCTGACGATAGCTGGGGCAATGTCCGCGTCCTTCCACAACTGCATACTCTCCTCTACGACAACCAACGTGGTGTTTAAGATTAGAAAGAAAAAATTATGTCACAACAAGAAGAAATGAAAAACCTAAGCCTCCTCGGCAACAAAGAAACCAACTACATTTTCGACTATCAACCAGAAGTCCTCGAATCTTTTGACAATCGTCATGTGGAAAATGACTATTTCATCAAATTCAACTGTCCTGAATTTACCTCTCTTTGCCCAATCACTGCTCAACCAGACTTTGCGACCATTTATATTTCCTACATTCCTGACAAACTCTGTGTTGAATCAAAATCCCTCAAACTCTACCTCTTTAGCTACCGAAATCATGGAGATTTCCACGAAAACTGTATCAACACCATCGGGAAAGACTTGGTCAACTTGCTAGACCCTCGCTATTTAGAAGTCTGGGGAAAATTCACTCCGCGCGGTGGCATTTCAATTGACCCCTACTACAACTACGGTAAGCCTGGAACTAAGTATGAAGGATTGGCAGAACAACGCCTATTCCAACACGACCTTTATCCAGAGAAGATTGACAACCGCTAATACTCTTCGAAAATCTCTTCAAACCGCGTCAACGTCACCTTGCCGTATGTATGATTACTGACTTCGTCAGTTTCATTTACAACCTCAAAACCATGTTTTGAGCTGACTTCGTCAGTTTTATCTACAACTTCAAAACAGTGCTTTGAGCAACCTGCGGTTAGTTTCCTAGTTTGCTCTTTGATTTTCATTGAGTATAAACAGATACGAAAAAGCCCTGTTCCTCAAGATGAGGAGCAAGGCTTTTTGAGTTTCAATTATTCTTCTGTTCCAAGGAAGTTTTTAGCAACGAGGGCTGCAAGAACTCCACCAGCGATTGGGGCAAGGATGAAAATCCATACTTGTTGAAGGGCTGCGCCACCTACCAAGACAGCTGGTGCCAAGCTACGAGCTGGGTTTACTGAAAGTCCAGTAATGTTCAATCCCACAAGAATCATCGCCATCAAGGACAAACCGATTACCAAACCAGCAATCGCGCCATTGCCCTTGCTTGCTGAAGTCACAGTCATGATAACCAAAACAAACAAGAAAGTTGCGATAACCTCAAACAAGAAACCACCAAAGACAGTGACACCGTTTGCCAAGGCATTTTCACCAAGACTAGCAGTTGACATACCTGAATTAGCCAAGAGGAAGAAGATAGAAGCAGATGCTAAGAAAGCTCCAACTACTTGCCCAAGGATGTAGTTTACAAGCTCTGAAGATGACAAACGTTTGTTTACAAACATAGCGATCGAAACAGCTGGGTTCAAGTGAGCACCTGAAACAGTTCCGATTGAGTAAGCTGCAACCACGATTGCCAAACCAAAGGCAAAGGCAATTCCAAGGTGACCTAGGCCATCAAGACCATTTCCAAAAACAACAGCTCCTGTTCCGACGAACACAAGCATGAACGTACCGATTAACTCAGCAACAAATTTTTTCATTTTCTTTCTCCTTTTTTCAAAAACTAGATACTAGTCTATCAAAAGAAGGAAAGGGTTTCAAGAAAATTGATTGGAAAATACACCAGGAGACTAAGTCAGCTTTTAGGAAGGGTGTTTACATTAAAAGCCATCCGAAGATGGCTTCCTATTATTTTTTAGATGGAGTTTTCCCTCCAGCAATTGCATCGAATCCTGTCGTATCAACTCAAAACAAGAAAGAGAGTAGGTAAGTCAATCAATAAAACAACCCTCAATAGGACTAGACTGATTTTGATAAAGAGTATTCTTTAGGGAGCAATTAGATTTTTTATTTTACACGATAAAAATCAAATATCATCAATTATAGAAGCTGTTGTTCTTTTCTTAGTTTTATTATTTTCGATAATCTTGGAAGACCAATCAAAAATAAAATCCAATCTTTTAACAAACCATGATTCAATCCACTTACATAGATCCTCTTTATATTCTTCTGGGAATTGAGTATAATTCACATCTCCTTTTTTTTCTAAGAATTTAATTAGTTTTTTAGAACACTCATCTATTATTTCTGTATCATCTATATCATCTATGTTCAAACCAGAATCTTCAATAACCTTAAAATGTATTCGATAGAACGCCCTGTAATCTTCGTTAATAATAAAACCTATTCTCTCTGAATTTTTTTTAAATGGATTATTAGCTAGCTTAAATACTCTAAAGAAAATACTTATAAACTCTCCTAAATCCTGTGAACTTTTATATAATACTTTTACTCTATTTATTAGTTCAACGTATAAATTTAAATATATTCGATTTTGTTGAACTGTTAATAAGGTTGTAAGAAACGTTTTATTATATGCAATGTGATTTCCATCTTCAATAGCCCATGAAGTTAAAAGTTTCTTTTGCGTTTGATCATCTAATTTACTAACTCCAACACCAGCAAAATATTCTTGAAATGATCTATGAGAAAACTTATAAGAAACACCATCTTGTAAAATCATACACACATTAGAAATAGAATCCCTAATAAAATCTGAATTTACAAACTTCACTGTATTTTTTTCTTTGAAAGAATCAAGATAAGAATTAAAACTGTCAGTATTAAAGGTTATCTGTCCTTTGAAAAACGTTTTCATTGCTAGATAAGATAAAGCTTCTTTAAATTGTTCAAGAGATAAATTCGATTTCAATTCTCTTTTATAGCCCGATTTCGATGCATCATGTTTTTGATAGAGAGTATAAAATGCTAGGTTGTAAAAATCAGTTAGATTATTGGGAATAGATGCACCATCTTCATATGTCATTAACATAATAGTTAACAACAGAGGGATTGAAGCAAAAGATTCATGGTTATCATATAATGTATCTTTTAATTCTTTTGCAAACTTATTTTTTAATTTTGATTCATACTCTAATTTTAAAATGAGAGAAACAGCCTGCTCTTTAGTCAGTAACTTAATCTCATATTCTAAAAAATTAGACCAACCTATAAAATCATCGGACGGGCGAGAGCTAAGAATATACCTATTTTTATTATATATATCTACAAATTCTTTTAATGATTTGTCTAACACATTTCTATGAGTAGATATAATTTCATCAAGTCCATCAAATATTATAGTATATGCGCCAGATTTTAGTGTTTCTTGAAAATGTTCTCTCTCTATATTCAAATGATGACATTTAATCTCTTCAAAAATAAATAATTCAAAATCAAAATCATCCAATGGTTTCTCATTTATAGATTTTAATTCTATGAAAATTGGAATGCTACTTGCAGTGTCTATTTGGTTTATAAATATATGCTTCATGAGCATAGATTTACCTACACCGCCAGTTCCAGTAACAATTATTTTATTATTTTTCTGAAAAATCAAACTTGAATTTGTAGTGTCAACAACCTCTCCATTTCCAGATTCTAAAAACTGTGGTTCATAAAAATTATATAAAAATTTACCTTCATTTTTGTATAATAATGTCTTTACAGTAGAATATTTTTCATATGAATATTCCAAGTAATCTTTGAAAACAACTCCTAATTCGCTTTCGACTTTAAACTGTTTATCATTATAAAATTTTTTACTCCTCGCCCATAATTTGGGAAGCATTTTTACTAATGCATTTGTAATAGATTTTTCACTGGTAACTGGCATTATATTCTCCTATCATCTTCTGTAAATATTAAATAAACAATGACATATTGTATATCGGATTTTCAAAAAGATCAACTTTATTATAGAGTATTTTTCTTATCCCCCTACTCTCCCAACTGAGCACTGTAGGCAATAATCTGGTCAACTGTGTCTGACAAGAATTGGATGGTATCACGGAGTGGTTTATCTGTTGAAATATCAGCACCGATAATCATGGCTGACTCAAGTGGTGTCTTGCTACCACCTGATTTAAGGAGATTGAGCCAATCTTCAGCTCCAGTTTCTGAATGTTTCAGATGGAGGTAACCCGCAGTCGAGATAACAAGACCAGCAGAGTAAGTATAGCTATACAAGCCCATGTAGTAGTGAGCTTGGCGCATCCAAGTTAAAGCCGCATCGTCGTCAATTTCAATGGCATCTCCCCAGAAATCCGTCAAGACTTCCTTCATAATACTGTTGAGTTTGCTTGCCCCGAAGGTTTCTCCTTCTTCAATCAATGTATAAACCTTACGTTGGAAGGCTGCTTCCAAAAGGTGAGTGATAAAGTTATGGAAGTAGGTGTCTGTCAAGCGGTGAGCAAGAGCGAAACGTTTTTGACGAGGGTCGTCAGACTGGTGCTCCAAGTAGTCACTGAGGAGCAATTCATTGAAAGTTGACGGTGCTTCAACATAGTAGGTAGACATGTGGGCGTTGAAATAGCTTTGGTGATTGTCAGAAAAGATGAATTGACCAGAATGACCGATTTCATGAATCAAGGTATAGACATCGCTCAAACGGCCTGTCCAGCTCATGAGGACATATGGGTGCACGCGATATGGATCCGCCGCATAACCGCCAGAATCCTTGCCACTATTGGCAGCAAAGTCCACCCAGCGCTCTTCTTGATAGCGAGCAACTTCCTGACAATATTCTTGCCCCAAAGGTTCTACTGACTTCATGACCAAATCATAGGCATCGTCAATGGTCACTTGAGGATTGAGGGCACTATCCAAGTCCAATTTCCAGTCAGCAAAGGTCATCTTTTCAAGACCATTGACCTTGGCAACATGCTTGAGGTATCTCTGAGCAACGGGCGCAAAATCCTTCATGATGAGGTCAATCTGGCGGTCAAACATGGCACGATCCACTTCCTGCTCAGCCAGAAGATAATCAAAGACTGAGTCGTAACCCTTCATATCTGCCAGAAGTTTTTCAGACTTGACTTGGGCTAAATAGGCTGCCGCAGCCGTATTTTGGTGCTTACGAAGACCTTCTGAGAAGGAACGGAAAGATTTTTCACGAACCTCAGCATCCTCATGGTTTTGGTAGAAATTCTCATAGGTCACAAAGCTGTTTTTATAAGTCTTGCCATGAGCTTTAAAGTCAGCCATTTCAAAATCCCCAGCTCGCATCTTAGTATAAATGTCCTGCGGACTGTAGAAAACTTCTCCTAGATTGGTCAAGGCCTTCTCCACATCAGCCCCAAGGTAATGAGCTTTTTTGATTTTAGCCTGACGAATAGCTGCCGTCAAGTGAGGTAATTCACCCAAACGATCCAAGACTTCCTCATCGGCTTCCACCAAGGCATCGTCAAAGAAGGTCAAGGCTACGCTAGCATCTGTTTCAAATTCCATCCCAGCTTGGGCGATGTTAGCAAATTCCTCATTGCTATAGTCTGTCGTCTGTGGCATAAAGCCATAGTTGCCAATATGGCTCATCTGAATGTAGATTTGTTCCAATTCCGCAAAGGCCTTCTCGAAATCTTCAAAAGTGTGAAGATTGCCCTTGTAGTCACGGCTAAATTGATTGATGTCTTCTCGAGCCTTCTCGATTGCACGTAAGAAATCCTCACGGTCTTGGTATAGGGCTGTTAAATCCCAAAGTTCCTTCTCTGGAAATTCTGAACGGTGTTTTTGTTCCATTTTCTTCCTCTTATTTCTCTAATTCTAATAAAACACTAAGGGCTGATAAGGCGTAAAGCGGTGCTGTTTCTGCTCGCAAAATACGAGGACCAAGCCCTGCCAAGACTGCTCCCTTAGTTTCAAAACTTTCTATTTCTGCAGGTGACAGGCCACCTTCTGGACCAAAGATAAAGAGCAATTTGGCTCCTTTTTCAAGGTCACTAACTGCTTGTAAAAGAGCAGCAGCTTCACCTTCTTTGGCTGACTCTTCGTAGGCTACTATGATAGAGTCAAACTGGTCAAACTGAGCTAGAAAATCTGCTTTCTTTTCAAAAAGCTGGATACTTGGGACACGATTTCGCTTGCTTTGTTCTGCTGCTCCAAGAGCGATTTTTTCTAGTTTTTCAACCTTTTTACCCAATTTCTTGCCATCCCATTTGGCTACTGACCAGTCAGCAGGAAAGGCCCAGATTTGACTGGCACCTAGTTCTGTTACTTTCTGAGTGATAAACTCCAGCTTGTCTCCCTTGGGAAAACCAGATGCAATGGTCACTTGGACGGGCAGCTCCACATTGTCATCTAGTTCTTCTACCAATTCAAACTGACGAGCTTCCACATCCAGCACGTGCGCCAAACGTTTAATCCCATCATCAAAAACCAAAGTAACCTCATCATCTTCTTTCAAGCGCATGACCTGAAACATATGCTTGCTGGTTTCCTTGTCCTCAATGGTGACTGGCGAGGTAGCATTACCCTTGACAAAATACTGCTGCATACTAGCCTCCAATCACACCAGAGATATCCTTGGTTTTCTTAAAGACGCAGGCATTCCATTCCCCTTGAATCATATGAGTTTCAAGGAAAAATCCAGCTGATTCAGCCGACTGGCGCACCATGTCCCACTTATCCTTGATAATGCCACTCATGATGAGGTAGCCTTCATCCTTGACCAAGCGATAAGCATCCTCTGTCAGATGAATGAGAATATCCGCCAAGATATTAGCCACGATGACATCTGCTTCAATCTCAACACCCTTAAGCAAGTCTCCTGCTGCTACATGGATGTTTTCCATACCAGGGTTTAGCTCAATATTTTCCTGAGCAACTCGAACTGCCACATCATCCAGGTCGTAGGCAAAGATTTCCTTGGCACCAAGCAGCGAGCTGGCAATAGAGAGAACCCCTGAACCAGTCCCTACATCCAGCACCGTTTCCCCACCACGAAGAACCTGCTCCAAGGCAAAAAGGCTCATTTTGGTCGTTGGATGCGTCCCAGTCCCAAAAGCCATTCCTGGATCTAGCTTGATAATTTTTTCTCCCGCAGTCGCCTCGTATTCTGTCCAAGACGGCACGATGGTCAAATCATGAGTGATGCGAGTGGGCTCATAGTATTTCTTCCAGTTATCTGCCCAGTCTTCCTCAGCCAAGGCAGTCGTCCCCATTTTGACCTCTCCCAAATCCATAAAATCCGTCAATTCTGCTAAGCGAGCCTGCAAGTCCGCCTCAACCACTGCCACATCAACCGTATCAGGATAGTAGGCTGTCACAACGATTTCTTCTTGCTGCTCGACCTCTGGGAAAATCTCGCCGAAGCGGTCCACATTTCCCACATAGTCCATGCTGTCTTCAATCGCAACACCTTGCGCCCCCAGTTCAATCAGGAGGTTAGAAACTAACTCCTCTCCCTCACGCTTCACTGTAACTTTTAACTCTTGCCATGTTTCCATATTTAAGACACCAAGCCCGTAAAACACAAAGCCAAAATAGGAAATTCTCTGAAGACGCTTGTGTCTAAGAGAAGTTTATCTTTTTGGCACAGTGTTTAGGGCGGGTTCAGTTTAGAAATTTAACTGAACCATCCTTTCTAATCACTTACTTTTAAATAATCTTTTAATCTCTCTTGCAACTGCGGAACTACTTGACTGGAACTAAGAAATTCCTCAACATTCATGAGCTGATAGCCCTGTCCTTCATCTCCAAAGGTAATATTGTCAAATTGTTCTTGTCTTAGCTGACCAACCATAAAGACCGATTGCTTGCCTTCAAAGATTACGCTAGGATAAATTTTGCCCCAAAGCAAACAATCTTCATTTAAATGAATTCCCAGTTCTTCATAAACTTCACGCGCTGCGCATTCAAAGGGACTTTCATCCCCTTCACGGCCACCACCTGGCAACTCCCACATGTTGGGACAAGGGATATCGTCCTTGTCATCACGTAAGATAGTCAAGACCTTATCCCCACAAATCAAGGCAATCTTGCAACCTTGGAAATCAGTAAGTTCTATTTCCATATTAGACTCCTTCGGTTAATTCCTTTTCCAGCTCGGCTAACCAGTTTTCATAATAGCGTTTCTCATCCCGTAACATCCGGCTGCTATTCATTTTCTGTCTAGCAATCTTCATAGCCTTGTGAGTTTGAACTACATCTTTCCTTACCTTAAATTGATACCGAGCTTGAATGACCTGCATATCTGCTGTTTTTAGAGATAAAAAGGATTTGACTCCTCGAATACTTGCATATTCTTCCGCTTTCTTATTATCTCCTTCCATCAGAGCAATTTGAAGAAGGTATAATTGAGAAATAGTTTTAGACATTGGATTATCTGTTTTCTCTAGCACAGACTGAAACTGTTGCTTTGCAAGCTCTATATTATCATCCAATATGAATACCAACCCCTGAAGAGTCTGAACACTTTCTGCAAAACTCCCTCTCACCTCCTCATCGACAGGCATGATAAAGTCTTTTAAATCATATTCTTGAGGAGCTAGCAAGGTCTGGGCAGAATGCCTCAACATCAGGTAGGCGTATTTCGTATTTGCAGGGTATTGTAGCAATTCCCAAATTTTTGCGCCATCGGTGATGCCGACTGGCAAAATGTTATTTAGGAAGAAAGACAAATTAAGAAAAATCCAAGTCCCTGCAAAATACCAGCTTCTTGTCAAAAATCCAAACACTATCGCCAATAATATCAAGCTGAGATGAACCATCAAGCCTCCTGAAAGCATCAGGATGATTCTTTGATCGCTTTCATCCTCTTTTAAACCAATGTATTGAGCACCAACATTTTTCAGAATGGCTGTTCTACTAAGATGAAACCTGCCTGACTTTTTGGTCAAAATAAAATGTCCTAACCCAAAAGCCACCAGCCGATAGCCTGTCAAGTAGCCACAAAAAGCATGTTCCAGCTCGTGAAGAATAAAGATTAAATACATACTTAGAAGAGCGAAGGCATAACCAAAAGTAAAGACTAAAACTGCGGAATAACCCAACTCTGCAAATGCGATTGTTCCACAAGCAAAAGCCAGCATAATAAAGACAACAGCTAGCACATAAACCAAATAAATCCCAATTTTCTTCATAAAATCTCCAACCAACTCCTAGTATCTCGGATAAGGATAAAATTCTCCCTCTTTCAAGCCAACTTTTCCTTCTTCAAAGACTTCTTGGTTCCATTCCATAACAAATTCTTCTGCTTCTGGGTCTTCCAAAAAGTCCATGAGAGCATCTAATCCAACCTCGGCAGTATCTTTAAGGAATAGCGCAAAATAAGCTAAAAATTCACGAGAAAATCCTTTTTTAGGTAGGTAAGGAATAGCCGTCAAATAGTCTTCTGCATTGACGGTTGACTTAGCAGGATTGTAAAAAAGCACTGCTTCCTCAAAGAGGATATCATCTGATGAAACCTCTCCGTCCTCGTCCACCATCTCCACACCTGCAGCATTTTGCGCTTCCAATAGAAAACTCACTTCAACCGCGTGGTTGCGCTTGTCCCAACTAATCTCAAAGTCAAAGGGGAAGTTCTTCTCCAACTCTTCCTCTAAAACATCTAAAAATCCATATGTTGCCATTTTGTCCTCTTTCTATGCGACTCTTAAATCGCCCCGATTGCTCGGAAATATGCTAAAATAGATACTACCATCTTACCACAAAATTATTTTATGTCCTAATTATACCATATTACCTCATTTAAACCCTTGGTATCAGTGATTTTCTTAAACGGTTGATTTCCTTATTTTTTCCAAAAACTCAACACAAAAAGCCCTCGAAAGGGCTAGCAAATATATAGGATCAATAGACAAGTAACCAGCACAATTAGGAGTGCTTTTTTTATTGACTATTCCCACGATGTCACACTTAATCTTATGCTTGTATTTTCTTATCTGCAATAGCGTCTGTCAAAGTCTGAGAAAAGTTAAGTCCCATTTCTCGTCCCAACTTATCTGCCCATCTTGGTATGGTTAAGGTCTTTTTAATTGGTTCCTGACTTCCTAAGTACTCTGATACATCAACAGATACCATAGAAATAAAAGATTTATCAAGGTCATAGGTTGACTCAAAATCTTCATCATCTTTAAAAGGATCATTTTCAATCAAAGACAAGCTATTGATATCTGATGGCTGAGGTAATTCTCCATCACTCTCTATTAAATCTGCGACAGTAATTCCTAACCACTCCGAACCCATAGCCAAAGCCTCAGAAATCCCCTCGCCTTGTGTAGCTGAGTATTCAAAATCTGGGAAATGGACAAAATAAGTCGCTTCTGCTCCGTCTGTGTCGTCATAATAAAATAAAGCTGGATACGTCACTAACATTTCACTACCTCCCTATCAAAAAGCAGGGGCTGAATTTTACAACCCAGCTTGCTTTCGTATCCCTCTTTCAGTGTACTTATTCAGCTCACCATGAGGGATTGTGATAGGTCTTTCCCCTTGCTTCTCCATTTTAATATGGGAGCCTTTACCGCCTTTGGTCTTTATCCAACCATGAGCCGTAAGGAGTTTAACCATCTCTTTTTGTGTCATAGGCATAGCGCTTTTACCTCCTGACAACACCATTATAACACGTGTTACACGTATTGTAAAGAATGAGACGTATTATTCTCTTATACCATCAAAGATCCTAGATGTGGTTCTAAGGGTAGCCAATTTATTCATACCCATTTTTCTAATGAGTAGTAAATACTGCTTCTTTATCAAGCAAATCATCATCTGTATAGTCAATTGTAAAAGTATCTCGATTTAAGACAGACTGAGGCGGAGTTGAATGAATCATAGGAACACTGCGGACCCTATACTTTTTATATCCAATTTTTACAAACTGATTAACTCTCAAGTCTTTCAAATCAGAATTTTCAACAGTTATTACAAGGAGACGATTTACTACTTTAAAAACATCAATTATTCTATTTTTCATATTTTTCTAATTCATAATTATTAGAATGAACCTCTCGGTAAGCAAAATCAAGTTTAGGTTTAATGTTTTCTTACAAATCCAAAATCTCTTTTGGAGTATCTTCCCTGAAGAGAAATTTTCTTTTTCCTGAAATAACTTGATCACTAAGAATCCAATGACGAATTTGTTTTGTAAAAATCAAAATTTCCTGACTTGGTAATTCCATTCTTTCCATTTCTTATCACCTCTCTTTTCATTATAGTTCATGCAATAACATTTAGCAATATTATTTCTCAAATCAGTAATTCCACTTCTTTAGGCTCAACTATCCTATTTTGAGCTTTAAGAAAAATCAATTCTTTCATGCTGATATCTCTCCTCATCCAATTAAATAGTCAAAAAGCTTCTATCTCGCCCCCTGATTATTACAAAACCATTGAAATATCACAACTAATAGGCTAGAATGGACATAGTAAGATATATTAGATGAGTCATTCTACTCAAAAAATATGACACTAAAATCCACGTTAGAAAGGACTGCTATGCCAGACAATCTCGCGCTTCGCATGCGCCCTAAAACCATCGACCAGGTCATCGGTCAGGAGCATCTGGTCGGACAAGGAAAAATCATCCGCCGCATGGTGGAAGCCAACCGCCTGTCTTCCATGATTCTTTATGGACCTCCGGGAATAGGCAAGACCAGTATTGCCTCTGCCATCGCTGGAACAACAAAGTATACCTTTCGAACTTTCAATGCGACAGTTGATAGTAAAAAGCGACTGCAAGAAATTGCGGAAGAGGCTAAATTCTCTGGTGGTCTCGTCCTATTACTAGACGAGATTCATAGACTAGATAAAACCAAGCAAGACTTCCTCTTGCCTCTCTTGGAAAGTGGACTGGTCATTATGATTGGCGCTACGACTGAAAATCCTTTCTTTTCTGTCACTCCTGCCATTCGCAGTCGTGTTCAAATTTTTGAGTTGGAACCTCTGTCTAACCAAGACGTCAAAGAGGCACTTCAGATAGCTCTAAATAACCCTGAACGTGGTTTTGATTTTCCAGTAGAACTAGATGAGGATGCGCTGGATTTCATCGCAACCTCTACAAACGGAGACCTGCGCTCCGCCTTTAACTCACTGGATTTGGCAGTTCTCTCTACCCCTGAGAATGATAAGGGCATCCGCCATATCACCCTAGACATCATGGAAAATAGCCTGCAGCGGAGCTACATTACCATGGACAAGGATGGAGACGGTCACTATGATGTTCTATCTGCCCTGCAAAAGTCTATCCGTGGCTCAGATGTCGATGCCAGTCTTCACTATGCTGCCCGCTTGATCGAAGCTGGTGATTTGCCAAGTCTCGCTCGTCGTTTGACTGTTATCGCTTATGAAGATATCGGTTTGGCCAATCCTGAAGCCCAGATTCACACCGTGACTGCTCTGGATGCTGCCCAAAAGATTGGGTTCCCAGAAGCCCGCATTCTCATTGCCAATGTCGTCATTGATTTGGCCCTTTCTCCAAAATCCAACTCAGCCTATGTAGCTATGAATAAGGCTCTTGCCGACCTCAAAACATCAGGGCACTTGCCTATTCCGCGACACCTGCGTGATGGGCACTACAGTGGAAGCAAGGAACTGGGGAATGCCCAAGACTATCTCTATCCACACAACTATCCTGGAAATTGGGTCAAGCAAGACTATCTACCAGAAAAAATTCGTAATCATCACTATTTCCAAGCAGAAGATACTGGTAAATATGAACGGGCTTTGGCTCAAAGAAAGGAAGCTATCGACCGTTTGCGAAAAATCTGAAATCCTTTTCAAAAAATTGCACTTTCCTCTTGATTTTTTTTGAAAAAGTGGTATTATATAAACATAGAAACGCTGTGGTGTACGACTTCACACTTAAGTGTTGACCGACTATTTTTTGTATTATTAGGGAAACAAAAGTCTTCTAACAGCATGTAGGCCGTCTCACACGGAAACAGCTTCAGTTAGAGCGAGTTGCCCACCTGCTTAATTGCGCGGGTTCAATACAAACCGTGAAGTTTCGGCACCAATACAGCTTTTTTCTTTGCCTCCTTAGCTCAGCTGGCAGAGCAGCGGACTCTTAATCCGTGGGTCACAGGTTCGATCCCTGTAGGGGGCATCTAAATACAACAGGAAAAGCCTTGATTTACAAGGCTTTTTTGCTTGTCTATAACTGATTTACCCCATCATTTGTCCCACATTTTAAATCTATCTTTTCTTTTTGAATCAAATTACATCTTTACAAATAGTGTAAAGCCAGTTACTTTTGCTTTGATGCCATACAATATTTTCATGTAGAGAAGACAAATTTTATCTTCTCTTTTTATTTTCAAAATAATAAAAACTGATTTTCTTTTCATAAATCAGACTGAAACTTCCAAATTTTCCATTTTGTTTATTGATATTTCCTCTAAAAAGGTGTATAATATTTTTATTATCAAACTATACTATACTATATAGGGGGTATTGAAATGAAATTTTCTAATCGTTTACTGCTATTCCTTGCAGGAGTTGTTTTTGTCCTTTTAGGACTTTTCCTATTTACACACCCAGTAGCTAATCTTGTTGCTTACAGCTGGTGGATTGCATTTGATTTACTGGTTGCTTCTATAGCAGCTCTTTTAGGCTATTTCTCTGCACCAAAAGAGCTTCGCTCACCTGTTTATCTTTTCCAAGGGTTTGTTAGTCTTCTTTTAGCTCTTTACCTCGTTGCTTATGGCTTTGTGACCCTGCCGGTCGTCATTCCAACTATTTTAGGAATTTGGTTAATTGTAGAAGCCATTATAGTTTTCTTTAAAGGCAATCGTCTGGGATTGATTTTCCCTATTATTGGCAACCATATCATGTGGGTAGCCTTGCTTGTATTTTTACTAGGTCTAGTGATTCTGTTCAATCCAGTGGCTACAGGTGTCTTTGTCGTTTATGTCATTGCCTTTTCATTTTTAGTTACTGGCTTCACCTACATTATTGAGGCCTTTCGTAAATAATCTAGTTGCCATTTTGGGCATATTAAAATAGCTGGGAAGTTACATTCTCAGCTTTTTCTGTTGCCTCCTTAGCTCAGTTGGTAGAGCAGTAGACTCTTAATCTATGGGGCGCAGGTTCGAGCCCTGCAGGGGGCATCTAAATCAACAGGAATAAGCCTTGAAACCAAGAATTTTTTGACGTCCAATAGCTTTTTGTAGAAAAGTATTTAAAAATAAAAGAGAAGAGAATCTCTCACTCTCTTCTCAGTATATCTTATTAAATTTAGTTTTTCTTAATCTACCTGATTTTCCTTTGCAACGACAAATTCTTTAACCAGTCGATAGATAACAGCAAATACGGGGGTAAAGAATATCATTCCAAGTAGTCCGAAAAGATTCCCTCCGATACTAGCAGCCGCAAGCGTGAAAAGGGCTGGTAAGCCAATAGATTGACCCACAACTCTAGGATAAATAAGGTTTCCTTCAATCAGCTGTATAACTTGATATAGAAGAAGAGAAAGTAAGGCTTGAGTAGGACTCACTGTGAAGATAAAAATCGCTCCCACAACACAAGCAATCATAGGCCCTACATAAGGAATGAACGATAGCACTCCTGCAAAGATACCTGTCATTACTCCATAGGGTATCCCAAACACGCTGTAACCAACCGCTATCATAACTCCTATGATAACTGCTTCAATCAGCTGACTCATCAAAAATTGGTCATAAGTCTCTAGTGCTACTTGTCCAATGTAAGTCAACTTTATCACCACCTTCTCTGGAAGAAAAACTTTTAGAAGTCGACTCGTCATCGCTGCCAAATGTTCCTTACTGGATAAAAATAAAAAGGTGAAGACTATAATCAAAAAGGCATTCATCAAACTTGAAAAAATATTGCCGATATTACTAGTCAGACCGGATAAGAAGGTTATCAAAGCTTGACTAATAGAGCTAGACTGTCCCTGAATTCCTGATACGATAGTTGACAGCATGTCTTTGGTTACAAATTCCGAGCTGTCTAGCAATTTCCCAAGTTGAGTCAGGACTGTTGAAAGGACTGCTCCCAGCTGACTAATAGTCTGAGCAAGGGTTGGAAGCACCAAAACCAAAAGACAGATCACGATTAAGATAAGAGATAGGAAAACAAGCACCATAGCAATCGGACGGCGCAACCCTGCCTTTACCTTCATTTTAACTAGGAATTCTTCAATTTTTTTCATGGGAACATTGAGCACAAAAGCAATGACAGCACCATAAATCAAGGTAGAAGTTACTTCAAAGAGAGATACTGCCCCTGATATAAAGCTTGATGCATTCAGAATTACAAGAGTAACCAGCCCTATAAAAAGGATTAATGGGGTGTATTTTTTTACTAAATTCATAAATTCTCCTTAATAAACATGTTTAGATACGACTATACTATTTGGTTTTTCAAACTCTCGGTCAAGGTAAGCTTGGTAAGTTCCTGGTGCGATAAATCCTTTGGGTGAGAGGATATCGGTGCCAGCCTGACCGACTATGGTATCAGCCAAGAGCACACAGTTTGTAGATAAGACAAAGTAGGATTTAAACTTAGATTTGATAAATTTATAAAGTTCCCCATCTGTCTCATGTCTGATTTTATAAGCGTAGGTGTAGTCTTCCTTACCATCACCTGTCATGATTTTATCTGCACTTGGCTCCCATGGAATCGTCAGTTGTTTCAATTCAGCCAACTTTTTCTGAACTGCTTTTTCCATTTCAGGCGTCAAATCTATCCCATAACCAAAAAGCGTTTTTTGACTCTCACGTTTACATAGGTCAATGTACTTGTCACGATCACAGAAATATAAGACACCATCTCCTACCATGCCAAATAAGGTCTCAGAAGACGGATCATAGTTGCCATAAGAAATAACACGGCCTTGATAGCAGATATCCACATGACCAATTGCCGAAAACAGAGAGGTCTCAGCTGTATGAACAAAAATTTCAAGCTCCGCTGTCTTACCAGACTTCACCATTCCAAGATGGATATCCTCTCTCTCATCAGCATTTTCCTGCATGAATTTGTTGATTTTTGCTAAAGTTCTTGCAGGGATGAGAGCGGCTAGGACAATAGGTAAGCTAATTCTAATACGACGTTTGAGATGGTTTTTCCCAATTTCCCCTTCAAATAAGAAACCGTCACGGATATTGGACAGACCATAAAGGAAAAAATAAGCCCCTAATACAAAGAGTTGAAAGACAGAATTTCCTGTAGAGGACAAAAGACTAGTCCCACCAAGAAAAACTAGTACGAGTCCATCTAGTAAGAGACGAAAACGAGGTCGAATTTTGTTTTTGCGGTAGAGAACATAGGTGACAAGGTTAATACTAGCATGAAAAATCTGATAAACTCCAATCACAAGAGCCAAAATATAAATCGGCACATCCGTCGCAAGATTGGAGCCAAGCAAATATCCCAGCACTAACAATTTAACCAGTGCAACTCCCAAGGTATCCGTTGACTGGCTTTTTTTGAAAACTCTTAATAGCAAATCTACGACCGTTGCTATCCAAGCTAAAAACAGAACCAGGCGAATAACTGTTACTGGCAACCAAGTCCCCGTGACCATCAAGATGAGACCTAGCAGAACAAACAAGAACCCCTGAGCAAGTAATTTCTTACCTGTCAGACCTAAAGATAGAATTTTCGCCATATAAAAACCTTTCAACAATAAAAATTAAACACTCCGATTAAACTGACTAGTAAATAGCCAACACTACAAACAGCCTGTGCCAGCAACATATGGTGACTAGAAATGACTGTAGTAATGTCACCATCTTGTCTTATGCACTTCTAAAATTTGTTATATTGATTAGAAACCAGAGCTTATAAAAACTAGCTAAACTCGAGAGATAGACACAATTGCGACGAAAAAATGTATAACCAATTCAACTTGTTAAGGTAAGAAAGCATTATTTCCAATCTATTAATTATTCATCTATTACCTATTATGACACAATATTCCCTATAGTTCAACTTTTTACTTGTTTTTATATTACACGGACTAAAAAGTTTTCAACAGTTGATTGCATTTGTTTTAATAAGTTTTAACCTTTCTTGGTTAGATAAAAAAAGAACCATACAGTTTAGAATCTGTATGGTTTTTGCCCCACTTTTGTCCCATTTTTAAATCATGACATTGAAAATACCTAAAAGTATTTCCCTAAAATCAGCTATATTTCAACATTTTTGTTTATTTTCAATATGAAAAGTTCTTACAAATTCATGTAGGGGGCATCTAAATACAACAGGAAAAAGCCTTGGAATCAAGGCTTTTTTGTGTAGTCTTAGCACTAAAAAACGATAGAAAAAACACCCCTTCTGAACTGCACCCCAAAAGTTAGACAGAAAAAACCTAACTTTTGTGGCGCAGTTCATTCGCGCCACATAAAATTATTTAAGCATATCCTTTTCTCTCATTACCATTTTCTGTTATAATAAATTGTACTTCTAAAATAGAAAGGTCTTAAGATGACAACTCTTATTAAACATAAACGTGTAGAATTTTCAGAACTTTTTTTATGACTTAGTTTTTGTTTTTGCAATTTCAAAAGTAACTGCTTTAATTCACCATCTTCATAACGGTATTTTGACTTGGAATTCTTTGCTTGATTTTTTCATGTCTGTCTTGCTTCTCACTGATTCATGGATGATTCAAACCGTTTATACCAATCGCTATGGAAAGAACTCTTTATTTAACATGGTAATCATGTTTATCAAAATGGGACTTTTACTCTTTATATCCAATTTGATTAAAGATGATTGGCAACAATATTTTCATTATGTCTGTTGGGCTATTGGTACATTAACCCTTACCTTATTTTTTCAATATTTGGTTGAGTTTTTTAAAAAATCAACCGATAATGTTCATAGGGAAAGTATCAAAGGTTTTCTATGGATAACAGGTCTACGAAGTTTAGAAATCTATCTAGCAGCTCTTCTTCCTATTTACATTGGAGTCTATATCCTTTATGCTAGTATTCTGCTAACATTTATTACGCCAATTACCTCGATTAGTAAAGATGATCATTTCCAGATAGTTCTCCCCCATTTAATCGAGCGCATCTCCCTTCTTGTCATTATTACGTTTGGAGAGATGATTATGGAGCTAGCTAACTTCTTTACAATCGAGAATTTCTCGATTTATTCGGTTCTTTATTTCATTATTATGATTTCTCTGTTCTTGTTTTATTTTGGTCAATTCGACCATGCTATTGATGAAAAATCTAATCAAAAGGGGCTATTTCTAATTTACAGTCACTATCCTATTTTCATTGGGCTTATGATGATGACTGTATCGATGAGTTTTCTTCTGAATCCTGAAGCTAATCGTCTCTTTGCAACCAGCTTCTTTTATATCGGAATTGGCCTCTTCCAAGCTGCTGTCCTAGCAAATGGGCCCTATAACAAACACTATCTTCGCTATTCGAAAAGTTACTACTGTGTCCAAGCTACACTCTATCTGGCTGCCTTGATTCTCTCTTTAA
This sequence comes from Streptococcus mitis subsp. hohhotensis, assembly GCF_020089495.2. GTDB lineage: Bacteria > Bacillota > Bacilli > Lactobacillales > Streptococcaceae > Streptococcus > Streptococcus hohhotensis. The sequence continues at coordinate 30,525 of NZ_JAIRCA020000008.1, read as the reverse complement.
TCTTTGCTTCTAATCCTATAATAGTAGTAAGTATTACAACCATTTTAGCTCTAGCTATAGCTATTCATTCTATTTATTTTTATATGACACAGACTAAAAAACATTCCACACCTTACTGGGAGTTGTTTTAATGAGTTTATAAGATTAAAAAGCTTTGGGAACCAAGGCTTTTTTTTCATTAATTTGTTTTTCCATTTTATCCTCCAATTTGATCTCGCACTGACATTTATTTATAACAAAACTATATATCTAGAATAGCATAATCATTAGGTATTATAGGTTTTCAAACCAAATACGAGTCATTCGTTTTTGCCCCACTTTTGCCCCATTTTTAAATCCTGACATTGAAAACACCTAAAAGTATTTCCCTAAAATCAGCTATATTTCAACATTTTTGTTTATTTTCAATATGAAAAGTTCTTACAAATTCATGTAGGGGGCATCTACATACAACAGGAAAAGCCTTGGAATCAAGGTTTTTTTCGTATCTTCTACAAAAAAAGCAAGAGTTTTAGAGGACTATGACTCTAGATGTACATTTTACTTAAATGACTGAAGGTCTTTTCTTAATAAAAACACCCCAAAAATTAGATTTTTTCTGTCTAACTTTTGAGGTACAGTTCAAAACGCGAAATAGCATTTTTTATTTTAGGTTACTCGTCTAATCGAACAAACATCATTGCGTTAAGCAAAGAAATGAGAGCGACTGTATTGACATTATTGGAATAGATCAGTCTCTTATTTTCAATAGGTGGAATAATAAAATTTGAAATAATGATGTCGTAAGGTGATTCTTTTAGAGCATCAAGGGACAACTCTAATTCATCCCAAACTTCAAGTTCAAAATTGTTGCTGCAATAATAAGAAAGTGTCTCTGCAACGGATTTTGCATGATACTGATCAAAATTACTCATAACCAGAACCTTCAGCTTTGGCTGATTTTGTAGTAGATTAAGCACCAAATGTTTGGTATGAGTGATGAAGGTATAAGATAGATGATTTACCATCATTGAACTAGAACAAACCTCAAGAGTCTCTAAATAATGAGAAAGCTCTTTTTTTACATCTGAAACAAATTTAGGAAAAATATTTTGAAAGTTCCTGATTGTATTCCCTTTTTGATCAAATAAAATAAACTCAGTGGACAACTCTTGACGATACAGATGTGCGGTATTATGCAGATGCCAAATCAGATTATCCTTATTCTCAATCTCAATCTGATACTTGACTGAAATCTGATCAATAAAATCACTCAATAGATGGTAAGATTTTTCAACATAGCTATCCTTTTTTACGCATTTCAAAAAGAGACTTTCATCTATGAAAAACATTTTTTGAAAGTAAGACACAAATAATTGGCAAACAACTTCTTCATCTAAAGAGATATTGTATTCTGATTCAAAACTCTGAGCAACACCTTCTATTCGTTCTGCCTGCATTAAAAAATCCAAACTTTGATCGTTAAAAGAGTCTTTATCTACTTCCATGAAATGACCAAACTTTATTCTATATAGGTTCGTAACTAGGAGCAACTTTAGCATTCTATGAGTCGACAAATTCATTGGAAAGCTTGTTTCCTTATAAACCAATTCTAACAATTGAGATAGGGGCTCTGATGAAAAATTTTCAAATGGCCATTCTAGGAAATAATATTTTTCTGAAAAATATTGTGCAAAAAAGTAACGAATGTCTCTCTCATTTCCAATGATTTGAACAGGGGTCAGACTGATTTCAAATTGAAATTGCCTTTTAATCACTTTATTGATTTGGCTAATAATACGATAGAGCGAAGATGAACTGATATAGAATTCTTTACAAATACTTTCAGCTTGACAACCTTCATTAAAGAAGATAAATTCTAAAATCGAAAAATGAGTTGAATGCTTAAAGAAATGATGGTAAACCATTTCAATATCACTATCATCGGTATTAATAATGCGTATACCATTAGTCGAAGAATGAAAAATCAAGTCAGGAAAAGCAGATTTAACATGGGATAGATCATCTTTGACTGCATGTTCTGTACAATTTAATAACTCTGCTAGTTCAGAACGATGAAACCATCGTTTATGTTCAAATAATAATTCTAATTGCCTATGACTTTTTAGATAATAAATCTCTCATGAATGTCTTTCTCTTTTTATAAATTATCGGATTTCACCTCTTGCAATTATACCACAAAGAATAGGTATAGCATGATATAACAACTTTTACTAAGATCCTTTATTTCGTATAATAACACTAGGAGGCAATATATAAACAATTTTCTTATTTTACCGTCTATTGAGGGCGTGAATACAGAATCAAATTCAAGTCGAAAGATTATATTTTTATTTTTAAAAATTTATATGATAGCAACAATCAAAGAATTTGATTTTTTATATTAAAATTATATAATAATCAAAATAATTGATTATTTTATATCAAAATTATATAATAGCAATAATCAAAGGAATTGATTTATTTTTTGATATTAAAATAAAAAGGAGGGTAAGCAATATTGTGGTCAATCATTGCTGGAGGTCTTATTGGACTTGTAGCAGGTAGAATCACTAAAAAAGGTAGTTCTATGGGAATCGTCGCAAATGTATTCGCTGGTTTAGTCGGGTCATCTGTAGGACAATCCCTTTTAGGTAGTTGGGGCCCATCCATCGCTGGAATGGCTTTGATCCCATCTATTGCAGGAGCAGCAATTGTTGTTACTGTAGTATCATTCTTTACAGGTAAAAAATAATTACTTGTAGTAATAAACTATTTTTAAATAGTTTAGACGGGTAAAAATAGTTTAAATGTTAAATCGAAAGGATTGTATATGTCAAAAGCAAAGAAAATATGTTTCATTATTTTCTGTATTTTAATCTTGACAATTTTCCTTCCTGTTTTGATAGATTATCATCAAGTTAGTGATCTAGGCATTCAGCTATTTAGCTGGAGACAGAATCATTTCGTTGAATTCTATCTCTCTAGATATATATTCTGGGGGATAGTGGCTCTATCAACTTTAGTTTTGTTATCGATGTTAGTTGTGTTGTTTTATCCTAAACGTTATTTGGAAATTCAACTTGAAACTAAAAACGATACATTGAAATTAAAGAATTCAGCAATCGAAGGTTTTGTTAGAAGTTTGGTGAGTGATCATGGATTGATCAAGAACCCAACTGTTCATGTAAATTTACGAAAAAATAAATGTTTCGTTCATGTAGAAGGTAAAATTCTTCCTTCGGACAACATCGCTGACAGATGCCAACTAATTCAAAATGAAATAACTAATGGATTGAAGCAGTTTTTTGGTATTGAGCGTCAGGTTAAACTAGAAGTTCTAGTAAAAGACTACCAGCCTAAACCAAAACCTCAAAACAAAAAGACTGTTAGTCGTGTGAAGTAAGGAAGTAAAAAATGGAATGGCTTAAACAATATCGATATCCAATAATCGCAGGTCTCATAGGCGTATTTCTCGCTTGTTTGATTATCTCCTTTGGCTTCTTCAAAACAATATTTGTATTGATTTTAGGAGCACTGGGAGTTGCAGCTGGATTATATATCGAAAAAAACTATATAGATAAATAAAAATTACTAATTTAATTAAAGGAGTTTCATATGTCAAACGAAAAAAACATTAACACTAACGTAGAAAAGAAAGATGCTACTGCTGTAGCTCACGAAATCAAAGGAGAACTTACTTACGAAGATAAAGTTATCCAAAAAATCATTGGTCTGTCACTAGAAAACGTTTCAGGTCTTTTGGGAATCGACGGTGGTTTCTTCTCAAATCTTAAAGAAAAAATCGTTAACAGCGATGACGTAACAAGTGGTGTTAACGTAGAAGTTGGTAAAACACAAGTTGCAGTTGACTTAAACATTATTGCTGAGTACCAAAAAAATGTTCCAGCTTTATATTCAGAAATCAGAGAAATCGTATCTTCAGAAGTTGCTAAAATGACTGACTTGGAAGTTGTTGAAATCAACGTAAACGTTGTCGACATCAAAACAAAAGAACAACATGAAGCAGACTCAGTAAGCCTTCAAGATCGCGTATCTGACGTTGCTGAATCAACAGGAGAATTCGCTTCAGAACAATTCGAAAAAGCTAAATCTGGTCTTGGATCTGGTTTCTCAACTGTTCAAGAAAAAGTTAGCGAAGGTGTAGAAGCTGTTAAAGGTGCAGCAACTGGTGTAGTATCTCACGAAAAAACTCGTGTAAACTAAGATAAAATAAATATAACAGGAAAAATTATCATGTCAGTAGAAGAAAAATTAAATCAAGCTAAAGGTTCTATTAAAGAAGGTGTTGGAAAAGTCATCGGTGATGAAAAAATGGAAAAAGAAGGAACAGCTGAAAAAGTTGTTTCTAAAGTAAAAGAAGTTGCTGAAGATGCCAAAGACGCTGTAGAAGGCGCTATCGAAGGTGTTAAAAACATGTTGAGTGGCGACAATAAATAAGGCTAAAAGTTGCTTTACCTTTTTAGTAACATTAGTCAAAAGAGTCTGAGTCAAGATGATTCTCAGAAAACAAAAAGCTAGAGATTTCCAATTGCGGAACTCTAGCTTTTTAATTTTGCCTCTTTCTCTTATTATATTTCAGCAGGTTGTTGGCCATGAGTACGAATCCTATGTCAATTCTCACTTGACGCTTACCTCTCAGATGACATCTCTTATAACCAAGCAAACCTTTATCTGCCCAAAGACAGATTTCATATCAATCTTACGTTTAGCGAAAATTTGTCTACCCTTGGAAGATAAAAATGCCTGATATTCTTTAGTTTTTAAACACTGGTAACGTTCATTTATATACAGTCCCTTTTGAGGGGCTGATTCAGGTTCATCATCGCAGTCAACATTGATTTCAAGGATTTTTACTTTCTATCTACCCTTTTTCATGATGTATTTTCGTATAGGTGTTTCAACCATTTGAACGATTTCAAATCCTTCTTTTTGATAAAGATTCTGAGCTCTTTGATTTGCCTCGAAGACATTTAGAGAAATACTATCTATATCTTCATTTTCAAATACCAAACTAACAAATTTCCTTAAAGCCTGGCAACCTAAGCCTTGCCCCTGTTTCTGAGGATTGATAAAAAATCTTCCAATATGAAGATTACTGTCTTCTAGCCTGATTTTTTGTATTAGCCCCACAAACTCTTGTCCATCAAAGATTGAAAAGATTCCTTCCAAATCTTGAAAAACTTGAATTGTCAAGGGAAAAGGAATCCTTGGTCCCATCCATTGTTCTTGAAAGGATTTGCCAAGGGAGTTGGACCATTGACATACGAATTGAGCGTTTTTTGTGCTCACCTTTTCTTCAAAACGAATTATCATCTTTGCCTCACCATCTTATCTATGTTTCTCCATTATACTACTTCTCTCATTTTTTACGAATAGATAAGTATGATTGATATTTATTTTTTTCTTGTCGGGAGCATTCTCGCTTCCTTTCTTGGTTTGGTCATTGACCGTTTTCCAGAGCAATCCATTATCCAACCTGCTAGTCACTGCGATTCCTGTCAGACTCGCTTGCGTCCCTTAGATTTGATTCCGATTCTCTCACAGGTCTTCAATCGCTTTCGCTGTCGCTACTGCAAGGCTCGCTATCCAGTCTGGTATGCCCTCTTTGAATTAGGCTTAGGGCTCATTTTTCTGCTTTACTATTGGGGATTACTTTCCTTGGGACAAGTCATTCTAATCACTGCTGGTTTGACCTTGGGAATCTACGACTTTCGCCATCAGGAATATCCCCTACTGGTCTGGATGACTTTTCATATAATCCTCATAGCTTTCTGTGGTTGGAGTCTGATTATGCTCTTCTTCCTTGTTCTAGGAATAATAGCCCATTTTATCGATATCCGCATGGGCGCAGGGGATTTTCTCTTTTTAGCTTCCTGCTCTCTCGTCTTTAGCGTAACCGAATTACTTATCTTGATTCAGTTTGCTTCTGCGACAGGGATTCTAGCCTTTCTCCTACAAAAGAAAAAGGAAAGACTTCCTTTCGTGCCTTTCCTCTTACTCGCTACTTGTGTGATTATTTTTGGTAAGCTACTGCTTGTTTGATAAAGTCCTGAATCGGCTCTCCTTGATGGAGAGCTTTTACGATTTTTGAACCGACGATAACACCATCTGACACCTCATTGAAGCGTTCTACATCGGCTTGACTAGATACACCAAAACCTGTCAAGACTGGGATATCGGCTACTTGATGAAGTTGTGCCAAGTGCTTATCCAAGTCTGCACGGTAATTGCCTGATTTCCCTGTCACCCCATTGATGGCAACGGCATAGACAAATCCTTCTGCCCCTTCAATCAACTCTTTCTGGCGCTCAATTCCTGTAGTCAAGCTTACTAGGGGAATCAAGGCAATGTCTGTGTCTGCCAAAAATGGTTCTACAAAGTTGGCATGCTCATGAGGCAGGTCTGGAATAATCAATCCCTTAACGGCTGTATCCGCCAAATCTTTGACAAAGTTCTCCACACCGTACTGAAAGAGGGGGTTGAAGTAGGTCATGATGACCAGTGGAACCTCTGTTTCAATGGTTTTCAAGGTTTCAACCAAAGCCTGGGTAGAAGTGCCGTGGGCTAGACTGCGCAAGCCGGCTTCTTCGATAACAGGCCCATCTGCAACTGGATCTGAAAAGGGAATGCCCACTTCAATAGCAGAGACACCCAAATCTTCTAAAAAGTGGATTGTTTCAGCTAGACCATCCAAACCTTTCTCATGGTCTCCAGCCATGATATAGGGAACGAAAATTCCTTTTCCAGTCGCTTTAATAGCGTTCAATTTTTCTGTTAGTGTCTTAGGCATGAGCTTCTCCCTTCTTTGCTGCATCTGCTTCCAAGCGGTCTTTGACTTGGACCACATCCTTGTCCCCACGACCTGATAGACAGACTATCATGGATTTGTCTGGACCAAGTTCTTTGGCCAATTTCACCGCAAAAGCAATAGCATGGCTAGATTCCAAGGCTGGGATAATCCCTTCCACACGAGACAAGAGTTGGAATCCTTCCAAGGCTTCTTCGTCCGTCACAGGAACATAGCTGGCACGTTTGATATCGTGGTAGTGAGAATGTTCTGGACCGATACCAGGATAGTCCAAACCTGCTGAGATAGAGAAGGCTTCAAGAATTTGACCATGGGCATCTTGGAGCACATCCATGAGGGAACCGTGAAGGACACCAGGACGACCCTTGGTCAAGGTAGCTGCATGGTGCTCTGTATCCACACCAAGTCCAGCCGCTTCAGCCCCATACATGGCTACAGACTCATCTTCTACAAAGGGATGGAAGAGACCGATGGCATTCGACCCACCACCAACACAGGCTACTAGGGCATCTGGCAGATCTTGTCCTGTCAAGTCGCGGTACTGTTGTTTAGCTTCTCGACCAATGACACTTTGGAAGTCACGAACAATTTCTGGGAATGGATGAGGTCCCAAGGCAGAACCAAGGATATAGTGGGTATCATCGATATTTGCCACCCACGAACGAAGGGCTGCATTAACTGCATCCTTGAGTACGCGCGAACCATCTGTCACTGCCTCAACCTTGGCTCCTAAAAGCTCCATACGGAAGACATTGAGTGCTTGGCGTTTGACATCTTCCTCACCCATGTAGATAGTACATTCCATGTTAAAGAGGGCTGCAGCAGTTGCAGTTGCCACACCGTGCTGACCAGCACCTGTTTCAGCGATAATTTTCTTTTTACCCATGCGTTTGGCAAGCAAAACTTGTCCCAAGGCATTGTTAATCTTGTGGGCCCCTGTATGGTTAAGGTCTTCACGTTTTAGATAAATCTTGGCTCCGCCAATATGCTGGGTCAAGTTTTTTGCGTAGTAAAGGGGAGTTTCACGTCCCACATACTGGCGCAAGAGTTGGTTCAATTCCTCTTGGAAACTTGGGTCTGCCTGACTTTCACGGTAGGCCTTCTCCAACTCCAAAACTGCTGTCATCAATGTTTCTGGGACGAAACGTCCGCCGAATTTTCCGTAAAATCCATCTTTATTTGGTTCTTGATATGCCATGCTTTACCCTCTCTATAAATCTTCTAATCTTTTCATGATCTTTTTGTCCGTCTGTCTCCACTCCACTTGATACATCTACTGCATAGGGAGTAAAGTGTTGAATTGCTTTTACTACATTGTCTTCATTAAGGCCACCTGCGATAAAGAAAGGCTGAGTTAGTCCAATCGTATCCAGTTGAGCCCAGTCAAAGGTCTGGCCACTCCCAGCCACAGGGGCATCAAAGAGTAGATAGTCTGCCTGAGAATTGGGTACATGTCCCTCTCCATCCACCTGCACAGCCTGAATGCTAGCACAAGGCAAATTCTCAAATAAATCATCTGCCACCTGACCGTGAACTTGAACCAAGTCCAAGCCAACTTTGTCAATCGCTTCTAGCAGTTCTGCCCGACTTGGTGAAACAAATACGCCAACCTTTTTGACATCTACAGGAATAAGCTTTGCCAGCTCAGCAGCCTGATCCAAGGTTACCTGTCTTTTACTAGGTGCAAAGACAAAACCGATGTAGTCGGCTCCTGCTGAAACGGCTGTTTCCACCGCTTCTTTGGTCGATAGTCCACAAATCTTAACCTTTGTCAATCTGCAACTCCTTGATTCTCTGGGCTACATCTTCTGCCTGCATGAGAGCTGTCCCTACTAAAATTCCGTTAACGTATGGCGCTACTCTTTCCGCATCCTGCCCTGTGAAAATAGCAGATTCAGAAATGTACAAGCAATCATCTTTGAAATGTTTAGCTAAGTCTACACTGGTCTGCAAGTCAACTTCAAAGGTGGTCAAGTTGCGGTTATTGACTCCGATAATCTGGGCACCAAGTCTGTGAGCCACTTCTAGTTCAGCTAGATTGTGAGTTTCCACCAAGACTTCCAGACCAAGCTCTGTCGCATAGTCATAAAGTTCCTTGAGGCGTTCTTCGGACAAGGCTACCACAATGAGCAGGATGACTGTCGCACCTGCATTGCGAGCGCGGATGATTTGCTTTTCATCGATGATAAAGTCCTTGTTGAGCGTTGGAATCTGTACCTGACTGGAAATCTCCCGTAGATAATTCAAATGTCCTTTAAAGAAAACTTCATCTGTCAGAACAGAAATCATCACTGCTCCGTTCGCTTCATAAGTCTGGGCCTGTTGCACAATATCCACATCTAGATTGATATCTCCCAGACTAGGGCTAGCTTTCTTGACTTCAGCGATTACCTGTAAACGGTCTTGGTGTTGTTTTAGATAGTCAGCCAAGCGATAGGTCTGGCGCAGGGGCTGGATTTCCTCCAACTTCATCTGCTCAACCTCACGCGCCTTCTGCTCCAAAATTCGTGCTAAAAATTCCTGACTCATTTTTGGTACTCCTGTAACAGTCTGAGTTTTTCAAGGGCCTTGCCACTAGCAATGACTTGACGAGCTAAGGCAACTCCTTCCTTGATGCTAGCTACCTTACCATTAGCATAGAAACCAAGACCAGCATTCAAGACTGTCGTTTCCAAGAATGGACTTGGTTCGTTTTTAAGAACGCTAAGCAAAATTTCTGCATTTTCCTGAGCATTGCCTCCACGAATATCTTCGATAGCGTAGCGCTCCATCCCTAAATCCTCTGGAGTAAAGCTTGACAAGGTGATTTCGCCATTTTCAAGAAGTGCAATCTTGGTTGTTCCATTCAAACCAGCTTCATCAAGACCTTCTGGTCCAGCAACCACGATGGCACGTTTGCGACCCATGTTTTTCAAAACCTGAGCTGTACTTTCTAGAAGTTCTGGACGACTAATTCCAAGAAGCTGTGTTTCCAAAGCCATTGGGTGAATCAGTGGACCAGTCAAGTTCATAATCGTTGGAATCCCCAATTCCAAACGAGCTGGCATGATGTATTTCATGGCTGGGTGCATATTTTTAGCAAAGAGAAAGACGATTCCAGTTTTATCAAAGACCTTACCTAGTTCAGCTGGTTTGAGGTCTAGATTGATACCCAAGGCTTCTAGGACATCTGCAGAACCAGATTTAGAAGAAATCGAGCGGTTACCATGCTTGGCCATGTGGACACCGCCACCAGCCAAGACAAAGGCTGCAGTTGTTGAAATATTAAAGCTGAAAGACTTGTCCCCACCTGTACCACAGTTGTCCATGGCATCATGAATCTCAGTTGGAATGTGTTGAGCATGTCCTCTCATAACTTGGGCAATGGCTGTGCGCTCTTCAGGTGTTTCTCCCTTCATCTTAAGGGCCAAGAGGAGAGAAGCAATCTGCGCTTCGGTTACACGGCCAGTTACGATACGCTCAATGACGTCCGTCATTTCCACACCTGATAAATTTTCAAATTTTGCTAATTTTTCAATAATCTCTTTCATCCTAGTTTCCTCACTTTACAACCTTCTCGATAAAATTTCGAATAGAAGACAAGCCATCTGGCGTTCCGATACTCTCTGGATGGTACTGGAAGCCATAAATCGGTAGGTTTTTATGTTGAATCCCCATGATGGCTTGGTCATCAGTCGAACGAGCTGTCACTTCAAAGTCTTCTGGCATTTCTTCAATCAAAATACTGTGATAACGCATGACCGCACGGCCATCTTCAATGCCTTGATACAAAACAGATGGCGCTTCAAAGCTGATATTGCTCTGTTTCCCATGCATGACCTTTGGAGCCAAACCTAACTTACCACCAAATACTTCTGCGATGGCTTGGTGACCCAAACAAATCCCTAGAATTGGCTTCTTGCCTGCAAAGTCACGAATCATGTCTTCCATCTTACCAGCATCAACTGGCCAACCAGGACCAGGAGAAAAGACCAGACCATCTGCTTTTTCAGCTTCTTCATACAGTTTGGGATCATCATTTCTCAAGACCTGTACTTCTGCAAAATTCCCAATGTATTGCGCCAAGTTATAGGTAAAAGAATCATAGTTGTCAATCAATAAAATCATGGTCTTAGTTCTCCAATTCTAGTCATAGATTTTGCTTTGTTAATGGTTTCTTGGTATTCGTTTTGGGCGATAGAGTCGTAGACAATCCCTGCCCCAGCCTGCACATAAGCTGTTTGATTTTTGAGAATCATAGTTCGGATGGCGATGGCCAAATCCATATCACCCGTCGCTGACAAGTAGCCGATTGCTCCTGCGTATACGCCTCGTTTTTCCGTTTCCAGTTCATAGATGCGTCTCATAGCCCGTATCTTTGGTGCTCCTGAAACTGTTCCAGCTGGAAGTGTTGATTTCAAAGCATCCATGGCAGTGAGTTCTGGAAGCAAACGCCCCTTGACCACACTGGTCAAATGCATGACATAACGGAAAAGCTCCACTTCCATATACTTAGTGACTTGGACACTGGCCGTTTCAGAGATGCGGCCAATATCATTACGACCCAAGTCTACTAACATTCGATGCTCTGCTGTTTCCTTCTCATCCGAAAGCAGGTCTGTCGCCAAAGCCTTGTCTTCTTCATCCGTAGCTCCTCTTGGTCGCGTACCTGCAATCGGATTGGTTGTCACGATGCCATTTTTGACAGAAACCAAACTTTCTGGACTAGCTCCGATGATTTGATAATCCCCAAAATCATAGAAATAAAGGTAATTAGAAGGATTAGTCACGCGGAGATTTCTGTAGAAGTCAAATGGATTTCCAGTAACTTCTGCTGAGAAGCGCTGACTGAGTACACATTGGAACATATCGCCATTACGAATCAAGTCACGAGCTGTTTCCACCATTTCCTCAAACTTCTGAGGAGCGATATGCGGTTTGAAGTCCAGTGGAGATAGATCCAAGTCTTCAAATTCATTTGGAGCAGGAATGCGTAATTCCTCAAGCACTTGATTCAAGGCTTTTTCCAAGTCAACTTGGCTACGATCGCTATAGAGAGCATCTTCAATGACATGAATTTTTTCCTTCTTGTGGTCAAAGACCATATAACTCTCATAGACAAAGAAATGCATGTCTGGCGTTCCAATAGTATCTTGAGGAATTTGACCAATTTCTTCATAAAGCGAAATCATATCGTAACCAACAAATCCAATGGCTCCCCCACCAAAAGGGAGGTCTGAATGGTGCTGGCTCTTATGAGTCACTTCATAAAGGAAATCCAAGGGATCCCGATCAATCACTTGACCATTTTGATAAAGGATCCCATTTTCAAACTTAATCTCAAAAACTGGATTATAGGCTAGGATAGAAAAACGAGCTGTTTCCTTGTCTCTCGGAATACTTTCTAAAATAACCTTGTGTTGCCCCTTTAAGCGCATATAAGCCAAGATTGGTGATAAGACATCTCCATGAATGATTCGTTCCATTGTAATTTCCCTTTCAGTTCTAATTCTAGTTGGTGGCGACTGTATGAAAAATCCCCACGCAAAATAACTTGCGTGAGGACGAAATTCGCGGTGCCACCTCAATTATAGGATTTCTCCTATCTCTCATTCCTGTCTCAGATACCTCCTGTAACAGGCTGTGCGATAAAGGGCACTCCCTTGAGAATTATGTTTTCTTCTCTCGTTTCAGATGGACCCAACCTTACAGCATTCTCTGCTTGTTTTCAGCAACCACAAGCTCTCTGTGAGAGAAAAGACTGTAATTTTTCCATCTTTTATTTTTTAGCTTCTAGGTAGTCCGCAATTGCAGCTACGTCCTTGTCTCCACGACCAGAGACATTGATGATGATAATGTCGTCTTTACTTAGTTTTGGTGCACGTTTAACCGCTTCTGCGATAGCGTGCGAACTTTCAATCGCTGGGATAATTCCTTCTGTCTTGCTGAGAAGGAGGAGAGCCTGAACAGCTTCTTCGTCTGTCGCAGCCACATATTCCACGCGACCTGAATCTTTAAAGTAGGCGTGTTCTGGGCCAACCCCTGGATAGTCCAATCCAGCTGAGATAGAGTAAACTGGAGCTAGCTCTCCATCTTCCTTAAAGACTGCATAGGTCTTCATGCCGTCGACAATTCCGATACTACCTTTTGTCATAGTAGCTGCGTGCTTGTCTGTGTCAAGTCCATGACCTGCAGCTTCGACCCCAACCAATTTAACTTCTTCATCAGCCACATACTGAGAAAAAGCACCGATGGCATTGGAACCTCCACCTACACAGGCAATAACGTAGTCTGGTAAACGACCTTCTTTTCCCAAAATTTGACGGCGAGATTCTTCACTGATGACCTTTTGGAACTCATGGACAATAGTAGGATAAGGGTGAGGTCCAACAGCAGATCCCAGAACGTAGAAGGCTTCAAGGTCATTCATCCACGCTCCAAAGGCTGCATCAACAGCATCTTTGAGGGTACGAGTCCCTGTTTCAACTGCATGAACAGTTGCTCCCATCATCTCCATACGGAAAACATTGAGACGTTGGCGTTCCACATCTTCTGCCCCCATGTAGACATCACAAGCCATACCAAACTTAGCTGCAGCAGCTGCAGTCGCAACACCGTGCTGACCAGCTCCTGTTTCCGCAATCACTCGTTTTTTGCCCATGCGTTTAGCAAGAAGAATTTGTCCTAAAACGTTATTGAGCTTGTGAGAACCAAGATGGTTAAGGTCTTCGCGCTTGAGGTAAATCTTAGCTCCATCTAAGTGGTCTGTCAAACTTTCTGCAAAATAGAGCGGTGTTTCGCGACCTGAATAGTCCTTTAAGTAATGACGAAATTCTGCCAAAAACTCTGGATCATCCTTGTACTTGTCAAATGTCACTTCCAACTCGTCCAACAAAGCCTGAATCGGCTCCGGTACAAAACTACCACCAAATTGTCCAAAATAACCTTTAGTTGTCATAAAATTTTCCTCTTTCTATATTGATTTCAAGATATGAAAAAGCCCACACACAGAATTAAATTCCGTGTGAGGGCGTTGGTAACGCGGTGCCACCTCAATTATAAAGGGACTATCCCTTTACATCTCTGCCTTGTCTAACAACAAGTTGCACTGTAAGGTGTGCGCACCGAATTTTCATTGTTTCAAATTCATTTTTAAAATCAGCCCACTTTCACTACTTCCAACCACCTGTTCACAATGACCACAGGCTCCCTGAAGATCAAAAATAGTTACTTTTCTGATTTGTTGAACTTATTTTAATACTTTGTTTTTTCTTTGTCAAGACTTTTTTACAATTTTTTTGAAAGATGTGTGATTCGAATGTGATAATGTCTTTAGTAAATCGAACGTGAAAATGTCCCACTTGTTAGAAATTGGATCCAACTCAATAGAAACTGAATAGATGCTAAACAGAACTTACTTTAGAACACTCCATCTTTTCCATTAGGATTTTCAAGAATTAAACAATACTAGAAACTCTGTCTCCTAACAAGTTTAGTAGAAACTTCAACAGATGTGACACTTTCCCCCTTTATAATTGCTAATACCCCTTCAATCATTTCTTGAGCTAATTTAACATAATTAGGAGAAATTGTAGATAAAGCTGGAGTGTAATATTGAGAAATTGGAATATTGTCAAATCCGATTATTGAAATATCCTCAGGAATAGTAATTTCCTTCTCATAGCAAGCACGAATCAATCCCTGTACTTTCTCATCCCCGGATACAAAAACCAAATCAGGATAATTTTGATTAGATAGATGTCTTGTAGCATATGAATAAACCGAATCTATTGTAGTTAGACCATATACAACTTTCAAATCCATTTCATAGTTTTTATCATTTAAAAAAGCACGAACCCCTCTCTCTCGATCCATATTAACAAGGGATTCTCCTCCCATAAGTAACCACATACTATTAATGTTTTCTTTTGATACTAATTTCATCATGTCATAAGTGGCCTGAAAATTGTTGTTAGAAACATACACAACATTAGGTGTTCTAGATTCTCCAAAAACTATGAATGGAATTTTATTCTTTTGTAAGTAATTAATCCGAATATCTTCTTTACTTTCATAAAATACTATTACACCATCTATCAAACTTCCTGTACTCGAGATTATTGAATTACTAATTGTATCCTCTTCACTAAAATATTCAACAATAGCGTTAACACCATACTCTTTACAAGTTTGTAAAACTTTATCTAATAAAGTTTGGAACCAAATTAAAGGAAAAGAGTCGATTTTTTTTACAGAAATCAATATATTTATAGCTTCTTTTTTAGTTAAATTTCTTGCATACGCATTTGGAATATACGACAATTCTTCTATAACTTTTTGAATCGCTTGATAAGTTTCTTCTTTAACATTTACTCCACCATTAATAACTCGTGAAACTGTTTTTGGAGAAAAACCTGATAAACGTGCAATATCATATATCGTTACCTTTTTCCCTTTTTCCATTAAAATACTCCTGTCATAAACCTTCACTATAACTATACAATATTTAAATTATTTTAACAAGAAAATTACATTCTAATCTTTTAATCTAGTTTACATCTGGAGGAAATACTTCACCAAATCTACATTAACTTTCAGTACTAGTAACATAAATTTTACAATTCAATTCACTGTTTTGTACTATTTTGTAAACTGCATTACAAATCACCGGATAAGAAAATACACTACCTGAAAATTCCAAGGAATCATTTTCAGTAAATCCTTCTGTATTTAGAAATGTATTCATTATCTGTTCAATATAACACTCTAATATGGGAACAGCTTTCTCCTTAACAATAACATTTCTAAGCATTTCTTCAAATGGTAAATGACAAGCGAACACCATCTCACAAACATCATAAAATGAATGGAAGTGGTATACCTGTATGAGATTATAGTCATCAAAATAAGTTATTTTTCCTGCATCAAAATCCACTTTATATACTCTCAAATTAGTTAGATCCTTTTCTTCAAAAATTATTATGGACACCTCTAAAAACTACCGATTTTCTATTTTTATTGCTCAGAAAACGTTGATACATCAATGTTTAAAAGTATTGAAATTGAGTTTTTAGATGTGCCCTTATATTTCTTATTATTTAAAGAAAACAAAAGGACAAAAACATCTGTCCCTTTGTTTACTAAATTTCAGCTAATTTCTTCGACATAAATAACACCTACAATATTAGCAATTTCTTCCATCAAACGAAGATGTTCAAATCTTCCTGATAGTTCTAGAGTAATAAATGATGCTATTTTTTTTTCTGGAACATCAAAATATTCAATTCTTTCTGAATTAACATCTCCAAATGCAGTTCTAGAATCAGTCATTCTAATGCCATTCTCAGCACAGTATACTAGTACCCGATTATATGCCTCTGTAGATCTAACAACGATATACAATTCTATTATCTTTGAACGACTTTGAAGATATTTTTTTAAAGGTTGGAACATAGTTATAACACTCCAAACAGACACTGCTCCTAGTACGGCTCCTTCATAAAAACCAACACCTATAGCTAGACCGATTCCAGCTGAAGCCCATATTCCGGCTGCAGTTGTTAAACCAGTTATTTTCTTTTTATCTGTAATAAGTATTGTTCCAGCCCCAAGAAAACCAACACCTGATATAACTTGCGCACCTAAGCGTGTAGGATCTCCTGTACCAAATTTATAAGATACATACTCATTAGTCATCATAATTAAACATGCAGCCAGACAAACAATACTATGTGTACGAATACCTGCTGGTTGAGATTTACTTCCTCTCTCTAAACCAATTACACCACCAATAACTAATGAAAGTACAATTCTTAATACAATTTCGATATATGATAGTCCTAAGCTTGTTGCCTGCATTATTATTTCCTTTTTCTACTAGCTGGTCTCTGAGTAAAGTATAATACAGAACCAGAAATTATCATTAATACAATAGTATAAACGAACACAAGTGCTTGAGCATTTGAAGTTGCTGTTTCATCACCTGCTGAACGAATAGTTATACCCAGCGGTTGAGCTAATGGATGGTAAAGAAATACAGATAAGTCGAAGTCAGTTAATAAAGAGTTAAAGTTTAAAGCAATAACAGAGAGAACAACCGGTAAAATAAATGGAATGATAACCTTCATCATAGTATAAAAAGGTGAAGCACCCATACTTCTTGCTGCATCTTCCATCTCATCATCAACACTAAATAAAATAGCACGTACCATTCTATAAGAAAATGGGATTTTTACAACTATATATGCAATAAGTAGAATTACCAAACTACCTACCAAAATCTGATTCAAGACAAGAAATTGTGGCTGATTAAAAGTAAATAATAAACTTACTGCTAAAAGTGTACTTGGTAGTAACCAAGGAAGTAGAGCACCATATTCAAATAAGAAATCAAAGCGAGATTTATGTTTTCTGACAACTCGAGCAAATATAACTGCGAGAATTGTTGCTGTTGTCGCAGCGATAATAGAATAAATAAAGCTGACCAAGAATGGAGAGAATGCCGCACTATTACTAAAGAATAAGCGATAATTTTCTAAAGTAAAGTTTGATAATGTTAAGTTACCTGTTTGAATTGCAACTGGATCTGTAAATGAGTATAATACTATAAAAATTAGTGGAAGCATGAAAACTGTGAACAATCCATATGCAACAATGTGAGCAATGATATTCCAAGGCTTAGATGCAATTTTTTGTTTTTTAAGAGGCGCTTTAGTCTTAGAGATAGAAATATAATTTCCACCTTTTTCTATCTTATTCATGATAGTAAGCAAAATTGTAGTTGCAATACCTAAAATAATTGCAAGTAAGGCAGCTAAATCACGAGAATTCCCCATCCCTGCAAATGTAATAATCATTGGATTTATAGTTTGAAATCCTTTACCACCAACAATCATGGGTGCTGCTACTGCAGACAAACCACTAAGAAAAACCATAATAGTAAGTGCAAATAGAGTTGGAATTAAGGTTGGTAACACTACTTTTCGGAAAACAGTAAATGGTTTTGCTCCCATATTTCGTGCAGCCTCAATAGTGTGATAGTCAACGCTTCGAATTGTATTTGTTAAAAACAATGTATGATTAGCAGTTCCTGAAAATGTCATAATGAATAAGACTGCACCATACCCAATAAACCAGTTAGGGTCTAAAGAAGGGATAACATTTTGTAAAAATTTTGTTATCAATCCATAAGGACCATAGACAAATTTATATCCAGTCGCTAAAACCACTCCTCCATAAATTAAAGAGGTCATATAGCCTAATTTTAAAATTTTAGCACCTTTAATATCAAAGTACTCTGTAAATAGAACACAAAGAATACCTACGACATTAACTGTAATAATGAGTGAAAATGCTAACTTAAAACTGTTCATAATACTCTGAAGTGCCCTCTCAGATTTTAGAACACGATGTACAGCTTCAAGGGAAAATTCTCCTCCTTTTACAAATACATTCACTACTAGATCAAAGTTTGGATAAATAATAAATATTACTAGGAACCAGATTAACCCTAAACGAATAAGCCAATCTTTTAAATTTAATTTATGACGCATACTGCACCTCCTTAAAATTGCAGAACGTCTGATGGTGTGATAAATAAGTCCACACTTTCTCCGACAGATCTAATAGCAGCCTGACTATCAATACTTGTTACATTAAGAATCTGACTTTCAGAAACTTTTATTGTATAGTGAATTGTAACTCCAGAAAACTCAACATCAATAATTGTTCCTTTTAGAATGAAATCTTGTTCAGTTTCACGATTGAATCGAACTTTCTCTAATCGAATGTATCCTTTTTTATCTTCTAAGAAAACGCTTGCATTTTTAAGTAATACTTCGTGGACTGTTTCATCGGTCAAAACATTAATATCGCCAATAAAATCACATACAAATTCAGTTTGAGAATTATGATAAATCTCTACAGGTGTACCGACCTGTTCGATGTATCCATTGTTAAAGACTGCAATTCTATCAGATAAAGTTAAGGCTTCCTCTTGATCATGAGTAACATATAAAGTAGTAATACCTAACTCTTTTTGAAGTCTTTTCAACTCTTTTCTCAAATCTACACGTAATTTTGCGTCAAGGTTTGACAATGGTTCATCTAGACAAAGAATTTTAGGTTCAAGAACCAGAGCACGAGCCAATGCTACCCTTTGTTGTTGACCCCCAGATAATTCTGATACATTACGCTGTAACTGTTGATCAGAGATCTTAATTTTTGCTGCTACTGCTGATACTTTAGCTTTAATAACATCTGGAGCTACCTTCTTAACTTTTAAACCAAATGCAATATTATCAAAAACAGTCATAGTTGGAAATAGCGCATAAGATTGAAATACAATACCAATTCCACGCTTTTCAGGTTCCAAATGAGTGACATCTGTTCCATTAACTTCAATACTTCCTGATGATGGATCTAGAAAACCTACCAATGCTCTCAAAGTAGTTGATTTACCACATCCTGAAGGCCCAAGAAATGTAAAAAATTCCCCTTCATGTATATCTAAATTCAGATTATCAATTGCAACAAAATCACCATATTTAATTTGAATATTATCAAATTTAATCATCTCACTAACTCCCTCTATTACTAAACCAAAAGCCTCTCTTTATTTCTTCCATAAATTTAGAAATAATAGAGAGACTTGGACATAAAAATTAACTCTTATTTCTTATTGTACGTATTCTAATTCAGCTTTTTCTACCCATTCATCCAAATGCTTTCCAACAGCTTCCCAGTCAATATTTTGTGGTTTCACTTGATCAACAAATTTCTTAGTATCTTCTGGTAGATCTTTGAGGGCATCTTTATTTGCAGGAATAGATCCAAAGTTCTTACTATATTCTACTTGAATTTCTGATTGACCAAACCAATCAATAAATTCTTTAGCTAACGCTTGTTTTTTACTAGTGCTTAAAACCATAGTTTGTTCAGTTACAAATGGTACACCAATCTCAGGAGTCATAACTTTGAAAACAACATTTTGTTCTTTTTGTCCAACTAATGCACCAGAACCCCACATCATTCCATATTGTATTGGATCTTCTTTGTCTAACATCTTAACAATTGAACTTTCTCCCTTTTGAAGAGTGTATGCATTTTTCAAATATTCTTTTGCTACTTCCCAACCTTTTTCGGAAACACCTAATTCACCTTTATCATCAAGGTATCGAACTAAGATACTTGCTAGAATTGCCCGTCCTGTACCACCTTGAAGACCAGAAATTGAATACTTACCTTTATACTTACTACCTAATTCAGTCCAATCTTTAGGCATTTCTTTTACATCAGGCGCCCCAATTAAAACTAATGGTTGAACAATCACAGGATTATAATAATTATCTTTATCGGATAAAGATTGATCAATTTTATCTAACCATTTAGGCTTGTACTGTACTAGTAATTTTTGATCTCTAATTTTATTTGAATCAACAGCACCAATTCCAAATACCATATCTGCAACTGCATTATTCTTCTCAGCAATAACACGGTCTGCTAATTGAGCGCCAGGGATATCAACCATTTTGATATTAAAACCAGCTTCTTTTGCTTTAGCAGTTAACCAATCACCACGACCATTTGAGACTGAGTTCGAATAGATTACTAGTTCTTGACTTTTATCAGCTTTTTCTTCAGATGAAGAAGCAGTCGTAGAATTTGAACCTCCAGAGCAAGCAGCAAGTGTAGTAAGAGCAACTCCCGTTGCAAGTACAGTAGACCAAACTTTCATTTTTTTCATGATAAGTTCTCCTTTTTTATTATTTTATTTAAATTTTTCATGATATGGAACAAATTGTCTCATATCTTCAAATACAGTATAGTCAATACGGTTTACAGTAATAGTTGGAATCTTCTCTAATAAAATTTCAGTTAATTCTGCTCTGACTTTAGTAAACTCTTCTTCCTCCTCTTCGGTTAGAGGAATCCGAAGATACCCAATTGAAATATGGAATTGATATCTATCATGATTTGGGAAACGAACACCTGCTTTTTCTGAGACATAAGTACGAATTTCTTCTAATCTCTTTGCAGAAGCTTCATCTGCAGGTTCAACTAGTATGTTTTGTTTCCCCATTTCAGTTACACGCATATGAATTTCTTCGTCCAACAATGGAAAAATGTCAAGTTGTTTAGCAAAGTAATCATGTATTTCCTGTAAAGGTGTATCTAGAGGAAGATTACTGCTCCAAAACTCCGTTTCACGATTTTCATGGCACAACAATTCAATTACAGTCATGTGAATAGAATTCCTTGGAGTTAAAGTAAACTTATCGATAAATGGTAATTCTCTATAACGTGATTGAATAATATCAACAACTTCCATCAAATCTTGTTTAGTATAAAGATTTGCTACAACTGTATTTCCAGGGAAATGATTGAATTCCCCATTCTCTTTGAACTTAATTTTTGTTAAGTTTTTCATATAAAGACCTTCTTTTTTATATTTGACATCGGTGTCACCATGTTTACATTATACAATGAAACCGTTTACTTTGTCAAGCGCTTTCAAACATTTTTTTAAAAAAATTTATCTTTCATTAAATATGCATTTCATTAAAAGGTTAAGTAATTTTTCCAAAATACAGCACTCATATAGACAGTATCATCAATTATAGCCATTGGGATTTTTTGATTGCCAATTCCATGTATCTCTACACATGTCTTCAATCGATTTTGTTGTCCTCCAATTTAATTCCTTATATGCTTTGTCTGCATTTGCATAACAAGTCGCAACGTCTCCTGATCGTCTTGGTACAATTTTATACGGAATTGGAACCTTATTAACACTTTCAAATGTATTTACAAGTTGTAATACACTTGTGCCTTCTCCTGAACCAAGGTTATAAATATAAACATCTGTTTTTTCAGATACTTTTTCTAAAGCTTTTATATGCCCTATCGCTAAATCCACTACATGGATATAATCGCGAACACCAGTACCATCTACCGTATCATAATCATCTCCAAAAACACTTAGCTCTGGTCGCTTACCTACCGCTACTTGTGCAATAAAAGGCATTAAGTTGTTAGGAATGCCTGATGGATCTTCTCCAATCAACCCCGACTCATGAGCACCAATCGGATTGAAATAACGAAGCAACGCAATACTCCACTCTGAATCTGCTACATGAACATCTTTTAAAATTTGTTCAAGCATCACTTTTGTGTACCCATACGGATTCGTTGCACTTGTCGGCATCGTCTCAATAAGGGGAGACTGATTGTGAACGCCGTATACAGTCGCACTCGATGAAAATACAATCTTTTTAACATTAAACTCTGACATCACTTCAACAAGAGCTAATGTGCTCATAATATTATTTTCGTAATACATTACAGGCTTTTGCACGGATTCTCCGACAGCTTTGTATCCTGCAAAATGAATTGCAGCCTCAATAGATTCTTGTTCAAAAACTTTTCTCAATCCTTGTTTATCACAGACATCTAATTCGTAAAACGCAGGACGTTGCCCTGTAATTGCTTCAATACGATCTAATACTAAAATGCTTGAGTTTGAAAGGTTGTCGACAATAACGACTTCCTTACCTAAATTTAGTAATTCTACTACGGTATGGCTACCAATATAACCAGCTCCGCCTGTTACCAATATTGCCATTTTTACTTCCTCCTAATTAATTCCAACCGATTTAACAAATCTCATAAATGCTTCTTGTCCGGTTTGAGTATTCTTATAAACACCTGCATCTTCGAGAACTCTCGCAAATACTTGCCCTACTTCATGTTGAACTACGCTATGAACCTCCTTCTCTTTAAGTCCAGGATATTTTTCTTTCAATTGAACGGCCCATTCTAAATGATAATCAGCAATTGCGTTATCTTTTCCTAAAAGATATTTCTCAACTTCTTCTAACTCTGTTTTCAAACGAGGTGGTAAAATCGCAAGTCCCATCACTTCGATTAACCCAATATTTTCCTTTTTAATATGTTGTACATCTTGATGAGGATGGAAAACACCATCTGGGTATTGTTCAGTAGTATGATTATCTCTTAGAACAATATCTAATTCATATCTTCCGTCCACTTTACGAGCAATAGGAGTCACCGTATGGTGTGGGACATCTGCAGTCATTGCAATGATGTCTACTTCTAAATCTGAATATTCTCTCCACTTGTTTAGAATTTTAGTAGCTAAATCTAACAAGCGATTTTTATTTTCACTTTGTAACCTAATTACTGACATTGGCCATTTTACAATACCAGCATTCACATCCTCAAAGTCTTTAAAACGAAATTCACTCTCAAATTTTGCTTTTTCCATTGGGAAAATATATTTCCCTCCCTGGTAGTGGTTATGACTAAGAATGGAACCTCCTGAGATAGGAAGATCAGAATTTGAACCAGCAAAATATCCTGGCAAAATATCAACAATCTCCAATAATTGTTCAAATGTTTTAGAGGTAATAGCCATTGGTACATGTTGACTATTCAAAAATATCGCATGCTCATTAAAATATGAGTAGGGAGAATACTGGAATCCCCATACTTCGTCACCAAGTTTCAACCGAATAATTCTATGATTCGAACGTGCTGGATAATTTATTCGCCCCTGATATCCTTCATTTTCCATGCATAGTAAACATTTGGGATAATTAGTTGCTTTTACTAATTTTTCAGCAGCAATTGTTTTTGGATCTTTTTCGGGTTTTGACAAATTTATCGTAATCTCTAGCTCTCCGTATTTAGTTGATGCTCGAAACTCAATATTCTTAGCAATAGCAGAAGTTTTAATATAATCACCATCTTTACTTAATTTATAAAACTCTTCAACTGCTTCTTGAGGTGATATATCATATGAACTCCAAAAAATATCATTTAATCGACTAGGTAAAGGAACTATGAAATTCATTAACTCTGCTCCTAAACATTCCTTTTCCTCGATTAAATCTTTAATTTTACCGTTTTTTAAGGCGATTTCCACTAAGTAATCTTTTATTAGTTTCAGGTCATTTTCATCGGAAATGCAATCAGTTCCCTCCTCACCTATTAACGCTAGTACTCTATTTTTCACATATATTTTGTCAATTTCATTATACATTCCGTATTCAATTACTCTATCAACAAAATTATCAATAATTGTTTTCATATATTTTTCTTTCTAATTTATGTTCCCATATTTTCTATACATTATCCATTTATAAATTGATTGCGTAGTATGAGCAATTTTATCAAGGTGATGAATAATATCTAAAGCACCAATTACTTCAGAAACGTTCCCATCATCTTCAAATATGTAATTCATTATTTTCTTTTCAATATTTATACTAAGCTCTTCTATCTCATTCTGTTTTTGTATAACAACCATATCTAAACATTCAGATTGTTCCTCTCTATAACAAGATATAGCCCTATTCATATGCAGTCCGATAACTTCATGAAGTATTTTTATTTCTGAAATAATTTTCTTCAACATTTCATTATTTTGAATAATCTGTAGATTTTTTAAAATTTCAACAATTCTATCCCCAATACGTTCAATGTCAGTTGATATTTTTATTACACTAATAATTCTTCTTAAGTCATATGAAACAGGATGTTGTAAACAAATTAACTCATATCCTTTTTTATCAATATTTAGAACTGACTCATTTATGATTAAATCTTCTTTAATCAATTTTACTCGTTCTTCATTTGATAAATATTCAAATAACTTCTCATATTTATCAAGCACAGATACCCAAACGGTCTCTAAATTATTTGATAATTCTATAATTTCATTTTCTAAATATAACCTTAACATTTAGGTACCTCTTCTTAACAAAGTTCAATAGTAACAATTAATATTTTAAACAATATATCAAACATCAATAACTAGAATACTTGCATCATCTTTCTTTCCATAGATTGGATCAATAGCAGAAGAATTAAATCTCATCTTAATTAACTCTTCAAAAGTTTTATTTTGATTATTTTGATAGAATTCATAAAAGCCATCGCTCATTAAAACAATTTGTTCACTAGTAACATCTATTTGATTAATAATAGCATGGTCTAAAAATCTCTCATCCAACGAACCTATCCAGTACCCACTCGGTTGATTAGATAATTTTCTGATTTTTTGTAAAATAATTTTTTTATTTAAAACACTATTTGTACCAATTGAGTCTTTTATCTCATTTTTCCCTTTTTCAAATAAGTTATCTACTCTATGATCAGTTATTTCCATTTCGTTTACTAACATGACGCAGTCACCTAGCATCATATACTCCAACTTTTTTTCTGAAAGTTTAGCAAATATAAAAGCAAATGTTGGTAAGCGATAATACTCTGTTAATTCATATGAGTTTAAACCGATTTCATCTTTAACCTCGAGTAAAGCAGTTTCAAATATTTGTTTAAGAGTTTTTGATTCTTTACAATTAACCGACAAACTTTCTGATAAAATATGTACAACTTCTGAGACTGAATAACCTATCTCCTCTTTAGAATTATATAAATCTGTAGCTCCATCAATAATCCAAAAATACTGATTTTGTGAACCTACAGCATCCTCATTTTCTACGGAACTTCCTTGTATCGAACAAATTTTATTTATCTTTACCATAATACTTCAACCCTTTTAGTGTCAAAAGTAAACCAATTCCTGTCACTGTTAAGAATAGTTCCATAATCTTGTTCGAACCAGTCTTTGGTAATTTTTGTTTTACCTCTACTATTTCTTTAGATTTATTAATATGATTTTCAGTTTCTCTGCCATCTCCAACTATTTTATGGTTCACTTCTTCTATCTTATTATCTTGTTTATTGTCGATCTTGTCATTAATTTGTCTATTATCTTTACTTGAGTTAAACTCTCCTTTCTTCTGGTTACTATCAATTACATTATTTGAATTAGATTGTTTTTCATGCACATATGAACTTGTTTTAAATTTTTCCTCTTTGTTTTTTTCTTTTTCGTTTTTATCACTTAAGTTATTTGTTACAATTTTGTAAAGCCCATTCTCCGTTACAATATTGAAATTACCATCGCTATCACGTATAACTGGTTCTTTCCCATTTGCATTAGATTTGATGAATGATATATACTTACCGGATAAATTATAAAATTGGTTATTTAAAACGGTTATTTTACCCTTTGAATCCTCAATAACAATTCCTTCTTTACCACCGAATATACTATTCTCTGAGACTACTAAATTATCACTAACTCGTAATAATTCAATATTTGGTTGTTCTGTTTCCTTAGAATTATTATTAATTACATTTTTTGTTACAGTAATATCTGATACTTTTCCTAAATATTCTGCACTATCTTTTGCTACTCTAATAGCCTTTGTTTTAGGATCAGAAATATAAAATGTATTTTCAGTAATAACGACTTTCTTATTTAAATCAAGTTCATCTTTTACATTTTTATAACTAAAAGCATTTATTAAGGCTGCACCATTTTCTCTATAATGTACACTTTCTCCTTTTACTTTCTTATCAAATCTATTTCCTTTAATTAAAATATCAGTAAATCCTGTAAAACGTACACCAGAATACATCATGTTATCAAAATGATTATTTAAAATTTTAATATTAGAGGGGTTCTGTGTCGACAATGTTTGATAGTGTGTACCAATTGCTGTTACTAATTCTCCAGATTTATCACTTTTACCAAAATAGGAATTTTGAATAGTAACATTTTCAGATTTTTTCCCATCATCATTCAAAGCATAAGGAAAACCTTTTCTAGTCAATGGTTCAATCTGAATACTCTCCTTACTTATAATTTGCCCATCTTTCATAGTTTTAGGTAAAGCTTGACCAAGAAAACGAGAATTATCGACTAATACATTTTTCGAACCTGCAATTTGAATAGCATGCCCTTGATAACTATCCTTGAATGTTACATTTTTTATAGTTACGTTATTTGAATTCCCAATAGCAAATGCACCTGAAGAATTTATAAGTGGTAGATTTTTTGCTTTAGTTCCTTCTTCATTCAAAGCACCGTTCATATCAATAGTACCACCAGAATAACTAATATCTTCTGTTGGGCCCCATTCTACTTGCGCACCATCATCCGTAAATAAACCTGTCATAAAAACAATAGAAGGGTGATTCTTAATATTTATACCATTTAGAATGGTAGCTTTCTCATTCAATTCTAAGTGTGTATGACTTTTTAAAAAAACAATTTCTTTTACTAAATAAGTTCCTTCAGGAAAATATACATTTCCTCCACCTAGTCCTTTAGCTGCAGCATCTATTGTATCTTGAATTGCTTGACGATCATCATTAACCCCGTCACCTATTGCTCCATAATCTTTAACATTCAAAGCTACGTGTTCGTTCAGATTAGTACTTAAAATAGTATTCACTTCCATCCCAGAGATGTTACCAATCATAGTATCATTTGTTATATCAGGTTTATTTTGATTAATACTCACTCCTCCATTATTATCAGTACTTAAACTTGAATTGTTATCAAGACTGAGAGTATCAGAATGGGGTTCCGCAGATAATGATGTAGATGTGCTACTCAACAAAGAGTTCATTTGCATATTATCTTTAGACGAAGAAGTTTCACCAACTACTTCATTAGCTAAAACACTTTGTGTTCCAATAAATAAAACCGCTAAGAGAACTGAGCAAACTCCCACCTTAGACTTACGAATAGAGAAAACCTCATTTTGTTGAAAAGATTTCATATTAGCCTCCAATTAAAAATATTATGTCCTAATTTAATATTCATATAAATTCCATACCAGAAAATGACACCGCTGTCATTTTCTTTATAATATATTTTTAAATCAAAATTGTCAAGGAATAACACAATAAAATATCAAAATTGTGAAAGCGTGACCATTTATATATCTAACCATACTTCTAATAATTCTTTAACCTTCCATTCAAAAGTGATTACTATCTTTCTTAGCTTGAACATAAAAATATCCTATTCACTGTATTTAAAGCATGTTGATATCTCGTAAAATACTAATTTATAAATACAAGAACAAATATCTTGTCATGCAAGCATTCACCAGGTATATTTACATGAATATCGTTCATATAGCGGATTGAAATCAAAACAATACAATATATTTCTTAAATAGATTTTCTATAAAAGCTAGATTCAAGCTCTATAAAAATAGACGCAGTTCTTCTAAAATACTGGAATAGGACATATAGATCATTGTAGACACGTGTTTTATAGATTATTTCAAAAGAATGACTAGAACATGAAAAATAGTCTCAAAACTTTGAACAATATTCTGAAAACAAAAAAGAAAGACGCGAGTTTCCACAACCTCATTCGTGGAAACTCGCGTCTTTCAAAAAATAGGGTGAATTGAAAACTAGAACAAGACACTACATTTTCTAAATGATGCCTAATAAAAATTCTAAATGCTACACCAAATTGCTCACATCTCATTTCAAACCATACAGTATATTGAAACTATAAGAGTACACCTTTGCTTCTAAAATATTGCTAGAAATTAATTTGACTATCCTGATTAATTTGTCCTGTTTTTATTTCATTTTACTATAGGACTTTCAATTGAAAACAACAGTTTTACACTCAATTAGACTTTTTAGAAACAGAATCACTATTACTTGACTGTAGTTTGTCATTTTTTTGATGAAGTTAGCACTTTTTCAGAAACTGTTTTGAAAGTCTCAATGATATAGTCCACTTCTTCATCGCTTAATTTAGTGTGAAGAGGGAGCGTAATTTCATTTTCAAAGAAGGCATAGGCCTTAGGATAATTCGCCATATCAAAGCCAAGATTCTTATAGGCTGTTAAGAGTGGAAGCGGTTTATAGTGTACGTTACTTGCAATTCCTGCTTTAGCCAATTCTTGAATGATGAGGTTGCGTTCTTCTAGGCTTGCTCCTTCTACATGGGTGATGTAGAGGTGGCGTGAAGATTCGACACTATCAGTCTTGTGTGCCAATGGATGGATACGAGAACCTGAAAAACCACGATCATAACGGTCCACGATGTCCTTACGCCGGCCAAGCAAACTTGGGTAACGATCCAATTGTACCAATCCAAGTGATGCCATGATATCTGTCATATTGCACTTGTAGGCTGGTGTTACGATATCGTATTCCCATGAGCCCAGTTGCATCTTGGCAAGAGCATCCTTAGTTTGTCCGTGAAGGGAAAGAATTTGGAATTCCTTGTACATCTCTTCGTCATCAATCGCTGGATTGGCCTTCCAAGTGGCACTTCCACCTTCTGCCGTTGTAAAGTTCTTAACAGCATGGAATGAGAAGGAAGTAAAGTCAGCGATAGAACCAGCTGGTTGTTCTTTATAAGTAGATCCCAAAGCGTGGGCACTATCAGAGACAATCACAATACGGTTAAAGGCTTTTTGCCACTTGCTTGAAGCAGTAAAGAGGTCACGTTTCTTTTCCACAACTTGGAACAAACGGTCATAGTCGCAAACAATCCCTGCAAGTTCTACTGGGATGATCACCTTAGTTTTCTCAGTGATAGCTTGCTCCAGCAAGTCATAGTCCATCTCAAACGTATCTGCTTGAATATCCACCATGACAGGGGTCGCTCCTACGTGAGTAATGACACTACATGAAGCTGTATAGGTCATGGCTGGAACGATGACTTCATCACCAGGTCCAACTTCCAAGACGCGCAAAATCAACTCAAGAGCGGCAGTTGCAGAATTGAGGCAGACAGTCTTAGGCGTCTGTGTGTATTGAGACAAGCGACGCTCTAGTTCTTTTGTCTTAGGACCTGTTGTGATCCAACCAGAACGCAGGGTATCCGCTACTTCAGCAATTTCTGCTTCCGTAATATCGGGTGGTGAAAATGGAATATTGTAATTTGGCATTGATTTGCTCCTTTTATTTGTACTCATTTTCTCATGACTACTTTATTTTAGCACTTCAAACACGGTTTGAAACATGATTTTGATGTCTCCAAGGAAACTAAACTCTCGGAGATAGGCAAGGTTATAGCGCATCTTTTCAGGAAGAACATGCTCCACATAGGCCTGGTCAACCGACAAACCTTTCTCCGTCATTTGACTAATAATGGTGTCCTCATCCTTGTAGTTGATGCTGGCTGGAGAGGTAATCCCTGCTGGTAAAAGCAAGGTTGCCATCATTTCAGGGCTATACTGCTCTGTGTAACGAGGCACTTCAGGACGCGTCCCTACAAAGGACATCTCACCTTTAAGAACATTGACCAGCTGAGGCAGTTCGTCCAAACGCACACGGCGGATGAAATTGCCAACCTTGGTAATGCGACTATCGTTAGCAGAAGTCACCAAACTTCCTTTTTTGTCTGCATCCGTCACCATGGTACGGAACTTCCAAATCTTGAAAGGTCGATTGTACTGGGTCACGCGCTCTTGCTTGTAAATCACTGGCCCCTTGCTATCCAACTTGATCCAAATACTCAAGATGAGAAAAACTGGTGAAGTCAAAATTAGCAAGACCAAGGCCAAAGCCCAATCCAAACAACGCTTGAAAATCAGCGAACCCTTCCTTTTAGAGACAAGCTGGTAGTAAGACTCAACCTCGCTTGATTTCATTTCCACGGGCAAGTCTTCCCATTTCAGCATGCTGTTTCTCCTTTGTTTTTATTATACTATTTGTCAACATTTTTCATTATACCACAAAATGGAAAAGGCGGTGAAAGAACAATGTCATTAAGTTAAGAAATTCAAATACAATTCTGTATTTGGGTTTCTTTTTTATGTGATAAACTTATAGTTAAGGAGGGATTTCCCATGATAAAACAGATAAAAGCCCAC
>NZ_JAIRCA020000007.1 GCF_020089495.2 Streptococcus mitis subsp. hohhotensis | reverse complement strand
AGACATCGCTATAAAATCGAAGCAAAGAATGCCGAACTAAAACAGAGACATGGCTTTGATGTCGCGAGAGCATCGGGTCTTTTCAGCATGGAGTTACAGGCAGCAACAACCATCTTCGTGGTCAATATGAAACGAATTATGACCTTAATAAATACAAAATAACCGAGGAATTCGCTCAAATTAACGAGAGATTCCTCGGTTTTCATTTCATTAAAAGTAAGAGACCTATTTTTTCAGTGGACTCTTGATTTACAAGGGTTTTTGTTATCTCTGCCCCAAATCTGCCCCAAATTTTTCAAAGATATTTCTTATGCACCTGTGTAAATAAAACTAATACTCAATGAAAATCAAAGAGCAAACTAGGAAGCTAGCCGCAGGTTGCTCAAAACACTGTTTTGAGGTTGTAGATAAGACTGACGAAGTCAGTCACATATATACGGTAAGGCGACGCTGACGAAGTTTGAAGAGATTTTTGAAGAGTATAAAGAGTTTTGTCTGTTGACAAAAGTTATTCTCTTTAGTAGAATAATAGATGCGATGAGTCGATAGGTAGTCTTCGGGCTACTATTGAGCATAAGGAGGTCATAACGCAGGAGCGGACCTTGATGAGTTGTGTGAACCTGCTCATCACATGAAGATGCCTCTTAGTCCCTGGTCTAGCTACTGGGGATTTTTATTTTCCAAAAAATGATGAAAAAGCTTTGCAATTCATGGAAAAAGTAGTATAATACATCTATTATAGAAATTTTTAGAAAATTCCGAAAGAGGTTATTTATGGGATATACAGTTGCTGTAGTCGGCGCGACAGGTGCTGTCGGAGCTCAGATGATAAAAATGTTGGAAGAATCAACACTTCCAATCGATAAAATCCGTTTACTTGCTTCTGCACGTTCAGCAGGCAAGACTTTGAAATTTAAAGATCAAGATATTACAATTGAAGAAACGACTGAAACAGCTTTTGAAGGAGTTGATATTGCTCTCTTTTCGGCAGGTGGTTCTACATCAGCTAAGTATGCACCATACGCAGTGAAAGCTGGAGCGGTAGTAGTTGATAATACATCTTACTTCCGTCAAAATCCAGACGTTCCTTTGGTTGTTCCAGAGGTCAATGCTCATGCACTTGATGCCCACAACGGTATCATTGCCTGCCCTAACTGTTCAACAATCCAAATGATGGTGGCGCTTGAACCTGTCCGTCAAAAATGGGGCTTGGATCGTATCATCGTTTCAACTTACCAAGCTGTCTCAGGTGCTGGTATGGGAGCGATTCTTGAAACACAACGTGAACTTCGTGAAGTCTTGAATGATGGTGTGAATCCACGTGATTTGCATGCGGAAATCTTACCTTCAGGTGGTGACAAGAAACACTATCCTATCGCCTTTAACGCTCTTCCACAAATCGATGTCTTCACTGACAATGATTACACTTACGAAGAGATGAAGATGACTAAGGAAACTAAGAAAATCATGGAAGATGATAGCATTGCAGTATCTGCAACATGTGTGCGCATTCCAGTCTTGTCAGCTCACTCTGAGTCTGTTTACATTGAAACAAAAGAAGTGGCTCCAATTGAAGAAGTGAAAGCAGCTATCGCAGCCTTCCCAGGCGCTGTCCTTGAAGATGATGTAGCTCATCAAATCTATCCTCAAGCCATCAATGCAGTTGGTTCACGTGATACCTTTGTTGGTCGTATCCGTAAAGACTTGGATGCAGAAAAAGGAATTCACATGTGGGTTGTTTCAGATAACCTTCTCAAAGGTGCTGCTTGGAACTCAGTTCAGATTGCTGAAACTCTTCATGAACGTGGATTGGTTCGTCCAACTGCCGAATTGAAATTTGAATTAAAATAGTCATAACGTTTAGGAGTTCATATGAACTCCTTCTTTGAAATAGAGAGGTGTTTTCATGTCTTATCAAGATTTAAAAGAGTGTAAAATCATCACAGCCTTTATTACTCCCTTCCACGAGGATGGTTCCATCAACCTTGATGCCATTCCAGCCTTGATTGAACATCTATTGGCTCATCATACGGATGGAATTCTTCTCGCAGGGACCACTGCTGAGAGTCCAACTTTAACCCACGATGAGGAGTTGGAACTCTTTGCGGCTGTACAAAAGATTGTCAATGGACGTGTGCCTTTGATTGCGGGTGTAGGTACCAATGATACGCGAGACTCGATCGAGTTTGTCAAAGAAGTAGCGGAATTTGGTGGTTTCGCAGCTGGGCTTGCTATTGTTCCTTACTACAACAAACCTTCTCAAGAAGGAATGTATCAGCATTTTAAAGCCATTGCAGATGCTTCTGACCTACCAATTATTATCTATAACATTCCAGGGCGTGTAGTTGTCGAATTGACTCCAGAAACCATGCTTCGCTTGGCTGACCATCCAAATATCATTGGGGTCAAAGAATGTACTAGCTTGGCTAATATGGCTTACTTGATTGAGCATAAGCCAGAAGAGTTCTTGGTCTATACTGGTGAGGATGGCGATGCTTTTCATGCCATGAACCTTGGTGCGGACGGGGTCATTTCTGTTGCCTCTCATACAAATGGGGATGAAATGCACGAGATGTTTACTGCCATTGCAGAAAGCGATATGAAGAAAGCCGCAGCTATTCAACGTAAATTCATTCCTAAGGTCAATGCCCTCTTCTCTTATCCAAGTCCTGCTCCAGTTAAGGCCGTTCTCAACTATATGGGATTTGCAGCTGGCCCAACTCGTCTACCTCTTGTTCCAGCACCAGAAGAAGATGCCAAACGCATTATCAAAGTCGTCGTAGATGGCGACTACGAAGCGACTAAGGCAACTGTAACAGGTGTCTTAAGACCAGATTACTAATAAGACAATAAAATCCATGACCGCAATAACGAGCATGGATTTTTCTTATTTTCCTAAACAGAATTGGCTAAAGAGTTGGGTGATGAGTTCATCAGGAGCAGCATCCCCAGTGATTTCTCCGAGGGTTTCCCAAGTACGAGTCAAGTCAACTTGAAGCAAGTCAACCGGCATCCCCAGTTCAAGACCTTCATTAACAGCTTGCAAACTTTCAACAGCCTTTTCAATCAAGGAAATATGACGGGCGTTTGACAAGTAGGTAGCATCGTGCTCAACCAAACCAGCATTTTCAAAGAAGAGGTCATTAATACGTTCTTCAATCTTATCAATGTTTTGGTTTTTAAGAACTGAAATACGGATGACATCTTCTGGAAGTTCAGAAGTTTCAATCGCTTCAGGTAGGTCGGTTTTATTAAGAAGAATAATACGGTTTGTATCTTGGCTAATCTCAAGAAGTTGTCTGTCTTGGGCGGTTAGTGGTTCACTGGCATTTAGCACTAGTAGAACTAGATCAGCTTCCTTGAGGGCTTTTTTCGAACGCTCAACTCCGATTTGTTCCACGATGTCATCCGTTTCACGGATACCAGCTGTATCAATCAATTTTAGAGGAACACCGTTGATGTTGACGTATTCTTCAATGACATCACGTGTCGTACCAGCAATATCGGTTACGATTGCCTTGTCTTCACGTAAGAGGTTGTTGAGAAGGCTTGATTTCCCAACGTTAGGACGGCCGATGATGGCAGTGGAAATTCCTTCACGGAGGATTTTGCCACGGCGTGCTGTTCGAAGAAGATTAGTTAGTAATTCTTCAAACTCTATTGTCTTTTCTCTGACAACAGCAGTAGTAGCTTCCTCAACATCATCATACTCAGGATAATCAATATTGACCTCGACTTGGGCAAGTGTATTGAGGATTTCTTGACGGGTATTATTGATAAGATCAGAAAGGGAGCCGTCCAGTTGTTTGACCGCAATGTTCATGGCCTTGTCTGTCTTGGCGCGGATGATGTCCATAACGGCTTCAGCCTGAGTCAAGTCAACACGTCCATTTAGGAAGGCACGTTTAGTAAATTCACCAGGTTCAGCCAATCGAGCTCCTTCACGGATAGCTAGCTGGAGAATCTCATTGGTCACCGCAATCCCACCGTGAGTGTTAATCTCGATAATATCCTCACGAGTGAAGGTCTTTGGAGACTTCATAGCCCCAACCATAACCTCGTCCATGACTTTTCCTGTCTGAGGATCAACAATGTGACCGTAGTTGAGAGTGTGGCTAGCAACCTTGCTCAAGTCTTTTCCTTTGAAAATCTTTTGCGCAATAGCAAAACTTTCTGTTCCGCTCAGGCGGACAATACCAATAGCCCCTTCACCTAGTGGAGTAGAGATAGCAGCGATGGTATCAAATTCACGTGTAATCATAATGTTTCCTTTAATAAATTGCTCTTTTCTTGGAATATTCCAAGTCTCTTCTCAAATTGTAACAAATTTGGACTATTTCTTCAATGGATGCTACTTGGAGATTGAAAAAGCCTAAGCAATTCTGCTTAAGCTAGCTTATTTGGTGCGCATTTCCCCTTGTGGGAAGTAAGTTCCTTCTGGCATGTCGTTGATGATGACATGGACAGCAGATTGAGGGGCTCCAGTGTTGCGGACAACCGCTTCCGTTACTTCCTTAGCAAGAGCTTTCTTTTGCTCGAGCGTGCGTCCTTCAAATAAATCGATGCGTACAAATGGCATAATAGCTTCCTCCACTAGTTTTTGATTTCTTCTATTTTACCACATTTTGCCGTTTAAAGCTTAAGAAAATTATGATATACTAGAATGTAGCAAAAATTTAGAAATGGACGTGAAGCAAGAAACATGGCACAGTTGTATTATCGTTATGGGACCATGAACTCTGGAAAGACAATCGAGATTCTCAAGGTGGCCTATAACTATGAGGAGCAAGGAAAAGGTGTTGTGATTATGACCTCGGCTCTGGATACGCGTGACGGTGTTGGCTATGTGTCGAGTCGTATTGGCATGAAACGCCCTGCCATTGCGATTGAGGAAACAACTGATATCTTCGGCTATATCCGAGACCTATCAGAAAAACCTTACTGTGTTTTGGTCGATGAAGCTCAGTTTCTCAAGCGTCACCATGTTTACGACCTGGCTCGAGTTGTTGACGAGTTAGACATACCTGTCATGGCTTTTGGTTTGAAAAATGACTTTCGCAATGAATTGTTCGAAGGTTCCAAATATCTCTTGCTTTTAGCAGATAAAATTGACGAAATCAAGACCATTTGCCAGTATTGTAAGAAAAAGGCGACTATGGTCTTGCGAACACAGGATGGACTGCCCGTTTACGATGGAGAACAGATCCAGATTGGTGGTAATGAAACCTATGTCTCAGTTTGCCGTAAACATTATTTTGCCCCTGAAATCAATAAGGAGAATGAAGAAAAATGAACATCTATGATCAACTACAAGCTGTAGAAGACCGTTATGAAGAATTAGGAGAGTTGCTCAGTGACCCAGATGTGGTTTCGGACACCAAGCGTTTCATGGAGCTCTCAAAAGAAGAGGCTTCAAGCCGTGATACAGTGACGGCTTACCGTGAGTACAAACAAGTCCTTCAAAACATCGTTGATGCCGAAGAGATGATTAAGGAATCAGGTGGAGATGCGGACTTGGAAGAAATGGCCAAGCAAGAGCTCAAAGATGCCAAGTCTGAAAAAGAAGAATACGAAGAAAAACTGAAAATCTTGCTCCTTCCTAAAGATCCAAACGATGACAAGAATATTATCCTTGAAATCCGTGGCGCTGCTGGTGGAGACGAGGCAGCACTTTTCGCTGGAGATTTGCTAACCATGTACCAAAAGTATGCTGAAGCTCAAGGATGGCGCTTTGAAGTTATGGAAGCTTCTATGAATGGTGTCGGTGGTTTCAAAGAAGTGGTTGCCATGGTTTCGGGTCAATCTGTATACTCTAAACTTAAGTATGAGTCTGGAGCCCATCGTGTGCAACGTGTCCCTGTGACAGAAAGCCAAGGTCGTGTTCATACTTCCACAGCGACAGTTCTTGTCATGCCTGAAGTTGAAGAGGTTGAATACGACATTGATCCAAAAGACCTTCGTGTTGATATCTACCACGCCTCTGGTGCTGGTGGACAGAACGTCAATAAGGTTGCGACTGCCGTTCGTATTGTTCACTTGCCAACCAATATCAAGGTTGAGATGCAGGAAGAACGTACTCAGCAGAAGAACCGTGAGAAAGCCATGAAAATCATCCGTGCGCGTGTTGCTGACCACTTTGCACAAATTGCACAAGATGAACAAGACGCTGAGCGTAAGTCGACTATTGGTACTGGTGACCGTTCAGAACGAATCCGTACTTATAATTTCCCACAAAACCGTGTCACAGACCACCGTATCGGCTTAACCCTCCAAAAACTAGATACGATTTTATCTGGTAAATTGGACGAAGTTGTGGACGCCTTGGTGCTTTATGACCAAACGCAAAAATTAGAAGAATTAAACAAATA
Source organism: Streptococcus mitis subsp. hohhotensis (assembly GCF_020089495.2). GTDB lineage: Bacteria > Bacillota > Bacilli > Lactobacillales > Streptococcaceae > Streptococcus > Streptococcus hohhotensis. The sequence continues at coordinate 94,833 of NZ_JAIRCA020000007.1, read as the reverse complement.
ATGAAATTAGCTCAATTATTTTCAGATTTTGAAGAAGAATTGATAAGACAAGGAGAGGAAGCAGAAAGCCTCTCTTTTGTCTATCGTAGCCTGAAAAATCTATCTTTTACGGACTTTGTTTTTGCCCTCCAGCATGAAGTGACGGAAGAGGAAGAAGTATTTGTAAAAGGAATTTTCCAACAGTTAGCAGCTCATAAACCGGCACAGTATATCATCGGACAGGCAGATTTTTATGGAATGCAGTTAACAGTTGATGAGCGAGTATTGATTCCTCGTCCAGAAACAGAGGAGTTGGTGGAGCTTATCCTGGCTGAAAATCCTGAGACGAATCTTTCAGTTCTGGATATTGGAACAGGTAGTGGAGCTATTGCTATCGCCTTAGCAAAAAACAGACAAGATTGGTCAGTAACAGCAGCGGATATTTCCCAAGATGCTTTAGATTTAGCTAGCGAAAATGCTAAAAATCAAAAACTTAATATATTTTTTAAAAAATCTGATTGTTTTGCAGAAATTTCTGAAAAATATGATATAATTGTATCCAATCCACCCTATATCTCTCGTCGAGATGAGTCTGAAGTCGGTTTGAATGTTTTGCATTCAGAGCCTCATCTAGCTCTCTTTACAGATGAGGATGGTCTAGCTATTTACCGTAGAATTGCGGAAGATGCAAAGGGCTATCTCAAAGATGGTGGTAAGATTTACCTTGAAATTGGATACAAACAAGGTCAAAGTGTTCCTGAACTTTTTAGGAAACATCTTCCTGAAAAAAGAGTTCGGACACTAAAGGACCAGTTTGGACAAGATAGGATGGTTGTCGTTGATGATAAACAAGATTAGACAAGAGTTGGAAAATGGTGGAGCTGTCGTTCTGCCTACAGAGACTGTTTACGGTCTTTTTGCCAAGGCTCTAGACGAAAAAGCGGTTGATCATGTATACCAACTCAAACGTCGTCCTAGAGACAAGGCTCTTAACCTCAATGTTGCCTCTCTAGAGGACATCTTGCACTTTTCAAAGAATCAGCCAGCTTATCTACAAAAACTTGTCGAGATCTTTTTACCAGGTCCCTTGACCATTATTCTCGAAGCCAATGACAGAGTTCCCTATTGGATCAATTCTGGTCTTGCAACTGTTGGATTTCGGATGCCTAGTCACCCCATTACTCTGGATTTTATTCGAGAGACAGGTCCCTTGATTGGACCGTCTGCCAATATCTCAGGTCAGGCAAGTGGAGTGAGCTTTAATCAAATTCTAGAGGATTTTGACCAAGATGTTCTGGGGCTGGAAGACGATGCTTTTCTAACTGGACAGGATTCAACTATTTTAGACTTGTCTGGAGCCAAGGTGAAAATCTTACGCCAAGGGGCCATTAAGCGAGAAGATATTCTTGTTCAGTTGCCAGAGATTTCTTTTGAGGAGGAATGAAGATGCTAAGAGATTTGAAAGAAACAGATATAAATGCTATATGCGAGATTAACCAAGAGGCTTTGGGTTATTCTTTTAGTCCAGGGGAAACGGCTAGCCAACTAGCTAGACTGTCTCAGGATTCCCATCATTTTCTACTTGGCTATGAGGATGTAAACAGTCATGTCTTACTTGGATATGTCCACGCTGAGGTTTATGAATCCCTTTATTCTAAAGCAGGATTTAACATCTTAGGCTTAGCAGTTTCACCTCAAGTACAAGGTCAAGGTATTGGTAAAAGCTTACTACAAGGGTTGGAGCAAGAAGCAAAAAGACGCGGTTATGGGTTTATCCGCTTGAACTCTGCCGATCATCGTCTGGGTGCTCATGCATTTTATGAAAAAGTTGGTTATACTTGTGATAAAGTGCAGAAACGGTTTATTCGCATCTTTTAGTTTACTTTCTTACTGTAAAATTAAATTAAGGGACCAGTCACACTATAAAGGAGAAGACCTATGATTTTTGACAAAGATGATTTTAAAGCATATGATGCTGATCTCTGGAATGCTATTTCCAAAGAAGAAGAACGCCAACAAAACAACATTGAGTTGATTGCTTCGGAAAACGTGGTTTCCAAGGCAGTTATGGCAGCTCAAGGGTCTATCTTGACGAATAAATACGCCGAAGGCTACCCAGGACGCCGTTATTATGGTGGTACAGATGTGGTAGATATGGTAGAAACTCTAGCCATTGAACGCGCAAAAGAAATTTTCGGTGCTAAATTTGCCAATGTCCAACCTCACTCAGGAAGCCAAGCTAACTGTGCGGCATACATGGCCTTGATTGAGCCAGGTGATACTGTTATGGGAATGGATTTAGCAGCTGGTGGACACTTGACTCACGGAGCTCCTGTCAGCTTCTCTGGTCAAACCTACAACTTTGTTTCTTATAGTGTGGATCCTGAGACCGAACTCTTGGACTTTGATGCTATTTTGAAACAAGCCCAAGAAGTAAAACCAAAACTGATTGTAGCAGGTGCTTCAGCCTATTCTCAAATTATCGACTTTTCAAAATTCCGTGAAATTGCTGATGCTGTTGGTGCTAAGCTCATGGTGGATATGGCCCATATCGCTGGTTTGGTTGCGGCTGGTCTTCACCCAAGCCCAGTACCATACGCCCATATCACTACAACAACGACTCATAAAACCCTTCGTGGACCACGTGGTGGTTTGATTTTGACCAATGACGAAGAACTTGCTAAGAAAATCAATTCAGCTATTTTCCCTGGTATTCAGGGAGGTCCTTTGGAACATGTTGTGGCTGCGAAGGCTGTTTCCTTCAAAGAAGTTTTGGATCCAGCTTTCAAGGAATATGCTGCCAATGTTATCAAGAACAGCAAGGCTATGGCAGATGTCTTCTTGCAAGACCCTGATTTCCGTATTATTTCTGGCGGGACTGAAAACCATCTCTTCCTTGTTGATGTGACTAAGGTTGTAGAAAACGGAAAAGTTGCTCAAAACTTGCTGGATGAAGTCAATATTACCCTAAATAAAAACTCAATCCCTTACGAAAGCTTGTCACCATTCAAGACAAGTGGGATTCGTATCGGAGCAGCAGCCATTACTGCACGTGGATTTGGTGAAGAAGAAAGTCGCAAAGTGGCTGAACTCATCATTAAAACCCTTAAAAATGCAGAAAATAAAGCTGTCTTAGAAGAAGTGAGAAGTGAAGTTAAAGAATTGACAGATGCCTTCCCACTATACGAGGACTAATACTTTTATGGACATTTATATTAAGAAAGCCATTATTCACCAGTTCAGCCCGGATGATACCGAGCTGTTCCTGGCGGATAAGTTTCTCAATATCACTCCAAAAATCGAAGAATACCTGCGGAAAAAAATTGAACGTGTGTATTCAGATGAAGCCAAGACTGGGATTTTCGAAGAAGAAAATCCCTTCTTCAATCACATCACAGACGATTTGTTGGAGACATCAGTAACACTGGCTAATCTCTGGAAAGAAGAGTTCAGTATTTCTGAAAACCTCAAGACCAATGACTTGATTTTTGTGCAATTTTCTAAAGAAGGCGTGGAACATTTCGCTTTCTTGAGAATTGCCCTGCGTGAGACCTTGACTCACCTCGGAGGAGAAGTTGATAATCCAATCAAGCTGACTCAGAATAACCTGCCTGGATTTGGAACAGGGGCTGATGAGGCCTTGGTGGTCAATCTTCAGAGTCGTAAGTACCATCTGATTGAAAAACGAATCAAGTACAACGGGACTTTTTTGAACTATTTTTCAGATAATCTTCTTGCCGTCGCCCCTAAGATTTCACCCAAGAAATCCATCAAGGAGCTGGAAAAAACGGCTCAGAGAATTGCTGAAACCTTTAACACAGATGATTTTCAATTTCAATCTAAGGTCAAATCAGCTATTTTTAACAATCTGGAAGAAAGCAATGAATTGTCACCAGAAAGATTGGCCAACGACCTTTTTGATAACAACCTGACGGCTCGATTAAGCTTTATTGATCAAGTTAAAGAAGCTGTACCAGAACCTGTGCAATTTGATGAAATTGATGCCAGTCGTCAGCTTAAGAAATTTGAAAACCAAAAACTTTCCTTGTCAAATGGAATTGAGCTCATCGTTCCCAATAACGTCTATCAAGACGCCGAGTCTGTTGAGTTTATCCAAAACGACAATGGAACTTACTCTATCTTAATCAAAAATATCGAGGATATCCAAAGTAAATAATGTTTAAACGAATTCGAAGAGTGCTTGTACTAGCAGTCTTCCTTTTTGCTGGCTATAAAGCTTACCGCGTTCACCAAGATGTCAAGCAAGTCATGACCTATCAACCCATGGTGCGAGAAATCTTGAGTGAAAAAGACACACCAGCAAACGAAGAGCTTGTGCTCGCTATGATTTATACCGAAACAAAAGGAAAAGAAGGCGATGTTATGCAATCTAGTGAGTCTGCAAGTGGTTCAACCAATACCATCAATGATAACGCCTCTAGCATTCGGCAAGGCGTTCAAACTCTGACAGACAATCTCTATCTGGCCCAGAAGAAGGGGGTAGATGTCTGGACGGCTGTTCAAGCCTATAATTTTGGACCTGCCTATATCGATTTTATCGCCCAAAATGGCAAGGAAAATACCTTGGCTCTGGCCAAACAGTACTCTCGTGAGACTGTTGCTCCCTTGCTTGGTAATACCACTGGAAAGACTTATAGTTATATTCACCCCATTTCCGTTTTTCACGGTGCAGAACTCTATGTAAATGGAGGAAACTATTATTATTCTAGACAAGTGCAACTCAACCTTTACATCATCAAATGTTTCACTCTCTTTTCAACATCTGGCTAGCCCAGGTGTTTTTGTTATAAGTTTTCTTTAAGATAGATATATTACTTTAGAAAGGTAAAGGAGGAAATTCCCTATGAGAAAGAAACTCTTTCTGACTAGTGCTGCGGTCTTGTGGGCAGTAACAGCTATAAATAGCGTCCATGCAGCAACAGATGTTCAAAAAGTCATCGATGAAACCTATGTCCAACCTGAATATGTCCTAGGTTCATCATTGTCTGAAGACCAAAAAAATCAAACCCTTAAAAAACTAGGCTACAATGCCTCAACAGACACCAAAGAACTCAAGACCATGACGCCTGATGTCTATTCTAAGATTATGAATGTGGCCAATGACTCTAGTTTACAGTTGTATTCATCAGCCAAGATTCAAAAGCTAGGGGACAAATCGCCACTTGAGGTCAAGATTGAAACACCTGAAAATATCACCAAGGTAACTCAGGATATGTACCGAAATGCAGCCGTAACTTTGGGTGTGGAACACGCCAAAATCACTGTAGCAGCACCTATTCCCGTTACAGGAGAGAGTGCCTTAGCCGGGATTTACTATTCGCTGGAAGCTAATGGAGCCAAGGTGCCACAAGCCAACAAAGATTTGGCTCAAGAAGAGCTGAAGGCTTTGTCCGATATCAATGCTGAAAACAAGGACAAAACAGGCTATGATGCTAATAAATTAAACGTTGCCCTAGCCGATATCAAGTCAGGACTTGCCAAAGCTAAAGAAAGCAAGGGAAATTTGACAGAGGAAGATGTCCGTAAAATTGTTGAAGATACCTTAAAAAATTACAAACTTGATCAGGTTATAACAGGAAACCAGATCAATATGATCATCAATTTTGCTTTGAATCTCTCAAAAAGTGATATTCTTAGCAATACAGACTTCACTAAAACACTGAATGAGCTTAAACAAAGTATTGTTTCACAAGCTGGCGACAGTTTTAAAAATATCAACCTTAACTTTGATGCTGATAAGGCGCTAGAAGACGGCGGTAATTTCCTAAGCGCCCTCTGGCAAGCCATTGTCAACTTCTTCAAGAGTTTTGGTTCTTAATACTCTTCGAAAATCAAATTCAAACCACGTCAACGTCGCCTTGCCGTACTCAAGTACAGCCTGTGGCTAGTTTCCTAGTTTGCTCTTTGATTTTCATTGAGTATAAGCTATTGCAAAAAGGTAGTCAGATTTTTTCAGAAAAATATTTTATAAATATTCACAAATCTCCTATATTTATGGTAAAATAGAATCATCATTTTATTTTGGAGTCAAAGATGAATATATTTAGAACAAAGAACGTTAGTTTAGATAAAACAGAGATGCACAGGCATTTGAAGTTATGGGATTTGATTTTGCTGGGTATTGGAGCCATGGTAGGGACAGGTGTCTTTACAATCACAGGTACTGCAGCCGCAACTCTAGCTGGTCCAGCCCTAGTGATTTCAATCGTGATTTCTGCCTTGTGTGTGGGATTATCAGCCCTCTTTTTTGCAGAATTTGCTTCACGAGTACCTGCTACAGGTGGTGCCTACAGTTATCTCTATGCTATTTTAGGAGAATTCCCAGCCTGGTTGGCTGGTTGGTTAACCATGATGGAGTTCATGACAGCCATATCTGGTGTGGCTTCGGGTTGGGCAGCTTATTTTAAAGGCTTGCTTTCTCAATATGGGATAGCCCTTCCTCAGGCTTTAAATGGCACCTTTAATCCTCAAGCTGGCACATTTGTTGATTTCTTACCTATTCTTGTCTTAGTTTTAGTTACCTCGCTTGTTTTACTAAATGCCAAGGCAGCCTTACGCTTTAATTCTATTCTAGTGATTTTGAAATTTTCCGCTTTAGCTCTCTTTGTTTTAGTAGGAATTTGGCATATCAAGCTTGATAATTGGAGCAATTTTGCTCCTTATGGTTTTGGACAAATCTATGGTGCTAGTACTGGTATTATGGCTGGTGCGTCCTTGATGTTCTTCGGTTTTTTGGGATTTGAATCCATTTCTATGGCCGTAGATGAGGTCAAGACTCCTCAAAAAAATATTCCTAGAGGGATTGTCTTATCGCTTTCTATCGTAACCATTCTTTATGCCTTGGTGACGCTTGTCTTGACTGGTGTAGTTCACTATAGCCATCTAAATGTTGATGATGCCGTTGCCTTTGCCCTTCGTAGCATTGGGATTAGTTGGGCAGCCAACTATGTGTCATTGGTGGCTATCTTGACCTTGATTACAGTTTGTATTTCGATGACCTATGCCCTATCGCGTATGATTTACAGTTTAGCACGCGATGGCTTAATGCCTGCTGCCTTTAAAGAACTGACCAAAACAAGCAAGGTACCAAAAAATGCTACTATTTTAACAGGTCTAGCTTCAGCAGTAGCAGCAGGAATGTTCCCTCTTGCTAGTATCGCAGCCTTCTTAAATATTTGTACCTTAGCCTACTTGATTATGTTAGCTTATGGTCTGATTCGCTTACGGAAAGAAAAAGGGATGCCAAAAGCTGGGGAATTTAAAACACCCTTGGTACCTCTGTTACCAATTTTATCAATCATCATTTGTTTATCCTTCATGTTGCAGTATAATATGGAAACTTGGATTGCTTTCCTAGTTGCTTTGTTGATAGGAAGTCTTATTTACTTCACTTATGGTTATAAGCATTCTACCATAGAAGAATAATACTCTTCGAAAATCTCTTCAAACTACGTCAGCTTCGCCTTGCCGTATGTATGGTTACTGACTTCGTCAGTTTCATCTACAACCTCAAAAACATGTTTTGAGCTGACTTCGTCAGTCTTATCTACAACCTCAAAACAGTGTTTTGAGCAACCTACGGCTAGCTTCCTAATTTGCTCTTTGATTTTCATTGAGTATATAAAGTGAGAATCTGTTGAGTTGTTGAAACTCAGCAGATTTTTATATGTGAAAGAAATTTCAATTTTTTTATTAAAATAGCTTGACAGATTAAATTTTTAGGAGTAGAATGTTTACCAGTTAATTAAATAGTTAAGGGGTTATCCATGAAGAAACAAAGTTTATTTTTAGTATTGTTAAGTATCTTTCTTTTGTGTTTAGGTGCTTGTGTTCAAAAGGAAAGTCAGACAGGGAAAGGGATGAAAATTGTGACCAGTTTCTATCCTATCTACGCTATGGTCAAGGAAGTATCTGGTGACTTGAATGATGTTCGGATGATTCAGTCAAGTAGCGGAATTCACTCCTTTGAACCTTCAGCAAATGACATTGCAGCAATATACGATGCAGATGTCTTTGTTTATCATTCGCATACGCTCGAATCTTGGGCAGGAAGTTTGGATCCCAATCTAAAAAAATCTAAAGTTAAGGTTTTAGAGGCTTCAGAGGGAATGACATTGGAACGTGTCCCTGGTCTAGAAGATGTGGAAGCAGGGGATGGAGTTGATGAAAAAACGCTCTATGATCCTCATACTTGGCTAGACCCAGAAAAAGCTGGTGAAGAAGCGCAAATTATCGCTGACAAACTTTCAGAGGTTGACAGTGAGCATAAAGAAACTTATCAGAAAAATGCGCAAGCCTTTATCAAAAAAGCTCAAGAATTGACTAAGAAATTCCAGCCTAAATTTGAAAAAGCGAGTCAGAAAACCTTTGTAACACAACATACAGCCTTTTCTTATCTAGCGAAGAGATTTGGACTTAATCAACTTGGTATTGCAGGTATCTCTCCTGAACAAGAACCAAGTCCAAGACAACTAACAGAAATTCAGGAATTTGTTAAGACCTATAAGGTTAAAACAATTTTTACAGAAAGTAATGCTTCTTCAAAAGTAGCTGAAACTCTTGTCAAATCAACAGGTGTGGGTCTTAAAACTCTGAATCCTTTAGAGGCAGACCCACAAAATGACAAGACCTATTTAGAAAATCTGGAAGAAAATATGAGTGTTCTAGCAGAAGAATTGAAATGAGGAAAGAATGAAAATCAATAAAAAATATGTAGCAGGTTCAGTGGCAGTCCTTGCCCTAAGTGTTTGTTCCTATGAACTTGGACGGTATCAAGCTGGTCAAGTTAAGAAAGATTCTAATCGAGTTGCTTATATAGACGGTGATCAGGCTGGTCAAAAGGCAGAGAACTTGACACCTGATGAAGTCAGTAAGAGAGAGGGCATCAACGCAGAACAAATCGTTATTAAGATTACGAATCAAGGTTATGTGACCTCTCATGGAGACCATTATCATTACTATAATGGTAAGGTTCCTTATGACGCTATCATCAGTGAAGAACTCCTCATGAAAGATCCGAATTATCAGTTGAAGGATTCAGACATTGTCAATGAAATCAAGGGTGGCTATGTCATTAAGGTAGACGGGAAATACTATGTTTACCTCAAGGATGCTACCCACGCGGATAATATTCGGACAAAAGAAGAGATTAAACGTCAGAAGCAGGAACACAGTCATAATCATGGAGGCGGTTCTAACGATCAGGCGGTAGTCGCTGCCAGAGCCCAAGGACGTTATACAACGGATGACGGTTATATCTTCAACGCATCTGATATCATCGAAGATACGGGTGATGCCTATATCGTTCCTCATGGCAATCACTTCCACTATATTCCGAAGAGTGATTTGTCTGCCAGTGAATTAGCTGCTGCCCAAGCCTTCCTATCTGGAAAAGGTGGCCAATTAAGTACGGTTGCATATCGTTCAAGCAGAGCTGAAACAAGATCTAGTGTGAGAAGGAGTCAATCTGAGGCTCCTCAAGATTCTGCCAAAGCTCCTGAAAGTCAAAATGAGGATTTAGCTAGTCTCCTTCAAGAATTGTATGCTTTGCCACTTAGCCAACGTCATGTGGAGTCTGATGGCTTGGTGTTTGATCCAGCACAGATTACAAAACGTACAGCAAATGGTGTGGCAGTTCCTCACGGAGATCATTTCCATTTCATTCCTTATTCGCAAATGTCTGCTTTGGAAGAAAAATTGGCTCGAAATCTACCAATTGGAGGTCAGCCAGTTCAAAGTCATGATGACAATACGAAACCAAGCAGTCCTGAGAAACCAAGTTCACCGATTAAACCAAACTTTAATCTCAATACGCCAGCACCGAATCGAGGAACTGGAGGCGCTTATACAACGGATGATGGGTATGTATTTAGTCCGACAGATGTGATTGAAGATACAGGTGACGCTTTTGTTGTACCACATGGCAATCATTTCCACTATATTCCTAAGAGTGATTTGTCAGCAGGAGAATTGGCCGCTGCTCAAGCTTATTGGAATGGTAAACAGGGTTCTCATTCTGCTACAAGCTCAAGTAAACCAAGTAGTGATAATGCTAGACCAGCCCAACCAAGTTTGACAGAGACTCCAAACATGACTGTCACCCCAACATATCATCAAAATCAAGGGGAAGATATCCCAACACTTCTAAGTGAATTGTATGCCAAACCTTTATCAGAACGCCATGTGGAATCGGATGGTCTAGTCTTTGATCCGGCACAAATTATCAAACGTACAGCTAACGGTGTAGCAGTGCCTCACGGAGACCATTATCACTTTATTCCTTATTCACAAATGTCTGATTTAGAGCAGAAGATTGCAAGAATGATTCCACTTCATTATAGTTCAAGTCATTGGTTACCATCAAGACCAAATCTAATCCCTGCTCCAGATCCTACCCCAGTACCAAGTCCACAACCTATACCAAATCCTCAATCATCTCCAAGCAATCCAATTGATGGAAAATTGGTGAAACAGGCGGTTCGAAAAGTAGCTGATGGTTATGTCTTCGAAGAGAATGGAATTTCTCGTTATATTTCTGCTAAGGAACTTTCAGCAGAAACTGTTGCAGCCATTGATAATAAACTTTCCAAACAAGAAAGTTTGTCTCATGTGTTAGGAGCTAAGAAAAGTACCATCCCTTCTAGTGATCAAGAATTTTACAACAAGGTTTATGATTTACTAGCAAAAGTTCATCAAAATTTGATTTCTAATAAAGGGCGCCAAGCTGATTTTGACGCTTTGGATAAACTATTGGAACGTTTTAATGATGTTTCAAGTGATAAAGTCAAGTTAGTTGATGATATTCTTACCTTCCTAGCACCAATTACCCATCCAGAGCGACTTGGCAAACCAAATGCTCAAATTGCTTATACGGACGATGAAATTAAATTAGCGAAATTAGCAGGTAAGTATACAACAGAAGATGGCTATATCTTTGATCCTCGTGACATAACTAGCGATGAAGGCGATGCCTATGTAACTCCACATATGACTCATAGTCATTGGATCAAGAAAGAAAGTTTGTCTGAAGCTGAAAGAGCAGCAGCTCAGACTTATGCTAAAGAGAAAGGTTTGATGCCTCCTTCAACAGATAATCAGGGTTCAGGAAATACTGAGGTTAAAGGAGTAGAAGCAATCTATAATAAAGTGAAAGCAGCTAAAAAGGTTCCACTTGATCATATTCCTTACAATCTACAACATACTGTTGAAGTTAAAAATGGTAGCCTAATTATACCTCATTACGACCATTACCATAACATTAAATTTTCTTGGTTTGACGAAGGACTATATGAGGCACCTAAAGGTTATAGCCTTGAGGATCTTTTTGCGACTGTAAAATACTATGTAGAACATCCAAATGAACGCCCTCACTCAGATAATGGTTGGGGAAATGCCAGCGACCATGTTCGTAAAAATAAGGCAGACCAAGACAGTAAACCTGATGAAGATAAGGAACATGATGAAGTAAGTGAGCCAACTCGCCCTGAATCTGATGAAAAAGAGAATCACGCAGGTTTAAACCCTTCAGTAGATAATCTTTATAAACCGAGCACTGATGAAGACGAGACAGAGGGAGTTGCTAACGATACAACAGACGAAGCTGAAGTCCCTCAAGTAGAGACTGAAAAAGTAGAAGCCAAACTCAAAGAAGTAGAAGCTTTACTTGATAAAGTAACGGATGCTAGCTTGAAAAACAATGTGACAGAGAGCCTAGCTGGTTTACGAAATAATCTGAGTCTCCAAACCATGGATAATAATGGTATCATGGCAGAAGCAGAAAAATTACTTGCTTTGTTAAAAAGGTAGTGAGTCAGTTATGACGAAATCAGAAGCATAAATTTATCCTGTTAAATTAAAATGATGTAAGAGTCAGTAGCAATACTGGCTTTTATTTATCTTGCTCCGTAAGGTTCAGGCTAAATAAACCACCTGATTTTTTGGGGCTCTGGCTTCATTTAGGAGAAATCAATCTACATCCAAGGTTAGTAACTTAATCATAGGTCTTCCTTTGTTAGAGAAGATGATGGTAAAAGGGGAGGGGGTAATTGATTTTACAGTCTAGGATGTTTTGATAACAATTCACGATTTGAAGAAGATATTTTGAAAAGATATTCTATACTAAACTTGTTATACAGTTAAGTAAACCATTCTATTCAATAATCTAGCCAAGGAAAACAGAGGATTTAAGATGGAAAAACGGATTATTCAGATTTTACTAGCATTGTCCTTAATTTTTTACAAATCAACTTGGTTTTGGGGAATTTTCAATCACCTCGCAAAGCCTTATCTACCAGCAAGTCGTGAATTTTTTCAGATTCTACTTTGGATGGAGAGTGGAGGTCTTTTATTAGCGGTCATCTATCTACTAGTTTTTGCAGGAAAGAAGACTTTTCATTTCAAATGGCAGTTGAGGTACTTTATCTACCTTTTACTGGGCTACATCATTTCGTATATGTCGGACTTCTTCTTGTCTTATTTCATACCCTCGTCTTCAAATCAAATTTCTTTGAATGAAACGATAGAAATGATAAGGAGACAGGAATTACCCTATTTCTTGCTCATCGTTTGCTTCATCGCTCCTATTGCTGAGGAGTTGATTTATCGCGGTGTGCTTATGACAACCTTTTTCAAAAACTCACCTTGGTACGGAGATGTCTTGCTTTCTGCTATTATTTTCGGTTATATTCATATCAATTTTACTTTAACTCCTCTTGCTTTTTTCATTTATGCTAGTGGAGGTCTTATTTTGGCTCTATTGTATCGTATGACTAAAAATCTCTATTATCCAATACTAGTTCATATTTTCATCAATATCACTGCTTTCTGGAATGTGTGGTTACTCCTATTTTCAGGAAGTTAGCTTACTAAAACAATGTCGGAACTTTCCAGCATTTTCTTTTCAACAGATGGATAAGAACTGATTATTTTCAGACTTGGGTGGCTAATCATGGTATAATAAAAGGTAATGAAAAATTCCAACGAGGCAGAGATGAAATTACTTTATACTGATATTCGGACTTCTTTGACTGAAATTCTAACCAGAGAGGCGGAGGAGCTAGTTGCTGCTGGCAAGCGGGTCTTCTACATCGCTCCCAACTCTCTTTCTTTTGAAAAGGAACGCGCCGTGCTGGAATGCTTGTCCCAGCAGGCTTCTTTTGCGATTACCGTCACGCGCTTTGCGCAGATGGCTCGATACCTGATTTTGACTGATTTGCCAGCTAAGACCAGTATTGATGATATTGGTCTTGGGATGGCCTTTTATAAGTGCCTTGCAGAACTTGACCCCAAGGACTTCCGTGTTTATGGTGCTATCAAGCAGGATCCTCAATTTATCCAGCAGTTGATAGAGCTTTACCACGAGATGACCAAAGCTCAGATGAGTTTTTTGGACTTGGAGAGTTTGACGGATGAGGACAAGAGGGCCGATTTACTCTTGGTTTTTGAGAAAGTAACGTCCTACCTCAATCAAGGACAGTTAGCTCAGGGAAGTCAGTTATCCCATTTGATTGAGGCTATTGAGAATGACAAGGTAAGTAGTGATTTTACTCAAATCGCCTTGGTTATTGATGGATTTACTCGTTTTTCTGCTGAGGAAGAGCGGATTGTGGATCTACTGCACGGCAAGGGTGTTGAGATTGTCATTGGAGCCTATGCTAGTAAGAAAGCCTATACCAGCACATTCGCTGAAGGCAATCTCTACCAAGCCAGTGTGGAGTTTCTCCATCATCTAGCCTCTAAATACCAAACGTCTGCTCAGGACTGTTCTCAAACTCATGAGAAGATGGATAGTTTTGACAAGGCCTCTCGTTTGCTGGAGTCTTCTTATGACTTTTCAGAATTAACATTGGATGTCGATGAGAAGGACCGTGAAAACTTACAAATCTGGTCTTCCTTGACACAAAAGGAGGAGTTGGAGTTCGTAGCCCGCAGCATTCGTCGGAAATTACATGAGAACTCAGACCTGAGCTACAAACATTTTCGTATTCTCTTGGGGGATGTAGCTTCTTACCAGTTATCGCTGAAAACCATTTTTGACCAGTATCAGATTCCTTTCTATCTAGGCAAAAGCGAATCCATGGCCCACCACCCTTTGACACAGTTTGTTGAGTCTATTTTGGCTTTGAAACGCTATCGTTTCCGTCAGGAAGATTTGATTAATCTCCTCAGAACAGGTTTGTATACCGACCTTAGTCAGGCTGATATTGATGCTTTTGAGCAATATATCCGTTATCTTGGTATCAATGGCTTGCCAGCCTTTCAGCAAACCTTTACCAAATCCCACCATGGAAAATTTAATCTGGAACGTTTAAATGCTCTTCGTCTGCGTGTTTTAACACCTCTTGAAACCCTCTTTGCTAGCCGAAAGCAGAAGGCTGAAAATCTCTTGCAAAAGTGGAATGTCTTTCTAAAAGAAGGAGCTGTGACCAAGCAGTTACAAGATTTGACAGCCACTATGGAAGTTCTTGAACAGGAAAGACAGTCCGAAGTTTGGAAGGCTTTCTGTCATGTTTTAGAACAATTTGCGACCGTTTTTGCTGGTTCGCAAGTTAATCTAGAAGACTTTCTAGCCTTGCTTCATTCTGGGATGAGTCTATCTCAGTATCGCACTATTCCAGCAACAGTGGACACCGTTCTGGTGCAGAGTTACGATTTGATTGCGCCCTTAACGGCTGACTTTGTCTATGCCATTGGGCTGACTCAGGACAATTTACCAAAAATTGCGCAAAACACCAGTCTTTTGACAGATGAAGAAAGGCAAAACCTAAACCAAGCGACAGAAGAAGGTGTTCAATTACTGATTGCCAGCAGTGAAAATCTCAAGAAAAATCACTATACTATGCTTTCCTTGGTTAATTCTGCTCGTAAGCAGTTGGTTTTGTCGGCTCCAAGCCTTTTTAATGAAAGTGAAAGTAAGGAGTCAGCTTATCTTCAAGAGCTGGTCCATTTTGGATTTAGTCGGAGAGAGAAGAGGATGAATCACAAAGGGCTGTCTAAGGAGGATATGGGGTCCTATCACAGTCTTTTGTCCAGTCTAGTCGCCTATCACCAGCAGGGCGAGATGAGTGAGACTGAACAAGATTTGACATTTATTAAGGTTCTGGCGCGTGTGATGGGTAAAAAACTAGACCAGCAAGGTTTGGAAAATCCAGCCCTCCCAACCAGTCCAAGCAGTAAACCCTTAGCAAAGGACACCTTGCAAGCTCTCTATCCAACTGATCAGGAGTTTTACCTGTCTACCTCCGGTTTGACGGAGTTTTACCGCAATGAATACAGTTATTTCCTCCGTTATGTTTTAGGCTTGCAGGAAGAATTGCGCCTTCGTCCTGATGCTCGTAGTCATGGGAATTTCTTGCACCGCATTTTTGAACGGACCTTGCAATTACCTAACGAAGATTCCTTTGACCAACGTCTAGAACAAGCGATCCAAGAAACCAGTCAGGAACGGGAATTTGAAGCTATTTATCAAGAAAGTTTGGAAGCCCAGTTCACCAAGGAAATTCTGCTTGATGTGGCACGGACGACTGGCCATATTCTCCGCCACAATCCAGCTATTGAAACCATCAAAGAAGAGGCGAATTTCGGTGGAAAAGAGCAGGCCTTTATTCAATTGGATAATGGTCGCAGTGTCTTTGTACGAGGTAAGGTTGACCGCATTGACCGTTTAAAAGCTGATGGAGCGATAGGAGTAGTAGACTACAAGTCGAGTCTAACTCAGTTCCAGTTTCCTCATTTCTTTAATGGACTTAATTCCCAACTACCAACCTATCTAGCTGCCCTAAAAAGAGAAGGGGAGCAGAACTTTTTCGGTGCCATGTACTTGGAAATGGCTGAGCCTGTCCAATCTCTGATGGCCGTTAAAAGTCTAGCAGGTGCAGTAGTAGAAGCCAGCAAGTCTATGAAATACCAAGGCCTCTTTTTAGAAAAAGAAAGCAGTCATTTGGGTGAATTTTACAATAAAAACAAGGCTAATCAGCTGACAGATGAGGAATTCCAGCTCCTACTGGACTACAATGCCCATCTTTACAAGAAAGCAGCTGAGAAGATTTTAGCAGGCCAGTTCGCTATCAATCCCTATACTGAAAATGGCAGAAGCATTGCTCCATACGTTCAGCAACATCAAGCCATCACAGGATTTGAAGCCAATTACCACTTGGGTCAAGCCCGTTTCCTAGAGAAGTTGGACTTGGCTGACGGTAAGCGTCTGGTCGGAGAAAAGCTCAAGCAAGATTGGTTTGAAAAAATAAGAGAGGAGTTGAATCGATGAAGTCCATTCCCTTTTTAACTGAGGAAGAAATTCAAAAATTGCAAGAAGCAGAAGCAAATTCGAGCAAGGAACAGAAGAAAACTGCCGAGCAAATTGAAGCCATCTACACTTCTGGCCAAAATATCCTAGTCTCAGCATCGGCTGGTTCTGGGAAGACCTTTGTTATGGCAGAGCGTATTCTGGATCAATTGGCGCGTGGTGTCGAAATTTCTCAACTCTTTATATCAACCTTTACGGTTAAGGCAGCGACCGAACTCAAAGAACGTTTGGAGAAAAAAATCAGCCAACAAATCCAAGAAAGCGATGATGTTGACCTCAAACAACACTTGGGACGTCAGTTGGCAGACCTTCCCAACGCTGCCATCGGAACCATGGACTCTTTTACACAAAAATTTCTTGGCAAACATGGCTATCTGATTGATATTGCGCCTAATTTCCGAATTTTACAAAACCAGAGTGAGCAACTTCTTCTAAAAAACGAAGTCTTCCACGAGGTTTTTGAAGCCCATTACCAAGGTAAACAGAAAGAGAACTTTAGTCATCTGCTGAAAAACTTTGCTGGACGTGGAAAAGATGAACGGGGGCTGCGTCAGCAAGTCTATAAAATTTATGACTTCCTCCAATCCACTAGTAATCCTCAAAAGTGGCTGAGTGAATCTTTCCTCAAAGGCTTTGGGAAAGCTGATTTTACCAGTGAAAAAGAAAAACTAACCGAGCAAATCCAGCAAGCCCTTTGGGACTTGGAAAGTTTCTTCCGTTATCATCTGGATAATGATGCCAAGGAGTTTCCAAAGGCAGCCTATTTAGAAAATGTTCAGTTGATTTTAGATGAAATTGGCTCCTTAAATCAAGAGTCCGATAGTCAGGCTTATCAAACGGCGCTTGCGCGTGTTGTCGCCATTTCAAAAGAGAAAAATGGTCGGTCCCTGACTAATGCCAGTCGTAAGGCTGATTTGAAGCCACTGGCTGATGCCTATAACGAAGATAGAAAGACCCAGTTTGCTAAACTAGGACAACTGTCAGACCAGATAACCATTCTCGACTATCAAGAACGTTATCATGGAGATACCTGGGAACTAGCTAAGACTTTCCAAACCTTCATGAGTGATTTTGTGGAAGCTTATCGTGAACGTAAGCGTCAGGAAAACGCCTTTGAATTCGCTGATATCAGCCATTACACCATTGAGATTTTAGAGAATTTCCCGCAAGTTCGTGAGGCTTATCAGGAGCGCTTCCATGAAGTCATGGTAGACGAGTATCAGGATACCAACCACATTCAAGAACGGATGTTGGAATTGCTGTCTAATGGTCACAATCGCTTTATGGTGGGGGATATCAAGCAATCTATCTATCGTTTCCGTCAGGCAGATCCCCAGATTTTCAATGAAAAATTCCAACGCTATGCGCAAAATCCAAAAGAGGGCAAGCTCATTCTCCTCAAAGAAAATTTCCGTAGTAGTTCAGAAGTGCTGTCAGCAACCAATGATGTCTTTGAACGTCTCATGGACCAAGAGGTCGGCGAAATCAACTATGATAACATGCACCAGCTTGTTTTTGCCAATACAAAACTGACTCCCAATCCAGACAACAAGGCAGAATTTCTCCTCTACGACAAGGATAATACAGGTGAGGAAGAAGAGGGGCAAGCAGAAACGAAACTAACAGGCGAAATGCGCTTAGTTATCAAGGAAATCCTTAAACTTCATCAGGAAAAAGGTGTTGCCTTTAAGGAGATTGCCCTTCTGACCTCCAGTCGCAGTCGTAATGACCAGATTCTTCTCGCCCTGTCTGAGTACGGGATTCCTGTCAAAACCGATGGAGAGCAAAACAATTATCTCCAATCCCTAGAAGTACAAGTCATGCTAGACACCCTTCGTGTCATTCACAATCCCCTGCAAGACTACGCCTTGGTTGCCCTTATGAAGTCTCCTATGTTTGGCTTTGATGAAGACGAGTTAGCACGTTTGTCCCTTCAGAAAGCAGAGGATAAAGCCCAAGAAAATCTATATGAGAAACTAGTAAATGCTCAAAAACAGGTAAGCAGCCAAAAAGGATTGATTCACACAGCTCTAGCTGAGAAACTAAAGCAATTCATGGATGTCCTAGCTTCTTGGCGCCTGTATGCCAAAACCCACTCCCTCTATGACTTGATTTGGAAAATTTATAACGACCGTTTTTACTATGACTATGTTGGAGCTTTGCCAAATGGCCCTGCTAGACAGGCTAATCTCTATGCCCTAGCACTGCGTGCTGATCAATTTGAAAAGAGCAATTTCAAAGGCTTGTCGCGTTTTATTGGTATGATTAACCAAGTCTTGGAAGCCCAGCACGATCTTGCAAGCGTGGCTGTCGCACCGCCAAAAGATGCAGTAGAGCTCATGACCATCCACAAGAGTAAAGGGCTGGAGTTTCCTTACGTCTTTATCCTCAATATGGATCAAGATTTCAACAAACAAGACAGCATGTCAGAAGTCATTCTCAGCCGTAAAAACGGTCTAGGACTTAAGTATATTGCCAAGATGGAGACAGGAGCAGTAGAAGCTCATTATCCTAAAACCATCAAACTCTCCATTCCTAGCCTCACTTATATCCAGAATGAGGAAGAACTACAATTGGCTAGCTATTCAGAGCAGATGCGTCTCCTTTATGTTGCCATGACGAGGGCTGAGAAAAAGCTCTATCTTGTCGGCAAGGGTTCGCGTGAAAAGCTGGAATCCAAGGAATTCCCAGCAGCTAAAAATGGAAAACTAAATAGCAATACTAGACTGCAAGCCAAGAATTTCCAAGATTGGATTTGGGCTATCAGTAAAGTGTTTGCAAAGGATCATCTCAACTTTAGCTATCGTTTTGTTGGAGAAGATCAGTTGACCAGAGAAGCTATCGGAGAGTTGGAAAACAAGAGCCCTCTCCAAGATAGCTCTCAAGCAGACAATCGTCAGTCAGAAACCATCAAAGAAGCCCTTGAAATGCTGAAAGAAGTAGAAGTATATAATACTCTTCACCGCGCAGCTATTGAACTTCCTAGTGTTCAAACCCCAAGTCAAATCAAGAAATTCTACGAACCAGTTATGGATATGGAAGGTGTCGAGATTGCAGGTCAAGGCCAGTCAGTAGACAAGAAAATCAACTTTGATTTGCCAGATTTTTCAACCAAAGGAAAGGTAACAGGAGCTGAGATTGGTAGTGCTACCCACGAACTCATGCAGAGAATCGACCTCAGTCAGCAACCAACACTTGCTAGCCTAACAGAAACTCTCAAACAAGTTCAAACCAGCCAAGCTGTCAGGGAAAAAATTAATCTTGCTAAAATTCTTACATTCTTTGACACAGCACTCGGTCAGGAAATTCTCGCTAATACCAACCATCTCTATCGTGAGCAACCTTTCTCCATGCTCAAACGAGACCAAAAGAGTCAGGAAGACTTCGTTGTCCGTGGTATCCTTGATGGATATCTGCTTTATGAGGACAGAATTATTCTGTTCGACTATAAGACAGACCGCTATGATGATCCAAGTCAACTCATAAACCGCTATCGTGGTCAGTTAGCCCTATACGGAGAGGCTTTATCTCGAGCCTATTCGATTGAAAATATTGAGAAATACTTGATTTTACTAGGTAAAGACGAGGTTCAAGTTGTAAAAGTATAATTTAGAAAGGAGACCTCATGACACTTCCAGTTAGAAAATCCCTACATGATGCGGTTTTACAGGCTTCAAAAGCTGATACTTGGGAACAAGCTACCAAGGAATGGAATGAAGTTTCCTTGATTTTTAACGGTATCGGCCGTAGCAATTGTGTCTGTGGGAATGCCATCAAGTACGCCTACGAACTCTTTAACGGTGTCACAGGCCAACGCCTCTTTCCAATTGGTAGCGACTGTGTTCGTCATTTTCATCGATTGACCCTTGACCAGCAATTGGAAGAGGAAGAAAAACTGCTCAGAAAGGTTGAAAATTTGACCAGAAAAGCACAGAAAAAGGAAAAAATCAAGGTTAACAAAAGTGACTTTGACGAGCGACTTCTAAAATGGCTCTGGGAAAAAGGTGTTTTCAAGCCTAATCGCGGCAATCAATTTACACCTGAGAGAGACTACCAGCTCTTCCTAGAAGTCTTTCAAGGAGGAAGTTGGACCAAGGCAGAACCCAAGAAGAAAGCTCGGATGGAAGAAGTCCTTGAAAAGTGTATCAAACCCTTTTTACTTGGGAAATCGGATGACCAACTCTACCTTGTCAAGCTAGGTAAGGAGAAAATTGACTACGAACAAGAACTCCGTATCCAGGCAGAGAAAGAGCGCAAGAAGAGGGATAAAATCGCCAAGCAATATGCAGACAATCTGGTTCTAGCCATGGGACCAGCAGAGCGTGCTTATCAAGACTACTTTGGATTTACAGAGACACTGACTCAAGAAGAACGCAAGTGGGAGAAAATTCTTTTTGGTAAAAATCGAACAGAACGGGCTATCAAGGCCAAACAATACCAAAAAGAGCTGGAAAAAGACCAACGAATTGCCAGTCAGGATCCAATTGAAAGAAAACAGAAGCAGATCTGGCTCCTCAATTCCTACTTTCGTGAGCTTCCAGAAGAAAAAGCCCGATTTTCTAGGCTCTTATTAGAATATCGAAAAAGTGGAGAAGTTCCCTTTTCAACTGAATATCTGTCAGATCATCTCATCGACTTTTTCTATAAAATGAAAGCCTTTGAATTTGAAATCGCACCAGAACAAGTCCGAGACTTTTTAAAAGAAAGCCTTCAGATAGAACATCTATCCTCAGCACAAGAAAGCTGGATAGAAGGGATTCTTATCAACTGCATCAAACCATTTTTAGAACGATTATTGATATGAGTAACACCTACCGTGGAAGTGCCATGGTAGGTTACATTTTATCCAAAAAAAATAATAGGGAGTTGCAAAACTACTACTTGGTATTTTATATATAAAACAAAGTATAAAAGCGCAACGCAATTTTAAGACTTTTTTGTAAATTAAGAGTATAATTAAAGTGTGTTACCTTTTTATAAGATAACAAGCTAATATAATAAAGTTTACCTTACATATTTTTAAAATTTTATTTCAAGGAGGAATAATGGAAAAGTATTTTGGTGAAAAACAGCAGCGTTTTTCATTTAGAAAATTATCAGTAGGACTTGTATCTGCAACGATTTCAAGTTTGTTTTTTGTGTCTGTATTAGGTAGTTCATCTGTAGAAGCTCAAGAGACTAAAGGTGTTCACTATAAATATGTGACAGAGTCAGAGTTGTCATCAGATGAAAAGAAGCAGCTTGTCTATGATATTCCGACATACATGGAGAATGATGATGAGACTTATTATCTTGTTTATAAGTTAAATTCCCAAAATCAACTGTCGGAATTACCAAATACTGGAAGCAAGAATGAGATGCAAGCCCTAGTTGCTGGTGCTAGCTTAGCTGCTCTGGGGATTTTAATTTTTGCCGTTTCTAAGAAAAAAATTAAGAATAAAACAGTGTTACATTTAGTATTGGTTGCAGGAATAGGAAATGGTGTTCTTGTATCGGCTCATGCTTTAGAAAATAATCTTTTACTGAATTACAATACGGACTATGAATTGACCTCTGGAGAAAAATTGCCTCTTCCTAAAGACATTTCAGGTTACAGATATGTTGGATATATCAAAGAGGGAAACATAACTTCTGAATCTAAAGTAAGTAATCAAGAGAAATCAGTAGCTACTCCTAAAAATCAACAAAAGGTGGATTATAGTGTTACACCGAATTTTGTCGAGAATCCATCAACAGTACAAGCTATGCAGGAACAAACATCTGTTTCTTCAACTAAGCCGACAGAAGTTCAAGTAGTTGAAAAAACTCTCTCTGCAGAATTAACCAATCCAAGAAAAGAAGAGAAACAATCTTCAAATGCACAATCACAATTAGCAGAACATAAAGATGTACAAGCTGGAACTCTGGTAACCGACAAGGGTGAGCCTGCGATCCAGCCAGAGTTACCTGAAGCAGTTGTAACTGACAAAGGTGAACCTGCAGTCCAACCTGCATTACCAGAAGCTGTGGTAAGTGATAAAGGCGAACCTGCAGTCCAACCTGCATTACCAGAAGCTGTGGTAAGTGATAAAGGCGTACCGGCAGTCCAACCTGCATTACCAGAAGCTGTGGTAAGTGATAAAGGTGTACCGGAAGTCCAACCAGCGTTACCTGAAGCAGTTATAACAGACAAAGGGGAGCCTGAAGTTCAACCTGCCTTACCTGAAGCAGTCGTGACTGATAAGGGCGAACCTGCAGTCCAACCCGCCTTACCCGAAGCGATTGTAACTGACAAAGGCGAACCTGCAGTCCAACCCGCCTTGCCAGAGGCTGTGGTAAGTGACAAAGGCGACCCAGCAGTCCAACCAGAGTTGCCAGAAGCAGTTATAAGTGACAAAGGCAAACCCGCAGTTCAACCAGAGTTACCAGAGGCAGTCGTAACTGACAAAGGGGAACCTGCAGTCCAACCTGCGTTGCCAGAGGCTGTTGTAACAGACAAAGGGGAACCTGCAATCCAACCTGCGTTACCAGAGGCAGTCGTAGCCGATAAAGGGGAACCTGCAATTCAGCCAGAGTTACCAGAAGCTGTAGTAACTGACAAAGGGGAACCTGCAATCCAACCTGCGTTACCAGAGGCAGTCGTAGCCGATAAAGGGGAACCTGCAATTCAGCCAGAGTTACCAGAAGCTGTAGTAACTGAAAAAGGGGAACCTGCAATCCAACCAGAGTTGCCAGAAGCTGTAGTAACCGATAAAGGGGAACCTGCAATCCAACCAGAGTTGCCAGAAGCTGTAGTAACCGATAAAGGGGAACCTGCAGTCCAACCCGCCTTACCAGAGGCTGTAGTAAGTGACAAAGGCGAGCCAGCACAAGTAGCCCCCCTTCCAGAATACACTGGTGATATTGATCAAGTAAAGCCAGATATTCCGACTGAAAAAACGAAAGAGCAGGATCCAGAAAAAACACTCGAATTAAGAAATGTTTCGGATATTGAGTTGTACAGCCAGACGAATGGGAATTATAAACAACATATCTTATTGGATGGAATTCCAAAGAATACGGATAATTACTTTGTCAAGGTAAAATCTTCGGCATTTAAAGATGTCTATCTACCAGTCGCCTCAATAACTGAAGAGGAAAGAAATGGTCAGCCAGTTTATAAAATTACAGCTAAGGCTGAGAAACTCCA
Source organism: Streptococcus mitis subsp. hohhotensis (assembly GCF_020089495.2). Classification (GTDB taxonomy): domain Bacteria; phylum Bacillota; class Bacilli; order Lactobacillales; family Streptococcaceae; genus Streptococcus; species Streptococcus hohhotensis. The sequence continues at coordinate 71,362 of NZ_JAIRCA020000007.1, read as the reverse complement.
GCAAGAGCAGAACAATAAATATGTCGACCATTTCACCTTCTACCTCGATAAGAAGTCTAAAGAGGAAAATACAAACTTTACTTCCTTTAGTAATCTGGTCAAAGCTATAAACCAAAATCTCTCTGGAACCTATCATTTAGCAGCTAGCCTGAATGCTAACGAAGTGGAGCTTGGTCCTGATGATAAATCCTATATCAAGGGAACCTTTACTGGTCATTTGATTGGAGAAAAAGATGGTAAGAAGTATGCTATCTATAATTTGAAAAAACCTCTGTTTGAAAACTTGAATGGTGCTACAGTAGAAAAACTGAGTCTAAAAAATGTTGCTATTTCAGGGAAAAATGATATTGGTTCACTGGCAAATGAAGCTCAGAATAACACAAAGATTAAACAAGTTCATGTCGATGGTGTTCTGGCTGGAGAACGTGGTATCGGTGGATTGCTTGCTAAGGCAGACCAATCAAGCATCACAGAGAGCAGTTTCAAGGGAAGAATTATCAATACCTATGAAACAACTGCTGCCTACAATATTGGCGGTCTGGTCGGTCATTTAACAGGAAAAAATGCGTCTATTGCTAAATCTAAAGCGACAGTAACCATTTCGTCAAACACCAATAGTTCAGATCAGACTGTTGGTGGGCTAGCAGGTCTTGTAGACCAAGATGCGCATATACAGGATAGCTATGCTGAAGGTGATATCAACAATGTCAAGCACTTTGGTAGAGTTGCGGGTGTGGCTGGATATTTGTGGGATCGAAAGACGAATGAGGAACAGCATGCTGGAAGCTTGACCAATGTACTAAGTGATGTCAATGTAACCAACGGGAATGCTATTACCGGTTACCACTACAATGGAATGAAGGTGAAGGATACATTCAGCAGCAAGGCGAACAGAGTATACAATGTCACCTTGGTTAGGGATGAAGTCATCAGCAAAGAATCCTTTGAAGAAAGAGGAACAATGCTAGATGCTTCTGAAGTGACTAATAAAAAAGCAGAAATCAATCCTCTCACTCCTCCAACAGTGGAGCCCCTTTCAACAAGTGGTAGTAAAGAAAGTGATTTTTCTAAGGTGAAGCATTATCAAGCTAACCGTGCTTTGGTTTATAAGAACATTGAAAAATTGTTACCTTTCTATAACAAGGCGACCATCGTGAAATACGGAAACCTGGTCAAGGAGAACAGTCTCTTATATCAAAAAGAACTCTTGTCCGCAGTTATGATGAAGGATGACCAAGTAATCACAGATATTGTTTCTAACAAACAGACTGCAAATAAGCTCTTGCTTCACTATCATGACCATTCATCTGAGAAGCTCGATCTCAGATACCAGACTGATTTTGCTAAGTTGGCAGAATATAGCTTAGGGGATACAGGACTCCTCTACACTCCAAATCAATTCTTGTATGACCAAGACTCTATCATTAAGCAAGTCTTACCTGACTTACAAAAGGTTGACTATAAGTCGGATGCTATCAGAAAGACACTCGGAATTTCTCCAGATGTCAAGCAAACTGAGCTCTATCTGGAAGACCAGTTCGTCAAAACAAAACAAAATTTGGCAAACAGTTTGAAAAAACTCTTGTCAGCAGATGCTGGACTTGCTGGTGACAACCCAGTTACCAGAGGCTATCTTGTAGATAAAATCAAGAACAATAAGGAAGCCTTGCTACTCGGTTTAACTTATTTAGAACGTTGGTATAACTTTAGCTATGGTCAAGTGAATGTCAAAGACCTAGTTATGTATCATCCGGACTTCTTTGGTAAAGGAAATACTTCACCATTAGATACTCTGATTGAGTTAGGTAAATCTGGCTTTAACAATCTTCTTGCTAAAAACAATGTCGATACTTATGCTATCAGTCTTGCCAGCCATCATGGAACGACAGATTTGTTTAGCACGTTGGAAAATTACCGAAAAGTCTTTCTACCAGACAAAACCAATAATGACTGGTTTAAATCACAAACTAAGGCTTACATCGTCGAAGAAAAATCTAATATTGAAGAGGTGAAAACAAAACAAGGACAGGCTGGTACCAAGTATTCTATTGGTGTCTACGACCGTATCACTAGTGCCACATGGAAATACCGCAATATGGTCTTGCCGCTCCTAACCTTGCCGGAGAAATCTGTATTTGTCATCTCGACCATGTCTAGTCTAGGATTTGGAGCTTATGATCGTTACCGCAATAGTGATTATAAGGCTGGAGATGAACTCAATAAGTTTGTTGAAGAAAACGCGCGTGAGACAGCTAAACGTCAACGAGATCACTATGATTATTGGTATCGTATTTTAGATAAAGAAGGACGTGAAAAACTCTATCGTACGATTCTACTTTATGATGCCTATAAGTTTGGAGATGATACGACATCTGGAAAAGCCACAGTTGAGGCTAAATTTGATAGTACCAATCCGGCGATGAAGAATTTCTTTGGTCCAGTGGGGAATAAAGTAGTTCACAATCATCATGGTGCTTATGCAACTGGAGATGGCGTTTACTATATGTCCTATCGTATGTTAGATAAGGATGGAGCTATCACCTATACCCATGAGATGACACATGATTCAGATCAGGATATTTACCTTGGTGGCTATGGTCGAAGAAGTGGCTTAGGACCGGAGTTCTTCGCAAAAGGCTTATTGCAAGCTCCTGATCAACCAAGTGATGCAACCATTACCATCAACTCTATTTTGAAACATAAAACATCAGATAGTACAGAAGGCCAGCGATTGCAAGTACTTGATCCAACTACAAGATTTAATGACGCAGCAGATCTTCAGAACTACGTCCACAATATGTTTGATGTCGTTTACATGTTGGAATATCTCGAAGGGCAATCTATTGTGAAACAGTTAGATGCTTATCAGAAAATGACGGCTCTGAGAAAAATCGAGAATAAATACGTGAAAGATCCTGCAGATGGAAATGAGGTTTACGCTACTAACGTTGTACAAAATCTGACAGAAGAAGATGCCAAAAAATTGACTACCTTTGATAGTTTAATTAAAAATAATATCTTGTCAGCTCGTGAATATAAGTCTGGGGAATATGAAAGAAACGGTTACTATACGATTAAACTCTTCGCCCCAATCTATTCGGCTCTGAGCAGTAAGGGAACTCCGGGTGATTTGATGGGACGTAGGATAGCTTATGAACTTTTGGCTGCCAAAGGTTTTAAGGATGGAATGGTACCTTATATCTCAAACCAATACGAGGAAGTTGCTAAACAACAAAGGAAAACTATCAATCTTTATGGTAAAGAACGAGGATTGGTGACAGATGATCTTGTTTTGGAAAAGGTATTTGAAGGTAAGTATAAAACTTGGGAGGATTTCAAGAAAGCTATGTACCAAGAACGGGTGGATCAGTTTAGAAACTTGAAGCAGGTTACCTTCAACGATCCAACTAAATCTTGGGCAAGTTTTGCAAGAAAGACGATTCATAGTGTAGAAGAACTGCAGCGATTAATGGACGAAGCTGTCCGTAAGGATGCAGATGAGAATCGTTATTCTTGGGACAACTATAATCCAGAATATGATAGTGCAGTTCATAAGTTAAAGAGAGCAGTGTTTAAGGCCTATCTAAATCAAACTGATGATTTTAGAAGTTCAATTTTTAATAATAAAAAATAGTGTTTACTATTAGGAAATAAAATTAAAGAAGGTGATTATGATTGTCATTATTTAAAAAAGAACGGTTTTCAATCCGAAAAATCTGTGGGATTGTTGGTTCAGTTTTACTCGGAAGTATCTTGGTTGCACCGTCAATCATTCATGCTTCTACCTATCATTATGTTGAAAAAAGCGCTCTTACAAAGGAAGAACAAAGCAAGATTCAAGCAGGAATTCCTACTGATAATGAGGTAACTTATGCTCTTATTTATCAGCAGGAAGCTCTTCCTGCGACAGGTTCATCGACTTCTGTGCTTACAGCTTTAGGTCTATTAGCTGTTGGTAGTTTAGTCCTTTTGGTTCATAAAAAGAAAAAAGTTAGTAGTTTGTTCTTAGTTACTACTATCGGACTGATTAGTCTTTCTAGTATGCAAGCTCTCGATATAAGCAATCCCTTGAAAGCTCCAAGTAATGAGGGAGTAGTTCAAATTGCTGGATATCGTTATATTGGATACTTACCCCTTGATGATGATGCAATCTCAGAAATTCAACATAAAGCTGAGGGGACAAAAAATGTTCCAGTATCTGAAATTCAAAGTGTTCATAATGAAGCGTCTAAAGTAGAAAAACCAGAGTACACTGCACCAGTAGGTACAGTTCCAGATGAGGCTCCTAAGGCAGAGAAACCAGAACATACAGCACCAGTTGGTGGTAATCTGGTTGAGCCTGAAGTTCATGAAAAACCAGAATACACTAAACCTGTGGGCACAGTCCCAGATGAAGCGCCTAAAGCTGAGAAACCAGAATACACTAAACCAGTGGGCATAGTGCCTGATGAAGCGCCTAAAGCTGAGAAACCAGAGTACACTCAACCTGTGGGTACAGTCCCAGATGAAGCGCCTAAAGCAGACAAACCAGAATACACTCAACCTGTGGGTACAGTGCCTGACGAAGCACCTAAAGCAGACAAACCTGATTACACTGCACCAGTAGGTACAGTTCCAGATGAGGCTCCTAAGGCAGAGAAACCAGAACATACAGCACCAGTTGGTGGTAGTCTGGTTGAGCCTGAAATTCATGAGAAACCAGAATATACTAAACCAGTGGGCACAGTGCCTGACGAAGCACCTAAAGCAGACAAACTTGATTACACTGCACCGGTAGCCACAGTTCCTGACGAAGCGCCTAAGGCTGAGAAACCAGAATATACTAAACCAGTGAGCACAGTGCCTGATGAAGCGCCTAAAGCAGAGAAACCTGAGTACACTGATCCTATGGGTATGGTTCCTGACGAAGCGCCTAAAGCAGAGAAACCTGAGTACACTGAACCCGTAGGCACAGTCCCAGATGAGGCTCCTAAGGCAGAGAAGCTAGAATATACAGCACCAGTTGGTGGTAATCTGGTAGAACCTGAGGTTCAACCAGCCTTACCAGAAGCCGTTGTGACTGAAAAAGGGGAACCTGAAGTTCAACCGACATTATCAGAAGCTGTTGTGACTGGAAAAGGAGAACCTGAAGTTCAACCAGCCTTACCAGAAGCCGTTGTGACTGAAAAAGGGGAACCTGAAGTTCAACCGACATTATCAGAAGCTGTTGTGACTGGAAAAGGAGAACCTGAAGTTCAACCAGTCTTACCAGAAGCTGTTGTAACTGAAAAAGGGGAGCCGGAAGTTCAACCAGCATTACCAGAAGCTGTAGTCACAGAAAAGGGTGAACCTGAAGTTCAAGCTGAGTTACCTGAATATACTACAAAAGTTGCACCAACTTTGACTTTGGATAAGGTTACAGAAGATGCGATGGATCGTTCAGCTAAATTGGATTACACTCTTGAAAATACAGATAATGCTGAAATCAAGAGCATTATAGCTGAGATTAAGGATGGGAATACTGTTGTTAAGCGAGTTGACTTATCTAAAGAAAAATTGACAGATGCTGTTCAAGGTTTGGATTTATTCAAAGATTATAAAATTGCAACAACAATGACTTACAACCGTGGTGAAGGTGATGAAACGTCTAAATTGGATGAAAAACCTTTACGTTTAGAGTTGAAAAAAGTTGAAATTAAAAATATCGCATCTACTAATTTAGTGAAGGTAAATGACGATGGTACTGAAACATCTAGTGATTTTATGACTGAAAAACCTTCAGATGAAGATGTGAAGAAAATGTACTTAAAAATCACTTCTCGGGATAACAAAGTGACTCGTTTAGCAGTTGATACAATCGAAGAGATTAATCAGGCTGGCCAAGTTCTCTACAAAGTAACCGCAAGAGCTGTTGACCTTATTCAGCATACTGACCCAAGCAAGATACGTAATGAGTACGTTTATTACATGGAAAAACCACGACCAAAGGTTGGAAATGTATATTACAACTTCAAAGAACTCATTGAAGATATGCAGAAAAAACCTGACGGTGAGTTTAAATTGGGTGCTGACCTTAATGCTACAAATGTATCAGCATTTGGTAAATCATATGTTACAAAAGATTTCAAAGGTAAGCTCTTGAGTGATGGTGAAAATCACTATACCATTCATAACTTATCACGTCCGTTATTTGGCAATGTTATCGGTGGTACAGTAACCAAAATAAATCTTGGGAATGTAAATATCAATATGCCTTGGGCAGATCGCATTGCACCGATTGCCGACACTATTAAAGGTGGCGCTAAAATTGAAGATGTCAAAGTGGCTGGTAACGTATTAGGTAAAAACTGGGTATCTGGATTTATAGATAAAATAGATAGTGGCGGTACATTGAGAAATGTAGCTTTTATTGGGAATGTGACCTCTATTGGTACAGGTAGTTCGTTCTTGACTGGTATTGTTGGTGAAAACTGGAAGGGGCTGGTAGAACAGGCTTATGTAGATGCCAATATTCGAGGTAAGAAAGCAAAAGCTGCTGGTATAGCCTACTGGTCGCAAAATAGTGGTAATAACCATACTGTAGGTAGAGAGGGAGCTATTAAAAAATCTGTTGTTAAAGGTACAATAGATGTGGAGGAACCAATTGAAGTTGGTGGTGCTGTTGGAAGTCTTAATATGCATGGTTCGATTGAAGATTCTGTTTCAATGATGAAAGTTGAAAATGGTGAGATATTTTATGGTTCACATGATATCAGTGACGATCCTTATTGGACTGGTAACAATGTCAATAGAAACTATGTTGTAAAAGATGTAAGTAAAGGTACTTCATCATACAAACATTCTAAAGAATTGGGGCGTATTAAGCCTATAACACAAGAGGAAGCTGATAAGAAAATTAAAGAATTGTCTATCACAGCAGATAAATATGCAATTACAGAGCCAATTGTAAATAAACTCAACGCTCTCACAACACGTGATAATGAGTATAATAAAACTCAAGATTATGACTCAACGCGTGAGCAGGCATACCGTAACATCGAAAAACTTCAACCATTCTACAACAAGGAATGGATTGTTAACCAAGGTAACAAACTTGTAGAAGGTTCAAACTTGTTGACAAAAGAAGTATTATCTGTTACAGGTATAAAGAACGGTCGATTCGTAACTGATTTGTCAGATATTGATAAAATTATGATTCACTATGCGGATGGCACCAAAGAAGAAATGAACGTGACATCAGTTGCTGATTCTAAGGTGAAACAAGTTCGTGAGTATAGTATTGATGGTTTAGATGATGTTGTTTACACACCAAATATGGTTGTTAAAAATCGTGATAAATTGATTGCTGATGTTAAAGCTCAATTATCAAGTGTAAAATTGATTTCACAGGAAGTCCGTGCTTTGATGGATAAACGAGATACATCTAGAGATCCTAATGCTAATTCGGATGAACGTAAGAATGGTTATATTAAAGATCTATTCTTTGAAGAAAGCTTTGCGGAAGTGAAAGAAAATCTTGGCAAAGTAGTTAAAGCTATTGTTGAAAATGAAGATCATCAACTCAACGATAACGAATTAGCTGAACGTGCTTTACTGAAGAAAGTTGAAGACAACAAAGCTAAAATCATGATGGGACTGGCCTACTTAAATCAATATTATGGTTTTAAATACGATGAGTTATCAATTAAAGATATTATGATGTTTAAACCTGATTTTTATGGTAAGAATGTTAATGTCTTAGATTTCTTAATCAAAATTGGTTCAAGTGAAAGAAATGTTAAAGGAGATAGAACTTTAGAAGCTTATCGTGAAACTATAGGTGGAACAATTGGAATAAATGAATTAAATGGATTCTTACATTACAATATGAAGCTATTCACTAACCATACAGATATAAATGACTGGTTTAAGAAAGCTATTGAAAAGAACGCGTATGTAGTTGAACAACCATCAACGAACCCTGCATTTGCCAACAAAAAATATCGTCTATACGAAGGAATTAATAATGGGCAGCATGGGCGCATGATTTTACCTCTTCTTAACTTGAAAAATGCACATTTATTTATGATTTCAACATACAACACTATTTCATTTAGTTCGTTTGAAAAGTATGGTAAAGATACAGCAGAAAAACGTGAAGCGTTCAAGAGTGAAATCAATAAACGTGCTAAAGAGCAAGTTAATTACTTAGATTTTTGGTCACGTCTTGCTACTGATAATGTCCGCGATAAACTTCTTAAGAGTCAAAATGGAGTTCCAACTCCTGTATGGGATAATCATAACGCTCCAGATGGTTGGCCTGATAGATTCGGACATAGAAATGGAAAACCAGACTATACTCCAGTCAGGGAATTCTTTGGTCGTATTGGGAAGTATCATCCTTACCAATATGGATACGGAGCATATGCATATATTTTTGCAGCACCGCAACCGATGGATGCAGTTTATTTCGTTATGACAGATTTAATTAGTGATTTTGGAACATCCGCATTTACACATGAAACTACTCACGTTAATGATCGTATGGTTTACTATGGTGGATATTGGCATCGTCAAGGTACGGATTTAGAAGCCTTTGCTCAAGGCATGTTACAAACTCCTGATAAGTCAACAACAAATGGTGAGTATGGTGCATTGGGTATTAACATGGCCTACCATCGTCCAAATGATGGAAATCAATGGTATAATCCCGACCCTGACAAACTTCAAACACGTGACCAAATCGACCACTACATGAAGAACTACAATGAAGCTATGATGATGCTTGATTATGCTGAAGCTGAAGCTGTTCTTCCTAAGGTTAAAGGTGACAATAGTAAATGGTTCAAGAAAATTGACCGTGAAATACGTCGACCAATGGATAGAAATAAACTAAGTGGTCCTCACCAATGGGACAAAGTGCGTGACTTGACAGACGCTGAGAGAATAACACCACTGAACACCATTGATGACTTAGTAAATAATAATTTCATGACCATTCACGGAAATCCAGGTAACGGACGTTATAGACCAGAGGATTTTACACCAAATTCAGCTTACGTAAATGTCAATATGATGGCAGGAATTTACGGTGGGAATACGAGTGATGGTGCACCTGGTTCATTATCGTTTAAGCACAATGCTTTCCGTATGTGGGGATATTATGGTTATGAAAATGGCTTTATCAGTTATGTATCAAATAAATACAAAGCAGAAGCAGATAAAAACAATCACGGTTTACTAAGCGATAAGCTAATAATTAATAAAGTATCGAAAGGAAACTTTAATACTCTTGAGGAATGGAAGAGACATTGGTACGAGGAGGTTCTTGCTAAAGCTAAGAAAGGCTTTGAAGGTATCGATATTGATGGCGTCCATATCAGTAACTATGATGAGTTAAGGCCTTTATTTGCTAGAGCTGTTCAAAAAGATCTTGATGGTATGTCAGATCCGAAAATTAAAGATCATTTCAAAAATACAGTGGACTTGAAATCTAAAGTATTCAAAGCCCTTCTTAAAAACACAGACGGTTTCTTTAATAAACTGTTTAAAGAAGACATTTAAACGTTTAAAATATAAAGAGGACAGTTTTTTGCTCTCTCTGAAAAATCATCATTTGATGGCTTTCAAAAAGTACCTCAAAAAGGAGTCTGGGACAAAAGTCTAACCTTAAATATAAAAAGCGAACAAAACGAGTTATCTGACACTCAGAATTCTGTCTTGTTCGCTTTTTTTGTATAATCTATCGATTTTTTAAATTTATAATAAAAAATTCCTAAAATCAAAATCTTTTTGTCCCAGACTCTTTTTTTGAGGCTCTTTTGTCTTATTCCTGTTTCCATTGACTATATTATGCTACACGAAAAATCCACTCAGTTGTCTGAGTGGATTAGGTGTATTTAGACTCTTAGTCTTTATTTTCGTGTGGTAAGATCAAGTTCAAGATGATTCCTGTCATGGCTGATAGGGCAGTACCTGAAAGGGTAACTGGACCGAGTTTAAGGATAGCTCCTCCAAGTCCAAGGACCAACATAGCACTTGCGATGATTAGGTTACGCATTTGAGCAAAATCAACACGTTCTTTAATCAAGACTTTCAAACCGTTGCTGGCGATAACTCCATAGAGAAGGATTGACATACCACCAAGTACAGCGTTTGGAATGGTTGAAATCAAGGCAGTGAATTTACCAAGGAAGCTAAGGGCAATCGCGATAAAGGCAGCGTTACGGATAACTGAGACAGAAGCGATACGAGTCATACCGATAACCCCTGTATTTTCTCCGTAAGTTGTATTGGCTGGTCCACCAAGGAAGGCAGAAACAGAAGTTGCGATACCGTCACCAAGAAGAGTACGGTGAAGACCTGGTTCTTTCAAGAATTGACGGCCACAGATTTGACCCAAAACAGTATGGTCTCCGATGTGCTCAGAAATTGTTACGATAGCGATTGGCAAGATAGCGATGGTTTCTGGACCAAAGTAAAGATTGTACTCTTTAAAGGCACCACCTGTGCTAAATGGCAAGTAGAAACCAGGAATTTCAAACCAGTTGGCTTTAAGAACTGGTGTAAAGTCAACCAAGCCAAGGGTTAGTGCGAAGAGGTAACCACCGATAATGGCAAAGAGGAATGGAATGATTCGTAGGAAGCCTTTTCCTTTTGTGTTGATAAAGGCAGCAATCAAGAAAGTAACAACTGCTACAAGAGCATTTTTCCAATTTCCATCAGCTACAAGACCAGCATTGGTAACAGCTGAACCTGCAAGTCCAAGACCGATAACGATGATCATAGGTCCGATGATGATTGGTGGCAAGAGTTTATCAATCCATTTTGTACCTGCAAAACGAACACCAGCAGCCACAAGGACATAGACCAAACCAGTCAAGATAACCCCTGTTTGAGCAGCAGATACATCACCACCCATTTCTTTCATAGCAAGTGACATTGCTGTGATAAAGGCAAAAGAAGAACCTAGATAAACTGGAACTTTAAAACCAGTTGAAATCATATAGATGAGTGTTCCTACACCTGAAGCAAAAAGGGCAACAGATACAGGCATTCCCAAAATCAATGGTACCAAGATGGTTGCACCAAACATGGCGAAAACGTGTTGGAAGCTAAGGAGAATTCCTTTTCCAGCTGAAGGACGTTGGTCAACGTCTAGTAACAAATCAACAGTTGATTCTTGTTTCATATAAACCTCACTTTTGGGCATCAAAAAAGAGCCCATTATTTTACAGCAATAGGCCCTCAGAGTAAGACTTCTTTAAAATCTAGACTTTAAAGAGTTTCAAATATTTCTGCGTCTTCGTCACCTCACGGGATGACATTAAAAACCTTTGCTTGTGATAGTATAGCAAAAATTGCAAACTTTGTAAATATTTTTTTACTAAAAAGATTAAAGCGGGCGTTTATTTGGCATGCCAGCCTTACGTGGGTATTTGTTGGGCGTTTCTTTTTTCTTTTCTACCACTGTGATGTAGCGCGGATCTCCATTTGGTAGGGCGTAGCTGAGATTGTCTTCTACCTTGCTGAAGAGGAGATTGAGCGCATTCTTGGCTTCTAACAACTCCTCAGGCGCATTGCTGGCCTTGAGTGCCAATAGTTTTCCACCAACCTTAAGGTAGGGAATAGTCAATTCAGATAGGATCTGCATACGGGCAACCGCACGAGCTGTTACAAAATCATAGTGAGCACGGAAGTTCTTGTCTTGGGCAAAATCCTCGGCACGTCCATGGTAGAAATGAACATCGTCCAAATCCAGTTCTTGGGCCAAAAGTTGCAGGAAGTTGATGCGCTTATTGAGTGAATCAATAATGGTCACATCTAACTCCGGATAGAGGATTTTCATAGGAAGACTAGGAAATCCCGCTCCAGCTCCAATATCAAGAAGTTTGATAGTTTCATTGGGAATCAACCCTTGCAGAATGGGTGCAATCGAATCGTAAAAATGTTTGAGATAAACTTCATCCTTGTCCGTAATAGCTGTTAAATTAATCTTTTCATTCCACTCGACCAAGAGTTCAAAATAACGTTCAAATTGTTCTTTTTGCTGGTCCGAAAGTGGAATATTTTGCTCGGAAAGCAAGTTGTAAAATGTTTCTGGTTTCATAGTTATTTCCTTCTTTAGTATCATCTTATTTTACCACAATCATAAAAAATTTGATATACTGGTACTAATCTAAAAGTAGAAAGGACTTATATAATGACTTGGATTATTCTTGGAGTTATCGCTCTTATTGTTATTTTTGTGATTGTTAGCTATAACGGTTTGGTTAAAAATCGTATGCAAACCAAGGAGGCTTGGAGCCAGATTGATGTTCAGTTGAAACGTCGAAATGATCTCTTGCCAAACTTGATTGAGACTGTAAAAGGTTATGCTAAGTATGAAGGTTCTACCCTTGAAAAGGTGGCAGAACTACGTAACCAAGTGGCAGCAGCGACTTCACCAGCAGAAGCTATGAAAGCTAGTGATGCCCTTACTCGTCAGGTTTCAGGTATTTTTGCAGTTGCAGAAAGCTATCCAGATTTGAAAGCTAGTGCCAACTTTGTTAAATTGCAAGAGGAGTTGACAAACACAGAAAATAAAATTTCATACTCTCGTCAACTCTATAACAGTGTTGTCAGCAACTACAATGTAAAATTAGAAACTTTCCCAAGCAATATTATCGCTGGAATGTTTGGCTTTAAAGCAGCAGATTTCCTTCAAACACCAGAAGAGGAAAAGGCAGTTCCTAAAGTTGATTTTAGCGGTTTAGGTGACTAAGATGTTGTTTGATCAAATTGCAAGCAATAAACGAAAAACCTGGATTTTGTTGCTGGTATTTTTCCTACTCTTAGCTCTTGTTGGCTATGCGGTTGGTTACCTCTTTATGCGATCTGGGCTTGGTGGTTTGATTATCGCACTGATTATCGGCTTTATCTATGCCTTGTCCATGATTTTTCAATCGACAGAGATTGTCATGTCCATGAACGGGGCGCGTGAGGTTGATGAACAAACGGCACCAGACCTCTACCATGTAGTGGAAGATATGGCTATGGTCGCTCAGATTCCTATGCCCCGTGTTTTCATAATTGATGATCCAGCCTTAAATGCCTTTGCGACAGGTTCTAACCCTCAAAATGCGGCGGTTGCTGCGACGTCAGGCCTCCTAGCTATCATGAATCGTGAAGAACTAGAAGCTGTTATGGGACATGAAGTCAGTCATATTCGTAATTACGATATCCGCATTTCGACTATTGCTGTTGCCCTTGCTAGTGCTATCACCATGCTTTCTAGTATGCCAGGTCGCATGATGTGGTGGGGTGGTGCAGGTCGCAGACGAAGTGACGATGATCGGGATGGAAATGGCTTAGAGATCATTATGCTCGTGGTTTCTCTACTAGCTATTGTTCTGGCACCTCTCGCTGCAACCTTGGTGCAACTCGCTATTTCTCGCCAGAGGGAATTCCTAGCTGATGCTTCTAGTGTTGAGTTGACTCGCAATCCTCAAGGGATGATTAATGCTCTACGTAAGTTGGATAATAGTAAACCGATGAGTCGTCCTGTCGATGATGCCAGCAGTGCACTTTATATCAATGATCCCAAGAAAGGAGGAGGGTTCCAAAAACTTTTTTATACCCATCCACCTATCTCAGAACGGATTGAACGTTTAAAACAGATGTAAAATTTACCTATACAATCCTAAAAAATGAGCATTCTCGTAGTTGGAGATGCTCATTTTCTTATATAAAGGAACTCAGAAATCAATTTGTTATGATACAACTTATATTCTTCGAAAATCTCTTCAAACCGCATCAGCTTCGCCTTGCCGTACTTAAGTCCAGCCTACGACTAGCTTCCTAGTTTGCTCTTTGATTTTCATTGAGTATTAGAATTTCTTTAGGAAACTTCGTTCAGAACACATGATATATCGAAGAAGAATCTAGAATCTATGCAAAATGTAAGATGGCAACTGATCTCGTTTTTCGTAAATTAGAGAATATTTTTGGTGAACTCAGAGTGTGTGTTAGAGACAAGTAGGCCAGTGTAGTAGAGCTTGGATTCATCTTAATCAGCATGGGGTTTACAAAATTGTCCAAGAATTTAATCTACAAATCAGTTATTTAAAAATCACTGTGTGCTTTTAGTTAGAAGTTAGTTTTTGTCCAGCCTCTTTTATAGGCGATTTCGGAAAACTTCGTACATGAGAATGGCCGCAGCAACACTGGCATTGAGGCTTTGAACATGTCCATTCATAGGAATGGTAATCATTTCATCAACCTGTTTTTTGATGTTGCTAGAGATGCCTTTTCCTTCATTTCCGATGATGAGGGCGATTTTTCCTTTTGTATTCCACTTGTGGCAAGGAGTACCGTTCATATCTGTTCCAAAGGTCCAGAAGCCTTCATCCTTGAGTTTGTCTAGAGTTTGACTGAGGTTGGTTACTCGGGCAATCGGAACGTGTTCAATAGCACCTGTGGCCGTTTTGGCAACGACAGGAGTAACACCGACAGCACGGTGTTTGGGAATGATGACACCTGAAACGTTGGTCGCATCGGCTGTTCGCAAGATAGAACCCAGATTATGGGGGTCGGTTAACCCGTCCAGAATTAATAGCAAAGGATTTTCTTCTTGGCGTGTTTTGACAAGGATTTGGTCCAGCTCACTATAGGCAAATTCGGACACTCGTAGAACAAAACCTTGGTGGACAGCACCTTCAGTCATCTCAGAGAGGGATTTTTTTGAGGTCCAAGAAATGGAGACCTTCTTTTCTGTAGCTAGTTCCTTGACTTTCTCAACATTCTTACCTCGGAGATCTTCTTGGAGGTAAAGTTTGTTTCCTGTGTTTGCAAGGAGGGCTTCGGTAACGGCGTGAACGCCATAGACAATATCATTTGTTTTCATGCCTCTATTATAACACAAAACCCCGTCTTGCAACGGGATTTTCTTTATTCAAGAATCAGTAAACCATCTTTAACTTCAAATGGGTCTTTTTCATTGATACGATCGTAAAACATGATTCCGTTGATGTGGTCAATTTCATGCTGAACAACGATGGAGTTGTAGCCTTTGAGTTTGATGCGGTGTTTTTCTCCATCTTTGTCAAAGTAGTCAACAGTGACGCGAGCATGGCGAACTACATAGCCAGGCACGTTACGGTCAACAGATAGGCAACCTTCTCCTTCGCCAAGAGCAGCGTCTTGAACAGAGTGAGAGACGATCTTTGGATTATACATAATGGCTTGTAAGTCGTAGGCTTCCTGTGGAGTTTCGCCTTCTTCAACAATATTAGGTACCAAAACAGCGATAATGCGTTTTGAGATATCCAATTGAGGAGCAGCAAGTCCAACCCCACCGCGGAGCCCCATTTTTTCAGCCATGACGGGATCTTGGGAATGTTTAAGGAATTGCATCATCTTTTCGCCTAGGATAATTTCCTGGTCAGATAGGGGGAAAGTGACTTCCTCAGCAACTGCGCGTAGAGTAGGATTCCCCTCGCGGATAATATCGTTCATATCAATTAAGTGAGCAGCTTTTGTAATACGTTCTATAGCAGACATTTTCTCTCCTTTCATTACCTCTACATGATAACACAAAATGACAAGGATTGAAAGTATTACAGCCTTTAGGATTTATAGAAAATAGATAGTATGTTCAATTCATACTCAATGAAAATCAAAGAGCAAACTAGGAAGCTAGCCGCAGGCTGTACTTGAGTACGGTAAGGCGACGCTGACGTGGTTTGAATTTGATTTTCGAAGAGTATCAATTGTGAAAGAATTACTTATCTGTGATATAATAAAAAGAAAAGGCTTGCATAAGAAAGTAGGGAGAATGAAGATGAAAAGAAGACAAGATAGAAATCAGGGTGGTTTAGCTTTTCGTTTTATGAAGGGCTTGGTAAACTTTTTTAGGAGTTATCGCAGGTGGAGCAATAAAGGATTTGTGGCGATACTCTTGCTAGCAGTTGCTTTATCAATGGGCTTGGTCTTGTTGTTTGAAAGCTTCCAAGGCATGCCTATGACCAGTCAAAAACGAGATACTATTTCTCAAGAAGGAACTAAGAAAAATTCTCAGGAGCAGGAAGAGGAAAAAACTGCTAGAATTATGGCTCATGGTGATTTGCTTTATCATGATATTCTTTACTTTTCAGCAAAAAAGGATGATGGAACGTATGATTTTCATGAGAATTTTGAGTATGTTACTCCTTGGCTTAAGCAAGCAGACTTAGCTATTGGTGACTTTGAAGGAACCATTAATAAGGATCATTATTTAGCAGGTTATCCTCTCTTTAATGCTCCTGCTGAAGTTATGGATGCCATTAAGGATGCAGGTTACCATGTTCTAGATTTGGCTCATAATCACATTTTGGATTCGCAAATTGAGGGGGTTATTTCAACGGCAAATGCTATCGAAAAAGCAGGAATAACACCAATTGGAGTTTATACGCACGAGCCACGTGATCAGGCTCCGCTGGTCATTAAGGAAGTGAATGGTATCAAGGTTGCACTTTTGGCTTATTCTTATGGATTTAATGGAATTGAGCAAAATATTTCTCAAGAGGATTATAATCACTATCTTTCAGATTTAGATGAGAATAAAATGAAGTCTGAAATTGAACGGGCGGAAAAGGAAGCAGATATCACCATTATCATGCCACAAATGGGTGTTGAGTATCGCATAGAACCGACTGAAGAGCAAAAAGCTCTTTATCACAAGATGATTGATTGGGGAGCAGATATTATCTTTGGAGGGCATCCACACGTAGTTGAACCGTCTGAAATTGTTGAAAAAGATGGGGACAAGAAACTCATTATCTATTCAATGGGGAACTTCATTTCCAATCAACGAATTGAGACCATGCAAGGGGTAGAAAATGCTAAGTGGACTGAACGGGGTGTTCTCATGGACGTGACCATTAAGAAGAAGGATGGAAAAACAACTATCGGAACAGCTAAAGCTCATCCTACTTGGGTCAATCGAACACCAAAGGGAACCTTTTCACCAGAGGGCTATCCTTTATATCATTATCAAACCTATATCTTGGAAGATTTCATAGAGGGTGGCAGTCATCGTGACCAGTTAGATGAAGTGACTAAGGAACGAATTGATACAGCCTACAAAGAAATGAACGAACATGTTGGATTGAAGTGGGACTAGCTTGAATCCAGAGGAAAGAAAATGACGATTAAAGTAATTGCGACAGATATGGATGGGACCTTGCTGGATGCTAGAGGCCAGCTTAATCTCCCACGATTGGAAAAGATTTTAGATCAGTTGGATCAAAGGGGTATTCGTTTTGTCATCGCGACGGGCAATGAAATTCACCGCATGAGGCAACTACTGGAGCACTTGGTCAATCGAGTGGTTCTGGTTGTTGCAAACGGTGCTCGTATTTTTGAAAACAATGAACTGATTCAGGCTCAGACTTGGGATGATGCCATTGTCGATAAGGCTTTGGCTCATTTCAAGGGTCGAGCGTGTCAGGATCAGTTTGTTGTGACGGCTATGAAAGGTGGTTTTGTCAAAGAAGGTACGATTTTTACAGACCTTGAAAGTTTTATGACTCCAGAAATGATTGAGAAATTCTACCAACGGATGCAGTTTGTGGATGAATTAACCTCTGACCTCTTTGGTGGTGTGCTCAAGATGAGTATGGTTGTTGGTGAGGAACGTTTGAGTTCGGTTTTGGAAGAAATCAATGATCTCTTTGATGGCCGTGTTCGGGCTGTATCGAGTGGCTATGGTTGTATTGATATCCTCCAAGCTGGGATTCATAAAGCATGGGGCTTGGAAGAATTACTCAAGCGTTGGGACTTGAAGCCCCAACAAATTATGGCTTTTGGCGATAGTGAAAATGATGTTGAAATGCTTGAAATGGCTGGAATTGCCTATGCGATGGAAAATGCTGATGAGAAAGCCAAAGCTGTGGCGACTGCTCTAGCGCCAGCCAACAGCCAAAGCGGAGTTTATCAAGTCTTGGAAAACTGGTTAGAAAAAGGAGAATGAAGTGGCAGTACAGTTATTAGAAAATTGGTTACTAAAGGAACAAGAAAAAATCCAAACCAAGTATCGTCACTTAAATCAGGTTTCTGTTGTAGAGCCAGACATTCTTTTTATTGGGGATTCCATTGTCGAATATTATCCTCTGCAGGAACTATTTGGGACTTCGAAGACGATTGTCAATCGAGGCATTCGAGGTTATCAGACAGGACTGTTATTAGAGAATCTGGATGCGCATCTGTACGGTGGGGCGGTAGATAAAATTGTCCTTTTAATTGGGACGAACGATATTGGAAAAGATGTGCCTGTGAATGAGACTCTCAATAATCTCGAAGCTATCATACAATCCATTACTCACGATTATCCATTGACTGAGATTAAATTGCTTTCTATTTTGCCAGTCAATGAGGGAGAGGAGTACAAGCAGACAGTCTATATCCGCACAAATGAAAAAATTCAGAAATGGAATCAAGCCTATCAAGAGCTTGCTTCTGCCTATATGCAGGTGGAATTTGTACCAGTTTTTGATAGTTTGACAGACCAAGCAGGCCAACTCAAAAAAGACTACACAACTGATGGGCTGCACCTCAGTGTTGCTGGTTATCAGGTTTTGTCAAAAGCCTTGAAAGACTATCTTTTTTAGTTAGTTGATTTCCCTTTTGCATTTTTTAGTTAGATAAGGTATAATGGTTTTATTGTCTTTTGGGGTCGTTACGGATTCGACAGGCATTATGAGGCATATTTTGCGACTCGTGTGGCGACGTAAACGCTCAGTTAAATATAACTGCAAAAAATAACACTTCTTACGCTCTAGCTGCCTAAAAACCAGCAGGCGTGACCCGATTTGGATTGCTCGTGTTCAATGACAGGTCTTATTATTAGCGAGATACGATTGAGTCTTGTCTAGTGGCTTGATAAGAGATTGATAGACTCGCAGTTTCTAGGCTTGAGTTATGTGTCGAGGGACTGTTAAACTAATACATAACCTATGGTTGTAGACAAATATGTTGGCAGGTGTTTGGACGTGGGTTCGACTCCCACCGGCTCCATTATTCCTTTGCATTCTTTTGCATTCCTTGGTAAAACGTTGTTAAATCAACGTTTTTTATTTTTGTCTTTGGTATTCCTTTGCGAAAAAAGGATACAACATTTTTGTCGTATCCTAAAAATCTATGTACTTCACAAAGCGTTCTTCGGCTCCATTATGCGTTTTTGTGATTTTAAAACTTGTTAGCTGGTTTTTTACAATCCTGCAAATTCTTTGATTTCTTGTGCTGACATTGAAGAGTCGCAACGGACATTGATTTGTCCATCCGCAATGTGAACAAAGCCTGGTACAGTTGGGATTCCGTAGCGTGAGCGGAATGCTTGCAACTCATTGAGTTGGCTTGGTTCTTCACTATTGATGAAGTAGATGTGAGCTTTGGTTTCAGCTATGACACCTGCCAAAGTACCTGCAAATTTACGGCAGTAAGGGCAAGTTTTGCGACCGATAAAGAAGGTTGCAGTTTCTTTTTTATCAAGAGCTTCTTGCGCACGCGCAACTGTAGTTACTTCAAGGTCTTTGATATTATCTAAAAATTGTTCCATGAGATTACCTCGCTTTCATTGATAAGTCTAGTATGCCATAAAGTTTCTAAAATTGCTTAGATTTGATACGAAAAAAAGATGAGATTGTTTGGTCTCATCTTTTATAGGATTTTATTTTACAAAAGCATTGATTTCTGCTTCGATATTAGCAATCTTAGCTTGTGATTCTTCGTTGGTTTCACCTACAACTGCAATGTAGAATTTGATTTTTGGTTCTGTACCTGAAGGGCGAACAGCAATCCATGAACCGTCAGCAAGTGTGTATTTCAACACATCACTTGGAGGAGTTGTTAAGTTTGTAACAGTTCCGTCAGCAGCAGTAGCAGTTTGCGCCTTGAAGTCTTCTACGACAGTGATAGCTGTTGCGTTCCATTCTTTTGGAGCATTGTTACGGAATTTAGCCATAATCGCTTTGATTTGTTCTGCACCATCCACACCTGAAAGAGTAACAGAGATTGTTTTTTCTGCGTAGTAACCGTACTCTTTGTAGATTTCTTCGATACCGTCAGCAAGTGTCAAACCACGTGAACGGTAGTAGGCAGCAAGTTCAGCAACGACTAGAACGGCTTGGATAGCATCTTTATCACGTACGAATGGTTTAATCAAGTAACCGAAGCTTTCTTCAAATCCCATCATGTAAGTGTGATTGTGTTTTTCTTCGAATTCTTGGATTTTCTCAGCGATAAATTTGAAACCTGTCAAAACGTTGAACATAGTTGCGCCGTAGCTTTCAGCAATCTTCGTTACCAAGTCAGTTGATACGATAGATTTGCAGAGGGCTGCATTTTCAGGAAGAGTTCCAGCGTTTTTGTGGGCTTCCAAGATGTATTTAGCCATGATGGCACCGATTTGGTTACCTGAAAGGTTGAGGTAGCTACCATCTTTTTGAAGAACTTCAACACCAACACGGTCAGCATCAGGGTCAGTTGCGACAAGAACGTCTGCACCAACTTGACGACCAAGTTCTTCAGCAAGTGCAAAGGCTGCTTGGCTTTCTGGGTTTGGCGATTTTACAGTTGAGAAGTCTGGGTCAGCAGTTGCTTGCGCTTCAACGACTTGAACAGAGTCAAATCCTGCTTGGGCAAGAGCACGACGAGCCAACATTTCACCAGTACCATGAAGTGGTGTGTAGACAATCTTCATGTCTTTACCGAATTCTTCAATCAAGGCTGGGTTGATGTTAACGTCCTTAACTTCTTTGAGGTATTCAACATCAACAGCTTCACCGATAACTTCAATCAAGCCAGAAGCTTTTTCAGCTTCCACATCAGCAACTTCAACTGCAAATGGGTTTTCGATTGCACGGATATAAGTAGTCAAAGCGTCCGCGTCGTGTGGAGGCATTTGTCCACCGTCTTCACCGTAAACCTTGTAACCGTTAAATGGTGCAGGGTTGTGGCTGGCTGTGACCATGATACCTGCGAAACAGTTGAGGTGACGAACTGCAAATGATAGCTCTGGAGTTGGACGAAGGCTTTCAAATACATAAGATTTGATGCCGTGTTTAGCAAGAACTGCCGCAGATTCAAAAGCAAACTCAGGTGAGAAGTGACGGCTATCGTAGGCGATTGCGACACCACGTTCTTTTTCGTTTCCACCTTTTGACTCAATCAAACGAGCCAAACCTTCAGTAGCTTGGCGAACAACGTAGATGTTGATGCGGTTTGTACCAGCACCAATCAAGCCACGCATCCCTGCAGTACCAAATTCAAGATTTGTATAGAAGGCATCTTCCTTTGTTTTTTCGTCCATATTTTCCAAATCTTGACGAAGGTAGTCAGGAAGCTCCGCAAAATCAACCCATTTCTGGTAATTTTCTTGGTAAGACATTAAAATTCTCCTTTTTGTAAATTGTTTTAACCGTTCACATTATAGCACTTTTTAGCGTTTTAGTAAAACGGTAGCATAATTTTCAGAAAAGTGGTGTCATATACTGGTTTATCAAGTCTTGAATGCCTTAGGGAAACATGCTATACTACTTGTATGATTATTTTACAAGCTAATAAAATTGAACGTTCTTTTGCAGGAGAGGTTCTTTTTGATAATATTAACCTACAAGTTGATGAACGAGATCGGATTGCCCTTGTTGGGAAAAATGGTGCAGGTAAGTCTACTCTTTTGAAGATTTTGGTTGGAGAAGAGGAGCCAACTAGTGGAGAAATCAATAAGAAAAAAGATATTTCTCTGTCTTACCTAGCCCAAGATAGCCGTTTTGAGTCTGAAAATACCATCTATGATGAAATGCTTCATGTCTTTGATGATTTGCGTCGGACGGAGAAACAACTGCGTCAGATGGAGTTGGAAATGGGAGAAAAGTCTGGTGAGGACTTGAATAAGCTGATGTCAGATTACGACCGCTTATCTGAGAATTTTCGCCAAGCAGGTGGCTTTACCTATGAAGCTGATATTCGAGCGATCTTGAATGGATTCAAGTTTGACGAGTCTATGTGGCAGATGAAAATAGCTGAACTTTCAGGTGGTCAAAATACTCGTTTGGCACTTGCCAAAATGCTACTTGAAAAGCCCAATCTCTTGGTATTGGACGAGCCAACCAACCACTTGGATATTGAAACCATTGCCTGGCTAGAGAGTTACCTAGTAAACTATAGCGGTGCCCTCATTATTGTCAGCCACGACCGTTATTTCTTGGACAAGGTTGCAACGATTACGCTGGATTTGACCAAGCATTCCTTGGATCGCTATGTGGGGAACTACTCTCGTTTTGTCGAGTTGAAGGAGCAAAAGCTAGCTACTGAGGCAAAAAACTATGAAAAGCAACAGAAGGAAATTGCAGCTCTGGAAGATTTTGTCAATCGCAATCTAGTCCGAGCTTCGACGACCAAACGTGCCCAATCTCGTCGTAAACAACTGGAAAAAATGGAGCGTTTGGACAAGCCTGAAGCTGGCAAGAAATCAGCAAATATGACCTTCCAGTCTGAGAAAACATCGGGCAATGTTGTTTTGATTGTTGAAAATGCGGCTATTGGCTATGATGGGGAAATATTGTCAGAGCCTATCAATCTGGATCTTCGTAAGATGAATGCTGTCGCTATTGTTGGTCCCAATGGTATTGGGAAATCAACCTTTATCAAGTCTATTGTGGACCAGATTCCTTTTATCAAGGGTGAAAAGCGCTTTGGCGTCAATGTTGAGGTTGGTTACTATGACCAAACCCAAAGCAAGCTGACACCAAGTAATACTGTACTGGATGAACTCTGGAATGATTTTAAACTGACACCGGAAGTTGAAATTCGTAACCGCCTTGGTGCCTTCCTTTTCTCTGGTGATGATGTTAAAAAATCAGTTGGCATGCTGTCAGGTGGCGAGAAAGCTCGTTTGCTTTTGGCTAAACTCTCTATGGAAAACAACAATTTCTTGATTCTGGATGAACCGACCAACCACTTGGATATTGATAGCAAGGAAGTGTTGGAAAATGCCTTGATTGACTTTGATGGAACTCTTCTATTCGTCAGCCATGACCGTTACTTTATCAATCGTGTGGCAACTCATGTACTGGAATTATCTGAAAATGGTTCGACTCTCTATCTTGGAGATTACGACTATTATGTCGATAAAAAGGCTGAAATGGAAGTCAGTCTGACAGAGGAAGCTTTAACCAGTAATCAAGCAAAAGAAGCAAACCCAGTTAATGACTATCAAGCTCAGAAAGAAAGTCAAAAAGAAGCCCGCAAGCTCATGCGACAAATCGAAAATTTAGAAGCTGAAATCGAAGAGTTAGAAAGTCAAAGCCAAACCATTTCTGAACAAATGTTGGAAACAAACGATGCAGGTAAACTCATGGAATTGCAGGCTGAGCTGGACAAAATCAGCCATAGTCAGGAAGAAGCTATGCTTGAGTGGGAAGAATTATCAGAGCAGGTGTAAAGATGGAACATCTTGGAAAAGTATTTCGTGAATTTCGGACAAGTGGAAATTATTCTTTAAAGGAGGCTGCAGGCGAGTCCTGCTCTACCTCCCAGTTATCTCGATTTGAGCTTGGGGAGTCTGACCTAGCAGTCTCACGTTTCTTTGAGATTTTGGATAACATTCATGTCACAATCGAAAATTTCATGGATAAGGCAAGGAATTTTCATAATCATGAACATGTTGCCATGATGGGACAAATTGTTCCTCTTTACTATTCAAATGATATTGCAGGTTTTCAAAAGCTTCAAAGAGAACAACTTGAAAAGGCTAAGAGTTCGACGACTCCCCTTTATTTTGAGCTGAACTGGATTTTGTTACAGGGTCTGATTTGTCAAAGAGATGCGAGTTATGATATGAAGCAGGATGATTTGGATAAGGTAGCAGATTATCTCTTCAAAACAGAAGAATGGACCATGTATGAGTTGATTCTGTTTGGTAACCTCTATAGTTTCTACGATGTGGACTATGTCACACGGATTGGTAGAGAAGTTATGGAGAGGGAAGAATTTTACCAAGAGATTGGGCGCCATAAGAGATTGGTTTTGATTTTGGCCCTCAATTGTTACCAGCATTGTTTAGAGCATCTTTCTTTTGACAATGCAAGCTATTTCGAGACTTATACAGAGAAGATTATTGGAAAAGGGATCAAGCTTTATGAGCGTAATATTTTCCATTATCTAAAAGGCTTTGATTTGTACCAAAAAGGACAGTGTAAAGAAGGTTGTAGCCAAATGAAAGAGGCCATGCATATTTTTGATGTGTTAGGTCTTCCAGAGCAAGTAGCCTACTATCAAGAACACTACGAAAAATTTGTCAAAGATTAATTTTCCCAAATAAGGGAAAAATGAAAAAGCTCCTTTCGGTTTTGATACAATAGTTTCAAAATTTGAGAGGAGTTTTTATATGAATCGTTACGCAGTACAGCTGATTAGTCGCGGAGCTGTTAACAAGATAGGGAATATGCTCTATGATTATGGAAATAGTGTCTGGTTGGCTTCCATGGGGACTATCGGACAGACTGTTTTAGGAATGTATCAGATTTCTGAGCTCGTCACATCCATTCTCGTCAATCCCTTCGGTGGAGTCATTTCAGACCGTTTTTCTCGCCGTAAGATTTTAATGGCGGCAGACCTTGTTTGTGGGATTCTTTGTCTGGCTATTTCGTTCATAAAGAATGACAGCTGGATGATTGGGGCTTTGATTGTTGCTAATATTGTGCAGGCGATTGCTTTTGCCTTTTCTCGTACTGCCAATAAAGCCATTATAATTGAGGTTGTAGAGAAAGAGGAGGTTGTAACCTATAATTCTCGCTTAGAGCTGGTTTTGCAGGTTGTAAGTGTTAGTTCTCCTGTTCTTTCCTTCCTTGTTTTACAATTTGCAAGTCTCCGCATTACCTTGGTATTAGATGCTCTTAGTTTTTTTCTCGCTTTTGGCTTGGTAGCCTTGCTTCCAAAGAAAGAAGAGAAGGCTTTGGGTGAGAAGAAACTTACATTCAAGGTTATTTTTTCTGATATCAAGGAGGGAGTTCACTATATTGTGAAGCAAAAAGAAATCTTCTTTTTGTTAGTCATAGCTTCAAGTGTCAATTTTTTCTTTGCAGCTTTTAATTACCTCCTCCCCTTTTCAAATCAGCTCTATGGGGTTCAAGGTGCCTATGCCACTATTTTAACAATGGGAGCTATCGGATCTATTGTTGGGGCCTTGTTCGCTAGTAAGATTAAAGCTAGTATGGAAATGCTTCTGTTTTTGTTGTCTCTGACTGGGCTTGGAGTGATGATAATGGGTTTCACCCTCCCCTCCTATCTTGCTTTTTCAGGAAATTTCATTTGTGAACTGTTTATGACAATTTTCAATATTCACTTTTTTACTCAAGTACAAACCAAGGTTGAAAGTGAATATCTGGGTAGAGTACTTAGCTCGATTTATACCCTAGCTATACTATTTATGCCTATAGCAACAGGTTTAATGACCTGGCTTCCAAGTGTCCATTTTTATTCTTTCTTGATTATAGGACTAGGAGTTGTCATCTTATCCTTATTAGCTCTAGGCTATGTTCGAACTCATTTTAAAAAAGAACTATAAGTCTGTTTGAGTTTTAAAAATAATTCCAATCTAAGTGTTTTTTTCCGCCCTTCTCGTTTGTGAGGAGGGCTTAGTTTATGGTAAAATGGTTTTATGAATAAAAGAATGAATGAGTTAGTTGCCTTGCTCAATCGCTATGCGACCGAGTACTACACCAGTGACAATCCGTCGGTTTCAGATAGTGAGTATGACCGACTTTACCGTGAGTTGGTTGAGTTGGAGGCTGCCTATCCAGATCAAGTATTAGCAGACAGTCCGACCCATCGTGTTGGTGGCAAGGTTTTAGATGGTTTTGAAAAATACAGTCATCAGTATCCTCTTTATAGTTTGCAGGATGCTTTTTCACGTGAGGAGCTTGATGCTTTTGATGCGCGTGTTCGTAAGGAACTAGCCCATCCAACCTATATTTGTGAGCTGAAAATAGATGGTTTGTCTATCTCTCTTACTTATGAAAAGGGGATTTTAGTTGCAGGTGCCACACGTGGTGATGGGTCTATTGGAGAAAATATCACAGAGAACCTCAAACGTGTCAAGGACATTCCTTTGACCTTACCAGAAGAACTAGATATCACAGTTCGTGGGGAATGTTACATGCCACGTGCCTCTTTTGACCAGGTCAACCAAGCTCGCCAAGAAAATGGAGAGCCTGAATTTGCCAATCCTCGTAATGCGGCAGCAGGAACACTACGTCAGCTGGATACAGCAGTAGTAGCCAAGCGCAATCTTGCGACTTTCTTATATCAAGAAGCCAGTCCTTCAACTCGTGACAGCCAAGAAAAAGTGTTGAAGCACCTAGAACAGCTTGGTTTTGTAGTTAATCCAAAGCGAGTCTTAGCTGAAAGCATGGATGAGATATGGGATTTCATCCAAGAGATAGGACAGGAGCGAGACAATCTATCTTATGATATCGATGGGGTGGTGATCAAGGTCAATGACCTAACAGGTCAAGAAGAACTTGGCTTTACCGTTAAGGCTCCAAAGTGGGCTGTAGCCTATAAGTTCCCTGCTGAGGAAAAAGAAGCCCAACTCTTATCCGTTGATTGGACAGTTGGTCGTACTGGAGTTGTCACGCCAACTGCAAATCTGACTCCTATTCAGCTTGCTGGGACAACTGTTAGCCGTGCGACTTTGCACAATGTAGATTATATTGCTGAAAAAGATATCCGCAAAGATGATACGGTTATCGTTTATAAGGCTGGAGATATCATCCCTGCCGTTTTGCGTGTCGTAGAGTCCAAACGGATTTCTGAAGAGAAACTAGATATCCCTACAAACTGCCCAAGTTGTGATTCTGACTTGTTGCACTTTGAAGATGAAGTGGCTCTCCGTTGTATCAATCCACGTTGCCCTGCCCAAATCATGGAAGGCTTGATCCACTTTGCCTCTCGAGATGCCATGAATATTACAGGACTTGGTCCATCTATCGTTGAGAAACTATTTGCTGCTAATCTGGTTAAGGATGTGGCGGATATTTACCGATTACAAGAAGAGGATTTCCTACTTTTAGAAGGTGTTAAGGAAAAGTCTGCTTCTAAACTGTATCAAGCCATTCAAGCATCTAAGGAAAATTCTGCCGAAAAACTCTTGTTTGGTTTGGGAATTCGTCATGTCGGAAGCAAGGCCAGTCAGCTCTTACTCCAACATTTCCATTCAATTGAAAATCTGGCTCAGGCAGATCCAGAGGAAGTGGCTAGTATTGAAAGTCTGGGTGGTGTGATTGCCAAAAGTCTTCAAACTTATTTTGCGACAGAAGGCTCTGAAATTCTCCTAAGAGAATTGAAAGAAGCTGGGGTCAATCTGGACTATAAAGGTCAGACTGTAGTGGCAAATGCGGCTTTGTCAGGTTTGACCGTTGTATTGACTGGAAAATTGGAACGGCTCAAGCGCTCAGAAGCTAAAAGCAAACTCGAAAGTCTGGGTGCAAAAGTAACAGGCAGTGTTTCTAAAAAGACCGACCTCGTTGTGGCAGGAGCAGATGCTGGAAGCAAACTTCAAAAAGCACAAGAACTTGGTATTGAGGTTCGAGATGAAGCTTGGCTAGAAAGTCTGTAATGATAGTTTAAAACCAGAGTTTAGACAGTATAACTAGTTTGTTAATCGGGACAAAATCGGTCAAGAATTTATTAGTCAAATAGAAACAAATTAAGAAGTAAAAAGGAAAAATAAAAAATGTATAACTACCCTATGCGCATTCACTACCATCGTAAGAATGGAGAATACGACACTTGCTCTTTTGTAAAAAGTCAGGACCAGCGAATTGATTTGCTGACCTACAAAGAAGATTATTTTGGCGCCTTATTTAGTTTTGAACATCCAAGTTCTCATCCACTAGAAAGTTTGAATTTTGTGGTTCATACAGGCCAAACCAGTAAAGAGTATGCTATCCGTTTTAATCACTATCCTCTTTTAACAGAGGTCTGGATTTTGGAAGGTGATGACAGAATTTATTATTCTGAAAATCCTGCTATTGCCAGTCCTTTCTATAAAAATCAAAATCCATTTGCCTTTGACAAGGCTATCAATAGTGCTAGTTTCGACCACCACTGGGGGTATCAAGGAGAATTGGGTTGCCGTGTAGAGGACAATCAGGCTCATTTTGCTCTCTGGGCTCCAACAGCGACAGAAGTGCAGGTTGTCGTTTATGAATCAGCTGCTAATGATGCTCCTGTTTGGAAGACTTTTGAGATGGAGAGAGGCAATAGCTACTCTTATAATCATAAGGACAATACAATCGGTGTTTGGAGTTTGGATGTTGAGGAAGATTTGACTGGTAAGGCTTATCAGTATCAAGTTCAATTCCCTCATCACCAAACAGTGACACGCGATCCTTATACCATCGCGACCAGTCCTGATGGCAAACGTTCAGCTATCCTGAGCCATGAAGAAAAGCAAGTTGCAAACTTCGAGGTCAAGCATGGTTCTGAGGCTACTTGGCGCTTGGCAAATTCATGTAAGGCAGTTATTTGTGAAATGCACATTCGTGATTTGACCAAATCACCGACCTCAGGTGTAGATGAACATCTTCGAGGAACTTTCTTGGGTGCTGCTCAGACTGGAACGGTTAACCAGTACGGCCAGTCAACTGCTTTTGATTACATCAAGAAGATAGGCTATAATTATGTTCAGTTGCAACCAATTGCAGACCGTCACAAAGAATACGATGAGGATGGGAATGTAACCTACAACTGGGGTTATGACCCACAAAACTATAATGCACCAGAAACGAGCCTTTCAACTAATCCAGAGGATCCAGCTCAGGTCATTCGTGATTTGAAGACCATGGTTCAAGCCTATCACGATGCGGGTATTGGTGTCATTATGGATGTGGTTTATAACCATACCTTCTCAGTTGTTGATGCACCTTTCCAAACAACTGTCCCTGATTACTATTATCGTATGAATCCAGACGGTACCTTCCAGAATGGAACGGGTGTTGGAAATGAAACAGCCAGCGAACACGAAATGTTCCGCAAGTATATGATTGATTCTCTTCTATACTGGGTGCAGGAATACAATATTGACGGCTTCCGTTTTGATTTGATGGGGATTCATGATGTTAAAACCATGCAGATGATTCGTCAGAGTTTGGATGAAATTGATCCTAACATTATCCTTTATGGAGAAGGATGGGATATGGGTACTGGTCTTGCCCCTTATGATAAGGCTAAGAAGGACAATGCCTACCAGATGCCAAATATTGGTTTCTTTAATGACAATCAACGCGATGCTGTCAAAGGTGGAGAAGTTTACGGGGCTATCAAATCAGGTTTTGTTAGCGGTGCTGCTACAGAGCCAATTCTAGCCAAAGCAATCCTAGGAAGCCGTGAATTAGGAACCTATACACATCCAAATCAAGTGCTTAACTATGTAGAGGCCCATGACAATTACAATCTTCACGATTTGTTGGCAACCCTACATCCAGACCAAAGTTCCGAGCAAATCATGCGTAAAGTCGAAACAGCCACAGCTATGAACCTACTCATGCAAGGGATGGCCTTTATGGAAATCGGTCAAGAATTTGGTCGTACCAAATTGGTTGCGACTGGTGAAAATAGTGAGTTGACCCATGATGATAGAGAGCGTGCTATGAATAGCTATAACGCTCCTGACAGTGTGAATCAAGTCAACTGGGATTTGATCAATGATCGTCAAGATAGTATTGAGTTTATTCGTCAAATTATTCGCTTGAAGACAGAAACCAGTGCCTTTTCTTACCCTACTTATGATGAGATTTACCATCATGTCTTTGTTCATTCAGCAAATGAGCATAGTGGTTGGATTGTCTATGAGATTCATGGAGAAGAACACCTATTGATTGTCTTTAATGCAAAAGGAGATGCGTTCCAGTTTGAAAATGCAGGAAATCTAGAACTCTTGGTGACCAATAGCCATTTAAGTGATAAAGACATGGTTGGTGGCGTCAGTGCCAGCGTCTTTAAAGTTTTGTAGAAAAAATCAAAAGTTTTTAATTGTGTCGTATAATTTCTAGGATATCTTCTTACTAAAAATTATAAAACTCAATAAAGAATAACATAGCATGAAAAAGGTTTAGTTCATCTAAGCCTTTTCTTCTTGTACTGACTGCTTAACAAAAGAGTTTAAATAGTTTGAAAAGTCAAGCTTGTGAAAAAAATCTCAAAAATATTGTAAAAAAGGTTGTAATTTTCTGAAAATTTGGTAAAATATATCTAATCATTTTCAGGAGGGCGAGAATTTGACAAGATATAAGAA
This sequence comes from Streptococcus mitis subsp. hohhotensis, assembly GCF_020089495.2. GTDB lineage: Bacteria > Bacillota > Bacilli > Lactobacillales > Streptococcaceae > Streptococcus > Streptococcus hohhotensis. The sequence goes on along the minus strand of NZ_JAIRCA020000007.1, from coordinate 41,091 downwards.
TTTAGTAAATGGAGAATGGAAATCATCTGAAAAAGAAATTACGATTTATTCACCAATCAATCAAGAAGAATTAGGGGCAGTACCCGCTATGAGCCAAGCGGAAGTAGACGAGGCTATGCAAGCTGCGCGTGCAGCCCTGCCAGCATGGCGAGCTTTATCAGCAGTTGAACGTGCGGCTTATTTGCATAAGACAGCAGCTATTTTAGAATGTGATAAGGAAGAAATTGGTACTATCCTTGCCAAAGAAGTAGCAAAAGGGATTAAAGCAGCAATTGGAGAAGTAGTGCGTACAGCAGACTTGATTCGTTATGCTGCTGAAGAAGGTCTCCGTATCACTGGACAAGCAATGGAAGGTGGTGGTTTTGAGGCAGCAAGTAAAAACAAACTGGCTGTTGTCCGTCGTGAGCCGGTTGGAGTCGTGCTAGCGATCGCTCCCTTTAACTATCCAGTCAACCTTTCTGGATCTAAGATTGCTCCGGCCTTGATTGCAGGGAATGTGGTTATGTTTAAACCACCAACACAAGGTTCTATTTCTGGTCTCTTGTTGGCTAAAGCCTTTGAAGAAGCAGGGATTCCAGCAGGTGTTTTCAATACCATTACGGGACGTGGTTCAGAAATTGGGGATTATATCATTGAGCACAAAGAAGTCAACTTCATCAACTTTACAGGTTCAACTCCTATCGGAGAACGTATTGGTCGTTTAGCTGGTATGCGTCCTATCATGTTGGAACTTGGCGGAAAAGATGCGGCTCTTGTACTAGATGAAGCAGATTTGGAACATGCTACCAAGCAAATTGTTGTGGGTGCCTTTAGCTACTCAGGCCAACGTTGCACGGCCATTAAACGTGTCATTGTTCTTGAAAGTGTAGCAGATCAATTAGTTACTTTGCTTCAAGAAGAAGTTGCTAAATTAACAGTTGGTGATCCATTTGACAATGCTGATATTACACCTGTTATTGACAATGCTTCGGCTGACTTCATTTGGGGCTTGATTGAGGATGCGCAAGAAAAAGGTGCTCAGGTTCTTACACCAATCAAACGTGAGGGCAATCTTCTCTGGCCAGTACTTTTTGACCAAGTTACAAAAGATATGAAAGTAGCATGGGAAGAGCCATTTGGTCCTGTTTTACCAATTATTCGTGTTACTAGTGTAGATGAAGCTATTGCCTTTGCCAACGAATCTGAATTCGGACTTCAATCCTCAGTCTTTACAAATGATTTCAAAAAGGCCTTTGAAATCGCTAAAAAACTTGAAGTGGGTACGGTCCACATTAATAATAAAACCCAGCGTGGTCCAGATAATTTCCCATTCCTTGGTGTCAAAGGTTCTGGTGCTGGTGTTCAAGGAATTAAATATAGCATTGAAGCGATGACAAATGTCAAATCCATTGTTTTTGATGTGAAATAAAAGATAAAATCAGGAAATTCTTTTCCTGTTTTCTTTTTTTACTTTAAATCAATAATTTTATTAGTAAATTAACGAACTTTATGATAGTATTGTAAAAAAACAATTCGTTTTCAAAGCATTTCTGAAAAATTCTTGATTTACAAGAGAACACATCAGTGAATTTGTTGAAGATTTTCAAAAGAATTTTTACCAAATATAGTAATTCACTTGAATCTTCTCTAAAAAGGTAGTATAATAAAAACATAGAAAACGCTTACAGAATTAGGAGGGTGTATGGATAAGAAACAAGCTTTAGAAACCTTTATGACAGGAGAAAATTTTCACCTTCAGCATTATCTAGGAGCACATAGGGAAGAACTAAATGGAGAATACGGTTATACATTTCGTGTGTGGGCTCCCAATGCTCAGACTGTCCACTTGGTGGGAGATTTCACGAATTGGGTAGAAAATCAAATTCCGATGGAACGAAATGAATTTGGAGTCTGGGAAGTCTTCACTACTCTTGCTCAAGAAGGCCAAATTTATAAGTATCATATCACACGCGCAAATGGTCATCAGTTGATGAAGATTGATCCTTTGGCTGTACGGTATGAGGCACGTCCGGGTACTGGAGCTATTTTAACAGAGATTCCAGAAAAGAAATGGAAGGATGGGCTTTGGTTAGCTCGCAGAAAACGTTGGACTTTCTTTGAACGTCCTGTCAATATCTACGAAGTTCATGCTGGATCTTGGAAGAGAAATCCAGATGGAAGTCCTTATAGTTTTGCTCAATTGAAAGATGAACTCATTCCTTACCTAGTTGAGATGAACTATACTCACATTGAGTTTATGCCCTTGATGTCTCACCCTCTCGGTTTGAGTTGGGGCTATCAGCTTATGGGTTACTTCGCTTTAGAGCATGCCTATGGTCGCCCTGAAGAGTTTCAAGATTTTGTTGAGGAATGTCACTTAAACAATATTGGGGTTATTGTAGACTGGGTACCTGGTCATTTCACCATTAATGATGATGCCTTAGCTTATTATGACGGGACACCGACTTTTGAGTACCAAGACCATAATAAGGCTCATAACTATGGTTGGGGCGCTCTCAATTTTGACCTTGGAAAGAATGAAGTCCAGTCTTTCTTGATTTCTAGCATTAAGTTTTGGATTGACTTTTACCATCTAGATGGTATTCGAGTGGATGCAGTTAGCAACATGCTCTATCTTGACTACGATGATGCTCCATGGACACCTAATAAAGATGGTGGCAATCTCAACTATGAAGGATATTATTTCCTTCAACGCTTGAATGATGTCATTAAACTAGCACATCCAGATGTGATGATGATCGCAGAAGAAAGTTCGTCAGTAACCAAGATTACGGGAATGAAAGAGCTTGGTGGTCTAGGATTTGACTACAAGTGGAATATGGGCTGGATGAATGATATCCTCCGATTCTACGAAGAAGACCCTATTTACCGTAAGTATGACTTTAATCTGGTGACTTTCAGCTTTATGTATGTTTTCAAGGAAAACTATCTCCTACCATTCTCGCACGATGAAGTGGTTCACGGTAAGAAGAGTATGATGCATAAGATGTGGGGAGATCGTTACAATCAATTCGCAGGCTTACGCAATCTCTACACTTACCAAATTTGTCACCCTGGTAAGAAATTGCTCTTTATGGGAAGTGAATACGGCCAATTCCTAGAATGGAGATCTGAAGAGCAGTTGGAATGGTCTAATCTAGAAGACCCTATGAATGCTAAGATGAAGTATTTCACTTCTCAGCTAAACCAGTTTTACAAAGATCACCGCTGTCTGTGGGAAATTGATACCAGCTATGATGGTATTGAAATCATCGATGCGGATAATCGAGACCAGAGTGTTCTCTCCTTCATCCGTAAAGGCAAGAAAGATGATATGTTAGTCTGTGTCTTTAATATGGCACCAGTTGAACGAAAAGATTTTACAATTGGACTGCCTATTGCAGGGATTTATGAAGAAGTCTGGAATACTGAGTTAGAAGAGTGGGGAGGCGTTTGGAAAGAACATAATCAAACTGTTCAAACGCAAGAAGGACTATGGAAAGATTATGAGCAGACCTTGACCTTTACCCTACCGGCTATGGGAGCAAGTGTTTGGAAAATCAAACGCCGCTTGAAATCTGCAAAAACCGTCACAAATAAAAACCAAAAAGGAGTAGAAAATGAAGAATGAAATGTTAGCTTTGATTCTTGCTGGTGGGCAAGGAACTCGTCTCGGAAAACTCACTCAAAACCTTGCAAAACCAGCTGTGCAATTTGGTGGGCGCTACCGTATCATTGACTTTGCTCTTTCAAACTGTGCCAACTCAGGGATTCACAATGTTGGAGTCATTACACAGTACCAACCTCTTGCTCTCAATAACCATATTGGGAATGGTTCAAGCTGGGGACTAGACGGTATCAATTCTGGTGTCTCTATTCTTCAACCGTATTCTGCAAGTGAAGGAAATCGTTGGTTCGAAGGGACTAGTCACGCTATTTACCAAAATATCGACTATATCGACAGTGTCAATCCTGAGTATGTCTTGATTCTGTCTGGGGACCACATCTATAAAATGGACTATGATGATATGCTCCAGTCACACAAGGATAATAATGCTAGTTTGACAGTAGCAGTTCTTGATGTTCCTCTAAAAGAAGCTAGCCGTTTTGGAATTATGAACACAGATGCCAATAACCGCATTGTTGAATTTGAAGAAAAGCCAGCACAACCAAAATCTACAAAGGCTTCTATGGGTATTTACATCTTTGATTGGCAACGTCTGCGCAATATGCTTGTTGCTGCTGAAAAGAGCAATGTAGATATGTCAGATTTTGGTAAAAATGTCATTCCAAATTACCTTGAGTCAGGTGAAAGTGTCTATGCATATGAGTTTAATGGCTACTGGAAAGATGTTGGTACCATTGAGTCACTTTGGGAAGCAAATATGGAGTACATTTCTCCAGAGAATGCCTTGGACAGCCGTAACCGTCAATGGAAGATTTACTCAAGAAACTTAATTTCACCACCAAACTTCCTTGGGGCAAATGCTCATGTGGAAGATTCCTTGGTTGTTGATGGCTGTTTTGTAGATGGAACTGTTAAACATTCTATCCTTTCAACAGGTGCGCAAGTTCGCGAAGGGGCAGAAGTAGTAGATTCAGTTATCATGAGTGGTGCAATTGTTGGTCAGGGAGCTAAAATCAAACGTGCCATTATTGGTGAAGGTGCAGTTATTTCGGACGGTGTCGAAATTGATGGAACAGAAGAAGTACAAGTTGTAGGATATAATGAAGTAGTGGGGGTAGCAACAGATGAAGATTGATAAATATTCAGCCATTTTAGGAAATACAGTTGGTTTTCATGATATGTCAACACTGACAGACCACCGTCCAGTAGCTAGTTTGCCATTTGGTGGTAAATATCGTTTGATTGACTTCCCACTTTCCAGTCTTGCTAATGCAGGTGTCCGTAGTATCTTTGGTATTTTCCAACAAGATAATATCAGTTCTGTCTTTGACCATATCCGTTCAGGACGTGAGTGGGGCTTATCAACCCTTCTTAGCCACTATTATCTAGGTATTTACAATACCCGTGTGGAAAGTAGTACAGTTGGAAAAGAATACTACCAACAGCTTCTTACTTATTTGAAACGTTCTGGCTCAAACCAAACGGTTGCCCTCAACTGCGATGTCTTGATTAACATTGATTTGAATCAAGTATTCCATCTACACAGTACAACAAAAGGTCCAATCACTGTAGTTTATAAAAAACTACCTAAAAAAGATATTTCAGAAGTAAACGCAATCTTGGAAGTGGATGAAACAGACCATGTTCGTTCTCACACGCTATTTGATAGAAAATCAACAGAAGAAATATTCAATATGTCTACAGATATTTTTGTTGTTGATACACCTTGGTTGATTGAACGTTTGCAAGAAGAGGCTAAAAAAGACCATCCAGAGAAATTGCGCTATGTTTTACGTGATTTAGCTGCTAAAGAAGGAGCTTTTGCCTACGAGTATACAGGCTACCTTGCAAATATTCACTCTGTAGAGTCTTATTACCAAGCTAACAAAGATATGCTTGAATCACAAAAATTCTACTCTCTCTTCTCACCAAACCAAAAGATTTATACAAAGGTCAAAAACGAAGAGCCAACTTATTATGCTAATACATCTAAGGTAAGTACTTCTCAGTTTGCTTCTGGTAGTATCATTGAAGGTCAAGTGGCTAATTCTGTTCTATCACGTAATATTCATGTCCATAAGGATAGCTTGGTTAAAGATAGTCTACTCTTCCCTCGCGTTGTTATTGGAGAAGGTGCTCAGGTCGAATATGCTATCTTGGACAAGGGTGTGGAAGTTGCGGATGGCGTTGTGATTCGAGGAACTGCAGAACATCCAGTTGTCGTTAAGAAAGGTAGCAAAGTAACAGAGGATATTCATTCATGAAAATTTTATTTGTAGCAGCAGAGGGTGCACCCTTTTCAAAAACAGGTGGTTTGGGAGACGTTATTGGCGCTCTTCCAAAATCACTGGTAAAAGCTGGGCACGAAGTTGCAGTGATTTTACCCTACTATGACATGGTAGAGACTAAATTTGGAAATCAAATTGAAGATGTTCTTCATTTTGAGGTGAGTGTCGGTTGGCGCAGACAGTACTGTGGGATTAAGAAAACCGTCTTAAACGGTGTAACCTTCTACTTTATTGACAACCAATATTATTTCTTCCGTGGTCATGTTTACGGTGATTTTGACGACGGAGAACGCTTTGCCTTTTTCCAACTTGCTGCCATTGAGTCCATGGAAAGGATTGACTTTATTCCTGACCTTCTCCATGTTCATGACTACCATACAGCTATGATTCCTTTCTTGTTAAAGGAAAAATACCGTTGGATTCAAGCCTATCAAGGAATAAAAACTGTTTTAACCATTCATAATTTGGAATTCCAAGGACAATTTTCAGAAGGAATGTTATGGGATTTGTTTGGAGTTGGCTTTGAGCGTTATGCTGATGGTACCCTTCGCTGGAACAATTGTCTGAACTGGATGAAGGCTGGTATTCTTTATGCTGACCGTGTTTCAACCGTTTCACCTAGTTATGCTCATGAAATTATGACCAGTCAGTTCGGATGTAACTTGGATCAAATTCTTCGAATGGAGTCTGGCAAGGTGTCTGGTATCGTGAACGGGATTGATGCTGATCTTTATAATCCTCAAACGGATGACCTTTTAGACTATCATTTTAATCAGGAAGATTTGTCTGGGAAAGCCCAAAACAAGGCAAAATTGCAAGAAAGAGTTGGCTTGCCCGTTAGAGCTGACGTTCCACTGGTGGGAATTGTTTCTCGTTTGACACGTCAAAAAGGTTTTGATGTGGCGGTAGAAAGTCTTCACCATATCTTGCAAAATGATGTTCAGATTGTTCTTTTGGGAACTGGAGATCCAGCCTTTGAAGGAGCTTTCTCATGGTTTGCTCAAATATATCCAGACAAGCTATCAGCAAATATCACTTTTGATGTCAAACTAGCTCAAGAAATCTACGCTGCTTGTGACCTCTTCCTCATGCCGAGTCGTTTTGAACCGTGTGGCTTGTCTCAGATGATGGCTATGCGTTACGGAACCTTGCCATTGGTCCATGAAGTTGGAGGCTTGCGAGATACAGTTCGCGCTTTCAATCCAATCGAAGGAAGCGGTACTGGCTTTAGCTTTGACAATCTATCTCCTTACTGGTTAAATTGGACTTTCCAAACAGCTTTGGACTTGTATAGAAACCATCCTGATGTTTGGAGAAATTTACAAAAACAAGCTATGGAGTGTGATTTCTCATGGGATACAGCTTGCAAGTCATATCTTGACTTGTACCATAGTTTAGTTAATTAATAGATAAAATCGTATGATGACTTCATACGATTTTTGGGCTGTTTAGAGAGGAGAACTGATGTCTCAAGTAAAATGTTTGTGTGTCATGGATGTTGATGGAACCTTAATCCTAGAAGAAGTGATTGATTTGTTGGGAAGAGAGGCAGCTTGTGAGGAGGAAATTTCGCAGATTACAAGTCGTGCAATGCGAGGAGAGTTAGACTTTGAAAGCAGTTTAAGAAAAAGAGTGTCCTTGTTGGAAGGTCTTCCTGTTTCGGTCTTTGATACAGTCTTCAACTCTATTCATCTAGCGCCAAATGCACAGAAATTTATCTCTATTCTCCAAAAGAATGGCATCCTAGTTGGTCTGGTGTCCGGTGGATTTACACCAATAGTTGACAGATTAGCAAAATCTCTTGGAATTGCCTATTTCTCTGCCAACCAACTTAAAGTCAAAGATGGTCTTTTAACTGGAAAATTGATTGGACAAATTATCAGTCCCCAGGTCAAAAAAGAGACTCTGGAAAAATGGAGAGAGAAACTAAATCTTCCTAAAGAAAGAACGGTTGCAATCGGTGATGGGGCTAATGACTTATTAATGTTGAAGTCAGCAGGACTGGGAATTGCTTTTTGTGCCAAAGAAGTGCTGAAACAAGAAATACCGAATCATGTTGACAAGAGGGATTTTTTAGAGGTTCTTCCTTTGATTGACTGTTTAGAATGAGGGAAAAATATGAAAATTGTAATTGCACCAGATTCATTTAAGGAAAGCTTGACCGCTGAAGAGGTAGCTGAAGCAATAAAAAGAGGCTTCCAACAATCGATAGCAGATGTAGAATGCCTCCTCTGCCCTGTTGGTGATGGTGGCGAAGGTACAGTAGATTCCATTCGACATTCTCTTGACCTTGAAGAAAAATGGATCCAAGTGACAGGACCTTTTGGACAAAAAGAAGTCATGTGCTATTTTCAAAAAGGGGGACTGGCACTATTTGAAGTTGCTGATTTGGTTGGTCTTGGAAAGATTCCGCTAGAGAAACGAAATCCACTTCAAATCCAAACTTGTGGAATAGGGGAATTACTCCGCCACCTCATTGCTCAAGGTATTAAAAATATCTATATCGGCGTTGGTGGTACGGCTAGTAATGACGGAGGACTGGGGATTGCTGCTGGTTTGGGTTATCGATTTTATGATAGGGATGGAAATGTCTTGCCTGCATGCGGTCAATCCTTACTAAAATTAGCTTCTGTTTCAACAGAAAATTGCTATGAAATTCCTGAAGGAGTTCAAATTAATATTTTAGCAGATGTTGTGAGTCCCTTATGTGGTCATCAAGGTGCGACTTACACTTTTGGCAAACAAAAAGGTCTAGATCCTATTATGTTTGAAACTGTAGATCAGGCAATCCAAGATTTTTATGAAAAAGTTTCACCTTCAACATTGGAAATTAAAGGAGCAGGAGCTGGTGGAGGCCTTGCTGGTGGCTTGTGTGCCTTTACTCAGGCAAGTATCGTGTCTGGAATTGATACCTGCTTGGATTTAATCAACTTTGATAATAAAGTTTCAGATGCTGACTTGGTTATTGTTGGAGAGGGAAGGCTAGATCGTCAAAGTCTAGCAGGTAAAGCGCCTATAGGTGTTGCAAAAAGAACCCCTATTGGAGTTCCTGTCATTGCTATTTGCGGTAGTCTTGCTGAAGATTTACCTTCCCTACCATTTGAAAATATCCAAGCTGTCTTTTCTATTTTGGAGAAATCTGAACCTTTGGAAGATAGTTTGCAAAATGCCAGTCTCTATCTGGAGCACACGGCTGCCAATATTGGGCGTTTATTAAGTATGCGCAATATTTAGCCAAACCATCTCTTCCAGAAGGATGTTTTGGCTGGTTCTTCCTTTTTAACTTCCCAAAGTTTTGCAAAAGCAAGTCGAAGGTTCTTTTCTTCTACTTGAACTGGTGCATTGCTATGGATAATCAGGCCAAAAGGAGAAGTAGAATGCTCTTCAGATACTATGGTAGCTTGACTATCAGTTTCTTTAGCTTCTTTTAAGTAGAAAACTTGCTTATCAAATTCGATATTTGGCGAAATCTTCACAAATAGTGGATCTGCTTTTTCCTGAAGGTTTTCTAAAATCGATAAAAAGCCTTTTTCTAGCTGAGGGCTATTTGCTGTGTCAATATCAGCATATCCAAGAACTCTTTCCTCAAAAGTACCAAGATAGCGTCTTTGCTCATCCGGATTTAATTTTGGCCCACCATGAGCTTTTTCAAGTAATTGTTTTGATAAATCTGTCATGAAAACAGTATATCATAAAAGTTAGAATAAAACAGACAAAAGAAAGCGATTACTTTATAAAGTTAAGGAAAATTTGCACAAAGATAACGTTTTTTCTTGAAAAAGGAGGGTATTTAAGGTATTATAGAGGTGTAAAAAATTTAACTCATAAGGAGAGTAAAAAATGTCAATTATTACTGATGTTTACGCTCGCGAAGTCCTAGACTCACGCGGTAACCCAACACTTGAAGTAGAAGTTTACACTGAATCAGGTGCTTTCGGACGTGGTATGGTTCCATCAGGAGCTTCTACTGGTGAACACGAAGCAGTTGAACTTCGCGATGGTGACAAATCTCGTTACGGTGGTCTTGGTACACAAAAAGCTGTTGACAACGTAAACAACATCATTGCTGAAGCAATCATCGGCTACGATGTACGTGACCAACAAGCTATCGACCGTGCTATGATCGCACTTGACGGTACTCCTAACAAAGGTAAATTGGGTGCGAACGCAATCCTTGGTGTGTCTATCGCTGTAGCTCGCGCTGCTGCTGACTACCTTGAAATCCCACTTTACAGCTACCTTGGTGGATTCAACACTAAAGTTCTTCCAACTCCAATGATGAACATCATCAACGGTGGTTCTCACTCAGATGCTCCAATCGCTTTCCAAGAATTCATGATCGTACCTGCTGGTGCACCAACATTCAAAGAAGCTCTTCGTTGGGGTGCTGAAATCTTCCACGCACTTAAGAAAATCCTTAAAGGTCGTGGTCTTGAAACAGCTGTAGGTGACGAAGGTGGATTCGCTCCTCGTTTCGAAGGAACTGAAGATGGAGTAGAAACTATCCTTGCTGCTATCGAAGCTGCTGGTTATGTTCCAGGTAAAGACGTATTTATCGGATTTGACTGTGCATCATCAGAATTCTACGATAAAGAACGTAAAGTTTACGACTACACTAAATTCGAAGGTGAAGGAGCTGCTGTTCGTACTTCTGCAGAACAAATCGACTACCTTGAAGAATTGGTAAACAAATACCCAATCATCACTATCGAAGATGGTATGGACGAAAACGACTGGGATGGATGGAAAGCTCTTACTGAACGTCTTGGTGGTAAAGTTCAATTGGTTGGTGACGACTTCTTCGTAACAAATACTGCTTACCTTGAAAAAGGTATTGCTGAAGGTGCTGCTAACTCAATCCTTATCAAAGTTAACCAAATCGGTACTCTTACTGAAACATTTGACGCTATCGAAATGGCTAAAGAAGCTGGTTACACTGCCGTTGTATCACACCGTTCAGGTGAAACTGAAGATTCAACAATCGCTGACATCGCAGTTGCAACTAACGCAGGACAAATCAAGACTGGTTCACTTTCACGTACAGACCGTATCGCTAAATACAACCAATTGCTTCGTATCGAAGACCAACTTGGTGAAGTAGCTGAATACCGTGGATTGAAATCATTCTACAACCTTAAAAAATAATCGTTGGTTTAATAACGTTTTAAGCCCCTCGGATTTTATCCGAAGGGCTTTTTTCTGTTCAGGCGGCAAAAAAAGAGGCAATCTTTTTATAAAATATTCTTCATTACTTTATCAAGAACGTTGATTGCTTCATCTTTCATATTCTTTGTGACGTGGGTATAGATGGAAGTGGTGACTTCAGAATCAGAATGACCGATGTTTTCAGCTAAAATATTGGACATATCTGTCAGCATGTTTTTATAGGTGTTCAATTTGATTTATTTTTAGTGGAAACCTCTTATTTTAAGTTAAATATCAATGACAAATGATTTGCATATCCGGTATATTACAAAGGAAGATAAGTTAGTAGTCACATAAATTTTAATTCAAATTATTTAAAACTATTTACTAGCTCAGATATTGCATGTGATTTGATCAAATAATATTAATAGTTTATTGAATCCCTTTCTCATATATTACATAATTTAATTTATGCAATCTATAAACTATCCAAGGCATTTTTTTGTTCATCATTAACGATATGGGTATAGAGGTCAGTGACTTGTGTACTGGCGTGTCCTAGCTGATGGCTGACCAAAACTTGCGATTTAGTAGCATCATAGAGCCTAGTTGCTAGGGTATGGCGCAGTTTGTGGGGGGTTACACGAACTTTGAAGTCTTCAGAGTATTTAGCAACCATTTTTTCAACGCTGGAAGCGTCAATACGATTGGGAACACCTCGATAGAGAGTTAGAAAGAGTGCAATATCCGTCTTTTCAGTCTTATAGCGTTGATTTCGAATGGCTAAATAATTCTCTAGATAAGGCTTAGCAAAGGCAGCAACATTAACCGAATCACGTTTGCCACCTTTTCGAGTGACATCAATAACCATCATCTTGAGATTGAGATCTCTTAGATCCAGATTAACAGCTTCAGATAAGCGAACACCCGATGCCAAGAGAAGGGCAATAATGGCCAAATCACGTTCTTTATTTTTATTAAACGATGATAGAGCACGATTTGAGAGCTGTTGTGGGTAATCTTGGTCTATATAAGTCAGAAATCCTTCTGTTTCATCACCTAGAAAGAGCTTTTGTTTGATGTTTTCAGCTCTGGCAGCAAGTGTCTCTTTCTTTTTCTTGGTTGAAACTTTCTTCATTACATTACGGTAGAAATAAGGTTCGCCCTGGTCGTTTTCAACCTCCTCAGTCAGATACTTGTAAAGACTAGAAAGTGCTGACAAAGTCCGATTGATGGTTGTCTGAGAAACACCTTGTTTGGTTGTATTAGCATTCAGCAAAGGACGTTCACGTAGATAAAGGATAAAGGATTCCATGTCTTTCTTAGACATATTTTCCAAAACTGATAAAGGAATATCGGACATTTTATCAGCGTTTGAAATACCAGACTCCAAGACCCAGCTGAAAAATCGATCGTATTCCTTGAGGTATTCGTACAAGGTTGTAAAACTGTAAGGTACAGCCAGCTTAGATTGATAGTATTCCAAAACATACCAGGGCATGATTTGTTTTAGTTTGTCGATTCGTTCCAGTAAAATCTCACGTTTCATGTATTTTCTCCATAAATAAGCCTACAAGTAGTATAGCATAGACTTATTTATTTTTCAAGAAAATTATAGTTTTTCGGAAAGATGTTATGGGAGTTTTTTTAAAGTGATAAAAAGACTTAGACCTGCAAACAAAACAGATCTAAATCTTTTGAGTTATTATTGTGAATTATTAGCTAGTGCTTTTTCTAGTTTCCAAATACTAAACCAGAATGAAATAGTCAACAGAATAAGGAAAATGATAAAGAACTCACCCACTAAACTTCTGTTAATACTACACAACTGAAGAGCTATATATAGTCTTATTTTTACCAAAGTTCAATTATTTGTATGTGAAATGTTTTATCAGTAAAAAAGAGGGGAAGTCCCCCTCTCAAGATTTTATTTGACTGCTTCTTTCAAAGCATCTACCTTGTCCAAACGTTCCCATGGAAGGTCGATATCTGTACGTCCCATGTGTCCATAAGCTGCTGTTTGACGGTAGATTGGACGTTTAAGATCCAACATTTGGATAATTCCTGCAGGACGAAGGTCAAAGATTTGACGAGCCGCTTTTTCAAGTTTACTTTCAGCTACTGTTCCTGTACCGAAGGTATCGATACGAACAGAAACAGGTTGCGCAACACCGATAGCGTAGGCCAATTGAACTTCTGCCTTCTTAGCAAGACCGGCTGCAACGATGTTCTTGGCAATATAGCGAGCTGCATATGACGCAGAACGGTCCACCTTAGTCGCATCTTTACCAGAGAAAGCACCACCACCGTGACGAGAGTAGCCACCATAAGTATCTACGATAATCTTACGACCAGTCAAACCTGAGTCCCCTTGAGGTCCACCGATTACAAAACGACCAGTAGGATTGATGAAGAATTTTGTTTGCGCATCCAAGTAAGAGGCTGGAATAACCTCTTTGATAACCTTATTAATGACATCATTGTGAATTTGTTCGTTGCTGACTTCTGGATCGTGCTGAGTTGAAATAACGACTGTGTCCACACGTACTGGACGGTCATTTTCATCATACTCAACTGTAACTTGTGATTTAGCATCTGGGCGAAGATAACTGATTTCACCAGACTTACGAAGTTCTGCCAAACGACGAACCAATTTATGACTGAGTGAAATTGGCAAAGGCATGAGCTCTTCTGTTTCATCCACTGCAAATCCAAACATGAGCCCTTGGTCTCCAGCACCAATCAAATCAAGCGGATCTTGGTCTGCGTTCCCACGGACCTCCAAGGCTTCGTTAACACCTTGAGCAATATCTGGTGACTGCTCAACAAGTGACGGATGAACTCCCACCGTCTCAGCAGAAAATCCATATTCTGTATTGGTATAGCCAATCTCTGCAATGGTATCACGAACTACACGGTTAATATCCACATAGGCATTTGTAGAAATTTCACCAAAAACATGGACAGAACCAGTATATACAGCTGTCTCAGCAGCAACATGCGCCTCTGGATCCTTTGCTAAAATAGCATCCAAGATAGCATCTGAAATTTGGTCTGCAATCTTATCTGGATGCCCCTCAGATACAGACTCAGACGTGAATAATTTACGTTCTGACATAAAAATGTCCCCCCTTAAAAATAGTGTTATAGAGTTACAAAGTACTGGTAGGAAAACTCCTTAGTAATGAATACCTACCATCTTATCGGGACTATATAACTTTACCATTATACCATTTTTAAGCGCAATTTGCAGTCTATATACTCAATAAAAATCAAAGAACAGCTTTTTGATTGTATATAAAACTAACTAAATTAGTAACATATACCTAATACAAGATGACGCTAACTTGTTTTGAAGAGTATTAATGTACTGTTTCAATTTCTGCTAATCTATTTTCAATAGGTGTTTAACAACCTTAATATTATGCGTACTATTATTTTCAAACTATCGTGTCCTGAACAATAGTTTGAAAATGAAAAGGTACTTTATTCTTTTTGTAACCTTTCTGTAATAATTCTCTGCTGAAAAAATGATAAAATAGGTATGTACTGTTAAGGAGAGAATAATGCCTGTAAGAAAATTACAATCCTATGAGGTAGACTATCAAGAAGAATTAAACCATCAGGTTCCTCGCTATCAAGATTATACACCTGAAGCGCAATCTGATGCCAATCTCAAGGAAATCCTATTTTTTGTTAATATTGCTGTTTTTTGTATCTGTATTGCTATCTTTAGTTTTATCTTTTTAGCATTAAAATTATCAACTGCTCTTGCATTTGTCGCAGCAATCGGATTTAGCTTACTTGTTTTAAAAGTCCAACGCTCTATTATCAAACGAAAATTTAGAAGATAAATCATACCCCACGTCTAATCAAGTTGATTTGTAAAAAATTAAGGAAAACAGAGGATTTAAGGTAAAAAATGTGTTATTCATCTTAAATCCTCTGTTTTTTTGACCTGCTTGCTAAATATAATTATCTACTTAATTGAATAACGTGTAACCTTTTCTAATAAATGTTCTCCAAATATCTTAAACTGTAAAATCAATTAGTCTCGTTCCTTTTACCATTTTATTTTCTAAAATATGCTATAATAATACCAAAAGATAAAGAAGGAAGACTTATGATTAAACTATTAGCCTTGGATATGGACGGAACCCTCCTCAATGAAGCCAAGGAAATCCCACAAGCTCATATTACTGCTATTCATCAAGCCATTGAAAAAGGTGTCAAACTGGTTCTCTGTACAGGTCGCCCACTTTTCGGTGTTCTCCCCTACTACAAAAAACTGGGGCTTGACCTCCAGAATGAGTATGTGATTGTTAACAACGGTTGCTCAACTCACCAGACAAGTGATTGGAGTCTGGTTGATTGGCAAGAACTCAGTCCAGCTGACATTGAATATCTCTATGAGCTTGCTGAAAAAAGTGAGGTTCAGTTGACTCTTTTTGATGAGGAACATTATTTTGTCCTCGGTGGCAAACCTAATGAAATCATTCAAAATGATGCTAAACTAGTCTTTTCAGACCTGACTGAAATTCCCCTTGAGGAAGCGACTAGTGGCAAGTACCGCATGTTCCAAGGTATGTTTTTGGGCACCAAAGAGCAAACAGACGATTTTGAACAGCGTTTTGCTGGGGAACTCTGCCAACGATTCAGTGGAGTTCGTTCACAACCTGTCATTTATGAAGCTATGCCACTTGGTACTACAAAGGCTACCGCTCTTTCTCGACTAGCAGAGATTTTGAATATCGAGCCATCAGAAATTATGGCCATGGGCGACGCCAATAACGATATCGAAATGCTCCAGTTTGCAGGGCTGGGTATTGCAATGGGAAATGCCAGCGATTATGTCAAATCTCTTGCGGATGCCGTTACAGTAAGCAACGAAGAAGACGGCGTTGCGCGTGCCATTGAGAAATATATTTTATAATTAAAAAGCCCAGTTCATATCAACTGGGTTTTGATATTTAAGAATTCCTAAAACTTTAGAAACTCTTTAGAAATCCTTGAGCTTTCTTTGATTTCTATGCTTTATACTAGAATTATCAAAATAAATCAAAAGGAGAGAATCATGAAAACAGTACTCGACATTCATGGATTGTCCAAAAACTTTGACAAACAAGCTATTCTTCAGGATCTTCATCTAACGATAAGAGAGGGAGATATTTATGGGCTTATAGGGAAGAACGGAGCTGGGAAGACTACCTTAATAAAAATTATTACGCAACTGCTGTTTGCGGATAAAGGAACTGTTTCCCTCTTTTCTAGTCAATCGGAAAATGAGTGGACCAAGGCTCTAACTCGAGTAGGTTCTGTTATCGAATCACCTGTAGCTCATAATCACTTAACAGCCTATCAAAATCTGAAATATTACTGTATGATTCGTCATATTCCAAATGCTGATCAAGTCATTCGAGAAACACTGGACTATGTAGGTTTGTCCGATACAGGTAAAAAAGTCTTTCGTGATTTCTCTCTTGGAATGAAGCAAAGACTTGGCATCGCTATTGCCCTTCTTTCCAAACCAGACTTCCTGATTTTAGATGAACCTATCAATGGTCTCGACCCAATCGGTATAAAAGAATTTCGTTTGATGATTCAACGACTCAATCAAGAAAAAGGGATCACCATTCTCATCTCTAGCCATATCTTGTCAGAACTCTATCTCCTAGCCAATCGTTTTGGTATTTTAGATCAAGGAAAGATTATCCGTGAAATCAGTAAAGCTGAATTTGAAACACTAAGTGAGGATTATATTGTGCTTAAGACAGCTGACAAAGAGAAAGCTTGTCAAGTATTGAAAGAACAAATCCAGCTCCAGTTCAAGGTTGTCAATCCTGAGAATGAAATCCACATCTTTGGTCAGGAACAAGATGTCAAACAGATTCTCAAAGAATTAACCTTGTCAGATGTTGCTATTGACGAGATTTACTATGCTCGTCAAAACCTAGAAGAATACTTCACTCAATTGGTCGAATAGGAGGAAAATCATGATACATACCATTCAAGCAGACTTTTACCGTCTTTTCCGTTCAAAAGGATTCTGGATTACAGAGTTCATTCTCTTTGCTCTCATGCTAATGGGTGCAAGTATAGGAGCTACGGGTCATCTGATGGCAATCCAGGCAGAAGAATCAGAAATTCCAACCCAAGGTTGGAATGGTGTACAAGCCCTGATCAACGCATCTAGTCAAGGTTCAAACCTCGTTTTTCTCTGCATCATCCTAGCCTGCCTCGTTCTTGGAGTTGATTTAATCGGCAAACTCTATAAAAATAATTTAACAGTGGGTATTTCTCGTACCGAGTTTTTCCTCGCCAAAGCTTTTGTATTGGCTTCTATTGCACTTTTGCAAGTCATCATTAGCCTTGTGATTGCCTTTATTCCAGCAACGATCTTAAATGGATTTGGAACTATGCCTGATGGCTTTATTGGCAATTTACTGGTAACCATTTTCCTTCAATTTCTTTGCCTTCTAGCTTGGCTTTCCATTGTTTCCTTCATCCTCTATGTTAGTCATTCTTATCTTGCAGTATTTATTGGATATCTGATTAGCTCTATCATCCTTTCTATGCCAATGCTCATCTTCCCAAGTATCAAAATTTTGCCATATTTCTCATTACAGTTTGCTTATGCTATGACTGCTAATAGTGAATCCATTTTCTATACACTTATAGTTAGCTTAGCTGTTATTGTAATCTTTAATCTAAGTGGACTGGCAGTTTTCAAAAAGAAAAGTCTATAATAAAACGACCTCCTCTAGCCTACAGAGGAGGTTCCTTTTCGTTAAAAGTAAATGAAAACCGATAACCACTGCCCATCTGTGCTTAGTTTCATCTCTGCACCGAGAAGATGGCATAATTCCTCAGTGATATAAAGGCCTAAACCAGAGGATTCTTCCGTATCAGATAGATTTTCAGAATAAAAACGGTTGCTGAGATTTTCTATTTTTTTGATGGGCTGTTTGACAAGGTTTGCAATCTCTAAGACAAGCTGTTCCTTTTCCTTTCTCAAAGATAGACGAGCTTCTTCCTTACCATGCTTGAGGACATTTCCAAGCAAATTTTGTAAAATTCGATCCAGTAAGTCTTCATCAGTCCTCATTTTCAGACCAGTTTCAACCTCAAAATCAAGCGTGATATTTGCCGCCTGAAAAACATCATAATAAGCCAGAGTCTTTTTGGTGATAAAAGCTGAAAAATCCACTTCTTCCAGTTTCGGTTTGACAGCTCCTTCCATCAAACGACGGTATTCTAGGAGAGCCTCCAAACGTTTGGAAACTAAATCAAGATGCTGGGCTATTTTTTGTAAGGTTTCTGCTTTGTCTTCAGGAGATTTTATCAATTGTTGGGTGTAGCCTGAAGCGATAGTCAAAGGCGTCCGAATATCATGGGCGATATTGCTGATGGCCATATCCAGAGTCTGCTTTTCTCTTTTCATAACCAACCGAGATTGTTCTACTTCCTGAAATAAATTCTCAATCTGCTGGTAGAGATGTAAAAAATGTTTGGAAAAAATGCTGATTCCGACTCTTTTCATACTACCTGTGAGAATCTTGTCTTCAATCTGTTGACTCAAGTTTTTAAGTGCTAGATGGTAGCGAATTAATAGAATCGATAAAATAATTAGAAGTATCAGTAGAACAAAGATTATCATGTAGGTCATTGCTTGTCTCCTTTTAATCTTACCCCAACTCCCCAAATGGTTTCAATATATTCTTGATTTGGGTCAAGCTGGTTTAATTTCTTACGAAGATTACTCAAATGCGTATTGAGAGTATTATCTCCAGGTAGGTAGCTCTCCTCCCAGACCAATTCATAAAGTTCTTCCTTGGTAAAAATTTTCTTAGGGTGTTTAAGGAGAGTTTGGAGAATTAAGCATTCTTTCTTGGCAAGACGAATCGTTTCCTGACTATTTTTGATTTCAAAACTTTCTGCATCAAACTGGATATTTTTCAAATTTTGTGGCAGATTTTCAGTTTTTCCTATTTCCACAGGCTGTTTTTCTGCACTTTGGCGTAATTGAACAGTAACTCTAGCAAAGACTTCGTCCAAATCAAAAGGTTTGACTATGTAATCATTGGCACCGTCTAAGAGATATTGACTGATTAGCTTCTTATCGCTCAAAGCCGTTAGCATAATGACTGGAGTTTGACTTTGTTCCCTGATGGCTTTTAAAACCTGATCCCCATTTTTCCCAGGAAGCATGATATCTAGTAAAACGAGGTCAATCCCACCTTGGTCAAAAAGCATAATTCCTTCTGTACCGAAAAAGGCTTGAATCACCTCATGCTCCTCGGTAAGAAGTGTTCGCAAAATCTCTTGAATGTCACTATTGTCTTCAATAACCAATATCCTAGCCATAAATACCAACCTTTCTGCAACTATTATAGCATGTTTTATTGATAAAGCTTAAACAGAAAAGCTCCTCGCATAAAAGCGCGAGAAAGCCTTAGAGGATTAAAATGTAAAATCCACTTACTAGACAACATAGTATCCTTATAGTTGAAAATAAGAAGTTAATCTAGCAGAATGAATCTCTCATTTCTCTCCTACTAGTCCGTAATGCGTTGATACATTTCGGGTCTTCTATCTCGAAACAAGCCCCAGTTCAGGCGTTCGCTTGCTCCCTTATCTAGGTCATAAGTTGCTAACAGAACAGCTTCTTCTTGTCTTTCAGCTCGCTCTAGAATAGCTCCTGTTTCATCTGTCATAAAGGAGGAACCGTAGAAGTCAAGACTAGAACTCTGTCCACCATTTTCCTCACTTGAAGTGACTTCTTCAAAGCCATAGCGATTGGCTGCAATGACTGGAACAATATTTGCTGCTGCGTGTCCTTGCATGGTACGTTGCCAATGACCACAACTATCTGTATCCAAAATCGGCTCTGAACCGATGGCTGTAGGATAAAAGAGCAATTCAGCACCATTTAACGCAAGACAGCGCGCTGTTTCAGGGAACCATTGATCCCAACAGATACCGATCCCAATCTTGGCATAGCGAGTATCCCAGACCTTGAAACCAGTGTTACCAGGCGTGAAATAAAATTTTTCTTGATAGTAATGGTCATCTGGTATGTGGGTTTTTCGATAAACGCCCAGCACTTCCCCATCTGCATCAATGACGGCAATAGAGTTATACAAGACATTGCCATCTTTTTCATAGAAACTGATCGGTAAAACAAGCTGTAGTTCCTTAGCAATCACCTTAAAATGCTGAATGGCAGTATTTTCTGCTACAGATTGGGCATGCTGGTAGTAGTCATACTGACGTTCCTGACAAAAGTATGGACGTTCAAATAATTCGGGTAAAAGAATAATTTGTGCACCTTGTTCTGCAGCCTGACGTACTAAACGCTCTGCTGTTTGAATATTTGTTGCCACATCCTGAGCACATTGCATCTGAATGGCTGCAACTTTTACATTTCTCATCTTTTTCTCCTATTCTGGGATTTGTTGGGTGATACAGTGAATATTTCCACCACCTAAGAGAATATCTCTGGCTGGTATTCCGACAACTTTACGGTCTGGGAAACACTTACTGAGGATATCTAAGGCTACTTGATCGTTTTTATCTTGAAACTGGGGAACAAGGACTGCCTTGTTAGCAATATAGAAATTGACATAGGAAGCAGCAAGCCTTTCACCTGCGTATCGCTCTTCTTCTCCTTCTTCGTAGGAATAACCAGGAAGATCTTCTTCTGTCACAACTTGTCGAACTGCAGGGATAGGCAATTTATGAATGGTGAAGTGACGACCTTTTGCATCTGTTTCTTGCTCTAAGAGTTCGAGATCTGCTTTTGACATGGCATACTGGGGATCGCTTTCGTCGTCCGTCCAAGCCAAGACAAGCTCAGCAGGACCAACGAAGGCTGCAACATTATCAACGTGTTCATTAGTTTCATCCTGATAAATACCATAAGGAAGCCAGATAACTTTTTCAGCTCCAAGGCTCTCTAATAAGGTATTCTCGATTTCCTCTTTAGTCAGGTTAGGATTGCGACCAGGACTAAGCAAGCAACTTTCAGTTACGAGAATGGTTCCTTGCCCATCGCTATGGATTGCGCCTCCTTCCAGTACAAAAGGCTTAGCATCGTAAACAGGCATTTCCAATGACTCAGCAAAACGACTGGCTACTTGATCATCGGCTTCATAGTCTTGGTAGAGACCGTCCACATCCCCACCCCAAGCATTGAAAGCCCAATCTACTGCCAACTTTTCTCTTTTATCATTGAGGAGAATGGTCGGACCTGTATCACGCACCCAGGCATCATTGGTGGGAATGTCTAGATAAATAACGCTATCTCCAAGGTAGTCTTGGGCTTCAGATAGATAGTCTTGCTCCACCAAGAGATAAACTGTTTCCCCTTCTGCTATGGTTTTGATAATCTGGCTAAAAGCCTTTTTAGCTGCCTTACCTTGAAAGGGCCATGAACCTGGTCGAGTCGGCCATATCATGAGGGTACCATGATGGGGTTCGTACTCTGCTGGCATACGATAGCCTAATTTTTTGGGACTTTCCATCATGATAATCTCCCTTTAAAATCTTGATAGCCAAAGGCTTTGACCAAGCTACAGTCTCCCTGTTCGTCCATGAGATAGAGACTTGGCAATCCAATACCATTAAAGGTATTATTTTTGACAAAAGAATAAATGGCCATGTCTTCGAAATAAAGTCTATCTCCAATCTCAACTGGATTTTCAAAGCTATAATCACCAATCACATCGCCCGTCAGACAAGTATTAGAAGAAAGTCTGTAGGTATGGGCTTTTTCCTGTGCCTCAAAGCCATTTCTCAAAGGTGGACGATAGGGCATCTCAAGTACATCAGGCATATGGCAAGTCGCAGAGGCATCTAAAACCAAGATTTCCATACCGTTTTCTACAATATCTAATACCTCAGTTGCTAGATAACCCGCATTGAGTGCAATGGCTTCACCCGGCTCGATATAGAGTTCAAGATTGTAAGTTTCTCGGATACGCTTGATCTCAGAAATCAGCAAATCCACATCGTAACCTTCTCTTGTGATGTGGTGTCCGCCCCCCATATTGAGCCATTTGACCTCATGTAAGTACGAACCAAACTGTGCTTCTACAGCTTTCAAAGTTGTCTCTAAATCATCTGCTCCCTGCTCGCAAAGAGTATGAAAATGTAGTCCGTCAACCAAATCCAGCAAATCACTTGGTATTTTATCTAGAGTAACTCCGAAACGGGAGCCAGGGGCGCAAGGATCATAGAGAGCGTGATCTCCTTGAGTTGAACACTGAGGGTTGAGGCGCAAACCAACACTGATACCAACATCTCGACAACGGGCCCCATGTTTACGCAATTGTCTCTCAGAGTTAAAGACGATATGGTCTGTTATCTTAAGCAATTCCTCCAAGTCTGCATCCTTGAAAGCAGGTGCAAATACATGGACTTCCCCTTGAAACTCCTCTCTAGCTAGCTTGGCCTCGTAGAGACCACTGGCAGTAGTCCCTGATAGATAGCGACTAATCAAGGGATAGGTCTTGTAAAAAGAATATGCCTTCTGGGCAAGCAAAACCTTGCAACCAGCCTCTTCTTGTACATATTGTAAAATGCGGCAGTTGGCTTCTAACTTGGCTAAGTCAATAACATAGGCTGGTGTTGGTACTTGTTCTAGCTTCATTAGTCCACCATTTGTGGATTCTCAACCACAACCCATGGCAAACCATACTCATTCAAAGCTTCCATAAATGGATCTGGATCCAATTCTTCAAGGTTATACACTCCAGCTTGTTTCCAAGTACCGTTCATAACCAATTTTGTCCCAATCATGGCTGGAACGCCAGTCGTGTAAGAAATGGCTTGTGAACCAACTTCTGCGTAACATTCCTGATGGTCGCAAACATTGTAGATGTAAATGGTCTTTTCAACACCATCTTTGACACCTGTAAAGATACAACCGATATTGGTTTTACCAACCGTGCGTGGACCAAGGCTGGCTGGATCTGGAAGCAAGGCTTTCAAAAATTGAATTGGAACAATTTCTTGGCCGTTAAAGTTAATGGCATCCGTACGAAGGAGACCGACATTTTCCAAGCATTTCATGTGCGTCAAGTATGATTGACCAAAAGTCATAAAGAAACGAATGCGTTTGACACCTGGAATGTTCTTGGCCAATGATTCAATTTCTTCATGGTGAAGGAGATACATATCTTTTTGTCCAACTTGAGGGAAATCGTACTCACGCTTGATAGACATGGCTTCAACCTCAACCCATTTCCCATCTTCCCAGTAAGAACCTGGCGCAGAAACCTCGCGGAGATTGATTTCTGGGTTAAAGTTTGTCGCAAATGGATAACCGTGGTCACCACCATTACAGTCTAAAATGTCGATATAATGGATTTCATCAAAATAGTGTTTGAGGGCATAGGCTGAAAAGACACTAGTCACACCTGGATCAAAACCAGAACCAAGCAGAGCAGTCAAACCTGCTTCTTTGAATTTTTCCTGATAAGCCCATTGCCATGAGTAGTCAAAGTAGGCAGTAAATCCAAGTTCCTTACAACGTTTCTCATAGATAGCACGCCACTCAGGGTCTTCTGTATCCTCTGCCTCGTAGTTAGCTGTATCGATATAGTGGACACCTGTAGCCAAACAAGCATCCATAATGGTTAAATCTTGATAAGGCAGAGCTACGTTCAAAACAGCTTCTGGCTTGTAGCTTTCAATCAAGGTAATGACCTCTTCTACCTTGTCAGCGTCAAGTGCTGCAGTTTCAATTTTTGTACTTGTTTTGCCTTCTAGCTTAGCCTTCAAGTCATCACATTTTGACTTGGTACGGCTAGCAATCATAATTTCTGTAAATGTTTCGCTATCTTGGCAAATCTTTGAAATAGCAACTTGGGCAACGCCCCCACATCCAATAACTAATAAACGACTCATTTTTTTCCTTCCTCTTCTTCTAAAATGTCCTCAACATACTTGGGCAACATAAAGGCTCCCACGTGTAAGTTTGCAGTGTAGTATTCTGTGAAAAGCTGGCGTTTTTTCCAGCCTTCCTTATCAAAATCTTTGACAGGGTGGTATTTTTTCGATGCAAATCCAAACAACCAATAGCCAGCTGGGCTAGTTGGAATATGGGCCTGATAAACCCGACTGATTGGAAAGGCTTGATTGACCTTGCGGTGCATGCTTCGGCAAGCTGACTCATCCTCATCAAAGAAGGGACTCCCATGCTGGTAAATCATGATACCGTCTTCTTTCAAGGCTCTATAACTGTTACCGTAAAATTCCTTGGTAAAGAGCCCTTCCGTATGTCCAAATGGATCTGTCGCATCGTTGATGATAATATCATAGTCATCTTCACAGTTTCGCAAAAAGCGTAGCCCATTTTGATAGTAAATGGTAACACGAGGGTCATCAAGTCCCGCAGCAAAATCTGGAAAATACTCACGACAAACCTCGACCAACATTTCATCAGGTTCTACAATATCGATTTGTTCCAGTTCAGGATAAAGTGTTAATACTTGGGCAACACCTCCATCACCACCCCCAATAACCAATACTTTCTTGGGATTTGGGTGGACAGCCATGGGAACGTGAACCGTCATTTCGTTGTAGACAAAATCATCCGCATCTGAGAACAAAACATGCCCATTTAAAATCAAAATCTTTCCAAAAGCGGGAGTGTCAAGAACCTCGATATCCTGCCATTCACTTTTTCCAGCATAGAGTTGCTTGGCTGTTCTCAGGGACAATTTGACATCTGGAGTATGAACTTCAGAAAACCATAAATCCATCTAGTTCTCCTTTCTCTTAATGACATTGATATGATTGACCTCAGGATCTTCCGTCCCTTGAAGGGAGCAACCACGTTCCTTGGCAAATTGGATATAGTCTACAATTTCACGTGTAATGCGTTCACCAGGAGCCAAGATAGGAATCCCTGGAGGATAGCACATGACAAATTCCCCACAGACCTGTCCAACAGACTCATCCAAGGTTAAACTTTTTCTTTCTGAATAGAAGGCTTCCTGAGGAGACAGGACTAGCTCAGGCTGAATATATTCTCCAGCTATCAAGTCCTTCCCATCTCGTGAATAGAGTCTCTTGATATCAGCAAGAGCACCAACCAAGCGCTCGATGTCTTGGATGCGGTCACCAATCGAAATATAGGCCAAGATATTGCCAATATCACCAAACTCGATCTGAATGTCGTATTCGTCTCGTAGGAGGTCATAAACCTCGATACCTGTTAAGCCAATACCCTGAGTGTAAACTGACAACTTGGTCACATCAAAATCGCAAACCGACACTCCGTCTATTAACTCTTTTGAGTAGGCATAGTATCCACCGATAGCATTGATTTCACGACGAGCATACTCTGATAGTTCAATAACCTTCTCAAAGGATTCTTTACCACGAAGGGCCAAATTGCGACGTGAAATATCCAAACTAGCCATCAACAAGTAAGAGGCGGATGTTGACTGGGTCAGGTTGATTATCTGACGAACGTACTCAGGATTCATCTGCTCTCCAATTAACAGAATCGAACTTTGGGTCAAACTCCCACCAGACTTATGCATAGAAACCGCCGCCATATCAGCCCCTGCATCCATAGCAGAAATTGGAAGTTTATCAGTAAAATGCAAATGTGCTCCGTGGGCTTCATCTACTAAAACCATCATACCAGCTTCATGAGCCATTTCTGTCAACCCCTTTAGGTCTGAACAGATTCCGTAGTAAGTAGGATTGTTAATCAAAATGGCCTTAGCATCTGGATGGTCCTTTATGGCCTGTGCTACTCGGTCATTTTCAAGACCTAAAGCGATACCAATCTTAGGATTTACACTCATCTCGATATAGATGGGAATAGCACCGCATAGAACCAACGCATTAATAGCAGATTTGTGGACATTACGTGGCAGAATAATCTTATCTCCAGCCTTGCAGGTTGACAGAATCATAGTCTGCACCGATGAGGTTGTTCCACCAATCATGAGAAAAGCATGGCTAGCCCCAAAAGCATCTGCAGCCAGCTCCTCTGCATCTCTAATAATCGAAATAGGATGGCCAAGATTATCCAAGGGTTTCATCGAATTGACATCAATGCCAACACATTTTTCACCTAGCAGTTCGACAAGTTCTGGATTTCCCCGTCCACGCTTGTGACCTGGAACATCAAAGGGAACAATCCTTTTCTTGCGTAACTTCACCAAGGCCTCATAAATTGGGGCTTGGTTTTGATCTAACTCTTTCAAGACATACTCCTTTCAATATTTTTAGGACCTTATGAAAACTAAGGAACTAAAGGTTGACTCATGAAAAAAGAGCAGGTTTTCACCTGCTCTGCAATCTTCTGACGTTTTTATGTTTGTTTCTTTTGAGTATGTCTGTTCCTGATGTTTCCTAACTCTCTAGTAGCAAATATTACGTACTTTATTGATCGTTTCACAAGATGACGTGTGCTTTCACCACACTAAAAATTTATGAATTAGGACAAACGTCCTAACATCAACTTATAAAAGTAGGCTTTTAACCCTATCAATAATGTGGTTTTTCAACCACGCTTCGGCATTCAACCCTGCCTGTCCGTAGGCATTTTTTACTCGGGTTTATATTTGCTAGAAAACATCATCTCATTTTCTAAGCTTTATTACTATAACATGTTTTTAAGAACTTGTAAAGCATTTTTTGATAAAAAACAAAAATATGTTCGCAAATTGTTTAGTTTATGTAAAAATATCGATAAATATTTTCTTGTAAACGATTATAAAGTGAACAAAATGATTTTCATATTTAATTTAAAATTCTTTATGATATTCTATACACTTTACCCTCGGTGTTTGATCTATTAGAGAAGATGTCGACATTTTTATATCATTAAAATCGTGCAACTTTTTTCAGATACTTTTAAAAGATTGATTTCCCTATATTTTTCCTTTATACTGGATAAAAAGGAGAATAGTATGTCAGAAACAAATCACGAAATCGATTCAAATTTTGCAGGTCGTTTAAATATCCTGCGTGCGGGTGTTCTTGGTGCCAATGATGGAATTATTTCCATTGCTGGTGTGGTTATCGGGGTTGCTAGTGCTACGAGTAATATCTGGATTATCTTTTTATCAGGATTTGCGGCGATTTTAGCAGGTGCCTTTTCAATGGCTGGTGGAGAATATGTATCTGTTTCAACTCAAAAAGATACCGAGGAAGCAGCCGTTGCGCGTGAGCAACTCTTGCTAGACCAAGATATGGAATTAGCCAAAAATTCTCTCTATGCTGCCTATATCCAAAATGGAGAATGTGAAACCTCTGCTCAACTCTTGACCAACAAGGCCTTTCTTAAAAATCCACTCAAGGCTTTGGTAGAGGAAAAATATGGGATAGAGTATGAAGAGTTTACCAATCCTTGGCACGCTGCCATTTCCAGCTTTGTTGCCTTTTTCCTTGGAAGTTTGCCTCCAATGCTCTCAGTGACCATTTTCCCAAGTGACTACCGCATCCCTGCTACTGTCCTTATCGTCGGTGTGGCCCTTCTTCTCACTGGATACACAAGCGCCAAACTTGGAAAAGCACCAACCAAAACAGCTATGATTCGGAACCTTGCTATTGGTCTCTTAACTATGGGAGTTACCTTCTTACTTGGACAACTTTTCAGCATTTAATACTCTTCGAAAATCTCTTCAAACCACGTCAGCTTCGCCTTGCCGTATATATGGTTACTGACTTCGTCAGTTCTATCTGCAACCTCAAAGCAGTGCTTTGAGCAACCTGCGGCTAGCTTCCTAGTTTGCTCTTTGATTTTCATTGAGTATAAAATACAAGAAATACCTCGATTTTGAAGTCGAGGTATCTTTTTTTTTACATTTGCACAATCTTGCGATAGCTTCTTGAAGTAATCATGAAAATCAGCACATAGGCGATGAGGAAGATAGCGCAGATAGACAAGGTTACAGTCAACATCATAGTCGTATCCAGTACACCAATTACTTTTAAAATCAGACTAAGCATATGGTAGGCAAAGGCTAGATGTAGGAAGGCAAAGAGCAAAGGAAGGAAGAATACAGTTAAAACCTGTTTGTTGATGGTTTGCTTGATTTGCTTTTGATCCAAACCGACTTTCTGCAAGATAATAAAGCGCTCACGGTCTTCGTAGCCTTCAGAAATTTGTTTGTAGTAGATGACCAGAACGGTTCCGACCATAAAGATAATGGATAGGAAAATACCGATAAAGAAGACACCACCAAATAGGGCACTCATCTGAGTACTAGCATCTGATAAATTACTACCATAAACATAGCTACCTTCAGTGTTTAATTGAGCATTAAATTGATCGAGGTATTTATCATACTCCTCAGCGACCTTGAGTTGTTCTTCTTCACTGGCATTTACATTTATGCCACCGTAAAACTGATTATAGATAGCCGAATCTGGGAATTGATCCAAAAAGGCTTGTAAATTAGGTACAACAAGGTAATTGTAATCAGCAGTCAAAATATTAAACTGATTTGGGACATGGTTGACAATAAAATCTGTATTAAATTCTTCTTTGACAGAAAATTGATGATCATTCAGAGTTAGAGTTTTCTGTTCTTTAACTCCCTCATTCTTTGCAAAGAGTCCGACCTCATTTCCTGATAGAGACAGTTTTTGACCAGTCATATTTTCATAATCTTTTTGGTCAAATACCATGAAAACTGTTGTGGGTTGGACACGATTTTGTCCTTTTTCAAAAAGGGTTAACTTATTTCCTTCTTGGGCCGCAACACCAAAGTAAGTGTAACGAAGCACTTCTTTCTCTTTAATCTTATAACCTTTGTCACTTGCAAACTGGCTCAAGAGTTTGTCCAAGTCTTCTTTTTCAACATTTTGCCCTGAAACTCCAAAATCATGAGGATTTAGAACTTTTTTAAAGGATTCTGCGGAATTGAAAATGCTTGTCGCTGCTGACATGGTTACCAAAACCATTGTTGACAAAATAGCGATAGTTGCTAGTCCAACTGCATTTTTCTTCATACGAAAAATCAAGTTGGAAACAGAGATGAGGTTATTTGGTTGGTAATAGTATTTCTTATTTTTCTTTAAGATTTGAAGGAAGACTGTAATCCCTGCATTAAATAATAAATAAGTACCAAAGATAACCAACAAAACAGCTAAGAAGAAGGTTGTTAGGGCTGTAAGGGGGTCTTTTACAGTAAGGGAAAGATAATATCCAATCCCTAAACTAATGGATCCAAGAATGGTTTGGAGAGGAAGAAAGCGACCTTTTTTCTCCCCACTAGCTTTTTCACGAGAGAGCTGGAGAGCATTCATGCGGGCGATTCGTAGGGCATTCAGGAACATGAGGCCTAGGAAAATCAATCCAAAGACTACCAACACTGAAATGACAACTTTCATCTGGAAGGTAGCGACCAGTTCAACCTTCAATTTCATCAGTTTGAGTAAGAAGGCGAAAATCAACTTGTCAAATAAGGCTCCAATACCGATACCTGCTCCAACAGTTAGAATTCCAAATAGCACCAACTCCTTAAAGGTCATACTGATCAGATGACGCTTCTCTAAACCCAGCATGCCATAAATCCCTAGCTCCTTGGATCGGTTTTTCATGACGAAACTATTGGCATAGAGGACGATAATGGCTGACGCAAGGGTGACGACAAACATACCAAATCCAAGTGTAGCCTGAATCGTTGTCCCTCCACGAATTTCCGCAATCTTAGGATTGAAGGTCAGAGAGTAAAAGAGGTAGGTGACGGTGACTGC
This sequence comes from Streptococcus mitis subsp. hohhotensis, assembly GCF_020089495.2. GTDB lineage: Bacteria > Bacillota > Bacilli > Lactobacillales > Streptococcaceae > Streptococcus > Streptococcus hohhotensis. The sequence continues at coordinate 11,322 of NZ_JAIRCA020000007.1, read as the reverse complement.
CAAGAGAACAGCCAGTGCAAAAGGATAGTAGAGTTTGCGGTTTTTAATCAAGTTCGATACCGCTAACTTATTGGTTAATCGAAACATACTAATTCACCTCGCTTGCCATGACAGTCAAGGTATCAGAAATTTCTTGGAACATCTGACGCTCTGTCTTCTCTCCACGGTAGATTTGATTGTAAAGAATGCCGTCCTTGATAAAGAGCACACGCTTGGCCCTACTAGCTGCTGCTGTTGAGTGGGTTACCATGAGAATGGTTTGACCGCGTTCATTGATTTCATCAAAAACATCAAGAAGAGCTGCAGATGACTTAGAGTCAAGGGCACCTGTTGGCTCGTCCGCAAGGAGAATTTCAGGTTCTGTGATGATGGCGCGGGCTACTGCTACACGCTGTTTCTGACCACCTGAAATTTCGTAAGGGTACTTCTCTTGCAATTGGTTGATACCCAGATTCTCAGCTGTCACCACCAATTTCTTCATCATCTCCGTAATAGGTCTTCTTGACAAGACAAGCGGAAGCAAGATATTGTCCTTGACAGACAGTGTATCTAGCAAGTTAAAGTCTTGGAAGACAAAGCCCAACTTCTCACGACGGAAGCTAGAAGCCTGTGAATTTTTAATGGTTGCGGTGTCAGTTCCATTCAAGTAAACCTGACCGCGTGTTGGTTTATCAAGCATAGCTAGAATATTGAGCAAAGTTGATTTACCAGAACCAGACTCACCCATGATAGCAACGTAGTCCCCCTTTTCGACGGTAAAGTGAATATCCTTGAGGGCTTCTACTTGGTTGCCCTGAAAACGAGTTTTATAAATTTTTTGAACGTGTTTTACATCTAAAAGTGTCATGAGAATCTCCTTTCTTAATATCCCATCAAATGAAATGTTGCTTGCATCATAGCGCATCCCAGTTGAACACGCTCGATATCTTTATGGCTTGGTTTTCTTGTTTTCTTATGTAAGATTTGTTTCATGATGTTACTCCTTTATTCTTTATGAGTCTAGTTTACATCAAAAAAAGACCGCTTGCCATAACCTAACCTTACAAAAAGGACTTTAATCTTACATTTTTGTAAGATTGGGGGAAATGTAGGCAAAATTACTTAGAAAATGATTTGATTTCCTATTTTTAAAATTGTAAAATATAAGTGTGAAAAGGCTTACTTTGGAAAGGAGGAAGTGGGAACTATCATTTGGGTAAGCTTACCTAGATAACATACCATTAAATTCAACACTTTCAAATCGAACTACCTATAAGGAAAGAAGGTGCGCCTTAATGAAACACAAAGAACATATACTCATCGGACTTCTCTATCTCCTCTCTCCATTCATCGGTCAGCTCTTAGTTGAAAAAACATACTTTATCGGTACAGAATTTACAGCTACTGCTTATGCTATTTGCTGGCTATCAGTTGTTATCAGCATCCACCATTTTTCAAAAAATGTATTGTCTCAGCAACAAAAATAGATTAGAAACATGAGTTCAAAAACATGATTTTTATTCTCAGATGTGACTGATTAGGGTAGAAATAAATAAAATTAGTGTTTTGTCAAGCGGACAGTAACAATATTAAGTTGAAAGTATTTTTAAATCACATTTTTGTAAGATTGGAGAGTTTTTTGAAAATATCTACTATACGAAGTCCTATAATCACTTGTTTTATTTTTAAAAAAGGAGTAAAATATAATTGTGAAAGGGTTTTCTTCGATACCTTGTAAAACTTTAGTTTTTTAGTGCTTATTTTAAAAAGTAGTAAGCTATAATTCGCATAACTGCAATGAAGAGGGAGGTTGATCTCCCTCTTTTTTAGAAAGAGGTTCCTATGAAACGTATATTTCTCTTCATCAGCAATCTTCTTCTGGCACTCTTTCTGATTGGTGCTTTGTCCTTTTGGAAAGACTCTCTTCCACAAATCCTGTTCCCAGGTGCAGCAGTATTAAGCGGTCAAGCAGATTATTCTACCGTTAAAGAAGAATTAAATAGTCTTGCTAAAGAACATAATAGTCTTATCGCAAGAACCATTTGGGAAGTAGATAGTGATGGAAAATCACAAACTTACTACGAAGTTTTTGGAGATGGGAAACTTCCAGACTGGATGCCTCAAGCAAGTCAAGAAAGTATCAATAAAAGTAATCTTCTCAACAATTACAATATTATCAGTGGATCGCTAACAAATCAAGAATTAGCTATTCACCTTAAACAACTTGGACTAGAAAAAGTTAACACATTTGAAAATAATAGAGTCTCCTTCGTATTGACCCTCATTGCCCAACCCAATCAACTTACTAGTCTTTTCATTTTTTTATTAACCTTTTTATCACTTATTGTTATCGGACAGATTCAATCTCTCTCTCAATCAGGAATAAGACTGATTAATGGAGAACGTCTCAGAAATCTCTTCTTTCGTTCTATCATAAGAGACGGACTTGATATCCTTCTTTTCGGCTTGCCTGCTTTCCTAATAGCTAGTGTTTTAGTAATTTACCTAGGCTATCCTTATGAAATTCAGACTTTTTTAGTAATACTATTTATTTTTTATAATAGCCTGCTTCTCTTGCTAAGTCTTCTCATCGCTTTTCTTTTTACTATTTCTTTGAAAAGAGTTCATCTTATCTCTATCATTAAAGGAAAATTACCAATTAAGTCAATTTTACGTATTCTTTACTTTGGTCAAGCTCTGTCTATCTTATTAGTTATTGTAGGATTTGGGCGCTTGTCCATTTATCATCATATATTTATGAAAAATGAGGCTGGACAAGCTACTTGGAAACAACACTCCAATATTGTTAATCTTCAAACAGGTCGTTCAAGTCAAAGAAAAAATATAGATGAACTCAAAATGGATGCTAATAAATGGTTTGACTTTATTCAATATTCTTTAGAAAATGGAAATGCCTTTCTAGTCAAACATAATCTCGCTATTCAAGCTATAAAACATTCTGTTTCAACTCATAATGATTCTGAACAAAATCCCTATGACTTGGAAGGGAAAAATATTCTCTATGTAACACCTGACTACTTCAAAAAAGAAGGTATAGAGTTAACATCAGAAACCTTTAAAAAAATCAATAATCTAAAAGATGGACAGGTCCTTGTAATACTACCTCAAGAACAAAAGAAAAATGAGGAACAAATAAAACAAAACATACAAGAAGATTTAACTAATCGATTATACAGTAGTGATACAAAGCATAGAGTCGAAGTTAGTATAACTTATACTGATCAAAAAAAAGATGTATTCATTTATAATACTACCCATATTTCTTATGATCAATGGTTGTCAACCCCTATTTTTATCGTAGTTTCTCCTAAGGCACTTGGAAAAGGTTCTTCTATATTTTGGTTTACGAATCTAGAATATCTCTATTTTACCGATTTACAGCAAACACAAGAACTTTTGAAGTACTATCAACTTGATCCTATGATTTCAGGATTATCCTTTGCTAGAGAGACCTACCTCCAGTTAAATCAAAAAATTAAAATCGAAATTTATAGTAATTTAGCGAGTGGTATTTTTGCTATCTTGACTTCAATTTTACTTTTTACAAGTTTAAACTTACTCTATTTTGAAGCCTTTCGCAAAACCATATTCTTGAAAAAAATAGCTGGCTATTATTTCTTAGAATTACATAGCAGATATATCATTTCTCAAATAATAGCTCTCTTTGTCGGAAGTAGTCTAGCTTTCATTATTTCTAAGAATATCTGGATTACCCTGATTTTATTTCTCAGTTTTTCAGGTTTAGCTGTTTCTCTATTGAAAATCTGTGATAAAAAGGAAAGTAAAACTTATGCTAGCATCATCAAAGGAGGATAGTATGATTGAATTACAACATATTTGGAAACAATTTGATTCTCGTGTCATTTTTTCAGACTTGAGTCTTAATTTTCAAAGTGGTATGGTGTATGCATTGATAGGAGATAGTGGTTGTGGCAAAACCACTTTGCTGAATATGCTAGCAAAACTAGAGACTTTCGATAAAGGGGAAATATTTTACAAAGGAAATCCTTTGACTTCAATAAAAAATGAGGAATTTTATCGTAACGAACTTGGCTATCTCTTCCAGAACTTTGGACTATTAGAAAGTCAGACCATTCGAGAAAACCTTGAGCTGGGAATGATTGGTAAAAAAAAGAACAAGAAACAAGAAAAAGAGAGACTTCTTCTTCAAGCATTGCAAACTGTAAGACTGGATTATCTAAGTCTCAACCAAAAAATCTATGAATTATCTGGTGGTGAAGCTCAACGCGTGGCACTTGCCAAGATTATCCTAAAAAATCCTCCTTTAATTCTAGCTGATGAACCAACCGCCTCACTAGATCCTAAAAATTCCAAGGAAATTATGGAAATTCTCCTTGAACTTCGTAATGCTAATAGAACAATTATCATCGCAACTCACAATCCTAGTATTTGGAAAATGGCTGATCAAGTAATTCGGCTTTCTAAAGACGAAACAGATTATAATTAAATACCAAAATCCCTTGTAGCTAAATAGCCACAAGGGATTTTCATCATTTATGCTACTTCTTTTAAGTAACATAGTGCAAATAATAAATATTTCCTGTTAAACCTCACCAAAACCAGCCTTCATTATCGTCAATTGCTTGTGCTTCTTTGCGTTTTCGTGGGCCTGTTCCGTACATTTCTGCTTCGATTTCTTCTTTGGTTGGCGTGATAGAAGCTAGGATGATATAGATAATCACACCAAGTCCAAAGTTTGCGACTGTAAAAATGGCAAACAAGAAACGAACAAGGGTAACATCAAAGTTCCATTTGTCTGCTAGACCTGCCAGAACTCCTGAAATCATGCGATTTCGTCTCATTTTATAAAATTTACTGTTCATGGTTTTACCTCTTTCTACTAGGTTAGACTTAGTATATCACGGGTAGGCTCGGCTTTCATCAGTCCTCAGGCTGATTTATCAGTAGTAATTTACCTCGACAAAGTCCACAGCGATAGCGTTTGGTATCAATCCTTCGCTTGCGATGATAACTTTGCTGGCAGGACTGGCAACGATAGAGTTTGATTGGCTTGGAGTTGCTATTGGGCAAGGATGGCACAAAGCGTAATCCATCCACTGCTTTCAAAAGTTCCTTAAAATCCCGATCCTTGTGTTGATAGCCCTTCCCTTGGAAATAAAGGTGATAATGACAGAGTTCATGGCGGACAATTTTCCTAAAAACGTCCAACCCCAGTTCCTGATAAACCTTGGGATTAAAATCCAAATGCCCATCTTTTGGGAAAAATCGCCCACCTGTCGAACGTAGACGCCTATTCCACTGGGCTTGATGGATAAAAGGTCTACCGAAGTCTTCTAGCGAAACTTGCTTGACGTAATCAGTCAGTTTCATTTGGAGCGAGGAGCGACAGATTAACTTTTTCACGTTCAGTATCAATTTTCTTGACCCAAACGGTCACCAAATCTCCAACTGACACCACTTGGCTAGGGTGTTTGATAAATTTGCGACTCATATGGGAAATATGAATCAATCCGTCCTCGTGAATCCCGATATCAACGAAGGCACCGAAGTCAACGACGTTACGCACCACACCTTCTAGCTTCTGACCAACCACTAAGTCTTTGATATCTAGGACATCTTGGCGAAGCACAGGTGCATCAAAGGAATCACGGAAATCTCGACCTGGTTTGAGAAGATCTGCAATGATATCTTTAAGAGTTTCTGGACCAAGGTCTAGCTCTTGCGCCATTTCCTTGATTGATAGCGACTTGAGTTTGCCTTGAGCCTCTTCATTCAAGTCCTTGATATCCAAGCGTTTGAAGAGCTCTTTAACTGCAGCATAGTTTTCTGGGTGAACTCCTGTATTATCAAGGATATTGCTACTTTCAGGGATACGAAGGAAACCAGCTGCCTGTTCAAAAGCCTTGGCCCCCAGACGCGGAACTTTCTTGATTTGGGCGCGTGAAGTGATTTTTCCTTCTTCCTCACGGTACTTGACGATATTTTCAGAGATAGTTTTATTGAGTCCAGCTACGTGGGAAAGAAGTGCTGGGCTGGCTGTATTGACATTGACACCGACTTGGTTAACTACCGTATCCACAACAAAGTCCAGACTCTCAGATAGTTTCTTCTGACTGACATCGTGTTGGTATTGACCGACACCGATTGACTTAGGATCGATTTTAACCAACTCTGCAAGAGGATCTTGCAAACGACGGGCGATAGAGATGGCAGAGCGTTTTTCAACGGTCAAGTCTGGAAATTCCTGACGAGCAAGTTCGCTGGCAGAATAGACAGAAGCACCACTTTCATTTACGATGACATAACTAACCCCAGGAAAATCTTTCAGAACTTCCGCCACAAAGGCTTCACTTTCACGACTAGCAGTACCATTTCCGATGGCTATAATCTCTACATCGTATTGACCAATCAAATCTGTCAAATCTTTCTTGGCTTCTTCGATTTGACGAGCTGATGCTGGTTTGACAGGATAAATGACCTGAGTTGTCAGCATTTTTCCTGTTGCATCCACGACAGCTAGCTTGGCACCTGTACGAAAGGCTGGGTCAAATCCAAGAACCACACGCCCTTTCAGTGGAGCAACCAAGAGGAGATTGCGCAGATTGTCAGAAAAGAGTTGAATAGCTCCCTCTTCTGCCTTTTCAGTTAATTCTGTCCGAATGCGGCGCTCGATAGCAGGCAAGACTTTTTTCTTAACTGACTGTTGAACAACTTCATCAATATAGGTATTTTTTACCTTGAAACGAGCTGCAAAGAAGGCAAGAATGCGGTCCGTCGCATGTTCAAAACCGACCTTCAAGACACCTAGCTTCTCCCCACGATTGAGAGCCAAGGTACGATAACCCTGCATATTTCCAACCGTCTCTGAAAAATCATAATAAATCTGAAAAACCTGCTTTTCATCAAGACTCTCATCCTTGACTTGGGAAGTGAGTTTAGAGTGTCTCAGCACTTCCTGATAAGTCATGGAACGCAAGGTCACATCTTCTGATAAGGCTTCAACCAAGATATCAACTGCACCAGCTAAGGCTTCCTTAGCAGTCGCAAATCCTTCACAAACAAACTTTTCAGCCTCTTTTTCTAAGTCCGCTACATTTTGCAAGATTAAGCGAGCAAGTGGGAAGAGTCCGGCTTCACGGGCAATGGTTGCCTTGGTTCGACGTTTTTCCTTGTACGGAAGATAGAGTTCTTCTACGTCTGCTAATTTTTCGGCAGCTAAGATAGCTTCTTCCAACTCTTTGGTCAACTTGCCTTGTTCTTGAATCTTAGCTAAAACAGCTTCCTTACGGTCATTGAGGTTTGTCAGACTTTTATCCAAGTCAATAATAGCCTTAATTGCCACCTCATCCAGACTACCAGTCATGTCCTTGCGATAACGCGCGATAAAGGGAATAGTCGCCCCTTCAGCTGTCAAACTTAGAACGGTATCAATTTGCTTTAACGTCACTCCCAAATCTTGGGAGATTTTTTCATATTTTTTATCCATGAATCTATTATACCACAAGCTAAACGTTTCAAATTAGCTCTTACAATTTAAAAATATAAGTTGGGGAATAAATTTACTTCATTTCAATATTCTATTTATTGAGAAGGTTGCAATTTAATTCTAATAGTTTACAAAAGGACTAGTGATTAATGTACTGTTTTTATTTTTTACAAAACGCTTTATAAAGCTATTTGTTGAAGTTAACGAATCAATTTTCAGAGCAAATAAAAAACCACAAGCCTGAGCCTGCGGTGGGGATAATCTATTTTGAAATTTTAAATAAAAAAGGAGCATTTAAGCCCCTCCTTTGAAATAACGGACACTTGGCTGGTCGGTGTACCCAGCATCTCAGATACCTTTTTCAAGGTGCGGCAGGAACCTTTCTGCCCTCAAATGTCTTTCGTTAATGTTATTCTAGCACCATCTACTTTTTTTGTCAAACTTTCTCAATCTACCAGACTTAATCAGGATTTATAAAGCTCTATGATTCGTTAGATACTCAATTTTAACTTTTCCCTTTTCCTCAAAATAATAGTATAATAGAGGTAGAATTTAGAATCGAGGTACACCTATGGCTGTAAAATTTACAAAACGAGACGACTTGGACAAGATGTTTGAAGAGTTTGCGAAACTCCCTGATTTGAAGCAGGTCACTTTCCCTGATGACAAAGAGAAAAAAGCCAAAGCAGAAAAGAAAAACTAGATGACTGCTTTCCAACAACTCCCGTCTAGTGTGCTTCAGACTGGGGCTATTTTTATCTCTATAATCATTGAAGGCCTACCCTTCGTTCTGATAGGAAGTATTGTCTCAGGGCTGATTGAGGTCTATATCACACCTGACAAGGTTTATCATTTTCTCCCTCGAAATCGTTGGGGGAAAATCTTTTTTGGGACCTTCGTTGGGATACTTTTCCCTTCTTGTGAATGTGGAATCGTCCCCATTATCAATCGTTTCCTGGAAAAGAAGGTTCCTAGTTACACGGCTGTTCCCTTTCTTGTAACAGCACCTGTTATCAATCCCATTGTTCTCTTTGCGACCTATTCTGCCTTTGGTAACTCATTCCACGTCGCCCTGTTACGAGCTCTTGGTTCCATTCTTGTAGCTGTGATACTTGGGATTTTTCTAGGATTTTTCTGGCAAGAACCAATTCAAAAAGAAAATCGGTTGGCCTGTCATGAGCACAATTTTTCTCACTTGAGCTCTGCAAAAAAAGTTTTTCAGGTCTTTGTGCAAGCAATTGATGAATTTTTTGATACGGGACGTTATTTGGTATTCGGCTGTCTCTTTGCCTCTGTTATACAGGTCTATGTTCCGACACGCATTTTGACTTCTATCAGTGCGACCCCTCTTTTTGCCATCTTGCTCTTGATGCTTTTGGCCTTTCTTCTGTCGCTCTGTAGTGAGGCGGATGCCTTTATCGGTGCTTCTCTTCTCTCAAGTTTCGGCTTAGCACCAGTTATGGCCTTTCTCGTCATTGGCCCAATGCTGGATATCAAAAATATTCTCATGATGAAAAATTACTTGAAAGCACGATTTATCAGTCACTTCATAATGATTGTAACTCTTGTCGTCTTAGTCTATGCTCTCTTGATTGGAGTCATCCTATGATTCGGTTTTTAGTTTTAGCTGGCTATTTTGAATTGACCATTTATCTCCATCTGTCCGGAAAATTAAACCAGTACATCAACATGCACTATTCCTATCTAGCCTATATTTCCATGGTGCTTTCTTTTATCTTGGCAATCGTTCAATTGTATATCTGGATGAAGCAAGTCAAAACCCACAGTCATCTGAATAGCCGATTAGCGAAGGTTACTAGTGTTGCTCTTCTGGCTATTCCTATTGTCGTCGGTTTAACTTTTCCAACTGTTAGCTTGGATTCTCAGACCGTTTCAGCCAAAGGCTATCATTTCCCCTTATCGGAAGGAACGGATCAAGCCATTCAGACAAGTGAAGGGACAACAAGCCAATATTTGAAACCAGATACCAGTTCTTATTTTTCAAAATCAGCCTATGAAAAGGAAATGAGAACCGCGGCGGATAAATACTTGTCGCAAGATAGTATTCAGATCACCAACGAAAACTATATGGAAGTCATGGAGGCTATCTACGACTATCCAGATGAGTTTGAGGGCAAGACAGTCCAGTTCACTGGCTTTGTCTATAATGACCCCAGTCATGCCAATAGTCAATTTCTGTTCCGCTTCGGCATTATTCACTGTATCGCGGATTCTGGTGTCTATGGATTGCTGACCAAGGGAAATACCCGTCAGTATGAAAATAACACTTGGATAACGGCCAAAGGAAAACTGGTCAATCACTATCATAAAGAACTCAAACAAAACCTCCCAACCTTGGAAATCGATAGCTTTACCAAAGTCGATAAACCAGAGAATCCCTATGTGTATCGCGTGTTTTAAAAAGCAAACCAAGTTCATAACAAACTCTAAGCAGGCAGAGCCTGCTAACTCATGACAGAAAAAGAAGTTTATCTTATAATGAAGATGAACAATACCAATCAGTGGTGTTTAATAGGGCTTTTCCTAGCCTGTACAAAAAACTGGATGAACCAGAGTCATGAAATAACTCGAATATGCCTTGAGCATGAAAATATCTTACTAGTAGCCTCTTGTTCTATTGTTCAAATAGTTAACAGGAGGTTTTTATAATGGAAGTCATGATTGAAACGTGTTGTGGTATTGATGTCCACCAAAAATCCATTGTTTGTTGTATTCTAGATGGTCTACTAAATAACAATAAACCAAAGAAAATTCAGAAGAAATTTGGGACAACTTTTGGGACAACTACTGTAGCTCTTCACAATTCTTTAGATTGGATGGTATAGTTGCTTAGTTTAAAATAAGCAGCTTATAATAAAGCTAAGGCATTTAGATTACATCAAAGAAGGACACAGCCATGTCGAGGCAGCTAAAGTTTTTGATGTTGGCGGCAGAACTCTCTTCACGTGGGAAAAGAAACACGTGAACAAGGATACTTAGAGCGGAAAAAGCGAGTCGTTAAAAAGCGGAAGATCTCTTTAGAAAAATTAAAAGCCTTTGTAGAGGATGTACTGACCCCAAAAAGTTAGACAATTAATTTATCCGAAGGATTCAGTTCTGTATTGTACAGGGCTAAGTCCTTTTAGTTTTACCTTAATTCGTTTATTGTTGTAGTAATCAATATAGTCTACAATAGCTTGTTCCAATTGCTTAAGCGACTGAAACGACTTCTCATAACCGTAAAACATTTCCGATTTCAGAATCCCAAAGAAGGACTCCATCATACCATTGTCTGGGCTGTTACCCTTACGTGACATGGATGCTTGAATTCCCTTACCCTCAAGAAACTGGTGATAAGAATCGTGTTGATATTGCCAGCCTTGATCACTATGGAGAATCGTATTCTCGTAGTGCTTCTCTGTGAATGCCTGTTCCAACATTGTTTTTACTTGTTCTAAGTTGGGTGAAGTTGAAAGATTATAGGCGATAATTTCGCTATTAAAGCCATCTAAAACTGGTGATAAGTAAAGCTTTTGAGTACTTGCTGGAATGGCAAATTCTGTCACATCTGTGTAGCACTTTTCCATTGTTTTAGAGCCTTCAAATTGACGTTGAATGAGATTCTCTGCCTTCTTACCAACATCTCCTTTATGAGAAGAATATTTTCGTTTCTGTCGCATTTTAGCTTGTAAATTGAGTACTTCCATCAAGCGTTGAACTCTTTTATGATTGACCACATAACCACGATTTCTTAATTCTAAATGGATTCGACGATATCCGTAATTTCCTTTTTGTTCGGTAAAAATAGCTTGAATTTCAGCTTTAATATCATAATCTTTATCGTTTTGATCCAG
>NZ_JAIRCA020000006.1 GCF_020089495.2 Streptococcus mitis subsp. hohhotensis | reverse complement strand
GCCGTGAAAAGGCGGTGTCTTAACCCCTTGACCAACGGACCAGAGTTGTTATTTTCAACTCTTACTATTATACCGACTTTTCAAACTTTGTCAACACCTTTTTTAAACTTTTTACAAATTTTTCAATTCTTTTCAAGTACAGTTTTTCAAATTATAGTAAAAAGAGCCAGAATTGTACTGACTCTTCTATTGTTCATTAAACTTAGAAGCACGTTCTTCTCCCCACCAATAGGGCATTAGTTCTGCGACTTTAACTGTTTTTCTTATATTATAGTCCATCATGAATTCTGCATCTTTATTTTCAGCGTTCAACTCTAATAGGAATTCTCTGCAAGCTCCACAGGGCATTCCTGAACTTCCACCATAAGGTGGTTTGTCTCGAAAGGCTAATACTTTTTTAACCTTAGTTTGTCCTGAAAATTGGTACATATTGAAGAGAGCTGCCCGTTCTGCGCAGAGATGGAAAACACCACAGGTTCCCTCCATACAGAAACCTGTAAATATTTGTCCATCTTCTGCTTCTACTGCGGCCACAACATGGTTAGCGTAAACAAAATCAGATACTTCATGTGGATCGTATAGCTTCTGTGCTTCTTCGTACATCTTTTCCCAGATGTCCATTATTGTACCCTTCTTACTTAGAGATTTCCTTCAACATATTTTCGATATGCTGGATTGATTTTTCACGGCCTAACAAAAAGATCGTATCTGGTAACTCTGGACCATGCATTTCACCTGAAACAGCAATACGAATTGGCATGAAGAGATTTTTCCCTTTGATACCTGTTTCTTTTTGGACTACTTTAATTTGTGGGAAGATATTTTCTGTCACAAATTCATCATCTGTCATTGCTTCAAGTTTTGCTTTGAAGGTTTCAAGAACTGTTGGGACTGTTTCACCTGCCATGACTTCGCGCTCTGCTTCGGTCAATTCTGGGAAATCTGAGAAGAAGAGATCTGTCAATGGGATAATCTCATCTACTGATTTCATTTGTGGTTTATAGAGCTCAACTAATTTTTCAGCCTTGTCTGTTAAACGGCCTGCTTCTTCTAGGAATGGTTTTGCCATTTCAAAGATAGTTTCTAGGTCTGCATTCTTGATATAATCATTGCTCATCCAGTCTAGTTTTTTCTGGTCAAAGGCTGCTGGAGACTTGCTGAGGCGATTTTCATCGAAAAGTTTAATCAATTCTTCACGAGAGAAAATCTCATCTTCGCCACCTGGGTTCCAACCAAGAAGGGCGATAAAGTTAAAGACTGCTTCTGGAAGGTAACCTTTCTTTCGGTAATCTTCGATAAATTGAAGTGTATTAGTATCACGTTTAGATAACTTCTTACCAGTCTCAGAGTTGATAATCAAGGTCATGTGACCGAACTCTGGAGCTTCCCAACCAAGTGCTTCATAAACCATGAGCTGTTTTGGTGTATTAGCAATATGGTCATCTCCACGGATTACGTGAGAGATTTGCATATCGTGGTCATCGATAACAACAGCAAAGTTGTAAGTTGGGTAACCGTCTTTCTTTTGGATAACCCAGTCACCACCGATATTGCCACCTTCAAATTCGATATCACCTTTGACCATATCATGCCACTTGTAGATACCTGACTCATTGACCGCCAAACGAACCGTTGGGATGATCCCTGCTGCTTCACGTTCTGCGATGTAAGCTGCTTTTTCTTCTTCACTCATACCAAGGTATTCATTGATGTAGCGTGGTGTTTCGCCAGCTGCTTCTTGGCGTTCGCGTTCAGCTGCCAACTCTTCTTCTGTAACGTAAGATTTGTAGGCTTTTCCTTCAGCTAGCAATTGGTCGATATATTTTTGATACAAGTTCAAACGTTCAGACTGGCGGTAATTTTCATGTGTTTCTGGGCTTTCATCCCAATCCATACCTAACCAACGAAGGTTTTCAAGCTGTGAACGTTCCCCATCCTCGACATGACGTTTACGGTCAGTATCTTCGATACGGATAATAAAAGTTCCATCGTGATGACGTGCATAAAGGTAGTTGAACAATGCTGTACGGGCATTTCCGATGTGTAGTAGTCCTGTTGGACTTGGTGCGTAACGTACGCGGATATCTTTTGACATAGTTTCTCCTATAAAGTCTCTAGGCGTCTGCCTTTTTGCTCTCTATATTATATCACAAGTCTTGGCTGAGTCCAATTTCTATGAATAAAGAGAGTAAAAAGAGTGGACAAACCACTCTTTTCTTCTATTATAGACGTGCGTTAAGTTCTTTACTCAATTCTTCAAATCCTGGTTTTCCAAGAAGGGCGAACATGTTACGTTTGTAGGCTTCAACACCTGGTTGGTCAAATGGGTTGATAGCATTCAAGTAACCTGAAAGAGCGATAGCCAATTCGAAGAAGTAGATTGTATAACCAAGAGTGAAAGCGTCTTGCTCTGGAAGAGTCACGTACATGTTTGGTACATCACCGTCTGTGTGGGCAAGAAGAACACCGTCAGTTGCTTTTTTGTTTACAAAGTCAACGTCTTTTCCTTGAAGGTAACCAAGTCCATCAAGGTCTTCTTCCAAGCTAGGGATAATTACGTTTTTACGAGGTTTGTCAACACGAACAACTGTTTCAAACATGATACGAGTTCCTTCTTGGATAAATTGACCAAGTGAGTGCAAGTCAGTTGAGAAGTTGGCTGAAGTTGGGTAGATACCTTTTTGGTCTTTTCCTTCTGATTCACCAGCCAATTGTTTCCACCACTCTGAGAAGTATTGAAGTGATGGCTCGTAGTTTACCAAGATCTCAGTTGCATAGCCCTTACGGTAAAGGATGTTACGAACTGCTGCGTATTGGTAAGCTTCGTTTTCAGAGATTTTATCTGAAGTGTAGTCTTTGCGAGCTGCATTCGCACCTTCCATAAGGGCTTTGATGTCAGCTCCTGATGCTGCGATTGGAAGCAAACCAACGGCTGTCAATACTGAGAAGCGTCCACCGATATCATCTGGAACAACAAATGTTTCCCAACCGTTAGCGTCTGCCTCAACCTTAACAGCACCTTTTTGGCGGTCAGTTGTTGCATAGATACGTTTGTTGGCTTCTTCTTGACCGTATTTCTTAACCAAGAGTTCTTTGAAGACACGGAAAGCGATAGCTGGTTCAGTTGTTGTACCTGATTTAGAAATCACGTTTACTGAGAAGTCTTTATCAGCTACGTATTCTACCAAGTCAGCAAGGTAAGTAGATGAGATTGAGTTTCCTGCGTAAAGGATTTGTGGAGCTTTGCGTTCTTCTTTTGTTTGCAAGTTAGCAAAGTGGTGGTTCAAGAAGTCGATTGCTGCTTTGGCACCAAGGTAAGATCCACCGATACCGATTACAACCAAGACATCGCTGTCTGACTTGATTTGCTCAGCAGCTTTCAAGATGCGGTCAAATTCTTCACGGTCGTAGTTTTCAGGAAGGTCCAACCATCCCAAGAAGTCGCTACCAGCACCAGTTCCTTTACGGATCAATTCATCTGCTGCTGTTACTTGTGATTGCATGTATTCCACTTCATGTGGTGCAACAAATTTGTCTAAAACTTTTGAATAATCAAATTTAATATGTGACATGTTATTCCTCCAATATTTCTTCTTTTCTATCATAACGCTTACCTTCGTTTTTTTCAAGTTTTTTGTCGAATTTCTCCAATTTTTATCAGAATTCAAACGTTTGCGTAAAAATCCCACATTCCAAAAATTTTGAAAAAATAAAAGAAAGAACGACTAGATGTTCCAGTCGTTACAGTTCATTCAATAAATACTCAAATAATTCTAAATTACCATTCTCTTCATTAACCAGAAACTCTGGATGCCACTGCAAACCGATAATGCGGTGCTCGTCGATAGACTCAATCGCTTCAATAGTTTGGTCTCTTGGATCAATAGCAGTTACACGGAAATTAGGTGCCAAATCTTTAATACTTTGACGATGGACGGAGTTGACCTGACTTTCTTTCCCAAATAGCTTGGCCACCACGCTTCCTTCTACTGTCTCAATAGAGTGAGATGTTCCGAAAGGTAGTCCTTGCCAGTGACCTTCGATTTCTTGATTGAGGGTGCCGCCAAAGGCAACATTGACAAGTTGGACACCGCGACAGATTGCCATAATTGGTTTATTCTGACGAAGCGCTTCTTTCAAGAGTGCCAATTCAAATTCGTCACGGACCAGATTGTAATCATCGCTCTCGATGGTCTTTTTCTCTCCATAAAACTGAGGGTGGACATTTTGACCGCCTGTCAAGATAAGTTTATCTATCATTTCCACATAATCGCGTACAACTGACTCATCACCAACAGGAATGACTAAAGGGAGACCACCGACTTGACGAATGCTCTCTGCGAATCTACAAGATACAGATGAATGAATGTTTTTGCCCTCTGCGTCTACGGGACATAGATTTGCAGCAACTCCTACAACCGTTCTAGGCATGATGTCTCTCCTTTCGAATGTTAATACTCTTCGAAAATCTCTTCAAACCACTTCAGCGTCGCCTTATCGTATATATGTTACTGACTTCGTCAGTTCTATCTACAACCTCAAAGCAGTGCTTTGAGCAACCTACGGCTAGCTTCCTAGTTTGCTCTTTGATTTTCATTGAGTGATATGATAGTCCTATCATATCACTCAAAATGCCTTTCGTCTAATATGTTTTTTTAAGGCTGTGATAAATTTTTTTATGGACAAGAAAAAGCTGTCCACATAGGACAACTTTTTTCTTATTCAAAGACAAATTGATTGTAATAGAGTTCTGAGTAGAATCCACCTAGTTTTAAGAGTTCATAGTGATTACCACGTTCAATGACTTCTCCATCTTTGAGGACAATAATCTGGTCTGCATTGAGGATGGTCTTCAAACGATGGGCAATGACAAAACTGGTTCTGCCTGCTACAACTGCCTCCATGGCATGCTGAATCTTGCTTTCTGTCACCGTATCTACGTTTGAAGTTGCTTCATCGAGAATGAGAACTTCTGGATCTGTCATCAGGGTTCGAGCGATAGAAATCAATTGTTTCTGCCCTGTCGAGAAGATGCTTTGATCATCATCGATAAGAGTATCGTACTTATCAGGCAAGCTTTCGATATAGTCGTGAATGTGGGTTGCCTTGGCTGCTACCTCAACCATTTCTTGACTAGCATCTGGCACACCGAAACGGATATTGTCTCGAATCGTTCCGCTAAATAAGACCGAATCCTGCAAAACAATTCCCACCTTGCTTCTGAGACTATCTAAATCATAGTCACGGATGTCTTTGCCGTCAAAATAAATACCACCAGCATCAACATCATAAAAGCGATTGATGAGGTTCATAATAGTCGTTTTCCCTGAACCTGTCGGACCAACAACCGCTGTCATCTGGCCTTTCGGAGCGGAAATACTGACATCTTTCAAAATAGGTTTATCAGGCAGGTATGAAAAATCAATATGACTGATTTCAACACCTTCTTGCAACTTAGTGAGGATTGAAGCCTTTTCAGGTCGGATTTCTTCCTCTGCATCGAACATTTCCTGAATCCGTTCAGCACCTGTAAAGGCTAACTGGAGGCTTCCCCAACTAGCTGCAACTTGGATAATAGGCTGGTAGTACTGCTGTGAAAATTGGGCAAACATAACAATCAAACCTAGGGCTGTACTTGTTTCGATAGACTTATCATTCAAAAGTACAGCTGAACCAGCAAAGATGACGATGGCTGTATTAACCAGACTCATCCCATTCATGACAGGGAACAGAATTCCTGAGAACATTCTTCCTTTAAAGGTTGCCTTGCGCACGCGCTCATTTTGTTCAAGAAATCCTGTCATCATATTCTCTTGAATACCTTGCACAATCACGGCTTTTTGGCCTGAGATACTCTCATCCATATAGGCGTTGAGCTTCCCTACCTCTTTCTGCTGGAGGTTGGTGTATTTGCGTGCCATTTTCACGATGAAAATTATCATGAGGAAGGCCACTGGTGTGCTGGCAGTGGTGATGAGCGCCAGTGTCACATTTCTCGAAAACATGACAAAAATCAGACCAATGTATAAAACAATATTGCTCATGACCTGAACCAGACTTTCATTAAAGGCTTGGAGGATATTATCCAAATCACTAGTAAAACGAGACAGGATATCGCCATCTTGTCGGCGGTCAAAGAAAGAAACCGTCAACCGAGCAAGCTTACCGAAGAGGCCTTTGCGCATCTCGTTGGTCGATTCTGCAATCACACGCGTCATAAGACACATGTATATGACACTGGAGATAAATAAAACCAAAACTAGCAGGCCAAGATTGACCATGATTCCTGATAGGCTTTGCCAAACAAGTTCTGGATTGCCATCTTGATAAGCTTGAACTAAATTGGCTAGCTCTGTTACCGCTTGTCCAGAAAAGACCGGAAAGAGGGCTTGGGCAAGAGTTGATAGAACCAGCATCAAAATAACAACCACAAATGAGAACTTATAGACCTTAAAGTAATGCCAGAAAAATTGAACTGTCTTCATTTTATTCCTCCTTTCCTTTCTGTGTTTCATAGATTTCACGGTAAACGGCATTATTGGCAACTAAGTCTGCATGCCTGCCTTGACCAATCAATCGTCCTTGATCTAGAACCAAGATCTTGTCTGCATGGACAACCGAGCTAATTTTTTGAGCAATAATAATGGTTGTCGTCCCCTTCAGGTCCTTATCCAAGGCTTCTTGCACTAGGCGCTCTGACTTAGCATCCAAGGCCGAGGTCGAATCGTCAAAAATCAGAATACGTGGATTGCTGACAATTCCACGCGCAATCGACATCCTTTGCTTTTGCCCACCTGAGAAGTTGGTTCCTCGTTCCTCAACTGGACTTTCAAAGGTTTTCTCCATACGATGAATGAATTCACTGGCTTGGGCAATAGTGGCTGCACGCTCCATTTCAAATAGAGTAGCATCTCCCTTACCCTGTCTCAAGTTATCTGCAATCGTTCCACTGAAGAGAATGGCACGTTGGAGAACGATAGACACTGTTTTACGCAGGGTTCCTTCACTCACTTCTCGAATATCCTTGCCACCGATTTTAATAGAGCCTTCTTGCGGATCAAAGAGACGTGGAATCAATTGAGCCAAGGTTGACTTCCCTGCACCAGTCGCTCCAACGACACCAACCATTTGACCAGATTCAATAGTAAAGCTCACATCTTTCAGCATCGGTTCCTTATCCATTGGATAGGTAAAGGTTACATTTTCAAAGCTAAGACTTCCGACCAACTCTTCATCTGGCACATCCTTGAAGGTCATAGCTGGCTCTGCGTCAAGAATTTCTCGAATACGACGCATAGAAATCATGGCACGGCTGACAGAATTCCCTAAAAATCCAACCATAACAATGGTAAAGATAATCTGGCTCAGGTAATTAACAAAGGAAGCAATAGAGCCAACAACTGATGGATCCGACTGAACCATCCCTGCAACTAGCCAAATAGAGAGGAATACCGCCCCATAACCGACCAACATCATGAAAGGTTCCACTACTGAAAAAGCATAACCGATGTAAAGATTTTGACCGAGAAGCTCGTCTGAAACTTCCGTAAACTTAGCAAACTGCTCTTTTTCTTGGACAAAGGACTTGACCACACGAACGCCACGCAGATTTTCCTTGGCAATGGCATTGATGCGTTCAAGAAGGGTTTGAAACTTGGCAAAACGAGGCCCCATCATTCCCATCATGACGGCAGTCAAACCAAAAATCAAGACTACCATGAGAACAATTACCCACCACAGAGAAGGTAGGGTTTGAACCGCCAGGATAAAGGAACCGATGAACAAGAGGGGAAGTCTGAAAAGAATCTGGAAGGTCATCATGACCACGTTCTGAATCTGGTTGATGTCATTTGTCATGCGAACGACTAGATTTCCCGCATTAAATTGTTCAATATTAGCATAAGAAAAGGTTTGGATTTTACGGAAGGCATCCTCCCGAAGGTCAGATGAAACTCCTTGGGCAATATAGGCTGCAAGGACAACATTGAGCCCACCAGCAACCAGACCGACCAGGGCCACACCAATCAACCAAGCCCCGATACTATAAATAGCTTCATATTTTCCAGCAAGGAGGGCGTCTAACACTTCCTGCAGGTAACGCGGTTGCAAAAGTGAACTAGCAACCATCAAGCCTGTCATCAGGAGCGAAGCTAAGGCCTGCCACTTGTAGGTTTTTATTTTCTGAATCAGCATACTTTCTCCTTAAAAAATAGACAAAAGGGAGCGACAATGCGTCAGCTCCTTTTCATTCTGTTTGTGTGATGTTATTCTAGCAAAAAAGTGGAGGATTGTCAAAGAAGTCTCCTTGATACAGCTAGATTAACTAGTGAGTCTTGGTTTTATAGTTTCTGTTTTAACTCAACCAAGACATTCATAGCCTGCATAGGTGTCATGTTGTAAACATCAAGCTTAGACAATTCTGCTAGGACAGGATGCTCTTCTGCCGTATCAAAGAGTGAAATCTGTTCAGTGACATCACTTGTTTGCCTCATCAGACTTGGACTTTCTCCCCCTTGACTCTCCAGTTGAGTCAAAATCTTATCCGCCCTTGCTAAAAGGTCTGCTGGCAAGCCAGCAATCTTGGCAACATGGATACCGTAGGATTTATCAGCTGGACCTGGTTCAATCTTGTGAAGGAAGGTGACCTGCCCATCCTGCTCCAAGGTTGCCACGTGAACATTAACCAAGTGTTGTAAACTAGACTCCAGACTAGTCAACTCATGGTAGTGGGTCGCAAAGAGGGTCTTGGCTCCGATGTGCTCATGGATGTATTCGATGATGGACTGAGCAAGAGCCATCCCGTCATAAGTTGCAGTTCCCCGTCCCAATTCATCAAAAAGAATCAAGGAATTTTTGGTCGCATGCGAAATGGCATTATTGGCCTCCATCATCTCCACCATGAAGGTTGACTGACCCGAAACCAAATCATCTGCTGCTCCAATACGAGTAAAGATTGCATCAAAAATCGGCAAATGGGCACTTTCTGCTGGCACATAAGAACCCATCTGGGCCATAACCGCCGTCATGGCTAACTGACGCATGTAGGTAGACTTTCCGCTCATGTTGGGCCCTGTAATCAGTTGGATACTGGTATCTTCTGCCATCTGAATCGTATTGGGAATATAGGTCTGAGCCCCCATAACCTTTTCAACGACAGCATGGCGCCCTTTCTGGATATCAATTCGCGAATCATCTCCGAACTCTGGTCGAATCAAATGCTGGGTTTCAGCCACAACCGCCAGACTCTGTAAGACATCAACTGTCGCAATTCCTTGGGCTAGAGCCTGCAAACGCTGGATGTACTTGCTGACCTCTTCACGAATACGCATAAAAATTTCGTACTCTAGGTTAGCAGACTTCTCACGCGCCTCCAGCATATCTCCCTCGATACGGGCTAATTCTTCAGTTCCAAAGCGTTCTGAGTTTTTCAGCGTTGCCTTGCGGAAAAAGTGAGCTGGCACATTCCCCAGTTGCGAATTGGTCACATGGAAATAGTAGCCATCCTTTTTATTGTAGTCAATCTTAAGCGTGCTGATGCCAGAGTTTTCTCGCTCCTTAGCCTCAATCTCAGCAATCCAACCAGTCCCTTCTCTGAGCACACGACGGTACTTGTCTAAAGTCTCATCAAATCCAGTCCGGATAATACCCCCATCTGTAATCACATGAGGAGCTTCAGGAGCAATCGCTGCGCTAATCAAACTCTCCAACTCAGGGATTGCATCCAGTTGTGCGATGAGATAGGCTAGAGCAGGTTGCTCCATCCCTTCTAAAATCGCACGAATCCGTGGCACACTAGACAAGGTAGTCATCAACTGCAAGAGATCCTTGGGATTGGTTTTGCCAAAAGAAACACGACTAGCCAAGCGCTCAATGTCATAAACACCCTTGAGACTGTCTGTCAAATCACTACGCTCAAAGAAATGGTCGAGAAAGACCTGCACCACTTCCTGACGTTGGACAATTCGTTCCTTATCAATCAAGGGGCGATGAATCCAAGACCGCAAGAGACGCATTCCCATAGCCGTCTTGGTTTCATCCAAAAGCCAGAAAAGACTGCCTTGCTTCTTTCCTGAACGAGCATTCTCAACCAAATCCAGACTGGCCTTGGTCGCATAATCCATCTGCAAGAAATCCTTGATTTCATAGCGGATAACAGGCTTGAGGTGGTTCAATTCCCTCATCTGAGTCCGATGAACATACTGAAGCAGTTTACTAGATGCCGCTTGCTCCACCGCTGCCAATCGTGAATCCAGTAAATGAAGGTCTTCAAAGCCTTCTTTTTCATAGGAAAGCACCAGATTCATCTGACGACTGAGGATTTGTTCCTCTTCCTCAGACAAGTCATAACCCAGCACCACTTCTCGAGCCTTGAGATTGCGAATTTCTCCACAAACCAGCGTGAAATCCAAAAGACCTGTCACATAAAAGTCACCCGTCACCAGGTCCATATAAGCTAGACCAAACTGATTGCCCTCACGGTCTATAGCAACCAAGAAGTTATTCTGACTGTCCAGCTTACTGCTATCGACCACTGTCCCTGGCGTAATGACCTGAACAACCTCTCGTTTCACAACCCCAACTGCTTGTTTAGGATCTTCCATCTGCTCTGCGATAGCCACCTTATAACCCTGATCAATCAAGACATCGATATACTGTTGGGCAGAATGGTAGGGAACACCCGCCATAGGAATCGGATTGTCGGCATTCTTGTTGCGACTCGTTAAGGAAATTTCCAGAATCTGCGCAGCATTGACCGCATCCTCATAAAATAATTCATAAAAATCACCCATCCGAAAGAGCAAAAACGCATCTGGATATTGCTTTTTAATATCCACATACTGTTGCATGCCGGGTGATAGCTTTTCTGTCGCCATTTTCCGTCTCTCCTTGTCAAAAATAAGTCTTGAGAGTAACTCCCAAGACCTTACTTATCTTTCATCAAATCTAGCAAACGATCTTCCATGAGTTTGGCAACGTGCTGGTCTCGACAAATGACCAATAAGGTATTGGCACCAGCAACTGTTCCTAAAATCCATTCATCCTTGTTTGCATCTACAATATTTGCCAAAACAGAGGCTTCGCCCAATTTGGTATGAAGCACCAAGGTAAACTCTGCTCTTGCAACACCTTCTAAATGATGAGACAAAAATTCCACCAAATCAATCTTTTCTGTCTCATTTGCTAGTACATAATACACCATATCATTTTTCTTGACCTTGGTCAAGCCGATTTCGCGCAAATCACGAGACAAGGTTGTCTGCGTCACAAAGACATTATGCGCCTCCAACCGATCTTGAATTTCTTTTTGTGTACTTAATTTCTCCTCAGTAATCATTTTTTTTATTAACTGATGACGATCTCTTTTTCTCATAAAATCCTCTTATATGAATATTTATAACTATTTTTATAACTATATTATACCAAAAAAATAGGAGATTTCAAAAATTTTTTCTTCTTTCTTTAAAATTGTGATAAAATAGTAGAAAAGTCCAAAAAGGAGCTCTTAATGAATACAAAAGAATTGATTGCTAGCGAGTTGGCTAGCATCATTGATAGCCTGGACCAAGAGGCTATTTTAAATTTACTGGAAACCCCTAAAAACTCAGAAATGGGGGACATTGCTTTCCCTGCTTTTTCTCTTGCAAAAGTCGAACGTAAAGCACCTCAAATGATTGCGGCTGAACTGGCTGAAAAAATTAACAGCCAAGCCTTTGAAAAGGTTGTTGCAACGGGACCTTACGTTAACTTTTTCCTTGATAAATCCACCATTTCTGCTCAAGTATTGCAAGCTGTTATCACTGAAAAAGAACACTATGCTGACCAACATATTGGCAAACAAGAAAATGTTGTGATTGACATGTCTAGTCCCAATATCGCTAAACCATTTTCTATCGGTCACCTACGTTCAACTGTTATTGGAGATAGCTTATCACATATTTTCCAAAAAATCGGTTATCAAACGGTCAAAGTCAACCATTTGGGAGACTGGGGTAAACAGTTTGGGATGTTGATTGTTGCCTACAAAAAATGGGGCAACGAAGAAGCTGTAAAAGCTCATCCAATCGATGAACTTCTTAAACTCTATGTTCGCATCAACGCTGAAGCTGAAAATGACCCTAGCTTGGATGAAGAAGCACGCGAATGGTTCCGTAAACTTGAAAATGGAGACGAGGAAGCTCTCTCTCTTTGGCAATGGTTCCGCGATGAAAGTTTAGTGGAATTTAACCGCCTTTACAATGAACTGAAGGTTGAATTTGACAGCTACAACGGAGAAGCTTTCTACAACGATAAGATGGATGCAGTTGTAGACATTCTTTCTGAAAAAGGCCTTCTTGTTGAATCAGAAGGTGCCCAAGTTGTCAATCTTGAGAAATATGGAATTGAACATCCAGCCCTTATCAAAAAATCTGATGGTGCAACTCTCTACATCACACGTGACTTGGCTGCAGCTCTTTACCGTAAAAACGAATACCAATTTGCTAAATCTATCTACGTAGTTGGTCAAGAGCAATCTGCCCACTTTAAACAACTCAAAGCTGTTTTGCAAGAGATGGGCTACGATTGGAGTGACGACATTACCCACGTTCCTTTTGGTTTGGTTACAAAAGAAGGAAAAAAACTCTCTACTCGTAAAGGGAATGTCATCTTGCTAGAGCCTACAGTTGCAGAGGCTGTTAGTCGTGCCAAAGCCCAAATTGAAGCAAAAAATCCTGAATTGGAAAATAAAGATCAGGTAGCACATGCTGTTGGGGTTGGAGCCATTAAATTCTATGACCTCAAGACCGACCGTACAAATGGATACGACTTCGACCTAGAGGCTATGGTATCCTTCGAAGGTGAAACTGGACCTTATGTTCAATACGCCTACGCTCGTATCCAATCTATCTTGCGCAAAGCGGATTTCAAACCAGAAACAGCTGGCAACTATAGCTTGAATGATGCTGAAAGTTGGGAAATCATCAAACTCATCCAAGACTTCCCACGTATTATCAACCGTGCGGCGGATAACTTTGAACCTTCTATCATTGCTAAATTTGCAATTAGTCTGGCTCAAGCCTTCAACAAGTACTATGCACATACACGTATCTTGGATGAAAGCCCAGAACGCGACAGCCGTCTAGCCCTCAGCTACGCAACCGCAGTCGTTCTCAAAGAAGCCCTTCGCTTGCTTGGAGTGGAAGCGCCTGAGAAGATGTGATTCAGTACTAACAATTGGAACTAAAGTTCCCAATTGTTAGACGCTAGCCGCTTATAGGCGGACTAGCTAACTGCTTCACTAGTAAAGAAACATAAATATTATCGATTTATGTTTCTTTACGTCGTAACCAATACGAATTGCCTAAACGCTTCACTGACAGTCTATCAAAAATCTTATCAAGTTTTGCTGGCTTGTTCTGCTATTTTAGGTCCACTAATTCGATTTACTCACTACTACTTCTTTATCATACAGGGAGATTTCCTATGAGCCAATATGCTTATATCCTCGTTGTGATTAGCTTGGTATTCCTTTTTCTGCTTAATAAGTACGAGAAGGAAAGACTTCAAAGACTCTACCAAGAACAACTGTTGAAGGATGAAACATTTAGAACTGACATCAAAGAGAAAATTCACACGACTGAAAATATCAATGATGTCATTGCTTACATCAATAAAACTTATCATCTGGGAATGTTGCTATCAAAAGACATTACGGATCAATTGAAATAAACCTAGCTATTCTTTAAGGAATATCAAAACCGAGACTGAGAGTTTATTACTTAGGCTCGGTTTTTGTATATTTTTGAAGTCACAAAGTCACCACACCCCAGCAATGCAAGTGCAAAATCCTCTAGAATATGATAGAATAATGGAAAGGACTCTATTAAGGAGGAAATCATGGAAAAACAAACCATCGCCGTCTTGGGGCCTGGTTCTTGGGGAACTGCCCTTTCACAAGTCTTAAATGACAATGGACACGAGGTACGTATTTGGGGAAACATTCCCGAACAAATCA
Source organism: Streptococcus mitis subsp. hohhotensis (assembly GCF_020089495.2). Taxonomy (GTDB): domain Bacteria; phylum Bacillota; class Bacilli; order Lactobacillales; family Streptococcaceae; genus Streptococcus; species Streptococcus hohhotensis. The sequence continues at coordinate 96,999 of NZ_JAIRCA020000006.1, read as the reverse complement.
ATGAAATTAATACCTATCATACTAATAAGCACTACTTTAAAGATGTCGTTCTAGATGAAAATATCCATGCCTATACTGATTTAGCAGAGGCATTGAAAGATGTAGATGCGATTTTGTTTGTTGTCCCAACAAAAGTGACACGACTTGTTGCCCAACAAGTTGCCAAAACCTTAGACCATAAGGCAATTATCATGCACGCATCAAAGGGATTAGAACCTGACAGCCATAAACGATTATCAACCATCCTTGAAGAAGAAATTCCTGAACATCTCCGCAGTGATATTGTCGTTGTTTCAGGTCCTAGTCATGCAGAAGAGACCATTGTGCGTGACCTAACTTTAATCACTGCTGCTTCTAAAGATTTACAAACAGCTCAGTACGTTCAGGAGCTCTTTAGTAATCACTACTTCCGACTTTATACCAATACGGATGTTATCGGGGTCGAAACTGCTGGTGCTCTTAAAAATATTATTGCTGTCGGTGCCGGAGCTTTACACGGTCTGGGATTTGGCGACAATGCTAAGGCAGCCATCATCGCTCGAGGCTTGGCAGAAATTACCCGCCTAGGGGTAGCACTCGGAGCCAGTCCACTAACCTATAGTGGCTTATCTGGTGTGGGAGATTTGATCGTAACGGGAACCTCCATCCACTCTCGTAACTGGAGAGCTGGAGATGCCCTTGGTCGTGGAGAATCCCTAGCAGATATCGAAGCCAATATGGGCATGGTAATCGAAGGAATTTCAACGACCCGAGCAGCCTATGAACTAGCTCAAGAGCTTGGAGTCTATATGCCCATTACACAGGCCATTTACCAAGTTATCTACCACGGAACCAATATCAAAGATGCCATTTATGACATCATGAACAATGAATTTAAAGCAGAAAATGAGTGGTCTTAACCCTCTAAAGAAAGGATTCTTATGACATCAAAAGTTAGAAAAGCAGTCATCCCTGCCGCTGGACTCGGAACTCGATTTTTACCAGCAACCAAGGCCCTTGCCAAAGAAATGTTGCCAATTGTAGACAAACCAACTATCCAATTTATCGTGGAAGAAGCTCTCAAATCAGGTATTGAAGATATTCTGGTTGTCACTGGTAAATCAAAACGTTCTATTGAAGACCACTTTGACTCAAACTTTGAGCTTGAGTACAACCTCAAAGAAAAAAGCAAACATGACTTGCTAAAATTGGTAGACGAAACAACTGGCATTCGCCTTCACTTTATCCGTCAAAGCCATCCTCGTGGTCTTGGCGATGCTGTCTTACAAGCAAAAGCTTTTGTAGGGAATGAGCCCTTCGTTGTCATGCTGGGTGACGACCTTATGGACATTACAGATGACCATGCTGTTCCTTTGACAAAACAATTGATGAACGATTACGAGACGACTCACGCATCAACCATTGCTGTTATGCCTGTCCCTCATGAAGACGTTTCATCATACGGGGTTATATCTCCTCAAGGAGAAGGAATCAATGGACTCTATAGCGTCGAAACTTTCGTTGAAAAACCAGCTCCAGAAGATGCTCCAAGTGATTTGGCAATTATCGGCCGCTATCTGCTCACACCTGAGATTTTTGATATCTTAGAAAATCAAGCCCCTGGTGCTGGAAATGAGATCCAACTTACCGATGCAATCGATACTCTCAATAAAACACAACGTGTTTTCGCCCGTGAATTTACAGGAGCTCGTTACGACGTTGGGGATAAGTTTGGTTTTATAAAAACCTCTATTGATTATGCCCTCAAGCACCCACAAGTCAAAGATGACTTGAAAGATTACATCATCCAACTGGGAAAAGAATTGGCTGAGAAGGAATAAAATAAAAAGATAAGGTTTAAAAAATGCCTTATCTTTTTTCATTACATAAATTTTCATCCCATTCCCTTGTAGAAAAGCAAGACTGCGAACCCTACGAACAAGACTACCGCTCCTAACCTCTGGATGGTATTATACATCCGTCTTTCTCCTCGAACTGGAAAGATAACTGCTAGAAATGCACCACCAACTGCTCCTCCGATATGGCCTGCCAGGCTGATGCCGGGAATCAAAACACTTCCAATAATATTAATCACAAAAAGTGTCAGATAAGATTGGCCCAACTGCTGGATATAAGGATTACGCGTAGCATAGCGAAGAACAATAATCGCGGCAAATAGCCCATAGAGAGAAGTCGAGGCTCCTGCTGCTAAGGATTTGGGACTAAATACAAAAACAAAGAGATTGCCCATCATTCCAGATAAGAGATAGAGAAAGCAAAACTTCTTGGATCCGAAAATCTCCTCTACTTGCCTACCAAGATAATAGAGCGAAAGCATATTAACAATGAAATGCTCCCACCCAATATGAACAAAAATGGCAGAGAAGAGACGCCAAATCTGCTCAGGAAAGAGGCGAATGGCAGGCCCGTACATGGCTCCAAATCGAAATAGGGTATCTGCCCTGTAAAAGTTTCCCCCTGTGGTCACCAACATTAGTAGAAATACCAAGGCCGTCACTAAGAGAAAGAAACTCGTCACAGGGTAACGCCTATCAAAGATTTCTTTCATCAATCAGTACCTCCTGAACAGGAATATCATGATTTTCAGGGCTAAAGTCCCGAATTTGACAAGGATAAACCGTACTCAAAGTATGACTAGTAAAATGTTTCAGATAGCGGTCATAATAACCTCCACCATAGCCAATCCGATAGCCTTCCATCGTAAAAGCTAACCCCGGAACATGAATCAAATCAATCTGAGAGGCATCCACCACTTCCAAATTTCCCTGTGGTTCCAGTAAGCCAAAGGAAGTTTTGACCAGTTGTTGCGGATCATAGACCACAAAGTCCATGCGCCCCTTGGGATAGGTTTTTGGTATCAGAACCTTCTTGCCATCCTTCAGCGCCTGCTCAATCAATTCCTGCGTTTGAAACTCATGAGGAAAAGAGAGATAGGTTGCAATAACCTTGGCTTCTTGGTAAAAGGGGTGTTGTAAAAGTCGTTCAGTTAAAGTTTGGTCTATAAACTGTTTTTGCTCTCGAGTTAAAGCCTTCATTTCGTGCAAGACTTGCTTGCGTAATTCCGATTTCATAGACAAGCCCTCTACTCTGCTGCCTTCTTTTTCAGGAAACTAGAGACCGCATCCACCCCAATAGCTAATGCTTCTTCCTTAGGATTCATCTGAGGGTGATGAAGGGCATAGGGACTATCTATACCAAGCCAGAACATAACGCCATCAACTTTTGAAAGGAGATAACCAAAGTCTTCACCTGTCATAGCAGGCTCGATATCAATCAACTCGATTCCGTCTTTCTCTTCAAAGAAGTTCATCAGTTCACGCGCCAAGGCTGGATTGTTCTCAACAGGTAGGTATCCACCTTGTTTGAGTTCCACTTCGACTTCCATATCAAAGGCTGCTGCAACTCCTTCTGCAACTGTTTTGACCCTTTTTTGCACCAAGAGACTCATGTCCTGTGTCAAGGCCCGAATAGTTCCATGCAAAAAGGCTGTGTCTGTGATGACATTGTTGGTTGTCCCTGCTTGAAAAACTCCAAAGGTCACCACTGCTCCCTCGATTGGATTGACATTGCGGCTAACCACTGACTGTACTTGGGTCACAAAGTAACTAGCAGCCACCAAGGCGTCATTGGCTTCATGTGGAAAGGCTGCGTGTCCGCCTTTTCCTTTGAAACGGATCTTCACCTCGCAAGTTCCTGCAAAGAGTGTATGAGTATTGGTCGCAATCTGTCCAACCTTCAGATCTGGTCGAACATGGAGGCCATAAAACTGGTCTGGCAACCAGTCTCCAAAAGCACCATCCTCATACATGAGCATACCACCAGCTTCATTTTCTTCAGCAGGCTGAAACAGAAAGAGCAGGTTATTCTTTGGTTGCTCTTCAAGGGCTCGCTCAAGACAGCCCAAAGCAATAGTCATATGAAAATCATGGCCACAAGCATGCATGCGACCTTGGTGTTGGGAAGCGAAAGGAAGGCCTGTTTGTTCGACGATAGGAAGACCATCAATATCTGTCCGCCAACCAATGGTCCGCTCTGACTGACTTCCCTGCAAATAGACCAAAATACCTGTCCGCCAAGTACGAACTTGAACAAACTCCTTGCCCGCAGTCAATTTCTCAATCACATCCAGCAAATAAGCATGAGTCTTGAACTCCTCCAAGCCAATCTCTGGAATCTGGTGCAAATCTCGTCTAATCTGAATCAAATCTAACATCTATCTATCCTCCTATATAGCAGAAAGAGGCTGGAAGAAGGGTTCCGCCTCTTTATTACTTTTACAATTATAAGGTACGAAGCGCATCCTCTAGCGCTGTTTTTTGTTGGGTTTGGGCATCAATCTCTTTGATGATACGAGCTGGAACACCTGCTACCACCACGTTTTCTGGGACATCTTGGGTAACAATAGCTCCTGCTGCGACAACTGAACCACTACCGATTTGGACCCCTTCGATAACCACTGCATTAGCGCCGATAAGAACATTGTCTCCAACACGGACTGGTTCTGCGCTAGCTGGCTCAATCACACCTGCAAGAACCGCACCTGCACCAACGTGACTGTTTTTCCCAACGATAGCACGGCCACCAAGGATAGCACCCATGTCAATCATGGTTCCTGCACCAATTTCAGCACCGATATTGATAACGGCTCCCATCATGATAACAGCATTGTCACCAATTTCAACCTGATCACGGATAATAGCACCTGGCTCGATACGAGCATTGATAGCACGTTTATCTAGCAAAGGAACTGCAGAATTACGAGCATCTTGCTCAACAACATAGTCTTGATTTTCTACCAAACCATCTAGAAGCGGAGCCACGTCCTTCCAGTCTCCGAATAGGACATTCCCTAGTTTGACAACAGATCCAGGTACAGCAGTTGCAAGTTGTCCTTCAAAGGTTACTTTAACACTGGTTTTCTTTTCAGCGTTGGCGATAAATTGGATAATTTCTTGAGCGTTCATTTTTATAGCAGTCATAGGCGCCTCCTAGTTCATTTTAATGATACCTATTCTACCAAAAAAGGCCTCAAATTTGAAGCCTTTTTGTTTGTTTTTAGGTATGATTTTTAGGGATGTGAGATAAAACGTGCTGTCGGTAAAAGCAAGCCCCTACCGATACAACCTAAAAACACTCTTCACAACTATCTCCCCGTGTTTTATTGACTATTCTAGTATAGCACACTTTTAGAATTAAGAAAAGACTTTTTATTTACTTTCTTTCGCTTCTTCTACCGATAGGAAAATCATAGGCAAAATAATCAAGGCCATAGCTAGAAGGAGGGACCAATCCACTACCAAGCCTAAAAATAAAACGCTCAAAAGGGCAGACGACAGGGGTTCACTGGCACTGATAACGGAAACCACCAAGGGAGAAACCAAGGACACCGCCTTCATGGAAATGAAAAAGGCAAAAGCCGTTCCAAAGAAAGCGATAATGAGGCAAATCAAGATACTCCAAATATCAAGAATAAAGGAAAGCTGATAAACCGGCGAGAGGACATTGCTAAATAAACCGGCCAAAATCATCCCCCACCCAACCGTAGGTACAAAACCATAGCGTTTCGCAAAAGGTTGGGGCAAGATAACATTAAACATGACCCCCATGGCACTCAGCAAACCTGTTATAAGGGCTAGTGGCGTCATGGATAGCTGAGAGAGATCGCCTTTTGTCGCCATCAAGCAAACACCCAGCATGGCAACCAAAACATAGAAAATAGCGCTTTTTGACGCTCGTTTTTGATAAACCAAGCGATTGTAAAAGAGGATAAAGACAGGACTGATAAACTGTAAAATAGTCGCTGTCGCTGCATTTGAGTATTCTACGCAGAGGTAGAAAAAATACTGGACTGAAAAAATCCCCAAAATAGCATAGGCTAAAAAGGGCAGGTAATTTTTCTTATCTCGCCAAATATCTAGCACTTGCGATTTTAATTGCACTGCAGACCAAATGAGCACAAAACTCCCTGCCAGTGTCAAACGCATAGAGGTAATCCAGCCCGAAGACACCTGATAATGAGTAAAGAAATACTCTCCTAAAATTCCACAGATTCCCCAGATTAAGCCGGATAGGAGCGAATAAATGGTTCCTTTAACAATCTTTTTCTGATACTGATTCATACCTTTATTGTAACACGAAAGGGAAAAAGAAAAAAGTGGCAATCCATTGATTAGCCACTTCATTTAGCACAGTTTATAGAATTATCGTCTCGCCCTTGAAGAAGAAGGTCGTGTAGTACTTGAGTTACTGCTATCGCTAGAACTACTACTTGAACTGCTGGAGCTTGATGAAGTTGGTAGACTCCCCACGATGCTAGACCAAGCATTCTGATAATCCGCATCACTTCCGCCAATAGCAAAATGATAGCTGGTCGTAGGAGCTCCTATCTTATTAGCCCAATAGCTGGTAACAGTCGAACCTGTGACCTCTACTTCTTTTCCTTCAACAGAAACCTTCCCTGGTTTTTGACCTGTTGATTTCAAGACTTCGGATTTTACGACACTAGGATCTAAAGCGAAGCGCTCGTTCCCCCAAATGCTTGGGGAGGCTTGCTGAATCGCATTTACCAGATGAGCCATGTAATTAGAGTTATTGGAATAACCTGCTCTACGTGACAATGAATGATTATCATCATGCCCAATCCAGCCACCTAGGGTTAATCTAGGTGTCGAAAGCATGAGCCACATATTTTCGTCTTGGTTGGTTGTACCAGTCTTCCCAATCCAATCTGCATTAGCCAGAGTAGGATTTAAAGAAGTCAGATTCGTCTTGAAGGTTGTTGTCACACGAGAGGATAGAACTTCTCGCAGCAAGCCCTGCATAATTGTCGCAGTAGCTTTTGAATAGACTTGAACCGGTTTATCCTGATGCTCATACACCACTCTACCATCTGCGGCTTCAATTTTAGAAATCACATGTTTTTTATGATATAGACCATTATTTGCTAGGGTCTGATAGCCATTAGTATGCTGGGCGACTGTGACTTCAATACCACCACCCATTGGCAAGCTCTCAATACCGTACTCAGGAATCTCGTAGCCCATCTTTTCCATATAACCCTTGACATCAACACCCTTTTCACGAAGCATGCGATAGGTCCAGTAAGCAGGGATATTCCATGAATAGTTCAGAGCTTCTCCCAAGGTCATCATTCCTGTTCCCTTACTATTAGCATACATAATCGGATTGCCATTAGCAAAGTTTGTTGGATAGTTAGAGAGAATCGTTTCACTTCCCATCAAGCCCTGGTCAATAGCAATACCGTAGGCCAGCAAGGGCTTGGTAGTAGAAGCTGGCGAACGTTTGGTATCAAAGGCATGATTATTTTGATTTTCTTGATAATTACGACCACCTACAAAGCCTAGAATAGCACCTGTTTGGTTGTCCATCAAGACATTTCCTACTTCTACACGACCTGTTCCATCGTCTAAAAGATAGCCATAGTCAGCAACCGCATTTTGCATGGCAGAATGAATTTTCTGATCTATGGTAGTAGTAATCTTATAACCACCATTTTCAATTTCCTTGGCTGCCAAATCACGATAAAACTTCTGAGTTGCCTCATTTTTCAACTCCTTAGCGGAGACATTGTCTCTCTGAGCTAGATAGTCATACATACGTTCTTGAGCTTCTGCCAAAGTTGTAAAGTATAAATAGTCTCGTGAAATTCCTGTGACCGTGCCCGATGGTAAAAAGTCCTGTTTAAGGTCATAATCCTTGTACTGAGAATACTCGTCTTTGCTTAAGGCACCTGTACGATACATACTGTAAAGAACTGCCTTAGCCCGTCTCAAGCCAATTTCTAGGTCTTCATCACTCTTCAACTCCCCAGTATTTTCATAAGGAGAATAGGTAATGGGACTCTGTGGAAGTCCTGCTAAAAATGCTGCTTGAGGAACCGTCAACTGACTGGCATCTACACCGAAAATTCCCTCAGCTGCCTGCTGAGCCCCTGCAATATTCTGCCCCTTATTATTTCGGCCAAAGGGAGCCACATTGAGATAGGTCGTTAAAATCTCATCTTTATTCATGGCGCGTTCCAAGGCAAGAGCATCCACAATCTCTGTCGCCTTACGAGCCAAGGTCGGCGCATCCCCAACCACCTGCTGCTTAATTAGTTGCTGGGTCAAGGTTGAACCCCCACTAGAAGAACCCAAACCTACAAATTTCCCCAAGGTCGCACGAATCACCGCCTTGGGCACTACACCTTTATGTTCTTTAAAGTGTTCGTCTTCCGTCGCAATGATAGCTTTCTTCAGATTTTCCGAAATTTGCTCAGATGAGATAGAAGTGCGCAACAAATCACTCTCTATGGAAGCAATCACCGTCCCATCCGCATAGGTAATCTCTGAAATAGAAGAAATGTCCTTGACCTGATGTACCAATTCTTCTGTCTGAGGCACCCGAACCTTGTCAAATAAGGCCACTCCGTACCCCAAAGCAATCCCAGCTCCCAACATTCCTCCTAGAAAACCGAGCACAAAGAGTAAGTTAAATAGGGCTTTTATACTCAGTAAAATAGCTGGAAAAATGGCTGGCTTATCTAAGGATTTAGATTTTTGGACACTTGAGCCTTTCTTGCCATGGCTAGCTGATTTTTTATTTTTTTGTTTTTGCTGGAAAAATTCCAGCATTTTTCGTTTTAATTCATTTAATTGATTTTGCATGGATTTCCTCACTCTATCTATTATACCACAAAAGGGAAACTTTCAATAAAATAGCCACTTTCTTCCCTATTCTACTAGGCTATTGCTCGAGTTTGTGATACAATAGGTAGAAACAATATTTTATAAAGGAGAAAAGACACATGCACATTTTTGATGAGCTAAAAGAGCGTGGTTTGATTTTTCAAACGACTGATGAAGAAGCTTTGCGTAAAGCCCTAGAAGAAGGTCAAGTTTCTTATTATACTGGCTACGATCCAACTGCTGACAGCCTTCACCTAGGCCACCTTGTCGCAATCTTAACAAGTCGTCGCTTGCAACTAGCAGGTCACAAACCTTATGCGCTCGTTGGCGGTGCTACAGGTCTCATCGGAGATCCGTCCTTCAAAGATGCTGAACGTAGTCTCCAAACAAAAGACACAGTAGATGGCTGGGTCAAGTCTATCCAAGGACAACTTTCTCGTTTTCTTGACTTTGAAAATGGCGAAAACAAGGCTGTCATGGTCAACAACTACAACTGGTTTGGCAGCATCAGCTTCATTGACTTCCTCCGTGATATCGGAAAATACTTCACTGTCAACTATATGATGAGCAAGGAATCTGTGAAAAAACGGATCGAAACAGGAATTTCATACACTGAGTTTGCTTACCAAATCATGCAAGGTTACGACTTCTTCGTTCTTAACCAAGACCACAATGTCACTCTTCAAATCGGTGGTTCTGACCAGTGGGGAAATATGACAGCTGGTACTGAATTGCTTCGTCGTAAGGCTGACAAGACTGGTCACGTTATCACTGTTCCACTGATTACCGATGCAACTGGTAAGAAATTTGGTAAATCAGAAGGAAATGCAGTTTGGCTCAATCCTGAAAAGACTTCCCCATACGAAATGTACCAATTCTGGATGAACGTTATGGACGCTGACGCTGTTCGCTTCTTGAAAATCTTTACCTTCTTGTCACTTGATGAAATTGAAGACATCCGCAAACAATTTGAAGCGGCTCCACACGAACGCTTGGCTCAAAAAGTCTTGGCTCGTGAAGTCGTTACACTTGTTCACGGCGAAGAAGCCTACAAAGAAGCCCTCAACATCACTGAGCAACTCTTTGCAGGAAACATCAAAAACCTTTCTGTTAAAGAGCTCAAACAAGGACTTCGTGGAGTGCCAAACTACCAAGTACAAGTAGACGAAAACCACAATATTGTGGAACTGCTCGTGTCAGCTGGTGTAGTTAACTCAAAACGCCAAGCCCGTGAAGACGTCCAAAATGGAGCTATCTACGTCAACGGCGACCGCATCCAAGACCTTGACTATGTCTTAAGTGACACTGATAAGTTAGAGAACGAACTGACTGTTATCCGTCGTGGTAAGAAAAAATACTTTGTATTGACTTACTAAATTGATAAACATTTACCTATAAAAAAGGAGTTAACCTCGAGAGAGGTGACTCCTTTTTGCTGTTAATAGTCCCCACCTATCCCTTAATAGACAGGCTACGCAGGACTATACGTAAGGTTGTTAGATTATGTAAGATAGAGAGATTTGAAGGACTGAGCCAATTAAATAAGCCAAAGCCAATCAAACTACTATTTACGACAACGGTATCTTGAATATTCTTCTTGATGAGTGTTTGCAAAGATGATGATAGCGAATCCAACTCTTGGAAGAAATCCAAACGATTAGCTAATAATAAGATATCACTCATCTGCTTAGAAATATCTGCACTCTCATTCATCACCACACCGATATCTGATAGAGTTAGAGCAGCTGAGTCATTCAACCCATCCCCAACCATCAAAATAGTGTGACCTGCTTTCTGTAGTTCCTCTACTAACTCAAATTTTCCATCAGGTTTCAAGTCTGTATAGACCTGATCAAAGGGCAAATCTTTGACTAATTCCTCTGTCCTAACCAAGGTGTCCCCTGTTGCCAGAATCAATTTTTTCCCTTGCGCCTTAAGTTTCTCCAAGGCTGCTTTTGCTTCTTTTCTCAAAGGAGTATGGATGCAGAACATTCCAATCAATTCATTCTGATAAGCCAAGAATAAGAGATTGTAGTGACTCTTGTACTCTTCAATTAAAGCATGTTGCTCCGAACTGATATGAATCTGCTCATCCTGCATCAAGACATAATTTCCAATAAGAACTGGTTCCCCATCTATATGAGATTTGATCCCCTTGCTTGCAATATATTGGAGTTTTCCATGCATTTCCTCATGTTCAATCCCCTCTATCTCAGCTTGCTTGACGATGGCATTAGCAATAGGATGATAAATGTGTTCCTCAAGACAGGCACTGATTCTGAGAATATCTTCCTCACTATAGTCCCCAAAAGGTAACACCTTTTCAACTATCGGATAGCTAGTTGTGATTGTTCCCGTCTTATCAAACAAGAAAGTATCAACTTCCAGGTATTTCTCCAGAACATCCCCATCCTTAATCACCATTTCACGGTTCAACCCCTCCTTAATAGCTGTCAAATAAGCTACAGGAGTAGAGATTTTCAAAGCACAGGAGAAATCGACCAATAGGAAAGAAATAGCCTTAGAAAAAGAACCTGTCAATAGGTAAGTCAGACCAGCCCCCAAGAAATTATATTTGACGACCTTATCCGCCATCTTGATGAAATAGCGTTGTTTCGTTTTCTTGTTTTCTTCAGATTTCTTCATCAACTCAATCAGTTGTAAAATCCGGCTGTTCATCTGATTATCGGTTACACGAATGCGTAACTCTCCAGTTTCTAATACTGTATTTGCACAAACCAAATCAGACTCTCTTTTTTCAACTGGAAAACTCTCTCCCGTCAAGGAACTTTCGTTGACCATACCTAAACCTGAAACTACTTGTCCATCAAACAGAATTTCATTTCCTTGAGATAGGACCAAAACATCTCCTATTTGAACATCGGAACTCTTGATACTAACAACCGTATCGCCCTGTACTAGGAATACATCGCTCTCTTTTGCAAGAAGGCTTTGTTCTAAATCTGTTGCAGTTTTTTTCAAGGACCACTGATCTAAATGATTCCCCAATTCAAGCATAAACATGATGTTGCTAGCAGTCTTGGATTGGTTCATGAACAAAGACAATAAAATAGCCGAACAGTCCAAGACCTCCATCGTTAGTTCCTTACGCGCTAGTGTTTGATAGGCTTCTCTAATATAGCCAAAAGCCTGATAACAAGTCCATATATAGCGAATAGGATACGGCACAAGACTACGAAAAAGCACACGCTTAATCGCTGCACCTGAAACGATAGAATAGGCACTCTCTTCTCTACGAACAGGAAGAGTCATCAACTCAGAAACTTTCCCCTTATCAATTCTTTTTAAAAAGACTTCTGCATTATCTAATACAGAAAAGCCTTCTTTTATGCGTAGAGTAAAGTGCTGTTGATCCATGTAAAACTGGATAGACTCAATTCCCTTCTCATCTCTCGCCAAGGAACGAAGATAGTCTTGAATATCCAAGGTGAGTGAAAAAGAAGACGATAGTCGGATATGTTGATATCCTCTATATAGCACTTTAAAAGACATGTTATTCCCCTATAAGGCTATCTAATTGCTCTTCTTTTTTCTCTTGCTCGTACAAATATTTGGCATCTTGCAAAACATCGTCTCCATGTTGCTTCACAACAGAAACAGATGCATCTAGCTCGTCTTTCAACTTGTAAGCCTTAGCCAAAGCTTTAGAATAACCTTTTTTAGCTTCCTTACTTGCTAAGATTTTCAAACCAAGGGTACCAAATGCGACACCACCCAAAAATAATGAAGATTTTTTCGCAACTTTTGCGACGCTTAATACTTCTTTTAACATACTTATTTCCTCCTTATCATTATTATATAGCAATTTAGATATAAAAGCAATTTCATTCTATAAATTGGAGAATTAGTTTTATTTCTACTGAATCTCCCATCTACTTATTCCTAAAGTTGCTTTCATTTGCCTCTTTTGATACACTTAAACTATGAATACAAATCTCAAACCCAAACTTCAGCGCTTCGCTTCTGCGACTGCCTTTGCCTGCCCTATCTGCCAAGAAAATCTAACTCTGGTAGAGGGTAGTCTCAAATGTAACAATCGCCATTCTTTTGACCTAGCAAAATTCGGCTATGTCAATCTGGCTCCTCAAATCAAGCAATCTGCCAACTACGACAAGGAAAACTTTCAAAACCGTCAGCAAATCCTAGAAGCTGGCTTTTATCAGGCTATTTTAGATGCAATTTCTGATTTACTTGCAAGTTCAGAAAATACCGAAACAATTTTGGATATTGGATGTGGCGAAGGCTTCTATTCTCGAAAACTCCAGGAAAATCATCCTGACAAAACCTTCTATGCCTTTGACATCTCCAAAGATTCCGTCCAAATTGCTGCCAAGAGCGAACCTAACTGGGCAGTCAATTGGTTCGTTGGCGACCTGGCTCGTCTTCCTATAAAAGACGCCAGCATGGATATTCTGCTTGATATTTTTTCACCTGCCAACTATGGAGAATTTCGTCGCGTTTTATCCAAAGACGGTATCTTGATAAAGGTCATCCCAACTGAAAATCACCTCAAGGAAATCCGTCAGAAGGTACAAGACCAGCTGACAAACAAGGACTATTCCAACCAAGATATCAAAAATCATTTCCAAAACAACTTCACTATCTTATCCAGTAAAACTACCTCACTAACCAAGCCTATCACAGCAGAGCAGCTCCAAGCCCTACTCAGCATGACGCCCCTACTCTTTCACATCGACCAGTCTAAGATTGACTGGAGCCAACTGACAGAGATTACCATTGAGGCTGAGATTCTGGTTGGGAAAGCATTGTAAACTAGACTTCGCAAAAGTAGAAAACTTACTGAGAATCTTCAATATTACAAAAACGCATAAGAGCAGGTTCTCAAAAACCTTAATCTTATGCGTTTTGTTATAGTTTCCCTACACATTAAGGGGAAATAGTTGAAATCAGTTCTCTTAATAGCCATTGAATACCATATATTACATTTGCCCCAAATATGATATAGGTCGTATAAATCAAGTATTTCGATTTCTCCCGTCTCAAAGAATAGATCTTGTACAAGATAAACAAATTTAAAATAATAAATAATAGAGACAAAATCTTCCCCCAAAAATCAATCCTAAAGGTACACAGCTAAGCATAGCCCTAAACTTTATTTTCGATTCGAGATAACAAACTTATCAATAAACAGTAAGTGATATAAGGCCAGTACCAAACCCCAAATGCTACCACGAAAAGAGATTTCTTGATGATTGAGAGGAAACAAATCGTGATTACCTATATAGAGGCAGGTCAAAATGATAAATAAAATCCAAAATAAATCAGTCCATCTATATTTTGAAAAATATTTTTTCCACATAAAAACACCTTCTTTCCTACAATCATATTATAATACTTTATGTAAACGAATACAAAGGATATGAGGTAATCAACTACGAAGAAATATAAGGCTGAAGACCGTAAAAACCAGCATTTAAAGCCTTCACTGTATCTAGGATTTCCCTATTTTTAGACATATTGACCCAAATCCACAGCATTTAAAAAAGCGAATTTCAATCGAAACTCGCTTTTTTACAAAATGTATTAGTATAAACTTGTATCTTAGTTCAAGTGCCAGATATCTTCGTTATACTGAGCGATTGTACGGTCAGATGAGAAGAATCCTGCTTTAGAAATGTTAACGATAACTTTATCCAACCATGCGTCACGGTCTTCGTAGTCAGCCAACATTTGTTCTTTAACCTTGATGTAATCTTCTAAGTCAAGAAGAGTCATGAACCAATCTTTGTTGATCAATTCATTGTAAAGACGTTCCAAGCGCTCTTTGTTTCCAGCTGCAAGAACTGCATCGCTAACGATGAAGTCAACCAATGGTTTGATAGCTTCACGAGCGTAGAATTCGCTTGATTTGTAAGCTGCTTTTGCGTAAAGGTCGATAACAGTTTCTGAATCTTCACCAAAGATGTAGATGTTTTCGTCGCCAACCAACTCAGCGATTTCCACGTTAGCACCGTCCATAGTACCAAGAGTCAAAGCTCCGTTCAACATGAATTTCATGTTACCAGTACCTGAAGCTTCTTTAGAAGCAAGTGAGATTTGTTCTGAGATATCACATGCTGGGATAAGGAAGCTTGCTGCAGTAACGTTGTAGTTTTCAACCATAACAACTTGCAAGTGTGGAGCAACTGCTGGATCGTTAGCAATAACTTCTGACATGCAAAGGATCAAGTGGATAATGTCTTGAGCGATTGTGTAGGCTGGAGCTGCTTTACCACCAAATAAGATTGTGATTGGACGAGCAGGAATGTTACCAGCTTTGATGTCAAGATATTTGTGGATCACGTACAAGGCGTTCATTTGTTGGCGTTTGTACTCGTGAAGACGTTTGATTTGGATATCAAAGATAGAGTTTGGATTGATTTCCACACCTTGGTGTTCTTTCAAGTGGCGAGCCAATTTACGTTTGTTGTGAGCCTTGATGCTTTCCAATTTTTCTTTGACAGCTGCTTTGTCTTCATAAGACAAAAGTTTTTCAAGTTCATCTGCTTCATGGTGCCAACCTTCTCCAAGAATCTCATCCAAGTAGTGAGATAGTCTTGGGTTAGCATGCATGAGCCAACGACGGAAAGTGATACCATTTGTTTTGTTGTTGAATTTTTCTGGGTAAAGGTCGTAGAAAGCTTTCAACTCAGAGTTCTTCAAGATTTCAGTGTGAAGTGCTGCTACCCCGTTAACGCTGTATCCGTAGTGGATATCCATGTGAGCCATGTGAACACGTCCGCTCTCATCGATGATTTGAACAGCTGGATCTTTGTATTCTGCTTTCACGCGACGGTCCAATTCTTCGATGATTGGTACCAAGTGAGGAACCACTTCTTGCAAGAATTCAAGAGGCCATTTTTCAAGGGCTTCAGCAAGGATTGTGTGGTTAGTGTAGGCAGTCATGCTACGAACGATTGAGATTGCTTCGTCAAGCTCGATACCACGTGCAGTCAAAAGACGGATCAATTCAGGGATAACCATTGATGGGTGAGTATCGTTGATTTGTACAACTGCGTAATCAGCAAGGTCATGCAAGTTGCTTCCTTTTTCGATTGCTTCGTCGATGATCAATTGCGCACCGTTTGAAACCATGAAGTATTGTTGGAAGATACGGAGCAATTCACCTTGACGGTCACTATCATCTGGGTAAAGGAAAAGAGTCAAGTTGCGAGCGATATCTGTCTTGTCAAAGTTGATACCATCTTTAATAATAGAAGAATCAACTGAATCCAAGTCAAACAAACGCAAGCGGTTTTTAGTTGCTGTTTCATAACCAGTAACATCAATATCGTAAAGAGTTGATGTCAAAGTAAAGTCTGCAAATGGTACTTGGTAGCTACGGCTTGAGCGAACCAACCAGTTTTGCTCTGTCAACCATGCATTTGGAATTGTTTCTTGTTGGTTGTTTTTAAGAACTTGTTGGAAAAGACCAAAGTGGTAGTTAAGACCAACACCGTCACCGTTCAAACCAAGAGTCGCAATTGAGTCGATAAAGCAGGCAGCCAAACGTCCCAAACCACCATTACCAAGAGATGGTTCCAATTCAACTTCTTCAACTTCAATCAAGTCTTTACCTGCAGCTGCAAGTTCTTTTTTGACATCGTCGTAAAGACCAAGATTGATCAAGTTGTTTGACAAGAGTTTACCAATCAAGAACTCAGCTGAGATATAGTAAACTTTCTTTTTACCAGTGTTGACTGGTTTTTGGCTACTTGCAAGCTTGCTGTAGTTAAGAAGAGCAAGGTAAAGCTCTTCATTGCTACATTCTGCAATGGTTTTATTGTAACGATTTTGTACAAATTCTTGTAGTGATAACATGTTTAAGGTGTCTCCTGATATTGTATTATTTCTTTAATTCTACCAAATTTTCATTAATTCGTCGATAGATTGTTGTCAAGTCAAGCAAACCTTCCTCGACAGCTGGTGTCAATTGATCTTCAGTCATACGCCAAGACCAGTTTCCACCAAGGGTAGATGGGAAGTTCATACGAGCTGTCTCATCCAATTCTAGCAAATCTTGCATAGTTGCAATTGCCATGAAGCTAACTGATGAAAAGACTGTACGAAGCATAGCGTGTGGCACTGTTTCGTATTCTTTACGGTTAGTATAGCGAGCCATGTACTCACGAGTCGCATCATCGATCTCGTTACGGTACCAACCAAGGACCGTGTTGTTATCGTGTGTTCCTGTGTACATAACTGAGTTAGCAGGTGCCAAGTGTGGGCTATCGATACTTTCATCTTCTGGGTTGAAAGCAAATTGAAGAATCTTCATTCCTGGGAAGCCAGTACGTTCACGCAACTCAATAACTTCATCAGTCATGAAGCCAAGGTCTTCTGCGATGATGTTTAGCTCACCAAGTTCTTCCTTAACGGCTGCAAAAAGCTTGTAGCCCGGACCTTTCACCCACTCACCAGGTGCTGCTGTATCGGAACCAGCAGGGATTTCCCAGTAAGATTCGAAACCACGGAAGTGGTCGATACGAACGATATCGTAGATTTTGAAGCTTTCACGCAAGCGTTCAATCCACCATTTGTAGCCGTCTTTGTCCATTGCTTCCCAATCATAGATTGGGTTACCCCAAAGCTGACCAGTTGCAGAAAACTCATCTGGTGGGCATCCTGCGATGCAAGTCGCCTTACCGTTGACATCTGTCTTGAAGAGATGTGAATTTGCCCACATATCGCTTGAATCTTCCGCTACGTAAATTGGCATGTCTCCAACGATTTCGATGTGGTTGTCGTTAGCGTAAGCTTTCAATTTCAACCATTGTTGGAAGAAGAAGTACTGAGTCACACGGTGGTAAACCAACTTGTCTGCCAATTGCTCACGGTAGCTTTCAAGTGCTGAAGCTTTACGAACGCGAGCATCTGCATCTGGCCATTCAGTCCAAGCAAGATTTTCAAAATGCTCTTTGATAGCCATATACTCAGCAAAGAGCTCAAGCCATGATTGGTTGTCTTGAGCAAATTTCTCAAAATCTTTAACATCTCCAACTTCAAAGAAACGTTTCACCGCTTTTTCTAAAAGAGGACGACGTGCATAGTAAATCTTAGCATAGTCAACTTCAGACGGATCGCTACCAAAGTCAACTCCTTCAAGGTCACTTGCTTCCAACAAACCTTGCTCCACCAAGATATCCAAATCGATAAAATGAGTGTTCCCTGCGAAGGCTGAGAAAGACTGGTAAGGAGAATCCCCGTAACTAGTTGTTCCTAATGGAAGGATTTGCCAGTAACGTTGTTTTGTGCGAACCAAGAAATCAACGAAGTCGTAAGCACTTTGACCAAACGATCCGATTCCGTAGGCTCCTGGGAGAGAAGAGATGTGCATCAACACACCACTTTGACGTTTTTTCATAAACAACACCTCGTGTATTTGTAGTTTAAATTTTCATTTTTGGGCGCAAACGTTTGCGTTAAGATAAGTATACTTTATTTTTGGAATAATTGCAAGCGTTTTTAAAAAACTTTTTGATTATTTTTTTAAAAAAACTTGTCCTTCTTTATGTATACATATACATTTTTCTTTTCTATTTACAAAATCTTCTTCAACTATAAATAGAAGGCTCAACTTAGCCTACTTTTGGTCTAGAGCAATTTATTTTTTGTTCAAAATTTAGGCAATCGTTTCCCTAAATAATTTCAGTAAAAGCATGAAAATATATTTTCTGACTTTTCTTCTATTATAAACAAATAAAACGCTTACCTTTTTCGTGAAATTTTTTTAAAATTTTTACAAAAAACACTTGCAACCGTTTTCTATTTGTGCTATACTAGTCCCATAAAGGAAAACGTTTGCGTTTCCTCATTATAAAATTTGTTATTCTTTAGGAGGAATACACTATGTCATCTAAATTCATGAAGAGCGCTGCTGTGCTTGGAACTGCTACACTTGCTAGCTTGCTTTTGGTAGCTTGCGGAAGCAAAACTGCTGATAAACCTGCTGATTCTGGTTCATCTGAAGCGAAAGAAATCACTCTTTACGTCGAAGACCAATACAAAGCTTATGCTGAAACAGTTGCTAAAGCTTATGAAAAAGAATCAGGAACAAAAGTTAACATCAAATCTGGTGACCAACTTGGTGGTCTTGACAAACTTTCTCTTGACAACCAATCAGGTCAAGCTGCTGACGTTATGATGGCTCCATACGACCGTGTAGGTAGCCTTGGTACTGACGGACAACTTTCAGAAGTTAAATTGAGCGACGGCGCTAAAACAGATGATAAAACTAAATCTCTTGTAACAGCTGCTGACGGTAAAGTTTACGGTGCTCCTGCCGTTATCGAGTCACTTGTTATGTACTACAACAAAGACTTGGTAAAAGAAGCTCCAAAAACTTTTGCTGACTTAGAAAACCTTGCTAAAGATAGCAAATATGCCTTCGCTGGAGAAGATGGAAAAACTTCTGCTTTCCTAGCTGACTGGACAAACTTCTACTACGCATACGGACTTCTTGCTGGTAACGGTGCTTACGTATTCGGACAAAACGGTAAAGATGCTAAAGATATCGGTCTTGCAAACGACGGTTCTATCGCAGGTATCAACTACGCTAAATCTTGGTATGAAAAATGGCCTAAAGGTATGCAAGATGGTACAGCTGCTGGAAACTTAATCCAAACTCAATTCCAAGAAGGTAAAACAGCTGCTATCATCGATGGACCTTGGAAAGCTAAAGCCTTCAAAGACGCTAAAGTAAACTACGGTGTTGCAACTATCCCAACTCTTCCAAACGGAAAAGATTACGCAGCATTCGGTGGTGGTAAAGCTTGGATTATCCCATCAAGCACTAAGAACCTTGAAGGCGCACAAAAATTTGTAGACTTCCTTGTTTCAACTGAACAACAAAAAGCCTTCTACGATGCAACTAACGAAATCCCAGCTAACACTGAAGCTCGTACTTATGCAGAAGGTAAAAACGATGAGTTGACAACAGCTGTTATCAAACAGTTCAAGAACGCTCAACCAATGCCAAACATCTCTCAAATGTCTGCAGTTTGGGAACCAGCTGCTAACATGCTCTTTGACTCTGTAAGCGGTAAGAAAGATGCTAAAACAGCTGCTAACGATGCTGTAACATTGATCAAAGAAACAATCAAACAAAAATTCGGTGAATAAAAAATTTGTTCAAGGGGGGTGGAAATCAAATCCCCCTTTGAATTTATCAATAGAAACATAAATAGTTTAGGTTTTATCTAAAAACCAGTATTCTATGAAAGGAGTTATTATGGAAAAGCAACAACCTAGTAAAGCAGCTCTGCTGTCTATCATTCCTGGGTTAGGACAGATTTACAATAAACAAAAAGCAAAAGGTTTTATCTTCCTTGGTGTAACCCTTGTATTTGTCCTTTACTTCCTAGCACTTGCAGCCCCTGAATTGAGCAATCTCATCACTCTTGGTGACAAACCAGGTCGTGACAATTCCCTCTTTATGCTGATTCGTGGTGCCTTCCATTTAATCTTTGTAGTCGTTTATGTACTCTTTTATTTCTCAAATATCAAAGATGCACATACAATTGCAAAACGCATTAACAATGGAATTCCAGTTCCACGTACCCTCAAAGACATGATCAAAGGGATTTATGAAAATGGCTTCCCTTACCTCTTGATCATTCCATCTTATGTTGCCATGACCTTCGCGATTATCTTCCCAGTTATCGTAACCTTGATGATCGCCTTTACTAACTATGACTTCCAACACTTACCACCAAACAAATTGTTGGACTGGGTTGGTTTGACGAACTTTACGAACATCTGGAGTTTGAGTACCTTCCGTTCTGCCTTCGGTGCCGTTCTTTCTTGGACTATCATCTGGGCTTTGGCAGCTTCTACTTTACAAATCGTAATTGGTATCTTCACAGCTATCATTGCTAACCAACCATTTATCAAAGGAAAACGTATCTTTGGTGTTATTTTCCTTCTTCCTTGGGCTGTCCCAGCCTTCATCACTATCTTGACATTCTCAAACATGTTTAACGATAGTGTCGGAGCTATCAACACTCAAGTATTGCCAATCTTGGCTAAATTCCTTCCTTTCCTTGACGGGGCTCTTATTCCTTGGAAAACAGACCCAACTTGGACTAAGATTGCCTTGATTATGATGCAGGGTTGGCTTGGATTCCCATACATCTATGTTTTGACTTTGGGTATCTTGCAATCTATTCCTAACGACCTTTACGAAGCAGCTTATATTGACGGTGCCAATGCTTGGCAAAAATTCCGCAACATCACTTTCCCAATGATCTTGGCTGTTGCGGCACCTACTTTGATTAGCCAATACACCTTCAACTTTAACAACTTCTCTATCATGTACCTCTTTAATGCTGGAGGACCTGGTAGTGTCGGTGGTGGAGCTGGTTCAACCGATATCTTGATCTCATGGATCTACCGTTTGACAACAGGTACATCTCCTCAATACTCTATGGCGGCAGCTGTTACCTTGATTATCTCTATCATTGTCATCTCAATCTCTATGATCGCATTCAAGAAACTACACGCATTTGATATGGAGGACGTCTAAGATGAATAACTCAATTAAACTCAAACGTAGACTGACTCAAACCCTTACTTATCTTTACTTGATTGGTCTCTCAATCGTGATTATCTATCCACTGTTGATTACCATTATGTCAGCCTTCAAGACAGGTAACGTAGTAGCCTTTAAACTAGACAGCAACGTCGACTTTAGTTTTGCTAACTTCCAAGGGCTCTTCTCTGAAACCTTGTACGGTACTTGGTACCTCAACACTTTGATTATCGCCTTAATTACCATGGCTGTTCAAACAAGTATTATCGTACTTGCTGGTTATGCTTACAGCCGTTACAACTTCTTGGCTCGTAAACAAAGTTTGGTCTTCTTCTTGATCATCCAAATGGTGCCAACTATGGCCGCTTTGACAGCCTTCTTCGTTATGGCGCTTATGTTGAACGCCCTTAACCACAGCTGGTTCCTCATCTTCCTCTACGTTGGTGGTGGTATCCCGATGAATGCTTGGCTCATGAAAGGCTACTTCGATACAGTGCCAATGTCTCTAGACGAATCTGCAAAACTAGACGGTGCAGGACACTTCCGCCGCTTCTGGCAAATTGTTCTTCCACTTGTTCGCCCAATGGTTGCTGTACAAGCTCTCTGGGCCTTCATGGGACCTTTCGGGGACTACATCCTCTCTAGTTTCTTGCTTCGTGAGAAAGAATACTTTACTGTTGCCGTTGGTCTCCAAACCTTCGTTAACAATGCGAAAAACATGAAGATTGCCTACTTCTCAGCAGGTGCTATCCTCATCGCCCTTCCAATCTGTATTCTCTTCTTCTTCCTACAAAAGAACTTTGTTTCAGGACTTACAAGTGGTGGCGACAAGGGATAATATATCCCCGCCACCCTTTTTCATTTTATACTCTTCGAAAATCTCTTCAAACCACGTCTGCTTCCATCTGCAACCTCAAAACAGTGTTTTGAGCAGCCTGCGGCTAGTTTCCTAGTTTGCTCTTTGATTTTCATTGAGTATTAGCGATTGCTACTGTAAATAATATTCTTGCAACAAGCAATTTTTCTCCTAGACTTGAAATAAAGCGCATTTCTCTATATAATAATACTCATATAGAAAACACCTTTTAGAAAGATACCTATGCTTCCATATCCATTTTCTTATTTTTCAAGTATTTGGGGATTTCGTAAGCCCCTGTCCAAACGTTTCGGACTCAACTGGTTCCAACTTCTCTTTACCAGTGTCTTCCTTATTAGCTTGTCTATGGTACCCATTGCCATCCAAAACAGCTCACAGGATACTTATCCGCTAGAAACCTTTATCGATAATGTCTATGAACCATTGACAGATGAGGTTGTCCAGGATCTCTCTGAACATGCTACAATTGTTGATGGTAAATTTACTTATACAGG
Organism: Streptococcus mitis subsp. hohhotensis; assembly: GCF_020089495.2. Taxonomy (GTDB): domain Bacteria; phylum Bacillota; class Bacilli; order Lactobacillales; family Streptococcaceae; genus Streptococcus; species Streptococcus hohhotensis. The sequence goes on along the minus strand of NZ_JAIRCA020000006.1, from coordinate 74,391 downwards.
AACAGCTAGTCAAGCCCCTTCTCTTTTAATCGGTCCAAGTCAAAGCAAGGAATTACCTAAGGACTTGCAACTGCATTTCGATACGAATGAGCTCGTCATCAGCAAGGAAAGTAAGGAACTGACCCGTGTCTCTTACCGAGCGATTCAGACTGAGAGTTTCAAAAACAAAGACAGCTTGACCCAAGCCATTTCTAAAGACTGGTACCAACAAAATCGTGTCTATATCAGTCTCTTCCTAGTTCTCGGTGCAAGCTTCCTCTTTGGTTTGAATTTCTTTATCGTCTCTCTAGGGGCTAGTCTTCTCCTTTATATCACTAAGAAATCCCGCCTCTTTTCATTTAGAACCTTTAAAGAGTGCTACCATTTTATCTTGAACTGTTTAGGATTGCCAACTCTGATTACGCTTATTTTGGGATTATTTGGCCAAAATATGTCAAACCTCATCACTGTACAAAACATTCTTTTTGTCCTTTATCTGGTCACTATCTTTTATAAAACGCATTTCCGTGATCCAGATTACCATAAATAGGAGATTTTTATGCCCGTTACGATTAAAGATGTGGCCAAGGCTGCTGGTGTTTCACCTTCAACCGTAACCCGTGTTATTCAAAATAAATCAACCATTAGCGACGAAACAAAAAAACGCGTTCGTAAGGCTATGAAGGAGCTCAATTACCACCCTAACCTTAATGCTCGTAGTTTGGTAAGCAGTTATACCCAAGTTATCGGCTTGGTGCTTCCTGACGACTCAGATGCCTTCTATCAAAATCCTTTCTTCCCATCAGTCCTACGTGGCATCTCTCAAGTCGCATCTGAAAACCACTATGCCATTCAGATAGCAACAGGTAAAGATGAAAAAGAACGCCTTAAAGCTATTTCACAGATGGTTTACGGTAAACGTGTGGATGGTTTGATTTTCCTTTATGCTGAAGAGGAAGATCCCTTGGTCAAATTGGTGGCTGAAGAGCAGTTCCCCTTCCTCATTCTAGGAAAATCCATTTCCCCCTTTATCCCTCTTGTCGATAATGACAATGCCCAAGCTGGTTTTGATGCAACCGAATATTTCATTAAAAAAGGATGCAAACGAATTGCCTTTATCGGAGGTTCTAAGAAACTCTTCGTTACACAAGACCGTCTAACTGGTTACGAATCCGCGCTCAAGCAATACAAACTGCCTCTTGATGACAATCTGACCTACTTTGCAAATGAATTTCTAGAGGAAAAAGGATATCAATTTAGTAAGCGTTTGTTTAAACAGGATCCTATGATTGACGCTATCATCACAACTGATAGCCTCCTAGCTGAAGGGGTCTGTGACTACATCGCTAAGCACCAACTGGATGTCCCTGTTCTCAGCTTCGACTCAGTCAATCCCAAGCTCAACTTGGCGGCCTATGTCGATATCAATAGCCTAGAACTTGGTCAAACATCATTTGAAACGATTCTTCAGATTATCAACGATGCTAAGAGCAATAAACAAATTTGTTACCGTCAATTAATCGCCCACAAAATTATCGAAAAATAAAAACCAGCTCGCGCTGGTTTTTTTAGTCACTAATTTTCTGTTTCAACGAATCGTCCCAGAATATGGACATTCTCAGATACAGAGACAAAGGCACCTGGATCCACCTGTTTCATAATGAGTTTAAATTCATTAAACTCTGCACGTGTAATGACAGTGATTAAAACTGCCTTTCTCTCGTGATTATAGGTTCCTTCTGCATCGTGGATCATGGTTGCTCCGCGGTGCAATTTTTTATGGATTTTCTCAATTACTTTATCTGGATGATTGGTCACAATCATGGCCTGCATGCGTTTTTGCTTGGTAAAGACCGCATCTGTCACACGGCTAGAGACAAAGATGGTAATCATAGAATAGAGAGCGTATTTCCATCCAAAGGTCAAACCTGCTATCAGCATGATGGTCCCATTGACCAAGAAAGAAATACTACCGACATTCTTACCTGTTTTCTTGCGAATAGTCAGGCTGACGATATCCGTCCCACCACTGGAGATATTGTTTCGAAGAGCAAAACCAATCCCCAAGCCCATGACAACACCCCCAAAAAGGGCATTGATAATAGGATCCTCTGTCAAGGTCGCCACAGGGACAAACTGGATAAAGAAGGAACTCATAGATACCGTGATAAAGGTAAAGACGGTGAACTTATGGCCAATCTGATACCAAGCCAAGACCATCAAAGGAAAATTAATGGCGTAAAAGGTCAGTGAAATCGGAATGTGAAAACCAAACCAGTGATTACTCAAGGCAGAGATAATCTGTGCCAGACCTGTTGCACCACTCGAATACACATGCCCTGGTTGGAAAAAGAAATTGACCGCTACTGCTGATAAAAAACCATAGACCAGAGAAGCCGAAATCTTCTCATCGTATTTTTCACGAGAGATGCTTTGTAAGACACGTAAAATTTTTATCTGATGAGCAAAGCGGCGCAGATAATAGCGCCACCGCTTAATTCGTTTTGCTTGTTTCATCTTCTTCTACTTGTAAGCTGAGTTCCTCTAGTTGTTTGAGAGCTACTGTTGAAGGAGCTTGTGTCATTGGGTCACTTGCCTTATTGTTCTTAGGAAAGGCAATGACTTCACGGATATTTTCTTCTCCAGCAAGCAACATAACAAAACGGTCAAGCCCGATAGCCAAACCACCGTGTGGTGGGAAACCATAGTCCATGGCTTCAAGAAGGAAGCCAAACTGGTCATTTGCTTCTTCAGCTGAGAAACCAAGAGCCTTGAACATGCGTTCTTGAAGGTCTTTTTGGTTGATACGAAGGCTACCACCACCAAGCTCATAACCGTTCAAGACGATATCGTAAGCAATGGCACGAACCTTAGCCAAATCACCTTCTAATTCGTGAGCAGTCTCTTCCTGTGGAAGTGTGAATGGATGGTGAGCGCTCATGTAGCGGCCTTCTTCTTCAGACCATTCAAACATTGGCCAGTCAACCACCCAAAGGAAGTTGAATTTATCGCCATCAATCAAACCAAGCTCTTTGGCAATACGTCCACGAAGGGCACCGAGCGTTGCATTGGCCACTTCAAGCGCATCTGCCACAAAGAGAACCAAATCCTTATCTTCAAGCGCAAGTGCTGCTGTCAATTCTGCTTGGATGCTAGTCAAGAACTTAGCAACTGGTCCGTTTAATTCTCCATCAACCACCTTGACCCAAGCAAGACCTTTGGCACCATATTGTTTGGCTACTTCCGTCATCTTGTCAATGTCTTTACGTGAATAGTTGTCCGCAGCGCCTTTGACCACAATTGCTTTTACAGCAGGTGCTTCTGAAAAGACTTTAAAGTCTACACCTTTGACTACTGCTGTCAGGTCCTGAAGCAACATGTCAAAACGAGTATCAGGCTTGTCAGAACCGTAAAGAGCCATAGCGTCATCATACTTCATACGTGGGAATGGAAGCGTCACTTCGATGCCTTTTGTTTCCTTCATGACGCGCGCAATCAAGCCTTCTGTAATATCTTGGATTTCTTGCTCAGTAAGGAAAGATGTTTCCAAGTCGACCTGAGTAAACTCAGGCTGGCGGTCTCCACGTAAGTCCTCGTCACGGAAACATTTAACGATTTGGTAGTAGCGGTCAAAACCAGCATTCATCAAGAGCTGTTTCGTGATTTGTGGACTTTGAGGAAGCGCGTAAAAATGCCCTCTATTAACACGAGATGGTACCAAATAGTCACGCGCCCCTTCTGGTGTTGACTTAGAAAGGAATGGTGTTTCCACGTCGATAAACTCCAACTCATCCAAGTAGTTGCGGATAGAGTGGGTCACCTTGGCACGAAGTTTGAGATTTTCCAACATTTCTGGACGACGAAGGTCAAGGTAACGGTAACGCAAACGCGTATCGTCATTGGCCTCAATACCATCCTTAATCTCAAAGGGTGTTGTCTTAGCTGTATTAAGCACTGTCAAAGCCGTCACGTTTAACTCAACTGCACCAGTTGGTAACTTATCATTGGCTTGCTCACGCGCAGCGACCTGTCCAGTCACCTCGATAACAAATTCGCTACGAAGGCTTTCAGCTGTTTCCATAACCTCTGCAGAGACTTTTTCAGGGTTGATAACCAACTGCATGATCCCTTCACGGTCACGAAGATCGATAAAGATCAAACCACCAAGGTCACGACGACGGCCTACCCATCCTTTCAAGGTCATTTCTTGTCCGATGTGTTCCTCACGAACACGACCAGCATACATACTACGTTTCATGTTTTCTCTCCTCTTTTATTCTGTTACTATTTTACCATAAAAGCGCAGGCTCTTCATGAAAATCATCAGAAAAGTTTGCCTGACTTTAAAAATCAAGTGAAGGCTCTAAAAATTAATGCCAATACAAAAATCCGATGAACTTCACCGGACTCTTTTATTTTGAATTGTTACCTCCTTTACGCTTTTCAGCGATTTCGGCTGCCTTTCGAGGCAGGACGATTTCCGTTGTGTAGGCTGTCCCAAAACGCCAGATACCGGCAATAGGGGCAAAGACCACTGCGAGATGGCTATAGAAGAAATCACCTTTGAAGGCATAAGCTAATCCCCCAATGATGAAAAATAGAACAACTGCTTGAATCACTGCTAATAAAATTACTCGTTTCATGTGACCTCCTGACTCTATTATAGCATGAGAATCATCAAAAAGCCGACTAAATTATTCAAAGCGTGGAGAGAAATACTGTAGACCAGACCTTTTCTGCTAATATAAGCCAAGCCCAAACTAAAACCAAGGCTAAAATAGACAAAAAATTGTTGCAAAGTTCCTGGAGAATGAATCAAGGCAAACAGAACACTCGATACCAGAAGGAAAAGCAGAGTTTGTTTGCTGTTGTCCTGTTTAGGAAAGAGGTAACGTGCCAACATTCCTCTAAAGATGAGTTCTTCCGTCAAAGGAGCAAAAATAACGACCGCAAAGAATGAGAAAAGTGGTTGAGACAAGGTCAAGTCTATCGCCATTTGCTGATTTACTGAAGGATCATTTGGCAAGAAAAACTGGACAACCAGAGATAAGAACCAAACCAAGGCAGGAAGCCAAATAAATCGGTTGAAGCCACTCTTCTCAATACGAACAGGACCTTTCTGATACCATTTGTAAATGCCGTACACATAAACTCCAGCCAAGGCCACATAGAGCAAGGTCACAGCATAGGGTGAAGCGCCTAAGGCAAGCGAAGTAGTCGCGAGCCCCTGAATGAAGCCATAGATGAATAAAAAGGATAGAAGGGCTAGAAGAAACCAGCCAAGGTTTTTAAGTAGTTTCATATAAATCTCCTATCTTGCTTTATAGCTGTTTTTCAATACAAAAAGGTTTGCTATTCCTAACACAAGTACCCATGCAAGTAACATACCAATATTAGAAAAAGATATTTCCCCACCTTTTTTATTTAAAAGATTTACAATTGGACCAATAAAAGAGTAATCCAACACTTTCTGAACCGTATCATTTTGAAGAGCAATTATAGGTAAAAAAGAGACAATTAACATAGGGAAGATACTATAAACTTGCGCTTTAGATTGAGTATCTGAAACCGCACCGATTAGAAGGTTGAGAAAAATAATACTAATAGTTGCTAGGAGCAAATAGATAACATAGGCAAATAAGTAACCTGATAGATCTACTTTAAGATAGATGGGAAGTACAATCATAGCAAGTAACATTATCAGAATAGGGAGAACAAGCATACTAAAAGTATATTCTGTTGCTGTCACACCACTTAGAATGAGTGATTTAAGATTTCGTTTTTCCTTATCTTCTGCCATCATAATCGATACCATATAACCACTTCCCATGCTCAAGACCATCGTCAAGCTAGCAGATAGTAAAAATAGGCTTAATTGTCCATTCTTATTTAAAAATTCATTATATAAAACAGCAATACCAAAAGGCATCAATAAAGTCGCTAACAAAGTTGAATTGCTAATAAGAACTTGCACTCTTAACCATAGTAGGGCATTTAATTTTCTAAACATCTAACTTTTCTCCTGTCAATCTGATAAAGATTTCTTCTAAAGTTGGCTCACAAGAGTGAACCACCATCAAATCTGTCGTGTCTAAATGTGGTAATTCTTCAAATGGGACTATCTGTTCTCGTCCATCATTATAAACCACACGTACTTTCTTATCCACATGGTACTTCTGGATAATGTCTTGTGGACTTCCATACTCTATTAAATTACCCTTATTTAAAAGAGATAAGCGATCACAAAGCAGAGTTGCTTCATGCATATCATGCGTGGTCAGAAAGATAGTTGTCCCCGCCTGCTTTAATTCTTGAAGTAGGGTATGAATCATCTTAGATGTTGTAGGGTCTAAGCCACTGGTTGGCTCATCTAGAAAGAGAATCTTAGGAGCATTCAGAAGGGCACGAGCCAAGAACATTCGTTGTTTCATTCCAGTAGATAGTTTTTCTGCGATAATATCTTTAGCATCTGCCAAGCCAACCTGTTGGAGCACCTGATTTACTCTTTCTGCTTTGAGGCCATATAACTTAGCATAGATGAGAAGATTTTTGTAAAGACTCATCTTTTCATAAAAACCACTGCCATCACTAACTATACCGATTTGTTCTAAATCATTTGAGGTTAAATCTTGAGAATTCTTGCCTAACAAAATTGTCTTACCTTGATCTGCAGCCAACTGACCCGTCAAGACGTTGATCATGGTTGTTTTACCTGAGCCAGAAGGGCCAAGAAAACCAAAGATTTCACCTTCCTTAATCTCAAAAGAAATCTGATGAAGAGCTTTTTTGCTCCCAAAACTTTTGCTTACATTTTCAACACGAATCATAGAAACTCCTTTATTTGAAATAGCATTTTACCATAGGTATAAACATTATATTGATATAAATATGGATTGCTCCGACAAGCAAGAAGGCGAGTAACTGAATCTCTCCTGTCAGTAAGGAAAAGAGAACAATTAGAAAGTACAAGGCTGGCAAGACATATTGGTTTAATTGGAATAAAATCTGAAAACTCTGTTCCAAATTAGCTTGACGCTCCCCTTCATCATAAGAATTGATATAGCACAAGACATCCTTTGGTGTAGAGAAAGGAAGCAAATCAAACTGACGAACGATTGCAATTGTTTTAGAAAGAGATTTTTGAGCATTGAAAATCCACGCAAATACCAAAAAAGAAAGAGATAAGGTTATATGGCTTCCATTGAGTACAATCACTTCATTTAATGAGATGGAAAGAGCCAATAAAATCGCTACAGTTGTAATATTAAAGGCAATGGTTCCAAATTCGAGATTCCGATACATTTGCACATAATAGGTTTCATTCAGATCATCATCCATTTCCTCTTGATACAAGGAGTGAAATTTTCTGCTTTTCTTTAAGAAATTGAAAGTCAAAAGCATACTAATGAAACCTATCAGTAAACAAATAGCTGATATCCATGGTATCAAGACTTTCACATCTAAAATGATTCCGTGGGATTCGGTAGCAGCCTTAAACATCCCTACAAAACCGCCCAAGAAACCTCCAAAGACAACAGACATTAAAAATAACAATCCACCTTTATTTTTCTTTTTCATATTCATTCTCCTTTTTCACTTGCTAGATTTTTGGATTTCTTTTCAATCCATTCAATTACTGGGATGAGAGCAAAGTAGGCCCAAATAAATTGGTCGCTATAATAGAGATCAAACCATCCTAGATTTGTTCCAATTAGTAGACACACGCTGACTAATAAAGCTATGGCAACTACATAATAAATCACTTTATACTTGTTCATCACTCGTCCTCCTCCAAGCGAAATACCGATTCGACTGTTTCGTTGAAAATTTGAGATATTTTCAGGGCAATGATAATGGACGGGGTGTATTCGTCCCGTTCTAATAGACTAATAGTCTGTCTGGAAACCCCTGCCAGCTTGGCTAGGTCGGTTTGATTGAGACCATCGCGAGCCCGAAGCTCTTTTAGACGATTTTTTAGTTGCATGTCACACACCTACTTTCCGTCAAATTCAACGGTTAGGATATCCTCGATACGTTGCAACTTAAATTTTTCTTTCCCCTTTTTATCAACACGTCGTAGTTTGACCCATTCCTCATCTACATCTACAACTTCCCAGTTATCTGTTCCAAAAACTTGTCCAACGATTGTCGGTGTTTTCCCAATCAATTCTTTTAAAATTCTTGACATTTCTTTATTTCCTTTCTGTTTTTTCTCAATTCTTTTGATTTTACTCTCTAGTTTCTTGACCTTTTGGGAATGGTAGATAAAATACATAATCACAAGAGGTACAAATCCTAATGCCCACATAATTGTTCCTTTCTCCTTTTCTCTTAACTTGATTATATTGTAACACATCTTTTTCTTTTTGACAAGTATATTTGTCAAAAAGTTTATGATTTTTGTCATTTTGCAAAAGAAAAAGGTCAGGAATAAAATCCTGACCAGTTTATCTATCATTAAAACCCTAGTTTTTCAAAGATTTCTGAGAAATTTTGGCTGATTGTCTCAAGCGACACTTGCACTTCTTCTCGGGTTTGGTTATTCTTGACCGTCACTTGTCTGCTTTCGACTTCACTCTCTCCTAGAGTGATGAGGGTCTTAGCCGCAAAGACATCGGCTGACTTGAACTGAGCTTTGAGTTTACGGTTGAGGTAATCACGCTCTGCTTTGAAACCTTGTTGGCGAAGGGCTTGTACCAACTCCAAGGCCTTGACATTTGCCCCTTCGCCCAAGACTGCGATATAGACATCTAGGGCGTTTTCGATAGGGAGGGACACACCTTGCTTTTCAAGAATGAGAAGCAGGCGCTCTACACCAAGTCCAAAACCAAATCCAGCAGTTTCAGGACCTCCAAAATAAGAAACCAAACCATCGTAACGACCACCCGCACAGACTGTCAAGTCATTGCCCTCAATCTCTGTGATGAACTCGAAAATGGTGTGGTTGTAGTAGTCCAGACCACGCACCATATTGGTATCGATGATATAGTCTACTCCAAGATTTTCCAACATCTGACGTACAGCATCAAAATGAGCTTGGCTTTCTTCATCAAGGAAGTCCAAGATAGACGGTGCATTCTCTACTGCTACCTTGTCTTCTTTTTCCTTAGAGTCCAAGACACGAAGAGGATTTTCCTCCAAACGACGTTGGCTATCCTTAGACAAGGTCTCCTTGAGCGGTGTCAAATAGTCAATTAAGGCTTGACGGTAGGCCGCACGACTCTCAGGATTGCCAAGAGTGTTAAGGTGCAATTTGACACCTTGGATGCCGATTTCTTTCAAGAAATGGGCTGCCATCGCGATTGTTTCCACATCGGTAGCTGGATTACTAGAGCCAAAACACTCAACACCAATCTGGTGGAACTGGCGCAAACGCCCTGCCTGTGGACGCTCATAGCGGAACATAGGGCCCATGTAGTAGAACTTACTTGGCTTTTGCACTTCTGGGGCGAAGAGTTTATTTTCCACATAGGAACGGACAACGGGCGCTGTTCCTTCTGGACGGAGGGTAATATGACGGTCTCCCTTATCGTAAAAGTCGTACATTTCCTTGGTTACGATATCCGTTGTATCTCCGACAGAACGACTGATAACCTCGTAGTGTTCAAAAATAGGCGTGCGCACTTCTGCATAGTTATAGCGCTTGAAAATCTCACGGGCAAAGCCCTCAACGTACTGCCATTTGGCAGATTCAGCAGGTAAAATATCCTGCGTTCCTTTTGGTTTTTGTAATTTCATAGGGTGTCCTCTTTAAACTTAATAGTCTTATTTTACCATAAATAGAAGGATTAAAACAGTGAGAAAAAATTAGGATTTATACTCAATGAAAATCAAAAAACAAACTAGGAAGTTAGCCGCAAGCTGTACTTGAGTACGGTAAGGCGACGCTGACGTGGTTTGAAGAGATTTTCGAAGAGTATTAGATATCATTTTTGAGATTAAGAACTGTCAAAAGAATAGCCAGCAAGGAAAAACCAACAAATAGCATCCAAGTCAACTGTATATTCCATACAGCTACAAGTGAAAAACAGGCTGTTCCCACAGGTATGGATAAGGTGAACAATAAACCTAAAAAATTACTAGTACGAGCTAGAACCTCTGGAGCTAGATTTTTCAGGAGCATGGCACTAATCTTTGGTTGAACTTTACCAGACACATACAGAGTTGAACAGAGAAATAGTAAACCAAGTACGACTTGATTGAATAAATTAGCTAGACCAACTAGACTGAGTCCTACGGTCACCCACATCATCAATCTAGGCAAGGACTGCTTCCCAAAATAATCATTGCCCGTAAGGCTACTGATGATGATTGCTAACAAAGCACAGACTTGACTGATAAATAATGCCTCTGTGTAAGAAAAGTCCAAAAGAGAATGGCTCAAAAAGAAGATGTTATAGATGCTTCCTAAAGCGCCACCCAAGGCATTGATAAGCAAGACAGCAAAGATCATAAATCCAAAGTTTTTCTGTCCACCTTTAAGAAAAACGAGACGTAAATTTCGATAAATCGTTAGGAACTGCTCTTTGATCGGAAGCTTCTCATTTTTTAGAATTTCACCATCAGCAGATGACATTGACAGGCTCAATTTGCTTTTTCCTAAAAAGAGGATGACGGCTGATACTAGAAAGAAACAGGCATTGATTCCCGCAACGAGGGAAAAATTGTTGACCGATAGACCTAAGAGCCAGACTCCAAAAGCTTGACCACCAATAGCTGAAATATAGGTGATGAATTGGGAAAAAGAATAAGCCTCCATCAAATCATCTTCAGCTACTTTTTCCTTAATAAGAGGCATACGCAGGCCACCTGCAAAATCACTGATGACATCACTAATGACATTGATCAAACACAGGCTAGAAAAGGCAAAGAGACTAGCTTGCTGGACAACTAGGGCTGCTAGAAAAAATAAAACTGCCTGAAACAAACCGCTATAGACCATCCATTTGACCTTGGCCCTCGTGTAATCTGCCCGAATCCCTACAAAAACTGTAAAGAGAGTCGGAAGAATCATGACAATATTCGCCATAGCAACAGCAAAAGATGCTTGTGGCAAGGTCGATGCATAGACGATAAAGACCAGATTAAAAATCGAAGCACCAAAAGCATTGAAGAAGCGTGACAAAGTCAAGAGACGATAAGCTTGATTTCTAAACAATAGTTTCATAGATAATCTCCCTTCTTGTTCGAATACTCAATGAAAATCAAAGAGCAAACTAGGAAGCTAGCCGCAGGTTGCTCAAAGCACAGCTTTGAGGTTGGGGATAAAGCTGACGTGGTTTGAAGAGATTTTCGAAGAGTATAAGTTTTATGTGAAGTATGACTATAGTATAGCACTTAGAAATTTTAGAGGAAAAATTTTTGAATATATGCAACAAATGAAATGAGCAAAAAGAAACGATAAAATTTCTCCAGTGACACGAGAAAGCTCAACAATTCTATCACTTCAAATTTCAAATTATTTTCTTGGTTTGCAGATATTCAACAATCGGTCGTTTTTCTATAGTATTCGGCAGATTTATTACAGCCAAGCATCTCAAAAATACGGACAGCATTTTCCATTTTTTTCTGGCCTTCCTTGACTCTGCCTTGCTTGCTATCAAGGAGACCTTCCGCCCACAAATAGACAATTCGGAAATAGGTTTCATTTTCATTGTAGAAATGCTCTTCGATAACACGTTTAAAATAATAGGCATTAGTAAATTCTTCACACTCAATGCTGGCTAAAAAGCCATTCAATAGTATAGTGTGAAAAAGGTTTCGATTGCCAGACATTTCCATTAGGAAATCAGATTTACGTACCATTTCTCGTACATATCTAGTAAAAAGAGAAACAGATAAAAAGGGAGAACTGACTGAAAATAAATTGAGTTCATAGATTCCCCAGATCTCGGTAGAAAACAAATAATCATGAAGGACTTTCCCTTCCTCTGCCGTTAACTCTACCGTATCATCCATGCCCTTCATATAAGACTTGATAATAATGGCATTTAGAATATGTTTCTGTTTGTTGTGAGAATGGGCATGCTTTTGATACTCCCTGCGATACAAGTCCTCAAGTGGAGCTATATTCTTTGGATCCAAGACATCTATGATTTCTTTTCTCAACTCAGAATCTGTATCATACTGAAACCCTCTCGCCAGAAAGAGGATTTCCTCCACACTGGCAGATATATTTTCTAGGGCAAATAGAAACTTTTCCACCGAAAGCTCACTCTGACCTGTTTCAAAGCGAGATAACATAGACGGCGAAAATTGTCCCCCAGTTGCTTGTCTCAGCGAGATATTTCTTGACTCTCGTAATTGTCTAAAGACTTTTCCAATCTGCTCCATAGGCTTCTCCTTGATTCAGAGTTTTCTTTATATTATCATATTTTTTCAGAAAATTCATCAAAAACTTGCCAAATTGTCAGAATTATGAGAAAATAGAGGATATTTATCACGTGGAGGGACTGTAATGAGAGAGGATATCAAAATCAATGACCGTGCTTTGGCCTTACAAGACCAAATTATCGAAAAACTAGAGAAGGTTTTTGATACAGATGTGGAATTGGATGTTTACAATCTAGGACTGATTTATGAAATCAATCTGGATGAGACAGGTCTCTGCAAGATTGTCATGACCTTCACCGATACTGCCTGCGATTGCGCCGAAAGCCTGCCTATCGAAATCGTGGCAGGTCTCAAACAAATCGAGGGTATCGAAGATGTCAAGGTTGAAGTTACCTGGTCGCCTGCCTGGAAGATTACACGAATCAGTCGCTACGGCCGCATTGCCCTTGGACTGCCACCTCGTTAAGCAGGCAAATCACTTTTGAAGATGAAAAAAAGCAAGCCGAAGTTGGCTTGCTTTTTGATACTCAATGAAAATTAAAGAGCAAACTAGGAAACTAGCCGCAGGTTGCTCAAAACAATGTTTTGAGGTTGTAGATAGAACTGACGAAGTCAGTAACCATACCTACGGCAAGGCGACGTTGACGTGGTTTGAAGAGATTTTCGAAGAGTATGAGTTTATTTTTTACCTGACTTGTCCATATTCCAGAAGTCTGTCACGGCTCCGCGTGAAGCAGATGATACGATATGGGCATATTTACCGAGGACACCACGGCTGTAAAGTGGTGGCAAGGTTGTTTCTGCCTTACGTTTTTCAAGTTCTTCTTCCGATACGGCCATAGAAATTTCTTTAGTATCTTGGTCAACCGTAACGATATCACCTGTACGGAGGTAGGCAATAGGTCCACCATCCTGAGCTTCAGGAGCAATATGTCCGACAACCAGACCATAAGTACCACCAGAGAAACGACCATCTGTCAAGAGGGCAACCTTGTCTCCTTGACCTTTACCAACGATCATTGATGAAAGTGACAGCATCTCAGGCATACCAGGACCACCCTTAGGCCCAACGAAACGAACAACGACAACATCACCATCAACGATTTCATCTGTCAGAACGGCCTGAATCGCATCTTCTTCTGAGTCAAAGACCTTAGCTGGTCCAACGTGACGACGCACTTTAACACCTGATACTTTGGCAACCGCACCATCAGGGGCAAGGTTCCCGTTCAAGATGATAAGCGGACCGTCTGCACGTTTAGGATTTTCAAGTGGCATGATGACTTTTTGACCTGGAGTGAGGTCTGCAAAGTCAGCCAAGTTCTCAGCAACTGTCTTACCAGTACATGTGATGCGGTCGCCATGAAGGAAGCCATTTGCCAAGAGATATTTCATAACCGCAGGTACACCACCAACTTCGTAGAGGTCTTGGAAGACATACTGACCAGAAGGTTTCAAGTCGGCCAAGTGAGGAACGCGTTCTTGGATTGTATTGAAGTCCTCAAGTGACAAGTCAACATTGGCCGCATGGGCAATGGCAAGCAAGTGAAGAGTGGCATTGGTAGAACCACCGAGAGCCATGGTTACAGTGATGGCATCTTCAAAGGCTTCACGAGTCAAGATATCAGATGGTTTAAGACCAAGCTCCAGCATCTTGACAACAGCACGTCCTGCTGCTTCGATATCTTCTTTCTTGTCAGCTGATTCAGCTGGGTGAGATGAAGATCCTGGCAAACTCATCCCTAGAACTTCGATAGCAGTCGCCATGGTATTAGCTGTGTACATACCACCACAGCCACCAGGGCCAGGGCAGGCATTACATTCAAGACGTTTCACGTCCTCAGCCGTCATATCACCGTGGTTCCATTTTCCGATACCTTCAAAGACAGAAACCAAGTCGATGTCTTTACCATCAAGATTTCCCGGTGCAATAGTACCACCATAGGCGAAAATGGCTGGAATATCCATATTTGCAATGGCAATCATAGAACCCGGCATGTTCTTATCACAGCCACCGATAGCGACAAAGGCATCGACGTTGTGACCCCCCATAGCAGCTTCGATAGAGTCCGCAATGATATCACGAGATGTCAAAGAGAAACGCATACCAGGCGTTCCCATGGCAATCCCGTCCGCTACGGTAATGGTTCCAAACTGTACAGGCCAAGCACCTGCAGATTTGACACCTTCTTTCGCTAATTTCCCAAAATCATGCAAGTGGATGTTACATGGTGTATTTTCCGCCCAAGTCGAAATCACTCCTACAATCGGTGTTTCAAAGTCTTTATCTGTCATACCAGTCGCACGAAGCATGGCACGGTTTGGTGATTTAACCATGCTGTCATAAATGCTACTGCGGTGACGTTTATCTAATTCAATCATTTGTTCCCTCCCATTTCAGTTTTTACTATTATAGCACATTTTAAAGGCAATGAACAGAAGAAAATTCTTGAATTTTCAGAAAATTTCGATTAATTTGGTTGATGAGCTTCTAATTTTTTCATCTTTTTTTGTCAAGTAACTTTACTTTACAAAAAAAATGTGTTATCCTAGTATGGTTGATGAAAATCAGTAGATTGAATCGAATATAAATACCTAAAGGAGAAATCAAAATGGCAGTACCTGCACGTCGCACTTCAAAAGCGAAGAAAAACAAACGTCGTACACACTACAAAGTAACAGCTCCATCTGTAAACTTTGACGAAACTACTGGAGATTACTCACGTTCTCACCGTGTATCACTTAAAGGATACTACAAAGGACGTAAAATCGCTAAGGCTGCATCAGCTGAATAATAGAAGGGAGATACCATGCGCGTAAATATTACACTTGAACACAAAGAATCTGGTGAACGCTTGTACCTTACTTCTAAAAACAAACGTAACACTCCAGACCGTCTTCAATTGAAGAAATACTCACCAAAACTTCGCAAACACGTTGTGTTTACAGAGGTGAAATAGGGATTCACTACACGTCAATAGATGTGAGAGCCCTTGATTTTAAGCGATTCTTGAAAGTTTAAATTTCACTACATTGCAATAAAAATCAACCGAATCACTACCTTTTTCACTACCTTTTTTGAAATAAGAATACTGATTCGGACAATTAAAAGCAAAAGGAACTCCATTATAAGATGGGGTTCCTTTTCTGTATATATTTCAAATAATACCTCTACACTATTTGTATCAGATATACCAAGACATCGATACAATCTAAAATATATTCATTCACAAAACTAGTTTAAATAGCGCAGTCTTTTCAACTAGTTTTGTGAATCCAAAAAATCTTCCTATTTATAATAAGAAGATTTTTTATTATTCTAATTTTTTCTACGTACTGTTACAAGTCCAAATGTTCCAAGAATGGCACCCATTACCAACATCGCAACACTTGAAGTTTCTCCTGTATTTGGTAAAGTTTTTGCTTTTTCTACTCGTGAGTAACTCATTTTTTCGTTTTCTACTGATTTAACAGCAGGCGCTGAGTATGTTTCACGTTTTTCCTTCACAACAACATTCCCTTGAGCATCGACAGTAACTTCTTTTCCTGTCGCAAGAGCTTTCTTCAATTCGTCAATATTGACAGCAGGAAGTTCTTCAGCAACTGGTGCATCTTTAGGAACAGCGACGATTGTTCCATCAGGAAGTGTTTTAACGTTGCTATCTTTTGCATCTTCTTTAGCAAGTTCTTCAGGATTTAGCTCAGGAAGTGCTTCAGTAGTTGGAGCAACTTTAGGGACAGCGATGACTGTTCCATCAGGCAATTTGGCAACAACGTTTTCTTGAGCTTTTTCTGCAAGGTCAACGAGTGCGTCATATTCTGTTTGCAAGTCTACCAACTTAGCGTGTTCTGTACGGTATGCAGACAACAAGTTTTCAAGAGTAGACTGTGCAGTCTTGAGTTCAGCTTTTGCTGTTTCAAGTTTAGCTTCAGCTTTTGCTTTCATATCTTGAGCAGTTGCTAGTTTAGCAGGTGCGTCCAAGTATGCTTGCAATTGTTCAGCCAATTTTGTAGCTTCTTTGACGAGTTCGTCTTTTTCTTTAAGAAGTTTAGCACTTTGTTTGTTCAAAGTGTTCACTTTATCTTCTTGAGCTTTTAGTTTAGCTGAAGCATCTGCAAGAGCTTGTGACGCAGTTGTTTGAACAGCTTTAGCTCCTTCAAGTTCTGCTTGAGCTTTTACAAGAGTAGCTTTCTTGTCAGCTAGATTTGCTGAGAAGTTGTTAACAGCTTCAGTAGCTTTAGCTTCACGAGCTTTAGCATTTTCAAGAGCAATTTCTGCCAAACGTAGGTTGTTTTCAGCAACTTGGGCTTGAAGTGGTGTAGCCATTGCGTCAGCCAAGACTTTTTCAGCTTCAGTTTTCAAGCTGAGTGCGCTTGCGTAATCATTTGAAGCTTTTGTTAAAGCTTGTTTAGCATTTTCTGATGCAGTTTCAGCTTGAGCAAGGTTTGATTTAGCTGTGTCGACAGCTTTTTCAAGAGATGCTGTGTCGTTTTGGTCTTTAATAACGTTTCCGCCAGCTAAGTCAAGAGTTGAGATGATATGTAAACGTCCGTCTACGTTAGCTGTTGCGATTCCGACAGTGTTATTAACAAAGTTGTTACGTGAGTGTCCCCATTTAGATGGTGCATCAGCAAATGTTTGTCCCATGATTGCTTCATATACTTTTTGTTTAAGTTCGTACATGGTCATAGATTTTGTTTCATTTGCAAGTGACACGTTTTCACCATGGTAAGCACCGTTGATGTGTCCAGCTTTGTTTACTGCAATTCCACGTTCAACATATTTTCTAGCTTGTTCACGAGCGATACGAAGGTCAGAGTCTGTTACAGTGACTTCGTTCAATCCAAATTGTTTATGGATTTCAGTCAATACTTTTGAAGCGTATAAGCTGATTTCTTTTTGTTGCTCATCAGTCAAATTGTCGAGTTCAACAATTTTGTTTTTATCAGCTTCGCTGATTTTTGTTGAAGATTGTTCAATAACTTTAACTCCCATTCCGATTAGAACACGTTCTGTATCAGAATTTGGATTTACTTTCCATAGGTCATAAGCTTCTTTGAATGTGATATCATTTGTTGATGCACCAATTTTATTACGAAGTTTGTCAGAAATATGGAAAGTATTATTTTGAACATTTACAGTATCAACACCAGTATTTGCCAATTTATCTTGAGCTGATTTTAGTTCAGCTTGAGCTGATTGCAATTTGCTTTCAACTGAGTCAGCATGTTCTGTAGCTGAAGCCAATTTTTCTTTAGCCAATTTGACAGCATCATTTTTAGTATTAATATCAGTTTCAGCTGATTTGATAGCTTGGGCGCGGTTCGCATCTGCTTTAGATGCGTTTTCTTTTGCAGTTTTTGCGTCTTCGACTGCTTTGGTTGCGTCTTTGACGTCAGTTTGAGCTTGTGTCAAATCTTTTTGAGCATTTGCAAGTCCAGTACCGTCAAGGGCAGATTGTGCGCTTGCAACGGCTTGTTTAGCTGTTTGGACATCTTTGTTAGCTTGGTCAAGATTAGCTTGAGCACTTGCCACGTCTGATTGTTCTTCTGCAAGAGCTTTGCTTTCAGCTTTGATTTGTTCATTTGTAGCTTCGGTTGCTTTTTGGTTAGCAGTCTGAGCTTCAACATTCTTAGCTTGAGCTTCTTTGACTTGTTCAACTTTTTCAGGTGTTGCTTTAGCAGTAGTTTCTTCAGCATCTTTGACAGCTTGAGTTGTTGTAGCAACTTCTTTTTCAGTTGAAGCAACAGTAGTTTCTTTTGCTTTAATATCAGCTTTAGCTGTATCAACTTTAGTTTCAACGTTTTTAACAACATCTTTTTGAGCGTCAAGTGCAGGTTTCACGCTAGATGGTGCAGGAACTTCAGTCTTTTCAACTGGTTTCACTTGTGACTTAGCAACAAGAGCAGGTTCATTGACAGCAGTGTTAGAATGTACTAGAGTCGCTTGAGCTTCTTGTGCAAATGCAGTTCCACCAACTGATGCAAGCGCAATAGCTGTTGATGTTGTGAGGGTTTTAATAGTATTTTTTGACATAAAATCTCCAAAAATTCACATTAACAACTTTATATAGTTGTTTTTTTATTTAATTATAGCACATTTAACCAACCTTTTAAAGTCATAAGCAATCTTTTAAGAACTAAAATATGTAGAAAAAATACTGTAGTATTTAGTTTAAGAGGTATTGCATGAAACAATCATTAAGAAAATATATAGGAAAACGAATTCGCCTTTTAAGGTTGAAAAAAGGACTTACACAAGAACAAATTGAAGAAAGAGCTGACCTTGGAACAAATTATGTATATAAACTTGAACATCTCGAAACAAATATAACAATTAATACCCTTGAAAAAGTTATGAAGGCTCTTGAATGTGATATTTCATCTTTCTTTGATATTACAAAAAAAGATGAAAATCCTGAAATTGTTGAATTAATTACGAATATAAAAAGTTTACCTGATAGTAAACAAAAAGAAATACTTTCTGCATTCCATATAATTCTAAATCAAGTTAAATAATTTTTTAATTAATAACAAAACAACTCTATTGAACAACATAAACAACCGCTAAAAATTTCAGCGGTTGTTTTTTTACATATCTAATTTTTTCAAATCTGCGGTCATTTGTTCAGTAGATATCCTAGTTTCTTCTACTTTCTCTTCTGATTCTCTAAAATATTCTTCATCAAATTTTACAAAATCAAATCCATATTTGAATAAATTTTTGTTGTTCTTTCGATATCCTGAGCGTTCATCTTGTTTTCTTTGAATCTTATCTAAACCATTAACAAATTTTGAAACTTGTTCAACTATCATTCTTTGTTCTTCATCCAAATAATGTTCTAAGATTTGCCCCTTTTCTAGTACTACTTCATTCAAGGATTTCTTTTGTATAATACTTGTTCTATATTCTCTATAATCAGCATTCAAAAATAAATTTGAAGTCTGATAAACCTGAAGCCCTAGCGAATCTTCTGTTTTTTTGTTATCAAAAATAACATCTTCATACACTCGTTCCGCAAAATCAATTATTCTATTATCTAATTTTTTCAAATAATATTTTTTTTCAATAAAGAATTCTTTAAATAGTCTGTAAAATTTTTCTTCTACTTCATTTTGATAAAGTCTTGAAATAACTTTAAATAAATTCTTATCAAAAATATCAAATGCAACAATACCATCAGATAGGTCTGCTTCGATTTCTTTTTTAGCTAATTCACTTGAAAACAAGACAGACTCTTTCAAAGCTTCAAGCATATTCGATTTCAATTGTTGCTCTCTAATTGTTTTAAAATCAGATGAGCTAATAGATTCAAAAACTATTAAATAGAAAAGACTTGGAAGCAATTTCTTCCAGTTTTCTTCATGCCCCCAAAGCAATTCTGAAACAGTTAAATTCATATTCTTAGCAAGCAACTCTAAAACATATTCAGACAAATGAGTTCGACTATCTTTCATTAATCGACTCATTTTTTCTTTAGCCGTGTCCTTGTTTCCGCTATAGTAAGCACCACTATTACTTAATTCGCCAAATCTTTCATCATGTAAAAACATATACCAATAATATTTTTTCCCTTTCTCTAACTGTTCAGCTTTAAAATTTTTAATCTTCTCAGGTACTGTATCAATTGTTGCACGTTTTAAAAATTCTATAGTATGTCTATACATTTAGTAATGACCCCCTTCCCAGTCCCCACCCCTAACGGGGTCAACTACAAAACAATAAAAAGGAGTTATGTTATATGATTCAATGTGATGTTGATGAAATTTCATTTGTATTTTTGTCTGAATTTAATGAGATGATGTCTAATTATGAAACATTTGCTTTGGATATTTGTTCAAAAATTGATGAATTATTGGAATTAGAAAAGTACACAGTCAATTTCAAGTTAAATGAAAAAGGATTTGCAGGCTACAATTATATTATCAACTTTGATGAATTTGAAATTCTATTATGTTTTAACACGGATAGCCCAAGGATGGGAATTTTTCTCAAATTCTCGGGTCAAGGTTTAAAACATTACATGAAACGAAGGGACGAAGATAATCAAAAAATTTCGTATCGTCAATTAGTTCAAAAATTTTTTGAATTAGAAAATTATTTTAGCGGTAGTTGTAGAGTTTCAAAAATTGATTTTGCGATTGATTTTATAGATGAAGGTTTGAAAGTGAATCAGATTCATCAGGAGTTAAATAAGTCAACAATAAAATCAAAATACGTTGACAGTTTTACAAATAAAATCAAATTGAGAAAAAATCAGTCAAATATCGGCACTATCAATACAAATAACAGAGTAGAAACGATTTATGTCGGCAGCAAAGCAAACAAGGGAAATTCTCTACTTCTGCGCATCTATGATAAAAAACTGGAACAGGAGAAAAAGAAAGGTATCTATTATGACGAAGCCCTAAAATGTCAAGATTGGGTGCGATTTGAAATGTCAATCAGACAGGCTTACGCTAACCAAACTGGTTTAGATATTTTAAAATGTCGGAATGATAAAGAGTTGTCGAGCCTAATTTTTCAACGATTTACTGACAAATATTTATTTTTCAAAAATGATGAATTATGGGATATTTCAAAGGTTATGCTGGAATACGTTTCGACTGATTTTGATTTATTAAGGTCAAAACCAAGGCGGAAGAATGACTTACTATCTACTTACATTTATTTGTTAAAAAATAGTGGTTTAGAATCTTTTCTATACAAGATTGATAAAATTTACGGTAAAGAAGCAATTCAGGAATTTTTCAAGCATGTTTTGATTCATTTCAAAACAAAGTATAAACCCTCTCCTGATACTATCATCTTTTTAAATAATAAAAAAGATGAATTAAAGAAAGAAAAAGAGCCGTGGCGTGTATTCAAGTAAGAGAACGAAAGGAAAACTAATATGACGGATATGACGAAATTAAATCAAATTGAAGAGCTACTAAATATGCTCATTGTTATCATTCAACAAGAATTAAAAAGTAATAGTTCTCATGGAATAGTCACACAGAAAGAACTATTGAAAATTTTACAGATTTCTCCTAACACGTTGAAATCATGGGAAAATAAAGGTTTAAAACGACTTGAGCCTCCAATCGAAGGCACGCGTACAATTTATTATAAATTGGAAGATGTCATTGGATTTTTGACTATTTAACTTTAAGTATGTTAGAATAGAATTATCAAATAAAGAATGTGAGGGTCCTATTCTAGCCTTTTAATTGTCCGAAAAAAGAGGCTATATGAGTAAAGAAATCATTCAACACAACAATAAAAAAATAACAAAAATAACAAAACAAAATGGTGTAATCAGTTATTCACTTAAAGGTGTTTACATTGGAACTGATGTAAAGACTGGTAAACGCATCACAAAAACTATCACTGCTAAGACATTGAAATCTTTGGATAGAAAAATTGTTGAAGCTAAAATTGAATTTGAAAAAACTGGCTCTACCCTTAAAGAAACTATCAAAATTGATAACTTTGAAAGTCTAGCTGAGGTATGGTTTAGCAACTTCAAAACTTGGGTGTCTTCACAAAACACTATCAACCGAGTGAGGGGGTATCTTGATACCTATATTATTCCTCACTTTGGGGATTATAAACCTTGTCAAATTGAACCTGCTGATGTTCAACTTTGGGTAAATAAGCTAGCTAGAAAAGCAAAGAAATCTGTTGATTCCGGTGTAAAACGTGCCCCGAAAGGTAGTGCAAAAGATTTTGGTGCAATGGCTCACAAAGTCAGTGATATTTTTGATTTTGGCATTACAAACTGTGGGCTGACCACTAATCCAGCTAAATCAATCAAGATTCCACCTAAACCAAAAGCAAACAAAGAGCGTATCATGGTACTCCATGATGATAATCTGAAACATTGGTTATTTTACCTTGAGACCTTGCCCAATACCAGAGCAAATAGACGCTTTAAGGTCATTTGTAACACGCTATTAGCGTCTGCATTACGAATCAATGAGTTGCTAGCGTTAGAAATTACTGACCTTGATTTTGAAACTAATGAAATTCTTGTCAGTAAAACATTAATGTGGAAAAGTGCAAATAAAAAACTAGGTATCAAAGGGGAAATGGTTTGTAAGAAAACTCCTAAAACGGATTCTGGGAATCGTAGGGTTGCAGTTCCACTTTCAATCATGGAAAGTCTCAAAAAGTTTCACGAGGAAATGACTGACTATTTTGAAAAGCATAGTCTACCAAAATCTTCACTTATCTTCCCAACTATCTATGGCAACTATATGTGTGATAGAAATGAACGGGCAACCCTTAAAAAGCGATTAGTGGCTCTTGGTTTGCCTGACTATGGTTTCCATCTTTTCCGCCATACACACGCTTCTATGATGTTAAATGCTGGTATGAACTGGAAAGAGCTACAACATAGAATGGGACACAAGTCCATATCAACAACTATGGATACCTATGCTGAATTAGCTCCTAAAAAGAAGTTTGAAGCAGTGGATATTTTCCTAAATAAAATGGAAGAGCTGGCAAGTTGATTCCATCACTACCTTTATCACTACCTTTAAACTTTAAAGCTCTACAATCCTTGATAATATAGGGGATATAGGTCAATTATTTAACCCTTACAGAGGTTAAATAGAGATTCACTACACGTCAGTAGGCGTGAGAAAACCTGATTTTAAGCGATTCTTGAAATTTCAAATTTCAATGTATTGCAATACAAATCAGCCGAATCTCTACATTTTTCTCTACATTTTCAGATAAATAAAAAGAGATTACGGATATAAGAGAAGAGCTACTTCACAGATGAGTAGCTCTTCATTTTTTATTCTTTCACTTCAAGTTTATTCATGAAAATAGTAAAATCTTTTGAATGAATAATTGAAGTTCAAAATGCAGGCATTAATCAGCCTGCATTTTCTATCTAGCATTTATAGAGTAGATATAAGCTATATAACAAGCAAAATCTCCTATTTGCTTTCTGTTATCCTCTATAGAATCAAACCATGAAACGTCCACACCTTCTTGCCCTAGATAACGACTAGGAAGCTTTAGACAATATATTACTCGCTCATGCTTTGCTGTTCTACCTTCATCTTTTTGTTGACGCTCTTCACGTTCCCATAGCAACCACTGGCTACGAATATGAGCATAGCTTATACTAGCTTGCAAAAACTCAGACCATACTTTTAAAATTTCCTCATCGTTACCAATATTGTTTAGAATTGTCTGATGAATGTTTTGACATTCTTCAAAAGTTAGAGCATCTTTAGCACTTAAAAATGCTGAATAATTTATATTTCTCATTTAATACCTCGTGTGTGTACTCAACAAACCTACTTAAAAACTAGAGCTATGATTTCTAATTAGTTCTTCTAAAAATTCAGGCTCTTCATCAATCATCTCTAAATAACCATACATCAGATTAGCTTGATTATCCACATTTTTCACACGATTAAAATCTATGGTAAAAGTGTCTTTATTTATATATTGTTTTATTCTATCATTACTAGCCAAACTCACCGCAGAATTCTTTGGCCAACCTTTAATAACTAAGCTTTCTGTATCATAGTAATCTATTATAAATGTTCCATAATCAGAAAAACTAGCATGCATATACTCAGGATATTCCTTTAATTTGTATCTTTCCTTTAAATAGAAATCTTTAAATTCTATCCCTATTCTATTTGCTTCTTCTTTATAAATCTCTTCTAGTTTTGTCATAAAGGAATAATAAACTAATTTCGGTACGTTTTTAAACGAAGTGGTTCGGTACATTGGAATCAAATTATATTTAGAAAATTCTTCCAATATCTCTACTGCTCGTATTATATCCGATGAATGATTCTCAACAACAACTTTATCGTCAAATAACTTATACTGGTAACCATAACCGTCTAACATATCTAATAGATTTTTAATCTTATCTTCTACTGCCATTACTTCTCCTTTTTAAAATAAACTATCCAGCATGACACTAGATAGTTCTATATAATTACTTAGTCTCTTTCCGCTTAGTAAAGAACCCTGCCAAGCCAATCATTGCTAACAATCCGTAGCCAACTGTAACAATTGAATTTGCTACCCTAGGATTTTCTCCTGTACTTGGTAACGCATATTGTTCTGCTGATTTATCTGCCGGCTTGTCCGCTGGTTTATCTGCTGGTTTATCTGCCGGCTTGTCAATGATAGCACTTGGATCCAACTCTGGCAATTCATCTACTGTTGGAGCTACTTTTGGTGTTGCACCAATACCATCAGGATTTTGTTTTGTATTCAAATCACTTGGGATGTCAGCTGTGATATCCAATTCTGGCAATTCATCTACTGTTGGAGCTACTTTTGGTGTTGCTCCGATACCGTCAGGATTTTGTTTTGTATTCAAATCACTAGGGATGTCAGCTGTGATATCCAATTCTGGTAATTCATCTACTGTTGGGGCAACTTTCGGTGTTGCTGAAATAACACGGTTACCATCCGTATATACATTTAGCATCTTATCGATTGAAAAGATATCTGATTTGTATTTGTGGTCAGCTTGAGCTTGTGTCAAACGAGCTTTGGCATCCGCTAAGTCTTGCTCTGCAACTGTGATGCGTTGTTCCACGTTTGTTCTATCAGCTTCTGCTTGTGTTAAACTCGCACGCAATTGTGGTAATTGCGCGTGGACACGCATAGCATTATCACGTTTGCTTGTTGCCGCATCAATTTCACTTTGAATTGTGTTGATACGTGAAGTTACATCGTTTACGCGAGCTGTTGCCTTATCCAACTCTTTTTGTTTTTGAACTACAGCGTCTGCTTTGTCTTGAGCGGTCGCTGTAAGTGTAGCTAAATCAGATTTTGCTTGATTTAGAGCTGTTGTCGCATTTGTACGTGCTGTAGCAATATCATTCAATTGGTTGTTTAACGCATCCAACTCTTGAGTCAAATCAGCTTTCTTCGAAACTAATACGTCACGTTCGCGCTCTTGTGTCGCTTTTTGAGCTTTCAATGCATCTAACTCTTCTTGCATTTTTGGTCTGTCATCGATGATTTGACGTTTAACAAACACATAATGAGTGTCTGCGATAAACTTCATCTTTTTACCATAGAATGTTGGGTTCATTGGGTCATCTTGATTAAAGTTGTTGCTATGGTTCCAATAATCCTTTTCATCTTGGCTTTGGTTTAGGGAATAGAACATTTGGTCATTTTCATCCCATTCATAGGTTGAACCTTTGTGCGCACTAGCATTGAATGAACCGAAATAAGTTGTTTTATCTTTTCCATCGACGGTTGAAATGGCAACGCCCATTTTACCACCTGTTGGTGTCAATAAGTTTTTGCGGTGTCCGTATTTCAAACCTCGTACATTTGCATAGTCCGAGTAGTATGTCAACAACATATCATAAGCCAACGTTTCATTAGTTACGATATGGTCAAATGTCAAATATTCACTGTCGCGACCGATAATTTGGCCTGATAGCCCGCCAAGGATGTTTTCAACGTTCTGGTCTGGTTGCACCCCTTTGATATAGCCCGGTTTGTCTGTTAAACTGGTACGGTGTGACAATACGCCTGTTTTCTGCATTTCATCAGCACGTTTTTGCGCGTATGCTAGGTACTCATCGTCAACCACCATATCACCCTTCAAATTGTTATTAACACGTAGTTGATTAAGCAATTTGACAAAGGCGTCTGAAATACCTTTGTTATCTACCTTGTAACGGTATGTTGGGCGTTCTTTGTATTTACGAGTTGTCCAATCATATGGCGCTTTCTTATAGGCTGCTAAAGCTTCTGCGAAATCAACCATATCTTTAGTTGCGTCAATTTCTTTGATGTCAACACCTTGGAAGTTAACCGGTTCCATTTGGTTGTTACGGAAGAACCCATGGTTATACTCATAATCATTAAGATTATCATGAGCTGTGTGATTACGTTCATCAGGGTTTAAATCTGTTGAAATAACTTTAACTTTGTAGCTATCGATTTCCCCTTGTTTCGCGGCGATTTTAGTGTCAGTAGCTGTGATTTGTGCACCTTTAGCGTTCAAATCATTATCAACGTTTGAAATTTTGCTAGTTGTGTTTGTGATGTTTTTACGTACATTAGCGTCTGTGATTGCGTCAAGGTCTGCTTGTTTCGTATCAACATCAGCTTTCTTAGTGTCACGGGCATTATCAGCCTCTGTTTTTGCGGTGTTAGCATTGTCTAGTGCTGTATGCGCATCACGTTCGGCATCTTTAGCGGTATTCAAATCGTTTGTTGCGTTTGTCTTGTCCGCTGTTTTGCTAGTGATAATATCGTTTTGAGCATTGATAATTTTGTTTGCGTTATTAGCAGTGTCGATGTCTTTATTGATTGAGTCAATTTGGCTATCAGCTTTTACTTTATCAGCTTTTGCTTGGTCGACTGTGCCTTGTTTTGCGTCGACATCAGCTTGGGCGCTGTTCACATTAGCTTTTGCCGTGTTCACGTCTTGTTCTGTAACATGAACAGGAGTCGTCTTCACCGTAGGCTTGGGTTGACCAGAATCAACCTCTTCTGCTTGGACAGTTGTATTTGCAACACCAGTCCCAACAAGAATAGTTGTTAAGCCAGCGCTTAATAAAATATCTTTTTTATTCATATTGTCTCCTTTATAAAAGTCGTTAACAAAACCAAGAAGCAAGCGCTTCCTCATTCGATTTATAGACTCATTTAAAATATTCCTACTATATTATACCCCCCCCCCGAAATGCTTTTGTCAAGCCATTTCCGAGGATTTTATAATTTATTTTTCCCGAACTTTACTATAAATTATAAGTTGAAGAAACTCTCATTTTTTCTTTTAGAAAACAAAAAAACAGCCAAGAAAAGCTCAACTGTTTACATTTTTAATAATGCATAAATTTTTATGCACTGCCCCATTCTAGTTAGTTTCGGGTACCCGAAACTAACTTATCTCAACGGGGCTACGCCCCGACTCCCCTTTTTCTTTATGAAAAAAATTTTTTTCTTATCTCTTGCCCATCTCTTATCTTATTTCCCTAAAGGAAGTATAACCTAAAAATTAACACTCTGTCAAGTGTTTTTATGTTACATTTTTGTTAATTTTTGATGACATAAAATCACTTGACCTTAACTCCCTTTAGCCACGCGTGGCATTTCAAAAAAAAAAAAAAAAAAAAAAAAAAAAAAAAAAAAAAAAAAAAAAAATATATATATATATAAGAGATGGGCACTATGAGATAAATCAACATATAGTTGTTAAATACAACTATTACTCCTGTAGAATAAAAATTATTCTCCTCCTTAATAAGAAAGGTCAAAAATATGACATTCACAGTCAAATCATCAAGCTATTATAGCTCAGAAAATGCTGAGAAACTTCTTGGAAATGAATCAACTTATATTGTAGGACTGCAAATAGAAACACAGTATGAATATAAAGACGATAAGCGGACAGATAAAGTTATCGGTTATCAAGTTTGGATTGCTACGGATACTCATAATCCTTTTAAAGTGAAGTTCCTTCCAGATAACAAACCAGATTTATCTGAATTTAACATTGGTGAGAAAATAGCATTTGATAAATTAGAAGCAATTCAGATTAAATCAAATGCGTATTTCCGTGCCACAGGCATTCACAAAGCTTAGGGGGGGTAGTTTATGACTATCCCTATTAAAATGCCTATGTCTGAAAATGAATTAGCTAAATTCATTACAAGCAATCTCAACAATACACTAGATATCAACGGAGAAACGAGCTTTACAAACTCTTTCTCCATTTCTTTAGAGGCAGAAGATAAGGGAATGTTTTTCATTCCCAATCTTCCTGTTTCCTATGTTTTAGATAAAAACCTGTATTTTAAGATAGCAGATATCTGTTCTGGCATCCTTTACCCTTATAAAACGCTTATGTTACAAAGTAATGCAATTTTTATCCCCTACAAGACAGGTGACCCTAATCTTGCTAGAGGTTTTTTCTTCCCTTGGGTAAATGGTATTCCAACTCGACTAACTATTCCTGATATCCAACATTTTATAAATCAAGAAGTTAGTGAGATTAGGGTTCCGCTCATGTCAAACCAAGTTAGTATCAATCTAAATGATGTTGTTCATTTAGCTATCAGTGGTTCATCTGGTTCAGGAAAAAGTTATTTCCTAGAATACCTTATTCGGTGTATTCGGAAAATAACTGACGATATTGTAGCAGTAGACCCTAAACGTGCCGATATTTATTCTCTAGGTCGTGAATTAAATCTGTCTGTCCTGTCTCCGAAAAGAGGGGCTAACTTAAATAGTTTTATCACAGAAGTAAATGAAATTCTGGGGGATGCTATCAATAAGATTTACGAACGTCAAGAAATACTTTTAGAAAACCCAAAAGCTACATTAAAACGCAAATATATTATCATAGATGAGCTACTTGCTCTTGTTCAGGGTTCTTCAAAACAAGCACGAGATACGTTTGCACAACTATTAGGAACTGTGGCTCTTCTAGGTAGAGCTACCAAAGTTTCACTTATCCTAGTTTCCCAACGTTTTGATGCTACCGCATTTGGAGGAAATCTAGCAGTTAGAGAACAAATTAACTGTTCTATTATTTTGGGAGAGATAAATACTAACACCACTCAGTTTTTATTGCCAAACGCTCATATTGAAAATATTGTTGTTCCTAGCGGAATAGGGACAGGAATTGTCAAATTTAGTGATGGAAAACATGACAGCAACATCATGCCACTCCTCACCCCATACTATAACAAGAGGTGCTTATGATAAACAAGTATAATCTATTCAAAATCTTATGTATAGGAACTGTAGTAAGCTTTTTCCCTATATTTATACTTATCTTGATTCAACAGAATCTGAACATTGAAATTAATTATCAAAATGTTGTTTTTCTTTTCTATCCTTTGATAATTTTTTCAATACTACTTTTCTCTTTTTTCCTTTATCACTGGTTTAAAAGTGATATAAAATACATGCTCAAAGGATTACGAGCAACCTACGAACTGAGAAAGTTTGCCCATTTTGAGTCCGATTCTATTCTCGATACTCAAAATAAACAGATTTCTACTCAAAAATCAATCGTCAACAAGGCCAATCGTTCTTTGTTAACCTTATCGATGATTTATACAGAAGATGGGGCTATATTACGGTGGAAAGTTCCAAATAATCACGAAAGTTTCTTGAAAGTACAAGAAATATTCCCTGCTATTAAAGCAAAATTACACACTATAGAACCCGAATTGTTCTTTACCAACATAGCGCCTAGTGACGGTCGTTGGTATCAAGCAACAGGCTCTTACAATTAAAATCGGTGGAAGGACTTTGTCAAAGACAAAAAGTCCTTCCACCATTTTTTTATATTACAAAACTGTGCCAATGATACTACTTACTCTAAATATCCTTAATACTAACAATCCTGCGAGACTGGTCTTGGCATTGTCTCGCATTCAAACTGTGCCAATGTGCCAAAAACAAAACGAAAGGAAATTCTTGAAATGTCTTCAGAGAAAAAAACAAATAAAAAAATCCCTAAACAGCGTGCAATCATGTATACACAACAAATGCGACTAGCTATTTTATCTGATTGGAAAGAAGAAATTGATAGAATCGTTAAGCTATTAGAGCCATTACTCTGGGCAGGCATTTTACATGATAAAGATGTTAATGAAGATGGAGAAACTGTAGAACCCCATATTCATCTCATGATGTATTTCAAACATGCTCGTAGCCCACATAGCATAGCTTGGGAAATTAATGAACGAAATGGTAAGCGTGAAGATTCTCAAATCGAACGATTAGAATTCTTCAAGCATCCTAATAATGGTTTTAGTTATCTTGTTCACCAAACTAAAGATGCTCAAAATAAATATCAGTACCCTATTTCGGAAGTAATAAGTAACTTTGATTTTGCTAAAAAATTAGAAAACATTCGAAAACAAGTAGAGCGAAACCAAAGTAAAAAAGAAGGGGAACTAATACGAGAATATCTAGATATGCTTTATGACGGTTTATTAACTCTAGAAGAGATTGAATCTGAGCTAACGGGAAGTCAATATGCAAAAGCAAGTACGCGACTTAAAGCTGTTGCCGAAAAAAGGCAAGAAAGATTAGGAAGAGAATTCCTGAATCGTATGAAGTATGAACAAAAGACAAAACAAGTAGTCTATATCTATGGTGAGTCTGGACTTGGTAAGACAAGACTGGCTAAGACTTATGCAGAAAATAAAAATACCTCTTATTTTGTAACAGGCTCAAGTCGCGATCCTTTTCAGAGTTATCAAAACCAGGAAACTATCATTATTGACGAACTGCGACCAGATAGCTTTCGATATGATGACCTTTTGAAAATTCTAGACCCCTATAATTTCGATGTTTTCTTACCTTCTAGATATATAGATA
The DNA here is from genome assembly GCF_020089495.2 of Streptococcus mitis subsp. hohhotensis. Taxonomy (GTDB): domain Bacteria; phylum Bacillota; class Bacilli; order Lactobacillales; family Streptococcaceae; genus Streptococcus; species Streptococcus hohhotensis. The sequence continues at coordinate 43,736 of NZ_JAIRCA020000006.1, read as the reverse complement.
AAGCATTAACCGCTGAACTAATCTTCATAACTAGCCCTTACTCACCAAAGGAGTTGTATGATAATTTTCAAACCAGTAAACGAATTGACCGTTTCGACCAGCTAGAACGACGAATACAAACAGCCATACTAGTTGAAAAGGATAATATCTTTTATACACACTATAACAATGAGAGTCGGGAATACGAAAAAGATGACAGCAACTTTTTCACGAACCCCTTTGAATCTCAGCCAATACGTCGTGCTAATAGCTTCTTCACACAGTTTGAAACAACTATTCAAAGAAAGGAATAACAATAATGAACTCAGAACTATTTGAAATTAAAAACCTACTACTAAATCTCTTACAAATCCTACAACAGGAAACCCACATCTTCAATTATTGTGGTCTATATACCCAAAAAGACCTGTTGAATCTCCTTCAAATTTCTCCGAATACATTGAAATCTTGGGAAGAGAAAGGACTAAAACGACTGGAACCACCTATAGAAGGAACCAGAACTGTTTACTATAAACTTGAAAATGTTCTCCAATTCTTAGAGAAATAACATGAATTATGCTAAAATAGAACTGTCTGTTATGTATAGAAAATGTTCTATTTTAGCCTTTTTATTTTATATCCGTATAATGAAAGGGCATTATGACATCTGAAACTATAACTTACAATAACAAAAAAGTTATTAAAAAAACAAATTCAAACGGAGAGGTTAGTTATATTTTACGAGGCCTTTACTTAGGTATCGATGAAAAAACAGGCAAACAAGTAACAACGTCTATAACAGCTAAAACACTACGGCAACTTGACCGTAAAATCCTAACGGCTAGAGTTAATTTTGAAAAAGCAGGTGGAACGAGGAAAGAAGATAAACAATTATCCACTTTTTCTGAACTTGCAGAAGAATGGTTCAATAATTATCAAGTTTGGGTTACTTCTCATAATACAATCAATAGAGTGAAGGGATACGTATATAATTACATCATCCCTGCATTCGGGGATTACATTCCTGAAAAAATCACATCTGCCGATATTCAAAGATGGGTTAACAATCTCGCCCAAAAAGCTAGAACATCGATTGAATCAGGGAAAAAACGTGCTGAAAAAGGTAGTGCAAAAGACTTTGGAGCAGTCACTCACAAACTTAGTGATATTTTCGATTTTGGCATCACACATTTTGGATTAACTAAAAACCCAGTGAAAACTATTAAAATCCCTCCAAAGCCTAAATTAGCTTCTCGTAGAACTATGGTCTTACATGATGAAGAATTAAAAACATGGTTAGCATTCTTAAAAACTTTACCTAATAACAGAGCTAATCGACGATTTATTACCATCTGCAATTCCTTACTCGCTTCTGCATTGCGAATCAATGAACTTCTAGCATTAGAAATAAATGACTTGGATTTCACAAACAATGAAATTATTGTAAATAAAACATTGATGTGGAAAAGTGCCAATAAGAAACTTGGTACTAAAGGATGTATGATTTGTAAACCAACCGCAAAAACCGATTCTGGTAATCGTCAGGTTCCCGTTCCAAACTCTACTCTCACTGACCTTAGGGATTTCTACACAGAAATGAATAACTATTTCAAAAAGCAAGGTCTACCTCAATCCAAGTTAATCTTTCCAACGATTTATGGAAATTATATGTGCGATAGAAACGAACGTGCTACTTTAAAAAAACGACTAACTTCTCTTGGTTTACCTGATTACGGTTTCCATATTTTCAGACATACTCATGCTTCAATGATGTTAAATGCTGGGGCAAACTGGAAAGAACTACAAGTTCGTATGGGACATAAATCTATCAACACAACTATGGATACATACGCCGAGTTAGCACCGAAGAAGAAATTAGAGGCAGTAAATATTTATTTAGATAAAATAGCTGAACTATCTACTTAATCGTCTCTACATTTGTCTCTACATTTTTTCTTCAATAAATTACAAAGCCTTTAAAATAAAGGTTTTGAGGGGTTATATAGAACTCTGTCTACTCCTTACAGAAGTTAAGTAAGCATTCAATACGAATCAATACAGAAGAAAAACGCTGATTCAAGCGTTTTTTCTTTTTGTTTAATTCAGTACATTGAAAGAAAAATCATTCGAATTACTACATTTTTGACTATATTTGTTAAGCAATCAAAAGTAATTAACATTTCATAGCGAGTAATTCTATTTAAACTTGTCTCACTATCTATTTTTTCTTATCTCTGTGTTATAATAAAATAGATTTTAAATCCATCTATTTTATTATTGAAAATTCGACATTTTTCAATTAAATTTTGATTACAAATATTCGCGTGATTTTCGCGTGATTTTCGCGTGAATATTTTAAAATATATCTTATAAATACGATGAAATCAACGATTTTAATTATCTATCAAATTTACTTTTTCGCGTGACAATCATTTTAAAAAATAAATTTCAGTAACATTATATTTTAGAAAGGAAAAATATGGACTTAAAATTTGAAGGGGTTGATTTAGAGTACAAAAAAGCTAAAAACAATCTTCCAGAGTCTTTCTGGGAAACCTACTCAGCATTTGCAAATACAAATGGCGGGAAAATAATTCTCGGGATAGACGAAAAAAATATTGACCCCTACCAAGGAGTCAATAATCCTCAAAAAATACGAGACAATTTATTCGCTTTAGTCGCAAACAAACAAAAAGTTAGTTGTAACCTACTTACCGATAATGATATTGAATACATTGACATTCCAGACAAAAATAAACAACTCATTGTAGTCACTGTAAGAGAAGCGAATCCTCACCAAAAACCCGTCCATCTAAAAAATGATTATCGTGAGTCATATAAAAGATTAGGTGAAGGCGATGTTCGACTTGATAAAGAAGAACTTAAATATCTGATGACTAGTTCTCATGATGATATTGATAGTGAGTTACTTAATAATTTTGACGAAAATGATTTAAATTTAGATACAATAGAACATTACAAGCAACTATTAATTGAACTTACTGGTAATACAAAATATAATAGCATTTCGTTGAGAGATTTTCTAATCGAAATTGGTGTATTTAAAAAAGACAGGATTGATAATACATATAAATTAACCGCAGGAGGACTAATATTTTTTGGAAAGTACAACTCTATTATTTCTCGTTATCCCAAATTTCAATTAGACTATTTTGAAAAAGATACCTCTCTTTCAACTAGGTGGAACGATAGAATTTCAACAGGGGATATGATGTACCCTGATTTAAACATGTTCGATTTTTTCAATTTAGCATATAAGAAATTAACTACTACAACAAATGATAGATTTGAGTTTAATAACGAATCTGCCCACCGTTTACCATTCAAGAAAGACCTATCTGAATCTATACGTGAAGCTTTAGTGAACTGCTTAATGCATGCTTACTATGACTTTGATTCTCCTATAGTTATTACAGCTTATCAAGACTTCTATGAATTTAAAAATCCAGGTAAGATGAAAATTTCTATTCCCGAATTTATACATGGTGGAACTTCCAAAACGCGAAATAGTACAATCTCTTCATTATTCCGTAGAATTGGGATGTCCGAAAAAGCCGGATCAGGTGGACCAAAAATTTTTGATATTTCCGAAAAATATAAACTAAAAATTCCTGAGGTGAGCACTACCTTTGATAGTACTGTTGTTACAATCTGGAAAGTAGACTTATTGTCTTCTTATACAAATACATCAGATAATGAAAAGATAATACTTGAATATATCATTAAAAATGGTAGCATTACTAAAAATGACGTCCTCGAAAATTCTCTCATGACTGAGTATAAATTTAGAGAAAATTTGAAATCTCTACAAAATAAAAAGTATATTGAGATAGAAGGTAAGGGACGATCTACAAGATATGTTCTCCCTAAAAGCTCAACCGAACAATACCACATCATTAAACAACAAATCAAAAATCTTGGAGATTTCATGACTAAATATTAAATATTTTATTTTCATTCCTAAAAATTTTTGAAATAATATGGTCTTTTCCCAAATTTGCGGAAACCAAAGCGCAGGCTCAAGTGAACCTGCGTTTTTTCATTCTTCCCCTACTCTCTAAATCTCATTCAACTTTTCGAGATAGGCGGTTAATTCTGCTTGGGCTTCTGGTGTTGTGCCTACTAGCTGGTTGCGCATGTGTGCGAGTCTGGCTTCTACTTGTCCAATCTCTTTATCAATCTCTGCGAGCTGGTCGGCGAGGTCGGCGAGGGGAACTACGGGTTCTTCCTCAAAAGTATCAACATAGCGTGGAATGTTGAGGTTGTAGTCATTTTCGACAATCTCTTCAAAGCTGGCTAGATGGGCAAACTTTTCGACATTCTCGCGTTTTTGATAGGTCTCCAAAATCTTGGCAATATGGTCTTCGGTCATATTGTTTTGATTTTTCCCTTTTTCAAACTCTTTTGAGGCATCGATAAAGAAGACATCCTTATTGGTACGATTCTTTTTAAGGATAATAATGGTTGTCGGGATAGAGGTGTTGTAGAAGATATTTGCTGGCAAGCCGATAACCGTATCAATAGCCCCTTCTTCTAGTAGGTGCTGGCGAATCTTTTGCTCGGCTGCTCCTCGAAAGAGAACTCCGTGAGGAAGGACAATGGCCATAACTCCATTATGCTTGAGGTGATAAAAACCGTGAAGAAGGAAGGCAAAATCTGCTTTGGACTTAGGTGCCAGAACTCCATAACTTGAAAAGCGAGGATCTTGCAGGAAGCCACTATCTGCTGACCACTTCAGTGAATAGGGTGGGTTCATCAAAACCCCATCAAAATCTGTCGGCTCGGTAGTCGGCCAATCTTCGTCTAGGGTATCGTGATTGCTGAGGTGATAGTTCTCAATGGCAACTCCATGAAGCATCATATTCATACGAGCAAGGTTGAAGGTCGAAGTAATCAACTCCTGACCGTAGTAAGAAATCGTCGAAGCTTCCTTACTATAGCGCTTGGCATTGAGCAAGAGAGAACCAGAACCCATGGTCGGGTCGTAAACCGACATGCCCTTTTGATGCTCGCGCCCTGCAAAGACAATCTGAGTCATGAGGTGAGAAACTGCTTGAGGTGTATAGAACTCTCCAGCCTTTTTCCCAGAATCACTGGCAAACTGGCCAATCAAGTACTCATAAGCATCACCCAAGATATCACCAGCATGACCAGATACATTGAGGTCGTTGAGCTGTTTCATGACTTCAGAGATGGTCTTGTTTTGCTTTTGTGGAGTGTTACCTAGCTTTTTCGCATAGAGGTCGATATCTTCGAAAAGATTTTCAAATTTTTCATTGGCCTGCTCGATATCACGGAAACTTTGGGCTAGGGACTCTAGCTGGAAGGTTCCTTCATAGATAGACTGAACCAGCTTGGTAAAGGTCAGAGAAGGCTCAATCACATAGCCCAGATCGTCATTTAAGACCTCGATGAGGTCTTCACTGACATCTGTATCCGCAAAGTTTTCCTCATAGAGAAGCTGTGCTTGCTGGAAGGACTCAAAGGTCTCGTCCAAGTTATCACAGACGGCTTGGAGGATGTTGTCGGATAGGTATTTGTAGAAAATCAAGCCCAAGAGGTAGGACTTGTATTCATTGGCTTCCATCTGGCCACGCAGGATATCTGCCGCATTCCAGAGGGATTGGTAGAGTTCTCTTGATAAATCTGTTTGTGACATAGGGTCTCCTATCAATTTATGTTGTTAGTAGTATTCCATGTTTTAAAATATTTTTCTTTTTTATATCTTCCTTAAATAGTGCGGACGGGAGGTAAAATCATCCAGTGGATGATTTTAGAAATCCAAGGAATTTCATCCCTAATTTTTGAGCCCAGAGTCTCAAAAATCCCGTCCTATACAATAACTTTGTTATTGTATAGGATACCACCATGGCGGAAAATATCCTCTAAAAGCTCACTTCGTTCGCGCTCATTTTACGATAAACTCTTTTAAAAACGAATCACTGGGCTTTTGACGGTCTTTGTATCTTAGATAAACATTTTTCTGAGTAGGGTTTGTTTGCTTTCTTTGAGCTGGTTGACTTTTTCCTCTTGCTTGGCAATGGCCTTGTCTAGATCTTGGAAGAATGTTATCAGAAATTCCTGTTCATTGCTTTCTGGAGCTAGTATCTTTATATTAAGAAAATCACTCTCATGAATTCTAAACTGACCATATACTACACCTTGTCTATATTTAATCATCTCATTGATAAATTCTTTTCTTTGAGACAGTATAGCAATAAATTGACTTTCCTTTTTTGTTTTTGAATAAAATATACTATAAACAGGAGAAATTAATGCTTTACCGGTTTTATTGAAGCCGATTGACCCTGTATCTAAATTATTAGAACTATAAATGAAATCGCCATATTCTGTCTTTTTATAATTCTTCTTATCATCTTTAACAAGAAAACTTCTGTCATATCTATCAGATTTTGGTACTACTCCTTTTCCTTGTACAAATGACATTAACTGATACTCTTCACTTTCAGAAATCTGCTCATTTCTTTCAACTAATATCTCCCCCAACTTCACTTCCTTCCAGTCATCTTCAAATCCTGCGAAGCGAAGGGCTGGTTTGGTTTGTCCTTTGGTTGGAAAGAGGAGTTTGAGGTAGGTTTTCTTCTGCTCTTTGAGCACCTCTAACTTACGCTGTTGAAGACTAATAAGCTGGTCAATATCTTGGAAGAAAGAACCAATGGCGGTTTGCTCTTCATTATTTTTGGGGAACGTTAACTTTATGGACATAAAATCGTCATAAGTAATATTTAATAGCCCATCCATCCTGGCTCCAGAAGAAACTAATTTACCCAGCTCTCTATCAGGTATCTTGGTTGCAAACAAGTATTCAAAAAATGTACCAGACCTCCCATCTATCATCTTAAAACTATGGTATACTTTAGGCACTAAGGCTTCAGTATAATTGTTCAATTGGAAAACCACCCCATATTTTGCAAGTTTAGAATTACCATGATTATACGAAAGTTCTCCTATCCTTAGCAGTGTGTAATTCTTTTGCTCTTTTCCTGCAATATTACCTGAAAAGCGTTCTCTTTGATCTAACCACCCTTGTCCAGCAGATATTGTAAGAGTTGGTAGATCCATTCTACCATCATTTCCTTTTACTCTCGATGATATCTCTCCTAACTTTCTCCGTTCCCAAGGTTCAGTATAGCCCGCAAAGCGATAACTTGGTTTCTTTGTCATATTACTCCCCTTCTATTACTCCATTCTCTTATTTCTACACTTTAGATTTTCTTTTTTGATTTCTATTCTTCAATTTTGCCTATCTTGAAACAATAGAAGGTCTGATTTGACAAGATAAAGTTAAAAATCTAGCAAATAAGAAGAAGCAAATCGGTATTTTATCTCCCCCTTAGCGGTAAGATATCCTCTGAAATCATGCGCATATAGTCCTCTTTGAGGGCTTTTTTGTATTTGAGTTTTGGTAGTGCCTTGTCTCCGTGGGCTTCCTTATAGGCCAGATAGTCCTGAGACTCGGTGATGGCTTTTTCGCCATTTTGCTTGTCTCGTCCTATGCGGTAGTTGTCCACTACGAACTGGAGTTCATCCTCTCCTATCTGCCAATAATCTGCCGTTTCACGAATCTTTTTCTGGGTTGTTAGCTCAATCATCTCATCCAACTTATGGATGATAGACTGACCCTGATAGCTCTTGGAATCTGCTTGGACATTCTGCCAGAGTTTGGAGATGAGGTTGGATAACTTGGGATTGGATTTGTTCAAATCTTCGATATAGTTATCTACCAGACTCTTTTCCTTTTTACCAATGAGGTTTCCCCGATTTTCAATCAGGGCTTGGATGAGAGAGAGGATATAGTGATAATTTATCTCGTCGGTGCGGATGGATTCAAGCTCATACTCGATATCCAGTAACACACCTTCATCTTCTTGGTCTTCTTTTCTGCGTCTGCGGAGCTCTTCAATGACATTTTGATATTGGCCGGCAAAGTTCTCGATGTCTTCTAGGCTGAGACCAATCTCTCTGAGGATGACTTTCTCATCGTAGTCCGAATAGACTTGTATAGAGGATAGGAGCTTGTCAAATTCTTGAAAGGCCTTGGCAAAGCGTTTTAATTCTGCATCTGTCGCTGTATCCAAATCAGGCACCTGCTCTGGACTTGGAGCGATGGCTAGTAGTTGATGAACCTTCTCAAGAAACTTGGCCTTCTCCTCCTGCCATTCTGGGGCTAAGACACTAGTTTCGCCACCATTTGAGTAAAGGCTCAGAGCTTCATCCACTTTTTCTTTAAAGCGGTCAGGCGTTTGGAAAGTAACGATTTGACCGAATTTCTTGCCTTCATCAAAGAGGCGATTGGTTCGTGAAAAGGCCTGAATGATATGCTGGGGTTTCATGGGCTGGCGATCCATGAACAAGGTCGATAGGCAAGGGGCATCAAAGCCTGTCAACAAGCGGTCCACCACGATAACCAGGTCCAACTGCTCTTCACGGAAGGCAAAGCGTTCTTTCTTACGGGCCAGACGGTCGTTGAGGTCACTATTGTAGGAAGCAATGGTTGCTAAGCTAAAGTGGGTACCAAACATGGCATTGTAGTCTTCTAAACTCTCCTCCATGTAGGCTTGGTTGACATAGGAGTCTGCTTCATTTTCTGTCACAGAGTAAGTAATGGCAACTTTAGGAAAGTCTGGCAAGACTTTTTTAACATTTTCCGAAATGCTTAAAGACTTTTCTCCATTTTTGACTTGCTTAATCAGGTTATAATAAGCCTGCGCACGGGCAATGCTTTTGACGGTCAAAATGGCTTCGTAGGTTTTTCCTACCCCATTTTGGAAACCGAGTTTGCGTCTTGAGCGATTGAGAATGGCATCTAAAACGGCAAGCATATGGCCTTCGTCATCATAACGCTCCTCGTCAATCTCATCTTCTGCCCAACCAGGCATGGTTGTCTGATACTCCACATTAAAGCCAAGAACCGCCTTGTCATGAATGGCTTCTTTGACGGTATATTGGTGGAGGCAGTCACCGTACTGCTCTTCGGTCGTCTGAGCAAGGTCTCCTTTTTGTTCACGCTTATTTTCTGTAAAGATAGGCGTTCCTGTAAATCCATACCAGAGAGAATTTGTAAAGAAGTGCTCTAGGTGGCGTTGGCGTTCAGGAGTCACTGCGCGATGGCATTCATCAACGACAAAGGCTAGTTTGAGTTGTTTGATACGATTGTAGACCTTTTGGTGACGTCCTTCATCAAACTGACGAATCATGGCATTGATTTTCTGGATGGTCGTCACAACGACACGGCGATCATCAGAAGCCAGATTTTTAACCAATTCCTGTGTATCATCAGTCTCGTCGATATCGATCATATCGTTCTCTGCGTAAGACTGAAAAGAACTGGTCGTCTGCTGGTCAAGGTCTGTCCTATCAATCACAAAGATTGTCTTCTCAATGGAGGGTATCTGAAGCAGATTGCGCGAAACCTTATAAGAGGTCAGGGTTTTTCCTGAACCGGTCGTATGCCAAATATAGCCTGACTGGCGCTTGCGACTGGCTTCACGGATAGCCTCAATGGCATGTACCTGATAGGGGCGCAATAAAATCAAGGCTTTCTTGTCATCATCAATGACAGAATACTGCATGACCATCTCGTGAGCTCTCGGTATTGACAAGACAGACTCTGCAAAGTCAAATAGTTGAGGTTGAGGTCTATTTTCACTATCCACCCACTTGGTCAAGAAGCGCTCATTTAGCTTGTTGGCTTTGGCAGCTGCGATGTAGCGAGTGTCTGTGACATTAGAGACGACAAACATCTGAAGACTTGAAAAAATGCCTCTGAACTGTCCTTCTTGGTCGTATTTTTTAATCTGACGGAAGGCATCCATGTAAGGATGAGAACGGCTTTTCAGTTCAATCTGAATCATAGGCAGACCATTGATTAGCAAAGTCACATCCCCACGACGCTGGCGAATCCCTTCTCCGCCTGTGATGACTTGGTTGACAACCTCATAGCTGGATTTGCCACCAGCGACATTGTTTCTCCACAAGACTTCCAAGCGAATCGTTCCTAGACTAGCATCTTCACGTTGAACCTGCACCTTAGCAATGCCATTTTCCCCAGCTATCCACTTAGCTGCTTCATAGAAGTTGACAAAATTGAGCTGGTTTTTGATTTGATTTTTCTCTGAATTTGTAAGGGGATGGTCTTGCAAAATGCGGACATTATTGGCTTCCAGCTTGGCAAAAAAGTTTCCCCATAGGAGGTCTTCTGTATTTAACTCAGGTCGATACACCCATTGACTTTCTCCCTTTGTCAGCTGGTTAATCAAATCCCGCTCGATAGCCAATTCCTGTTTAGTTTTAGCTTTATCTGCTATAGGAATAGCAGTCTCGTCTTTAGGAGAGAGTCTCTGACTGATATGGAAATCCTGCAAGGCTGATTGATTAAGATGTTGTAATTTTTCAAGAAGAGCTTGCTCCGTCCCTTTTATGGCTTGATAGCCTGCCGTCAGGTCTTTATCTGCATCTAGGTAGTGATGCGGGTTCTTCTTTATTTGGATATAGCCCTGCACCAAATCTTCTAAACGTCCCAGCTGAATAGCAAGCTGGTTCTGGAGTTCCTGAGAATTGCTTCCAGATGCTTCTTTCTGGTTTATAGCTTCTAGGTACTCTACGATGGCAGCATAACTAGCCTGTAACTCAGGTGCTGAAACGATGAGTTCTTGTTCTAATTCTTTTGATAACGTGTACATCATGTTCATACCCCATTTCTACAACGCAAAAAGCCTACCAAAAAGATTGGCAGGTTTTGAAAATGGGTATGAAAACGCGAGTTTATATATATGCAAGCTAGTTATTTGCTTAAATCTGAAAACCATAGGGACTCTTCCTTTTCATTTATCCAAGGCGTTGCGACATCGAAAAAACAGCGCCTTTACTTCCTTCCATTGTATCATAAAAGACTAGTAGTGAAAAGGTTTTCTAGGGTATTCTCTCTAAATCTAGCAATAATTCCCTAACCTTCAAACTTCTACTAAAACAAGCAAAATCCCCTGCAAATCTACATTACAGGGAACTTGTGTATTATTCTTGTACTTCTTTCTGGGCGGCCTTGCCTTGGTCTAGAAGGGCTTGGACGATTTTCTCATCGCGTAGCTTGACAGAATCGTTGATCATTTCTGCGGACTTGACGATGGTTGTTTCTAGTTGGGCACGTTTCTGGCGTCCCAATTCAATGGCAGCGACTATACCTTGGTTTTGAGCGACCAGACTTTCAGCCAGCTTAGTAACCGATTCGACAGCGACTGTCGGGTTTTGGGCAATTCGTTCCATCTGCGGAATCACTTCCTTGCTGGTTTCAGCTAGCATCTGAAGGGCAGCATTGTTAGCATTAACAATGGCATCTGCCACGACACCTGATTTCATAGATTGTTGCAAAATACCAAGTTGGGCAATGGAAAGTTTCATTGTTGGAATGGTATTGCGACGAAGCATGCCCAATTTTTGGCGCATATCAGATGACACCTTCACAAGATTGCGCATCTGAGGTGTTGTTGCCCAGGCAACATAGAGACGGCTGACATACTCAGTGTGCTGTTGTTCGAGAGTATTGACCACTTCAGCCATGCGGGCCAATTCTTGTGACTTGGTCTGGTATTCCACCGTACTTGTATCGAGTTGGTCAGCTTGAGCTTTCAGTTCGGCAGCGCGCTTGCCAGCTTCTGTCTGGCTGGCTTCGATAAAGGAAATCACTCCCACTAGATTTTCAATGGATTTGGTATTATCCTCAATCAACATCTCAGCTGAGACGATATTTCGAGCTAGCACATCTTCTTGCTTGACCACTGCGGCAGCCATACCATCGAGCTTTTGCTCCACTGTTTTTGAATCAAAGTAAAATTCCTGTAGCGTATTTTTGCTCTTGTTAAACAAACGTTGCAAAAAGTTTGGCTTCTCTTCTAACTCAGCAATTTCAGCGTTCTTGTATTTGACGACAAAGCCTTGCAACTCACGGTTGGTATTTTTGAGAAGATCATCCACTTGGGGAATTTGTAGTTTCTTTTGTTCTGACAAGATACGATTGACCGTATTGTTCACACCTTCTACAGCAGATTGGCCAAAGTCTAAAAGAGCGTTTTGATTGGTGACAAACTGGTCTACCAACTGAGGCACGTGTGCCTTAATCCCTTCTTGTTGCTCAGGGCTCAACTTTTCAAGGAAGGTCAAGGTCTTGTCTGAGCCAGTATTTGTCTCGATGATTTGGGTTGTTTTATCCACCTTAGCTACCGTATTATTGGCAATCTGGTCAATATCGAAATTAAATTCTGTCATGGTTACTCCTTTATTTCTAACCTATTCTTTACGATCTTTTTCTAGGATACGCAGACTGATATCAAAATCACGCATATCTGTTTCATTGAGTTCTCTCAACACCTGGTCCAACTCAAGGTCAAATTGTTCGATTGCTGCTTTAGCTTGCTCTAAGCGTTCTTCTGCTCGATTATAGTTTTTAGGATTGGCCTTAATCTTTAAATAACCTTCTAGAATCGTTTGGAATTTCTCCATCTTCAAACTATGAATGGCCGTCAATTCTTCCTTATCCCCCTCGGCAGAGGTAGCAATCTTGTCTAAAATAGCCTGATGATCAATAGCAATATTGGCCAAGGTCTGGGACAATTCTGGAGCTAATTCCTCTGGCTCCGCATTTTCAAGATCTACCTGACTTTCTCTATCCAAACGTTCTAGCTGAACATCGATAGTTGCCCTTACTGTACGAACCTTTTTATCAATACGATTATAGACAGCAGCATCGATATAGGACTTGAGACGATCCGCCTCCTGATGGATTTCCCGCAGTTCGATTAATACTTGATTGGCCAGACTCTTATAGGACTCTGAACCTTTCTCTACCAAGACTCCCTCTAACTGCTGAATATCTTTGTCCGCCTGGCGAATCCGAGCTTTTAAAAGCTCAATCTGATCGTCGAGAGAACGATCCTGCAAAAGAGGATAGCGCCAACGTTTATAGAGACGATAACCGCCATAACCCAGTAGGACACAAGCCGCAAGCGGAAGAGCATATTGGACCAAAAGGCCCAGTAAGAACAAGAAGCCCCAAAAATAGAGACATCCTTTCCAAAAACCATTACCCGATTTCATAAACATTCCTTATTTTCAATTTATAAGTCTATTTTAGCACAAAAGACAAAAATGAGGGCGGAAATCCCCTAGAAAAGAGTTGATTTCTTTGCTGTAGAATGGAGGCTAGAAGCGTGTGTGCTAATTTCAGTGGAGCGGACTCAAACCACAAACACACTCTGAGGAAATATCAAAACAAAAGCTTGAAAAATCGAAGGGGGTGTGTTAGAATGAGAGCATTAAGGGAAAATAATGCTTCTAGCATATATAACTAAAAAGCCCCACCGTGCCACCGATGGTTTTTTTTGCTACCTTCTAAAAGGGTTAAATGCTACTTGCTACATCTCTTTATCCATAGCTTGAAAAGCTCAGATAGTACGTTAACAAGTAACGGAGCTAGAAAAAGGGAAAGTAACTCTAGCATACATAACACCTCCCTTCCTTAAAGCGAGGGGGCTAAAATATTATAGCATGCCAGATTTATATCATCAGCATCGCTTAATCCTTGGCATAGATAGACTCAGATACACCAATAACCTTACTAGCAAATCTCTAAACAAACCCAGAAATCAAGCTTTTAAGACAAAGCAAAAAGCCCACTGTTGTAGGCTTTCTGTAAGATATTTCTTAAAATTAAAGCATTTTGTTATCTTGCAGTGATTAGGTACAGAAAAACAGGCATAAGCCTGCTCTAAATCTAACTTGATTTTCTCAAAAACTATTAAATTCAAATAAGTTGAGAAAACATAAAAGGTAACAAAAAGGAACTTAAAATGATGAGTTCAGCAGGCAAGAAACTAGCACGATCAAACGTGCTTTTTATTTTACTTTTCTGTCTAAGGCCTAGATTAAACTAAGCGCTAAGTTTTACTAACTGTTTTGCTTTGTTGTAGTATGGTTCAAGAAATCTCCTACACAATTCTCTATCCTCTGTATCTTCTTCAACATAGAAATAATACATTGGTTCATCATTGATGAGATCAAAAAGAGGCTCATTCTCTGCTATCAAACCATCAGCAAAAGCCTCGTCTTCGCCTAATTTGGAAGTGAGTTCAAGAAAAAAGTCATAGTAATCATCAACATCACCATTTACACCTCTTTTTAGCATGTCTAATACTTGTTGACTGTATTTCATAACACTAGACCTCTTTTCTTGAGTTCAGCCATGATAGCCTCTTCATCTTCTTTTGAAAACGTGGTAAACCTCAAATGTGATAGCTCTTCGTCAGTCATTTCAGAAGGGATTAAGGGAGCAGGCTTTTTAAGATTCCAGCTGCTTACTTGTTTTAACGCTTCTTCCAAATTCATAGACTTTACTCCTCTCTTAGATTCATTTCTAAAACTATGCTACCCTTGTTTTCTTTCACGCTAATTATATCATAAACAAAGCGAAATACGGGCGAATATGGGGCTTAGGGTTCCCCATACTCTCCTAATTCCGTGGTAAGGTTAAATCAATCCCCGTTTACAATACCTGTTAAGTGTTCTATAGCTTTTTGCCTTATAATGTATACTGTAGTATTTGATCTATTTATTTCTTCAGCTACCTCCAAAGCAACGAGCTCATTCAAGTAAAAAAGCCTTAAAACTGTTCGCTCAAGTGGATTGTCCAATTTATCGATTAGCTCAGATATTTCCATTCTTTCCTCTGTAAGACGCTCAATCCTCTGGAGCGTATCCTCTTTTAGCTTCAGAACACTTATAAGATTGTTCTCTGTCTTGTTTTCTCTGCTCGTCTGCACCCTGCTATGGCTTAGTGTTTGCTTTTGGATAATACCACCTTCCAGGGCTTCCAATTCCAAATATAAGCCTTTGATCTCCTTGTTTATCCACTTAACGCCCTCTAGCTTAGTTTTTACCTCGTCAGCGATCACTATTAGTACCTCCTTGCTCTATTAGTGTTGTGTCCAAAAATGAGCACTACTCAAACTCCCTACGGTCATGATAAAACAGTGTTCCCTCAAAAACTTCAAAACGCTTTTCCAATTGTTCATCAGTGAGGTATTCTGCCACCTCCTCACCAAAGTTATTCCCTGGTTTAAGGATTGCCCATAGATTACGCTTTCTATCAAAGTATGCTCTTACAAATTCATCAGTTCCCTTTGCCCTGAGCCTTGAGTGTATCTTTTTCAGGTCTGCTATGATTTTCTGCTTATTCATCTTCGATTAGCTCCGCTTTTATTTCCTCTACAACTTCAAGAATATCTCCAGTCTCATGAGCTTTATAAGCCACTTCTAAGATAGTCTTAGCTGATTGCTGCCTTACAAACGGGGATACTGTTTCATCTGTCATAAGGTTATGTAAGACCTCTACCGCCTCCATGCTAACAGCTTGTAGCCTTGCCGTGGTTTGCTGCATTGCATTAAGTCTAAGCTCTCTATAGTACCTCTTGAATGTTATATCCTTTTGCCACTTATTTACAGTTGTTCTAGATATACCAACAGTTTCCCTAGCCTCTTCGATTGTATTGGAAGTCATCAAAGCTAGAGCGAACTTTTCTTGCCTGGGTGTGACTTTCTCCCCCATTCTTTACCTCCTGGAATTGTAAACTTTTGTCAGATAATGTAAGCCTACTCTTTACTTGAGTAGGCTTATAACTATTATCTTAGCCCTCAGATAGCCCTAGAGCCGTATCAAAATGATTAGAGTATGCTTCTAAAGCTGTATTCAATTCATCACTAGCTAAAACTAACATGAAAGCTAGATCACTTGCTGAACCGTTACTATCAATGATTGGAGTATCATGATAGCTCTTAGCATGTTGCTTGAATACCTTTAACAGTTCAACTAGCCTATCTTCTTTCAGGATATAGCTAGGTAAAGCAATGTTGTTAGCTGATCCGATTTCATGTAATTTCTTAACGGCCAGCGGGTTGCGCTTGTATTTCTCTAAGTAACTTAGTAGCTCCTGTTCCGATACTTTCATAGTGCTCAGCAAGTTCAACTCAGCAACATTATCAGCCGTTACTGTTTCGTACTCGGATTTAATTTTCTCTAGTTCTGTCTGTTCAAAATTCTCTAGCTTAGCTAGAATATTGGCAAACTCAGTATCTGAGTACTGATCAGCCTCTTTTTTAAAGTTTTCCAGGCGTAGCTCAGCTTCAGACTGATATAAAACCTGATTTCGAACTTTTTCCCAAAGTTCTTTTTTCAGTGTTCCATAAGCCTCAATCTTTTGTTGCTTATAAGCGCCTAGGTTGTAAATTTGTGCCTTTATTTGTTGTAGTGTCATAGCGATCTACCTCTTTCTTTTTTCTCTTACTAAAACAAAAAGAGACATGACAAAGAGTAGTTAAACTCTAATATCATGCCTCTAGTTTTCTAGTCAGCAGCTAAATTTTTTCTTTTTGCCTTGTTTCCTTTTGAATGGGTTTACCATCCTGCGTTGTGATGATTAGACTACCAAACTCTGGTAACTTGGCTGACTTTATTATACCATTTTTTGAGTATAAAACATAGCCTTTATCTAACATATTTTTAAGTCGTTCTACATTCAACTCCATATTAAATCTCCTTTATTTCAAGTGTCCAAACGGGTACGGTTGTAAGCTGACCCATTTTAGGGCTATCTTTGAGCGACAAAAATGTCGAAAAGTATTCTGTTCTGTTATTTGTATAGGACCAGTAACGCTGTGATTGTATCTAAATTTTCATAGTCGCCACTAGTTGCCTCTGTATATTTCACGTCAATAACTTCAACGCCTGCCATAAAACCATTTACCTGGCTTTCAAAATCCTCTAGGCTTTGCTTGTATTTCTGATAAAATAGTTTAATTTTCATGTTGTTTTTTCTCTTTCTGTTTTCAGGGTGTCACTAGTAGTTACACCATTACAAGGGGGTCGGTACTATCTACCCCATTTTGTTTTAGGTTTTGGGCAAAGTGTAGCCGTTTTTGAATATCTATTGGCTACGCGTTCCGCCTTACAGCCCCAAGGGTTTTCGCCTTGTGTAGCCGTGTAGCCGTTTCATCTCAAAAAAAAATATATAAATAACGTATTAGGTATTTAATTATATATACTTTTATAAAATATATATTTTGGCTACATTTATATTAAAAAGTCAGTAATAGCAAGGGTTTAGGGGTGTAGCCGTTTTTTTCGTCTTGTCTACACCTCTTTGAAACTCTTACAGTATCAAGGGTTTTCAGTGTAGCCGTTTTTTTATCTTTTGGCTACACTGTCTACACTTTTTTATTTTAGCAAATCCACGCTTGACGCTTTTACCAAATCTAAGGGAGTCCCTCGATTCCCAACCCTCTTTGTTTTGCATGAATTTCTTAACCTTGTTTTTATCTTTAGGGTTGGGGGAATTGTTCAAATAAACCTCGGAAAAGAATATATTTACTGTCAACTTGTCCCTTTTCACCAGTTCCCCATACTTTCCAGTATCTAGATGAATTTCTACGCCATTAGCGCCCATATGATAGCCGTGGTTCATCATGTCATGAATATAGTAGTGTCTTGTACTGTCTGTTACTGGGAATTGATACATATTTTTAGGGTAGGGAGTTTCTAAATAACGCTCAATATCCTCAAGGATTTCATCTACAAACTTGTAACGGCTTCTAACCTCGTTTACTAGCTTTTCCTGCTCGTCTGTCAGGTTCAAGACTTGGTTAGCTCTCCAAGCCATCACCATAGCCCCCCAAAAGTGTCTACGGTCTTTCTCTGTCCACTTCCTGCCCTTATAGGCGGTATCTTTGTGTACCTCAGCAACCAGAAAGCGCCTTTCTCCTGTCAAGTCATTTAAATAATCATGGTCATTGGTTGCCCTCACGATAATAAAACTCTTAGGCAATCGTCTGTCACTTGAAGCGTAAGGCGGTCTAAACTCTAGCTTGGTTTCTGTGATAAATTTCTTCAATTCTGAAAAACTAGCCTTTTTACTGGCCACCATCTCATCATCAAATACACACCAGTTTCTCACCATTCTAGCCTTGTCGTCTTTGTCTGTGAAGGTCTCAACGGTTGTAAAATACTTATGAGTGAATAGCCCCTCAAAAAATTGGGTCTTCCCCACTCCCTGCCTTCCAGTCAAGTCCAGCACAAAGTCAAACTTGATAGAGGGGTCAAATACCTTGGCAACTGCTCCACGGAAAAACAAGTCCACGATAATACGGTTATATTCATCATCCTTGATATTGAGATAATGCCTTAAAATATCAAAGGGATCACGCTGATTCACTAACTTTTTATACTCGTTTTCGCATGATTCCAGATAGTCTTTTAAGGGGTTGTAGCTATGCTCTCCAGCCACCACCTCCAGAATATCTGCTATATCAGACTTTTTATAGTCCAGCTTGTACTTGGTAGCAATATAAGCCCTAATCTCTCTGATAATCAGGTCATCGATTGCACCGCTCAAGGTTCTACCGTTTAGCTTCATTGGTCTAGTCACGTCAATTTCATATGTAAAAGTGTTGTACTGTATCGCCCCTTTTAGCTTGCTATCTCCATTTAAAATCTTCTTGAGATTGTCCAAGGTGACTGCAAAACCGTCCCCTCTTGTTTTTTTCGCTAGGTCTAGGCTATTGTTATTCTCGTTTGTTTCCCTTGCTTGGGTCAAGTCCACCACTTCAGGCGGTACTTTCTGCTTATCTTCTTCAATGATTTTATTTACAATTTCATCACTATTCAAAAGCTACCTCCTTATAAAATATTCTTGCTACTTCTAAAAAATAGCTTGCTAGGTCTTTGCGTTTAACGATTGCTGAAAACAAATCCACCAGCTGACTAAAACTGTAGCCATTTACAAATAGCAAGCGGACAAAAAGCGAAGTCTCATATCTGGTATAAATGCCATTACAAATCAGGTCAAAAATCCAACCTTTTAACTCCACTCCAAGCCCCTGCCGTTGTTCGGTCAATTTGTTTACCTCTAACTCTTTCAAGATTGTCAGCAAGTCAGGACTGGCCAAAGCAATATCTAAATCTCTGACCAATTCCCAGCCCTCTACTGCCTCATTTTCGTCTTTAATAGACACATATAAGCCTTTATATTGAAAACTCGTCAAAGCCTCGTCTACAGGCTCATAATAGGTAAATTTGTAGTGTTCCCCATTCTTCCATACTTGAGTAGGATTTGACTTGAGAAAGCCAAATAGGGGCATTTTCTCAACGGATATAGTCAACTCTATTATTCTCATTGCACCTCCTAATCTACTGCAAGAAAATTGTATATATCGGTCTTGCGGTAATAAATCTTCTTACTGTTCTCAAAAGGCGACTGATACGGTCTTAAACCGTGCTTTTCCCAGTTGTTTAACGTAGTTCCACTGATCCCTAACTTGTCTAGTAAATCAGGCCTAGAAATTAAGTCCCAGCCGTCATTATGCTGTTTTTCAAGCTCAAGCCTTTTCTCTAAGTGATTTCCCACTTTCTCCAGTAGCTCAAGCTCTGCCTCTCTTGATAATAGTTGCATATTACACTCCTTTCTAATTATAAATCTTACCTGCAAGCTGGATATAACGCCCGTAGAAAGGGTTTAAATCCTCTCTTGGTGTTTCTATCGTCTGTTGGTTTTCTCGCTCAAATTGGGCGCTTTTTTTGCGGTCTCGGTGGTTTAGATAAAGCAGTAAGCCAATCAACACCACCATAAAGATTACCGCTTGTGTATTGGTCAAATCTAGTTCATTCATGTCATAGTCTCTTTCTATAGTCATTAGCTTGTTGAGTATGTTCTAAAATGAGTTTGCTTATGGCTTGGTTTGCAGTATTGAGCAAAGCTGATGATTGTTTACTATCTTCCATGGTAGCCATTTCTAAGACTAGTTGAATATCACTTAATTGAGCACAAAAGCCCTCATAATCTACTAAAACATCATTAGTATTTACTGTCATATATTTTTCCTCCGTTGGCCTTTTAATTGTCGTTTACTATACAGGATTGACACCACTCCAAACGCTGGGCGATTGCCCCAAGTTGGCGGACGTATGTAGTGATGTTTCGTGGGTAATCACCCACATTTTCGCTAAACAAGTGCCTAGAGTCGCCGTGTAAGCACTTGCTTTTCAAAACCTTTTCTAATTGCTTGCCTGCCATTAGTTGTTATTGATTGAATGGTTGATTTTTGTTATAATTGAGATATAGAAAAATATCTATATTCTTGATCCAGTCGCTTGCTCTCCTCGACCAAAATTTGAGTAAGTGACTTTTTTGTTGTCAATCCCCAGTAGTAAAGCACCACATGAGAAATCTGTAAATGTATTGAAGTATTGCGATTGGGTCGCTCCTTTCTAATAATCCTTTGCTAACCATTCCATTACACTTGCGTAAATTCTATTTGGTGCTTTATAATCTCCATTAAGAATTTTAGGAACAGTTCTAGGGGCAACCCCAATTTCAAAAGCAAATTCATAATTTTTTAATTGTAAATCAGCTTTTTTTCTACGCAAAGCCTTTGCTTGTTCTTGTGTAATAATCATTTTTCTTTCTCCTTTCTCAAAATTTATTCTCAATTCAAGAACAAATTGATTATATAATCTTATTCTGAGAATATCAAGTGCTAAACGTTCTTTTTTTGAGAATATTTTTATAGCCATTTTCTATTCACTGTGATATAATCTAACTACAAGTAATCAAAATTAGGTAAGAAAAATTGAAAAATAAAGTAAATGAGTTAGAAGTTAAAAATAGATTAAAAGAATTAAGGGAAAAAGAAAATTTATCTCTAAATAAACTAAAGAAAATTTTAAAAGAAACTTATGATATTTCTGTTTCTGATAGCCAATTAATGTACTATGAAAATGGCACTAGAAAACCAAGAAATCAAAAAATATGGGATTCTTTAGCTAAACACTTTGGAGTATCGGTTGGGTATCTTCTTGGTTACGATAATAGCCCATCAAAGATTTTTCTTAAGGAGTTAGAGGAACAAGCAGATCACTACTTAACAGATGAAGAAAAAGAGGAATTAAAAGCACGTCCAGAAGCAAAAAATTACTATCTAGACTTAGTGGGTTGGAGAATGCGTGATGAACAATTAGCGCAGTTGCAACAACGGGATAAAGAATTTGATAAAGATTTTATAAAGTTTATAGAAAAATATTCTATTTATCTTTCTGACGATCAGATAGAACAAATTAAAGATTCAATGAAATCAATGTCAAGTATCAATAACAAATATTTAATGGTAACAATGGCTGGTGGATACTTTGAACAAATGAAGTCTGAGAAAGAAAATGAGTTCAAGGAATTGTTTAAATACAGTAAAATATGGAAAGAGAACTATTCCACAATGGAATACAATGAGAAGAATAATATTAAATAACTTCCCATATTCGCCAATAGCACCTCTTCTCCCACTCTCTATTGTGCAAAAACAGGGGAAATTGAAGAATAGAAATCCGATTATACAGACTAAAGCGCAAAAATGAGCGAAATTGACAAATAGAAAGGTGCAACCATGGACTATGGAACAATACGGAAGGAACAGTTTTAGGACGAAAAAAGGCGAATCAATTCGCTAATTTGTTGACATATGGCTCCAAATGGATTATAATTTATTTAATCTTAATGAATGGTTGCAGTAGCGACCTACCGAAAGGAGCTTCTAACGAGGCTCCTTTTGTGCATTATTTTGAGGTACAATCAATGAAACCTTTTACAGATATCAATGAACAAATTGAACTACTAAAATCAAGAAATCTAACATTTCTTAATGAAAGCTTAGCAAGACAAGCTCTAACTAATTATGGATACTATGAAATAGTCAACGGGTATAAGTATTTCACTATTGAATTAGACTCGGAAAAGGAAATCTATAAAGATGGTGAAACGTTTGAACATATGCTCGCCCTCTATGAACTTGATAAAGATATCCGAAAAGGAATTTTAGAGGCGACTATGGAAATTGAATTGTCACTACGGACAGCAATCGGTTACGTTGTCGCAAAAGATATCGGAGTTGAAAAAGAGAATTATCTGGATAGAAAAAATTATAATCAAGGGAAGAAGAATAAAAGAGGTTATGAGATTGATCAGCTTATTCATAAATTAAATAAAATTTACGATGATAAATCTGAACCTTATAAACACTACAGAGAAACTCACGGACACATCCCGCCATGGATTCTTTTAAAAGGTACTACTCTAGGAAACTTGGTAACAATGTGTAAGCTACTAAAACCTGCTCAAAAAGAGCAAGTCATTGCAACCTGCCTAACAATTCCTAAAGAATTTATAACCGAGGAGGTAAAAGCAACCTTTTCAGAAATTTTATACCTAGTTTTGGCATTTAGAAACCGTGCTGCCCATAGCGGTAGACTGTTTAATTATCATTCTGAGAAATATTCAATCAGCTACAGAGAATTTTTCCACAAACGTATGAATATATCTGAAGCCGGTTATAGAAAAGGGGCTGGAAAAAACGATTTATACACCCTTTTCAACTCTCTTACATGGTTTAAGAATGAGGATGCAACATTTCATGCCGAATTTGCTTTATTCTATTCTCTCAAGGAACATCTTAAAAAGTTCCCTGATGACGATGTTATGTTTACGATAGAATCAGGTATGCCATTAGAGTATATAAAGGACAAAATAGCTAAGTATTCTGAATAGAACCATCTACTAAGTAGATATCAGCCCCATATCCGCCTTATTTCTTGTTCTGGTACAATTTACCGTCTGACTGCTTAAAATCGAAAATAAGGGGGTTCTCGTAGCCCCTCACATGGTATAAACTCAAAATCTTTTCTAATTGCTTGCCTGCTGATGGAAAAGGAGTAAAACCATGAAGATTACAGAATACAAAAAGAAAAACGGAACAATCGTATACCGAGCAAGCGTGTATCTTGGAGTTGATAAACTTACAGGGAAAAAGGCTAGAACTACGGTAACTGCCAAAACAAAAACAGGCGTTAAAATCAAGGCAAGAGAGGCCATTAACGCTTTTGCAAACAATGGATATAGTGTAAAGGAAAAACCAACCATTACAACCTATAGGGAGCTGGTCGCTTTATGGTGGGACAGTTACAAGAATACAATCAAACCAAACTCCCAGCAATCCATGGAGGGGATTGTGAGACTTCATATTTTGCCTGTATTCGGCGATTACAAGCTAGACAAGCTTACTACTCCGATTATCCAGCAACAAGTCAATAAGTGGGCTGACAAGGCCAATAAAGGCGAAAAAGGGGCATATGCAAACTATAGCTTCCTAAACAATATAAACCGCCGTATTCTCCAGTATGGAGTTACAATGCAAGCGATCCAGCATAACCCAGCTAGGGATGTCATTATCCCACGTAAGCAACAAAACAAGGAGCATAAGGTAAAGTTTTTCAGCAATCAAGAACTTAAACAGTTTCTAGACTACCTGGATAACCTAGACTTATCTAGTTATGAAAATCTCTTTGACTACGTACTTTATAAAACATTGCTGGCTAGTGGGTGCCGTATCGGTGAGGCTTTGGCTCTTGAGTGGTCTGATATTGACCTTAAAAAAGGCATTATCAGCATTTCTAAGACTCTGAATAGATACCAAGAAACAAATACGCCTAAGTCTAAAGCAGGTCTAAGAGAAATTGATATTGATAAAGCTACAGTCTCACTGCTCAAACAATATAAAAAACGTCAACAAGTCCAGTCATGGCAACTAGGGCGGTCTGAGGGGATTGTTTTCACTCCTTTTACCACAAAATACGCCTACGCTTGCTTATTAAGAAAGAGGCTACAAGGCCACTTTAAAAGCGCTGGCGTTCCTGATATTAGTTTCCACGGTTTTAGACACACTCACGCTACAATCATGCTATACGCTGGTATAGAGGCCAAAGACTTGCAATACAGATTAGGTCACTCTAATATCTCTATGACTTTAAACACTTATGTCCATGCTACCAAAGAGGGAGCAAAAAAAGCCGTCTCAATCTTTGAATCGGCTATTAGCAATCTATAAATAATAAGGGTGTCCCATTTTGGGGCTACCCTCTTACTATACCTAAAATTGGTTAAGGGTAACTAAAAGGGTAGTAAAAACAAAAAAAGCACTATGGGAAAGCGTCCCAAAGTGCTTAATATCAAGGCTCTAAAGCCTATCTGATTCAATAAAATATTACAACATTTTGTTGTAGAATTCAACGACAAGTGCTTCGTTGATTTCTGGGTTGATTTCGTCGCGTTCTGGCAAGCGAGTCAATGAACCTTCCAATTTTTCAGCGTCGAATGATACGAATGCTGGACGTCCAAGAGTAGCTTCTACTGCTTCAAGGATAGCTGGAA
Source organism: Streptococcus mitis subsp. hohhotensis (assembly GCF_020089495.2). Lineage (GTDB taxonomy): Bacteria > Bacillota > Bacilli > Lactobacillales > Streptococcaceae > Streptococcus > Streptococcus hohhotensis. Next base: position 19,425 of record NZ_JAIRCA020000006.1, on the reverse strand, counting down.
CTTTCAATGATTTTTCACGAACTGAGATCACTTGACCTGGAGTTACGCGGTATGATGGGATATCAACACGTTTTCCGTCAACAAGGATGTGACCGTGGTTTACGAATTGACGAGCTTGACGACGAGTAGTCGCAAGACCAAGACGGTAAACAACGTTATCCAAACGACGTTCCAAAAGAAGCATGAAGTTGAAACCTAGGATTCCGCCTTTGATTTTTGTAGCTTGTACGAACAAGTTACGGAATTGTTTTTCACCTACACCGTAAGTGAAACGAAGTTTTTGTTTTTCAGCCAATTGCAAACCGTATTCTGACAATTTAGAACGGTTGTTTGGTCCGTGTTGTCCTGGTACGTAGTTACGACGTGCCAATTCTTTACCTGTACCTGTAAGTGAAAGGCCAAGGCGACGAGCTTGTTTCCAAGATGGTCCTGTATAACGTGACATGTAAATGTCCTCCTGATATAAATAATATTTCGGTGGAAATAGTCACTTAGAAAGCCCTGATTCGTGCAGATGCCCTTCGCCTAAACAGCCAAGGTTACTTATCATAAGACACCTGTTGACGAGCTTCATGCTTTCCTGCTGATATTTCACACAAAATCCATTTTACCATGAATTGATAGATTTGTAAAGGGGGTTTAAGCTTTATTTTCACTGCCAGAGAGATTGAGAACGAGGGTAAAGGTGCTTCCTAGACCGTACTGGCTGGTAACTGTGATTTCTCCACCCAATTGATGGGCCAATTCACGCGCAATAGCAAGCCCTAAGCCATAACCACCTGTTTTCATGTTACGCGAAGTCTCTACACGATAAAGGCGTTTGAAAATATTCTCCAAATCCTCTGGGGCAATCCCCTGTCCCTCATCGGTCACACTGATTGAAAGCTGGTTATTTTCCAGCTTAGCCACCACTTCCAGCTTGGTTCCTGGAGCTGAGTATTTAAAAGCGTTATTGACCAGATTCACCAAGATACGAGAAAGCTTGGCATAATCTCCTTCAATCCGGGCAGACTCTGGGATTACCTGTAAATGAACATCTCGCTCCTCCTGCTCAATCAAGAACTGAAATTCACTCATGCACTCAATCAAAAGCTGGTCCAGAAAAATGCTGTCCTTGCTGGTCGTTTCGACCTGATTTCTAGCTGTGTTTAGGGTCAAAAAATTCAACTCCTCAACCAGTTTATTGAGTCTTTCAGTCTGGCGTCCAATGGTTGCTAGATAATGCTCCTGTTCTCCTTCCTTAATAACCCCATCCAAAATCCCTTCTACCGTCGCTTGGATCGAAGTGATGGGGGTCTTGATATCATGCGAAAGTTGAGCAATCATCAAGCCCTTTTCTCGTTCGCTTTCTTCCAAGGAATCAAAGGTGGCCTGCAAATCATGGGACATTTCATTGAAAGCTTGGCCTAATTGCTGAAATTCTACAGGGCCTTGAACCTCCAGATTTGAAGGAAAATCCTTGTCCGCTACCCGCTTGGCATGTTCCTTGAGTTTGCCCAATGAAGTAAAGACTGGCGATAGGAGAAAGAGACTAATCCCCGCACCGACAAGGCTGGCAACGATGGTCATTCCAAGCAAAAAGTAAATCTCACTTTTCGCAATCAGCATTTTTTGAACAGCCCAAAAAACCACGATAATCGTTAGGAGTGTTGAAATGACATACCCCACTAAAATATAACTTTTTAATTTCATTAACTACCTCGCGCTTTCTCAATTTTGTAGCCCAAACCCCAGACGGTTTTGATGGTCGGTGTTTCTGCACTGGCATGTTTAGCCAACTCCTGTCGAAGAGCATGAATATGAACATTCAAGGTATTAGTATCATCCACATAGTCTTCTTGCCAGACCTTTTCATAGAGGTCTGTCTTAGAAAAAACTCGTTCTGGATTGCTGACTAGAAGCCATAGAAGTTCGAAGGATTTGACTGTCAAATCAAGCGCTACATCTCCGACTTGAACCTCATGGCTACCGTGATTCATCCGTAAATCCCCGAGACTGACGACTTCTGTCTCACCTCCACGATGAAGGCGACGCAAGATATTGTGGACACGCAAAACCAGCTCACGAGGGCTAAAGGGCTTGGCAATAAAGTCATCTGCCCCTAAGCTCAGTCCATAAATCTTGTCCTGCTCGCTAGTTTTAGCCGTGATAAAGAGAAAAGGCTGATCCGGAGATTGATACTGAACCTCACTAATCAAATCATAACCATCCATCCGAGGCATCATGATATCTGTAATAATCAAATCAATTGGTTTTCGCTTGAAGATTTCTAAAGCCTCTACTCCATCATGGGCCACCAAAACCTGATATCCTGCCTGAACCAGATAACGTTGATGAATATCTGTGATTTCTACCTCGTCGTCAACGAGTAAAATTGTCTTTCCCATCTGTCTCTCCTTTGAAAAAAACAGTGCTATACCACAATAGTATAACACTATTTTTATCTCTTTACGAACATTCTAAACGATATCTGGATTTTTCAAATCCTAGATAGAAAGTCTGTAACTAGACTAGTCATTTTCCTCTTTTTTAGCTTTCAAACCGAGTCCACCTAGCAGGCCGGCCAAAGCTAATCCAAAGAATCCAAGAGTAGCCATTGATGTTTGAGCTTCACCAGTATATGGAAGCATGTCTTTTTGGTCTTTCATTTGAGCAGCCATCATTGGACTTGATACCTTGTCATTGGATGCCATCTTACCTTCTTCAGACGCTTTGCTTGAGGCTACTGGAACTTGATCTTGTTTCATGCTTGGTGTTGCCATAGGCTGGCTAGCATTCATGGTTTTGTCCTGCTCTTTGTTAGGCATCATCTTATCCTGACTAGCAGCTGGCATTTTAGATTTCATCTCATCTTGCTTGGCACTAGGCATTTGAGCTTTCATATTAGATGCATCTTGATGACCATTCATCATTGGAGCCGGCATAGCTGAACCATTAGAAGATGGGACGAAGCCTGACTGCATCGGAATAAGAGACTGATGTCCATGCAAGTTCACTGTCAAATCCTTAGTCGCTACGAGGTTGCTCAAATCAGCCTTGCCGTCTTTCGCACCGTACACCTTAATAGTTGCCTTGTAACTTTGAGTGCCGTTTTGTTTCAAGAGGTCAAGCAAATCTTTGTCTGATTTACCTTGAGTTCCTGCCAAATCTACTTCATAGAAGTAGAGGCCTTTGCCCAATTTTTCTACTGGTGGAAGGGCAGGATTTTTAGCTGAGCCGTTGTCTGACCACGGAGCCTTGTCTGATGCTTTCAAGATAAGACGAGTCAACATACCGTCACCTGCGAAGAATTCATATGGAATAACTTGGTTGACGCCGGCTGTGAATGGGCCTGGGAAGTTGGCCTTATCAAGGTAACTAGCCGGAACATCCACTGTGTCTTTGGTATTGTCAGCCACACCTTTTTGCACTTCAGCTGGAGTGGTTAAGCCATTCAAGTTGACATCCAATTCTTTAGTCGCTACGAGGTTAGTCAAATCGGCCTTGCCGTCTTTGGCACCGTACACTTTGATGGTAGCTTTATAGCTTTGTGTGCCGTTTTGTTTCAAGAGGTCAAGCAGCTCTTTATCTGATTTACCTTGGGTACCTGCCAAGTCCACTTCGTAGAAGTAGAGGCCTTTGCCTAATTTCTCTACTGGTGGAAGGGCGGGATTTTTAGCTGAACCATTGTCTGACCATGGAGCCTTGTCGGAAGCTTTCAAGATAAGGCGAGTCAACATACCGTCACCGGCGAAGAATTCGTATGGAATGACTTGATTGACACCAGCTGTGAATGGGCCAGGGAAGTTGGCTTTGTCTAGGTAAGTAGCTGGAACATCTACTGTATCTTTGGTGTTGTCGACCACACCTTTTTGCACTTCAGCTGGTGTAGTCAAGCCATTCAAGTTGACATCCAAATCTTTAGTCGCTACAAGGTTGGTTAAATCGGCCTTGCCATCTTTAGCACCGTACACTTTGATGGTTGCCTTGTAGCTTTGAGTGCCGTTTTGTTTCAAGAGGTCTAGAAGCTCTTTGTCAGATTTGCCTTGGGTACCTGCCAAGTCCACTTCATAGAAGTAAAGGCCTTTGCCCAATTTTTCTACTGGTGGAAGAGCTGGATTTTTAGCTGAACCGTTGTCTGACCATGGAGCCTTGTCTGAAGCCTTCAAGATAAGACGAGTCAACATACCGTCACCGGCGAAGAATTCGTATGGAATGACTTGGTTGACTCCGGCTGTGAATGGGCCTGGGAAGTTAGCTTTATCCAAGTAAGTGGCTGGGACGTCTACTGTGTCTTTAGTGTTGTCGACCACGCCTTTTTGCACTTCAGCTGGAGTAGTCAAGCCGTTTAAGTTGACATCCAAATCTTTAGTCGCTACAAGATTGCTCAAATCGGCCTTGCCATCTTTGGCACCATAAACCTTGATAGTTGCTTTATAGCTTTGAGTACCATTTTGTTTCAACAAATCAAGAAGCTCTTTGTCTGATTTACCTTGAGTTCCTGCCAAATCTACTTCGTAGAAGTAGAGGCCTTTGCCCAAGTTTTCTACTGGTGGAAGAGCGGGGTTTTTAGCCGAACCATTGTCTGACCATGGAGCCTTGTCTGAAGACTTCAAGATCAAGCGAGTTAACATACCATCACCAGCGAAGAATTCATATGGAATAACTTGGTTAACACCAGCTGTGAATGGACCTGGGAAGTTGGCTTTGTCTAGGTAAGTAGCTGGAACGTCTACTGTGTCTTTGGTATTGTCGGCCACGCCTTTTTGTACTTCAGCTGGGGTGGTTGCTGGTTGAGCTTCACTTGCTTCACGGTCTTGTCCAGAAACTGTAGCTGCAGGACTTTCCACAGGTTTAACCGCATCTTCTGTTTCTTTCTTAGATTCTGGTTTTGCTTCCACTTCTTCTTTTGGTGCTACTACTGGCTCTTTAGCACCTGCATCTGCTTTTTCTGTAGAGCTTGCAGTATCCAAGCTTGCTTTAGGTGCTGAGTCTGCCTTCTCTGAAGGAAGAGCTACATCAACTGCTTTCTTGAGAACCTCTACTGGTAAGTCGCTCTTTGCACTCACCGAATCTGCGTCTGGCACGACTTGGGCAGGGGTTGGATTGACCACATCGGCACGTACAGAACTTGGTTGCCCAACTAGGACAAAGAAGCCACTGGCTACAACAACTGAGACAACACCGACACTAAGACGGCGAATAGACCAACGTGTATATCTTTGATTTGGATTGAATTTCATAGGATTCTCCTTAGAGTTTTTCTTTATTTGATGACTCTAGTATAATCTCCTAAAATTAAAAAGGATTAAGAAAAAGTTAAAATTTTTCTTAAATCCCTCTTATAAAATACTTATATTAATTAAATCCATAAACAGACTTGGTGATTTGATAGACAACATTGGAAAGTTTGCGAGCTGGCAAGACCGAATGTTTGGTCAAACGGCTCAACATGGTCTTACGAATAGCCTGAAAGACCTCTGGATTTTCCTGCTGAATATAAGTCCACAGCTCCCGTTTTTTTGCCAGATGCTCTGCTGTGACTGCTCGGTTGAGTAGAGCACTGGAAATCACCGTCGTGATTTCAATATGATTCAGCAAGTATTCTTTCATTTTGGGATGACTCACTTGGGACAAATCAAGCTGGTCTACTAAAAGACGATTAACCTTGAGTTGCTGGTCAATGCGCTTAATCATCACTTGCTCATTGACAGACTGGTCCTCACGCCCAATCAAATAACGATAGAAATCGACAGGCAGATAGTACATAGTCTCGACCTGCTGAAGGGGGGTAAAGACAAAGAGATTATCGACATAAAAAGTATGCTCAGGCAATTGGAACTGGCTCGCTCGCAACAAATCTGTCCGGTAAATCAGCGAGTGCATCATGATATACTGGCCTTTTGAGAAATTTCCAACCTGATCCCAGCCAAAAATCTGCTGGACAGGCAAGACGGACTCGTAACTCATACTCTTCTTACGAGACTGGCCTTCCTTTTCATAGACAAAATTAGTCACAAAGGCGTCAACCTCCTGCCCCTCACTCTCTAGTTCCTGCAAGGTTTCAAGAATTTTTAGGTAAGCACGAGGATCTACCCAGTCATCACTATCAACTACTTTAAAATAGCGCCCAGAAGCCTCCGCTAAGCCACGATTGACCGCACCGCCATGGCCTTTATTTTCCTGATAGATGGCTCTAACGATGCTAGGATACTTGCTGGCTAAACGCTCAGCGATTTCCTGAGTCTGGTCCTGAGACCCGTCATTGATAATCAAAATCTCAACTTGCTCACCACCAATCACTAGCGACTCCACACAGTAATGAAGATAGGCAGCGGCATTATAGCTAGGGATGGCGATAGACAATAACTTCATAATCTACTCCTTTAGGGGACTGATTTTTTCTTATACTCAATGAAAATCAAAGAGCAAACTAGGAAACTAGCCTCAGGCTGCTCAAAGCACTGCTTTGAGGTTGCAGATAGAACTGACGAAGTCAGCTCAAAACACAGTTTTGAGGTTGTAGATAAGACTGACGAAGTCAGTTACCTATACCTACGGCAAGGCGACGTTAACGTGGTTTGAAGAGATTTTCGAAGAGTATTACTCTCTCTTGTCACTTCTTTCTATTCTACCATAAAGTCCAGTTTTTGAAGGACTTTTACTGGAATACAAGGGTTTCTACCTCTATTTGCTATCTTGAACATCAAAAAAAGAGGGAATTCCCCTCCTTACGAATTTAATTCTGCCAAGTCATCTAGATACTGGTTGTTAATGACCGCCAAGATATAGGCATCTTCCTTCAAGAGGTCATTAGGTCCAAACTGGACATCCAAGGGTGAATTTTCTTGTTCACGAAATCCTAGGACATTGAGGTTATATTTGCCACGTAAATCTAGCTGACTCAGGCTTTGACCAGCCCAGACACTAGGAATCTTCATCTCCACAATAGACACATTTTTATCCAGCTGAAAGACATCAACATTGTTATGAAAGAGAATGGTCTGCGCTAGGGACTGCCCCATCTCATACTCAGGCGAAATCACCGAGTCAGCACCGATTTTTTCCAGTACCTTCTTGGCTGTCTGGCTTTTGACCTTGGCAATAACCCTTGGTACCCCTAGACTCTTACAATGCATAACTGCAAGCACACTCGACTCTAGATTTTCCCCTGTTGCCACTACAACCGTATCACAGGTATCAATTCCTGCAGTTCTGAGGAGTTCCTCATCTGTAATATCGCCCACAACTCCACGCGCCAAAACTGGCTCAAATTGATTGATACGCTCGGCGTGGTCGTCAATGGCAATAATATTCATATCTTGCTTGGCAAGGGCCATCAGGACACTACTCCCGAAAATCCCCAAACCTAAAATTCCAATTGTACGATCTGACATCGTTCTTCCTTTCTTATCCAATACTAATATCTGCTTTCATATACTGAATCAAATCTTTCTTATCAGGCTGATAATCCGCTAGACTAACCAGCAAGGTCAAGGGACCAATACGGCCAATAAACATGAGCACCATAACAATGCTGAGAGCCAACTTGCCCAGTTCTGGTGTCAGATTTGCCGTTACCCCAACTGTCGCAAGAGCTGAAATAGTCTCAAACATGAGGTAGATAAATCGCGGTGTTCCTTCTGCTGTAATTCCAAGCAACATCAATCCCAACAAGAAGGTCATCAAAAAGATAATGAAGACACTAAAGGATTTTTGGACTGTACGAGCCTCAATGGTTCTCTGCGCAACATTCGTATGAGGTAAGCCCAGCAATTCACTACGCGCAAAAACCAACAAGACAAAGAAAGTCGTAATCTTGAGTCCCCCAGCCGTCCCTCCAGGCGCCCCACCCAGAAACATCTGTAAGATATAGATAAATAAGGTCACAGGCCGAGCTTGGGTGTAGTCAATAGAAGCAAAACCAGCTGTTCTCATGCTGACGGTTTGGAAAAAGCTAACCAGCACTTTCTCTGGGATACTGAGATTGCCAATGGTTCCTGGATTGTGCCACTCCGTAAAGAGTGTGGATACTGTCCCAAACAACAAAATCCCTGCAGTCAAGAAAAGGACCAACTTGGTGTGGAAACGCAGACGGCGTTTTTTCTTCTTGTCAAACTGGGTTGCCAAGTCAAACCAGACCATAAAGCCAAGACCACCTGTGATAATCAAGCCAGCAATGACCAGATTGATCAAGGGATCCGTCTGAAAAGCCACTAAACTACTACTGCCGAAATTATCAAAACCAGCATTACAAAAGGCTGAAATAGCTAAGAAGATAGAGGTAAAAATTCCCCGTCCCCAGCCGAACTCAGGAATAAAACGGAAACTTAGTAGAAAGGCACCCAAGCCCTCCACCAGAAAAGTCGTCAAAAAGATAGACCGCATAAAGGCCTTCAGCGACCGAGTCTCCCCGTAACTGAAGCTCTCCTGAATGGTTTCACGACTGCGAAGACTGAGCTTTTGCTTCCCCTGAATATAAAAGACCCCGATAAAGGTCATGAGCCCCAGACCACCAATCTGTATCAAGAGCATACAAATCAACTGCCCCCAGACATTATAGGTCGTAGCCACTGGTTGCGTAAAAAGGCCAGTCACACAGACCATAGAAACCGTCGTAAAAAGATGGTCAAAATAAGTGGCCTGCGAATCACTCGCCTGAACAAAGGGCAAACTCAAAAGAAGAGAGCCTATCAAAATAACTCCAGCGAAACTTAAAAAGATGCGACGAGCTGGCGAAAGTCCACCCAAGGCCCTTTCAATTTTTTTCACAAATAATTTGAATAACATACATCCATTGTACCATAAAAAGAAGGAGAGTAGCTATATCTGAGAAGTTATCTCAAGACAGAGTTCCAAGGCCTTTTCGAAAGCTTCTGAACCCCAGTCACGACTGTCGTACTGGTCCAAGTCTGCTAAGGAATCAGCTGTGAACAACAATTCTCCCCAGAGAACCCCACGCAGTTGGGCTACTGCCGCAAGCGCAGAACACTCCATCTCCACAACAGCACAGCCTTCTTCCTTTCGATAAGCAACCTTTTCAGCCGTTTCTCGGTAAAAACCGTCTGTCGTCCAGGTCATGACTTCTTCATAGGGAATCCCTCTGGCTTCCAACACTCCCTCAATAGCAGCAATAGCCTCTGGCTGAATTTCCATATAACGAGAAGGTGCCACATAGTGATAACTAGCTCCTTCATCTCGCAGAGCGCGAACAGGGACTAGAAAGGCATTTTCTTCTATATCAGCCAGCACACCACAGGTTCCAGCGGAAATAATCTGCTCCACACCATAGCCAATCAACCAATCCATAAACTGGGCTGCTGGAGCTGAACCGACAGGAGCCTGAGCCAAACAGACCTCCTCTCCTTTGTAGTTCACGACATAGACTGGATAGGTCTTGGTGGCAGAAACGAATTCGCCGACACAGTCCGCCCCTACTTCCCTCGCATAACGGTCAATCTCCTCACCTAAAAAAGCATAGACACACTTCTTGGGCAAGTGCAAATCCAGCCCCTCGTGATCAGGCATAATAACCGCCTGAGGATTATCATCAAACTCTAAAATAGGAATCGCATGTTTCTGAATCATAACCTACCTCCTCTAATTTTGTACTATTGTATCAAAAGCTGACCGAGTGTCAAGGAGGAAGCTGAGGAACTGAGGAGAAAAACAATACAATCGCAACCAATCTCCACCAAGTCAAAACAACTTGTTTGACAAAAGCTTGACTTCATGGTTTAATATACCCTATAAGGGTATATTTGGAGGTGTCTATGTTTCACTTATTTACAAAAATTGACAGTATTTCTACCAGCGAGTTAGAAGCCAAACTCAAGGAACCAATTCAGCTACTGGATGTTCGGACGCCGATGGAATTTCGTAGAGGCCATATCAAAAATGCCAAGAATGTCCCTCTATCCGAAATCGGATCTTATACACCAGCGACAAAAGAAACACTTTATGTCATTTGTCATTCTGGTATGCGTAGTAAGATGGCTGCTAAAAAGCTAAAGAAAAAAGGCTATGATGTCATCAATGTCCGAGGTGGTATGAGCGCTTGGACAGGAAAAATCATCTAGAAGCATAAAGGAGAAAATCAATGAAAATTATCATTGTCGGGGGAGTTGCAGGCGGAATGTCAGCAGCAACCCGCCTCAGACGTCTCATGGAAGACGCTGAAATCACTATTTTTGAAAAAGGTCCCTTTGTATCCTTTGCAAACTGCGGGCTTCCTTACTATGTTTCAGGAGAAATTGCAAACCGTGATAATTTATTGGTTCAAACTCCTGAAAGTCTCAAGGCACGCTTTAATCTGGATGTTCGTCCTTTCCATGAGGTCATCAGCATTTCGCCAGAAGAACACACTGTGACGGTACGTCATTATGGGAAAGAATTCACAGAAAGCTACGACAAGCTGATCCTCTCCCCAGGAGCTAAACCATTTGTTCCTACCATTGAAGGCTTTGCAGAAGCTAAGAATGCCTACACGCTCCGCAATGTTCCCGATCTCGATGAAATTATGGCAGCCTTGGACAATTATCCAAAAGAAGCTGTCGTTATCGGTGCAGGCTTTATCGGGCTTGAAATGGCTGAAAATCTGGCGAAACGCGGCCTGCAAGTTACTATTGTTGAGAAAGCACCCCATGTCTTACCATCATTAGATCAAGAAATGGCAGCCTTTGTCCAGGAAGAATTGGTTAAAAACGGCGTTCGCGTTATCACTTCTCAGTCTGCGACTCGATTTGAAGACCAAGGAAAAGTCATCGTTCTCGAAAACGGTCAAAAGATCATCTCTGACCTCACCATCCTTTCTGTCGGTGTTGAACCTGAAAACGGACTGGCCAAAACTGCGGGGATTGAACTGGGACTTAGAGGTGGGATTCTTGTAGATGAACATTACGAAACCAGTCAAAAAGATATTTTTGCAGTTGGGGATGCCATCGTCGTCAAGCAAGAGATTACGGGCCAAGACGCTCTCATCTCTCTCGCTTCTCCTGCCAATCGTCAGGGACGCCAAGTGGCAGACGTCATCGCAGGACTAGAACGTACAAACAAGGGCAGTATCGGCACTGCTATCGTTCGTGCCTTTGATATGACAGCTGCTTCGACTGGTCTCAGCGAGCGTATCCTTAGCATGAATCAACTTCCTTACAAGGCCCTTCATGTCAGTGGGAAAGACCACGCTGGTTATTATCCAGGCGCTACTGATATGACCTTGAAGCTCCTCTTTGACCCAACCACTGGAAAAATCTACGGTGCCCAAGGAGTTGGGAAGAAAGGTGTTGACAAGCGAATCGATATCCTAGCAACTGCTATCAAGGGAAATCTCACCGTCTTTGACTTACCAGAATTGGAGTTCACCTATGCGCCACCATTTGGCTCTGCCAAGGATCCCGTCAATATGCTGGGCTACGCAGCCTTGAACCTTATCGAAGGTCTCAGCGACAATATTCAATGGTATCAGCTCGAAGACGAACTGGCTAAAGGTAAGAAATTCCTTGATGTACGGACAAGTGGCGAATTCCAAAGTGGTAGACTCAAAGTCGATACCATCCACATCCCCCTAAACGAACTACGGGAGCGCTTGGACGAACTGGACAAGAACCAAGCCTACATCGTTAGCTGCCACAGTGGTTTACGCAGCTATATCGCAGAGCGTATCCTCAAACAAGCAGGATTTACCGTCCAAAACCTTGACGGCGCTTATTCACTATACAAAATGGCTAAGCCAGAAGGAGTAGAATATGGAAACTAATATCAGCATGGCTGACTTTTATGAAAAATATCAAAATGAAAATCTAGAGCTTATCGATGTCCGTGAAGCACATGAATTCCAAGCAGGACATGCACCAGGTGCCAAAAATCTTCCATTAAGTACCTTGGAACAAGGATACAAAGAACTCAAACCTGACCATGAATACCATGTCATCTGTCAAGGTGGAGTGCGTTCTGCCTCTGCCTGCCAATTTCTCAGCGCCCAAGGCCTCACCGTTATCAATGTAGAAGGTGGTATGAATGCTTGGCCCGGTCAAGTAGAATAATCAAGAGGAGCTGGGCAAAAACTCAATTTCAGGAGAAAGTGAAGTAATACTCAATGAAAATCAAAGTGCAAACTAGAAAGCTAGTCGCAGACTGCTCAAAACACTGTTTTGAGGTTGTAGATAAGACTGACAAAGTCAGGAACATATTTCTACGGCAAGGTGAAGCTGACGTGGTTTGAAAAGATTTTCGAAGAGTATAAATCTCCCCACAATCATGACCACCCGTCAAACGGGTGGTTTGTCCCAGGGCTATAAGCCCAAATTACCAGCCAGCGCCTAAAGACGCTGGCTTTCACGTTGTTCAAGCCTTATTGCTCTTGACTCGTCACTTGCCTCTCAAAGAGGCTTTAGTATTACTTACCACTATCCCTAAAGGGATCCTCATATTCTTTTACACTCAATTTATCTAGTGCTATATCATGATTTACTCGTTCTCAAATTTTCATACTCGTGAAGAAATCATCCACTGGATAATTTCTTTAATCTTGAATATATTTCTTAATTGTGACTTCATTAAGTCCTACTGTACTTACATAATAACCTTCCGCCCAGAAATGCCGATTCCCAAACTTGTACTTGAGATTGGCGTGTTTGTCAAACATCATGAGTGCACTTTTTCCTTTTAAATAACCCATGAAACTCGAAACACTTATCCTTGGTGGAATACTTACTAACATATATACATGGTCTGGCATTAAGTGACCCTCGATAATTTCAACTCCTTTATAACTACACAAGCGATGAAATATCTCGCCTAAACTACTTCGACATTGATTATAGATGACTTTTCGTCTATACTTAGGGGTGAACACAATGTGATACTTACAGTGCCACTTTGTATGCGATAAACTATGAGCCTTTTGTGCCATATTTTTCTCCTTTCGCTTTACAATTGGCTTGAACACCTTTATTGTATCGCGTTCGGAGTTTTTTGGTATAACCTTCGACGCGCACCCGCATAGCGGGTGGTTTTTTTGTCTCGCACCTAGCGGAGCGAGACGGACCAATAGTCACATAATAAAACGCATAGTATCAAGGCTTTCAAAACTGGATACTATGCGTTTTTCTGATTTCAAAGACTTTTTCCAGCCTCTCTTGATTCACATTAAACTATTCTAATAGTAGATAGACCTTTGCAAATATCGTCTCAAAACATTCATTTATTTCCGTTTAATCAAGTATCGGATAGCCTTTTCTAGGCGTTCCTTTTGAGCTTCAGGATCATCTAGCGGCTGATTGATACATTCAGTAAGGTTTTCGGTAATTATCATCTCAATCACGCGCTCTACACTAGATTTCACGGCTGTTAGTTGCGTAACAATATCAGCACAGTCACGATCTTCTTCAATCATCTTTTGAATCCCACGCAACTGACCCTCTGAACGTTTCAAACGAGTAATATACTTTGAGTTTGTCATTTCTTTTTCCTTGCTCGATTTTTCTTCATTATATCTCTAATCAGCTCCTTTGTCAAAATTCTCGCCCATCCGTCTCACGCAGTTCTGTTACCACAGACTTTTCAAAAGGTAAACTAGCTATGCTGATAACTTGATAGAAATTCCTAGTTTTATCTATCTAAGCGAACACGAGTCACAATTCCATCTGGGTCTGTGATTTCCAACTGGCTCGATGTCAACCACTTGATTGGTGCATCAACTTCTTGTGCTCGTTGGGCAATCGCTAACAGTTCTTCTTTATGTGCGACTTCAATAACATAATAGGTTAAGCCTGGCAAGCCTTGCTTACGCGGAACTAGGCCTTTTCCTCCCCATTCGTTGACTGCCAAATGATGATGGTAATCCCCAGCTGCAATCCAACTAGCGCTAGGCACACTGAATTTATCCTCTAGCTCTAACACCTTCTGATAAAACTGGCTGGACTTTCGACTATCCTTGACGGAAAGATGAATATGCCCCATTCTCGTACCATCTGCTAGGATAAAGGGCTCGACTCTTTCCCCCAACTCATAAATGTCCTGCGCCGCAAAAGCCTCCGTCACACCGATAATGCGTCCATCTTCTCGAATATCCCATGTGGAAACCGGCTTATCTCGATAGAGTTCAATGCCATTTCCCTCTAAATCCTCCAAGTAAAGGGCCTCACTATAACCATGGTCTGCACCGCCCACAAGAGGAATCTGTAAATCTGTCAGGTGTTTCAAGATATCAGCCAAAGCCTTTCGTGTCGGCAAGAGAATAGCCAGATGGTAAAGTCCATAATGTTCCCTTGCTTCACCACTCTCTTGTGCTTGAATCAAGTGTACCAAGGCTTTTCCTCCAAGACCTAGAACGACCTCTGTCTCCGTTTGAGATAAGATTTCTAAACCAATAATCTGCTGATAAAAGGCTGTTTGACTTGTCAAATCCTTTACATTCAAAACTGCCTCTGCTAAATAAATGTGGCTCTTGTATTCATAGGTCATAAATGGTCCTCTTTTCATGTTGTAATGCTTATCATTACATCTATTATATAATTTCCATCAAGAAAGTCAAGCCAGATAACTTGAAGCCTCTTCTCTAGCAAAATCATTCATCAAATCAACATTTTCTGTGGGATTGAGATACATCTTGTCGCCATTAGTCGTTAGTAAGCGGAAGATGATTCCTGCAATCTGCATTTAATCAAATCTCAATATCACTCCATAAGAAAAAGGAGTAGATTGGTCATCTGACTCCTCATTCTTGCAAGAAACACTATTCAACAATAAAACTCTACAATCTTATTTATAAATAGATTCTCTGAAATCATCTGTGCTACGTAGGTAGGCATTATAGATTTTCTGTTTCAGTAAGTGAACCCAACTTGACGGAACATTTTCTGTTGCACGTTTAAGATTTTTCACATCGTGCGCTACTGCCGCATCAATTAAAGCTTGCATTTCTTGTGCTGATGAAATGGTTACTTCTTTTGTGCTGTTCGGTTTATCGAGTTCATATTGAATAGTAATTGGCTTCAAGTTCGCCTGTTTATTGATACGTTGATTGAACATATCTTTTTTGAAGTCCACCCAGTTTGTATAGTGATTATCAAATACTTTTCTCAATACTAAACTATCTGTAACTAAAGCAACATCTCGTTTGTACCAACTTGAGTATGTTTTACTTCCTTCTGCAAGTGCATCTGCTCCGTATTGGTTAGAAACATACGGCAGGAATCCTTTGTGATATCCTTTTTCCGCATATAATTCAAATGCTGTTTTTCTAAACATGACATCTCCTGGCGCACCGTTTGGATTGCTTAGTCCTGCATAGATAGGCGAGAACATACTTATTGTGTAATATCCGTTTCTTCCGTATTGAGCTTCATTTTGATAAGCACGTCTATTGATGATGTCATTTTCGATTAATGAGTCTAACGTTGTTAATCTTGCTACTTCTTCATCGGTTAATGGACGAACTTTATTTCCTGCGTGTGTATCCTTGTTATATCTATCATCACGCACATAGTAGTTCTCTATTTTTCTAAACCATTGTTTCTTAACCGTGTCAGATTGAATTAATACTGCCTTGGCTTCCATCGCATCAAGCGTGTATAGCACATCATACATTCCGTGTAAGTAGTGTTGAATTTCTTCTTCAGAAGTGAATCTTGCCGTTGGATCGTATGTGTGTAGACGAGTTCTTGAGTCTTTATCTCCTTTGAAGATTGTATTTAATACTATTGCATCTTTATCTACACTGTCCGCTGATTGAAGTAGTCCTAGTGCATATAGTTCTGCTCCCAGTCCTTCACGTCGCTCGTTTCCTTCGAAGTAGACTCTTCCGTCTGAGTTGTGCACCATCTCATGACTATAA
Source organism: Streptococcus mitis subsp. hohhotensis (assembly GCF_020089495.2). GTDB lineage: Bacteria > Bacillota > Bacilli > Lactobacillales > Streptococcaceae > Streptococcus > Streptococcus hohhotensis. The sequence goes on along the minus strand of NZ_JAIRCA020000006.1, from coordinate 3,611 downwards.
ACCGATGTTCCATATTGGTCTAACAATCTATCACTTACAAAGTAGGCCTCTACTCCTGTTGCGTAAGCTCCTGCATTCTTTCTTGGCGTATGGTATTTACCTGCTGGCCCGAAGAAACTATAGATAGAGTCTATGTTTTTGTCTGATAATGTTGCCCAGTAGCCTCTACCATTTGTATCTTTTACCTCAAATGCATCTGTTACCGGCACTGCACGGTATAATCTTTCTTTAAATTCTGGTGCTAGAACTTTATACCAAATGTCATAATGATCTCTTTGCCATTTCGCAGATTGATCTACTTTTCCTCTAACATATTGTCGTAGGGCTTCTCCTGATAGGATAACTCCGTCCGCTCCTCTGTCTCGATAACGTTCATAGCTACCGAAGGCTAATGTTGATAGCGTAGATATTGCATACAGACTTTCTTCTTTCATCGTTAATAGTGGCAGCAACATACTCTTATATCCCCAACTTGGTGCTGATATTCTATCATATACTCCTATTGAGTATTTCTTATCAGCCGTTGGTGATACTTGTTTTTCACGAACTTCTTCTATATCTGATGTCGCCTCTACTATGTAGGCTTTTGTATTGTCTTTCAACCACTGATTATTGGTTTTGTTTGGTAAGAATAGTTTTCTATAGGCTTCTACGAAGTCAAAGACTGAATCTTCTCCCTTAAGTGGTGCAAGTGTGCTCGCATATAGCCCTGTCGTATTTGGTCCTCGTAGGTTTTCTAGTCCGCTATTTCCTAATGCGATGATAGTGTCTAGCGTTGAAGCTTCATTATTTCCGTTAAAGTCAAATTTGTACACTGATAAATCCTTTGTATTCAGACTATCATAATTAATATTGTACCAACGGTTCATGTAAGTAAGTCCCAGTATGAAGGCTTCTTTGTTATGTTTGATTTTCTCACTTACATACTCAACTACACCATCTCCCGTAGTGTTGATGGATTTATCCATCGCTAATACTTTTCTTAAGTGCTCTGCTATATTAGTTTTAACTTCCTCAAATTCTCTATCTAAGTATAAGTTATCTAATGCTGCATCGTCTGCCGCTCCTAGTACTTTCTTAGTCGCTTCTGAGCTGAATGTTACATTCTGCAATTCACTTAGTACACTATTCGTTATCGCTGTATAATCTGATACAAATGCTTCTGGTGTGAATATGTATCCTTTGTCTGCGACATTGTATTCGACTACTTGACCGTTTGTGAAGTTTTCTTTGAATGTTACATCTAAGTATTCTACCGTGTTGTCTTTGTAGTGTAACATAACTCTATTGATTGAATTTTTCTTATTATTAATATCCGTTACTACTTCATTTCCGTTCATTGGCACTACGTCTAGTAGTTCTGTAGTATAAAGTTTATCCGTTGTTGCTACTTTGTTACCATAATGAACAACTAGCTCTTTATTGTAAAATGGCATTAATTTTTCTATGTTGTTATAAGCTACTTTTCTTTCAACTTGTGCTTTACTCAATGTTGTATAGTCAACTTCTTTTGAGTTTGCTTTTAGGTCTTGCCCAGTATCATCAAGAGTTACTGTTATTCCATAAGAAGCAATCTTAGCATCCGCTTCTTCTTTAGTTACTTTTCGAACGAAGTTATCTTGTTTTTTATTTTCAACATAGGTAATAGCATTCTTCACGTCTGCACTACCGAATTGGTCTCCTGTAGTAGCATACCCGTCACCGACATTCATATTACTTACTACATTGTCCACACGACCTCTTGGATATGTAGACCCAACTATTCCTCCGATTCTCGAATATCCTCGACCATTTAAGATTTTACCTGTTGTTACAGAACGTGTTACTAACGCTCCATTTTCTAATTTACCTGCGATTCCTCCTGCTGTTTGGTTATTGTTACGAGCAGCCGTAGAGATGACTGCATCAACTTTCGATTTATCAACTTTGGCATTTCCACCAGTTAATTTACCGACGATTCCTCCTGCGTAATTCGCATTGTTATCCGCGTGATTGGCGATTAGTTTTCCGCTGAATGAGCTGTTTTCTATTCTTGTATTTGTTGCATCTACTACTAATCCTGCAACTGATTTTCTACCTGATACTTTTCCTTCTACAGCTACATTGCTGATAGTAGCATTATCCGCTGTTTTTGCTACTACTGCGGCATTCTCTTTGCTATCCACTTGTGTATTTTTAAGATCTAAATCTTTTACAGTTGCATTTTTTAATATGTCGAACAGTGGTTTTTTCAGGTCATATATAGCATATGCTTTGCTTCCTTCTGTTCCTACTAACGTTCCTGTAAATTCTCCTTTTATGTAACTTGTTTGATTTTCTGGTAGTCCTACTTCATCGGCTGTCATATCCGCAGCTAATTTATATACACCTGCTAAGTTGCTTTGTATCGCTGTTACAAGTTGTTTGAACGATGTATAAACTCCTGGTTGCTCCGCTTTAGATTTTGCTACATTGAATGTATAGTCATCTTTGTAACCTTCTGTACCTTCTTCTACAAGTTGATCAACAGCTGCCGTCACTTTATACGTTCCATCCGTATTTTCTGTAATAGATTTTACAGGTAGGTACATTTCTTTGAAGCGATCTGATTTCACTTTTACAAAGTATTTAGCCGTATCAGTCGGTGCTTCACTTAGACTTAAATATCTACGATAACGGTCATTTTCTTTGCCGTATAGTTCCACTGAATCAATATCTTTAATTTCTATTTTCTTATAATCTAATTGGAAAGCTTGAGTTGATGTTTCTGTGCTTTGTTCATCGTTTTCGCCTAGATTATAAGTTAAACGTGTTTTTAGTGTGTAAGGTGTGTAGTAGTTTAAACCTGATATCACCTGCTTTTTGGCAGGATTTTCTATATCCACCTCTTTAATCAGCTGATCACCTTGGAAAATTTGCGCTTTGGCAGAGACATACGCTGATGTAGAGTCTGTTAAGTTATAACTTACAGTTATCGATTTTTTGTTCTCAGCTTTTGTTAAGTTGGCAATTTCTACTGTAGGTTTAACTTTGACTAGTGTTCCTACTTTAACGATTTGTTTTACCGGAGGTACTTCAGTTCGTGATAGTTCTTTAGTTTCTACGACATTACCATCTACGATATAATCCTCATATTGAATTGTACGTGTTCCTGCTTGACCTTGTCGTTCAGTTTCACGACGATTTTTCAGAAGTGTTGGATCTTGAATTTCTTCTGTTGTATAAGGAATATTTTCTGTTTCCGTTCTATTTCTTGTAGTAACTTCTAAAGCCGGAAGTTCTTCTGTTACTGCTGCTTCACCTTCATGTCCGGGTTCTTGCGTACCTTTGGTTTCTAGTGGTTTAGTATACTCTGGTGTTTCTTCGCGGACTGCGGCTTCACCTTCGTGACCGGGCTCTTGCGTGCCTTTTGTCGCTACTGGATCAGTGTTCTCGGGCAACTCCGATTGCACTGCGGCTTCGCCCTCATGACCCGGTTCTTGCGTGCCTTTTGTCGCTACTGGATCAGTGTTCTCTGGCAACTCCGGTTGCACTACCGCTTCGCCCTCATGACCCGGTTCTTGCGTGCCTTTCGTTGCTAACGGTTCTGTGTAAGCTGGAGATTCTTCACGGACTGTAGCTTCGCCCTCATG
>NZ_JAIRCA020000005.1 GCF_020089495.2 Streptococcus mitis subsp. hohhotensis | reverse complement strand
TAGTAGACCTCATTTCTAACTCAAACGTCTCACACTTAATTCCACCATAAAAATCCGTTTTAGACTAATTTCCACTTTGGTCAGGTGAGTGGAAGTTACTTTGAGAAGTTACCCATTCCAAATTCCCCAAAACATATTCTATTTTAGGTTTGTGAAAATCACTTTTTTATGGTAGAATGTAAAAGAATGTATGTCATTCGGAATAACAATAAAATGAGGTAAAAACATGGAAATCATGTCGCTTGCGATTGCTGTTTTTGCCGTCATCATTGGTTTAGTCATTGGATATGTCAGCATCTCAGCCAAGATGAAATCATCTCAGGAAGCTGCAGAGTTGATGCTTTTAAATGCTGAACAAGAAGCAACTAATTTACGTGGACAAGCTGAGCGTGAAGCGGATTTACTTGTTAATGAAGCCAAGCGTGAAAGTAAGTCTCTTAAAAAAGAAGCACTATTGGAGGCCAAAGAAGAAGCCAGAAAATACCGTGAAGAAGTGGACGCTGAATTCAAATCAGAACGTCAAGAACTCAAACAAATCGAAAGTCGTTTGACAGAGAGAGCTACTAGCCTTGACCGTAAAGACGACAATTTGACGAGTAAAGAACAAACACTTGAACAAAAAGAACAAAGTATTTCTGATAGAGCGAAAAACCTTGATGCGCGTGAAGAGCAATTAGAGGAAGTCGAAAGACAAAAAGAAGCAGAACTAGAGCGTATTGGTGCCCTGTCTCAGGCAGAAGCACGAGATATTATCTTGGCTCAGACAGAGGAGAACTTGACCAAGGAGATTGCCAGCCGCATTCGTGAAGCTGAGCAAGAGGTCAAGGAACGTTCTGACAAAATGGCCAAGGACATCTTGGTTCAAGCTATGCAACGTATCGCTGGTGAGTATGTAGCGGAGTCGACAAACTCAACAGTTCATCTGCCAGATGATACTATGAAGGGACGCATTATTGGTCGTGAAGGTCGTAACATTCGTACCTTTGAAAGTTTGACAGGGGTCGATGTGATTATCGACGATACACCAGAAGTGGTGACCTTGTCAGGTTTTGACCCGATTCGTCGCGAGATTGCCCGTATGACTATGGAAATGTTGCTCAAGGATGGTCGTATCCACCCAGCTCGTATCGAAGAGTTGGTTGAGAAAAACCGTCAAGAGATTGATAATAAGATCCGTGAATACGGTGAGGCCGCTGCCTATGAGATTGGTGCGCCAAACCTTCATCCAGACTTGATGAAGATTATGGGACGTTTGCAGTTCCGTACTTCATATGGACAAAATGTCTTGCGCCATTCGATTGAGGTTGCTAAGTTGGCTGGTATTATGGCTAGTGAGCTTGGCGAAAACGCGGCTCTTGCCCGTCGTGCTGGATTCCTTCACGATATCGGGAAAGCTATTGACCGCGAGGTTGAAGGTAGCCACGTTGAAATCGGTATGGAATTGGCCCGTAAGTACAAGGAACACCCAGTTGTGGTGAATACGATTGCTAGTCACCACGGCGATGTAGAAGCCGAAAGCGTCATTGCAGTTATCGTTGCTGCAGCAGATGCCTTGAGTGCAGCCCGTCCAGGTGCTCGTAGTGAGTCTCTTGAAAGCTACATCAAGCGTCTTCATGATTTGGAAGAAATTGCTAACGGCTTTGAAGGAGTACAAACTAGCTTTGCCCTTCAAGCAGGACGTGAAATCCGTATCATGGTCAATCCAGGAAAAATCAAGGACGACAAAGTCACAATCTTGGCTCACAAAGTTCGTGAGAAAATTGAAAACAATCTCGATTACCCAGGAAATATCAAGGTAACCGTGATTCGTGAGCTTCGAGCAGTAGACTATGCCAAATAAATAAGAAAGAGCAGTTGAAAAATTACTGCTTTTTTGTTACACTAGATAGAAAGACTGTAAAGGATAATCTGGCTTTTTGCCGTTATTCTAGAGAAATGTTATTTCACAGACTGACTAAAAGGAGACACAATGGCAGACCGAGGCTTACTAATCGTATTTTCTGGTCCTTCAGGGGTTGGAAAAGGAACGGTTAGAAGAGAGATTTTTGAGAGTTCTGAAAACCAATTTCAATACTCTGTATCAATGACGACACGCGCACAACGTCCTGGAGAAGTGGACGGTGTTGATTATTTCTTCCGTACTCGCGAAGAGTTTGAGGAGCTGATTCGTCAAGGACAGATGTTGGAATATGCAGAATATGTCGGCAACTACTATGGAACTCCTCTGACCTACGTAAATGAAACCTTGGACAAGGGAATCGATGTCTTCCTTGAAATTGAAGTTCAAGGAGCTCTTCAGGTCAAGAAAAAGGTTCCAGATGCTGTCTTTATCTTCCTGACACCACCAGATTTGGATGAATTGCAAGATCGTTTGGTAGGACGTGGAACAGACAGTGCAGAAGTGATTGCCCAACGAATCGAAAAAGCCAAGGAAGAAATTGCCCTCATGCGTGAGTATGATTACGCGATTGTCAACGATCAGGTGCCCCTAGCCGCTGAGCGTGTCAAACGTGTTATCGAAGCAGAGCACTTCCGTGTGGACCGTGTCATTGGTCATTATCAGGAGATGTTACCAAAGTCTCCAACTAGCCGATAAAATTTAGAAAATAGGTACAAGCAAATGATGTTAAAACCCTCTATTGATACCTTGCTCGACAAGGTTCCTTCAAAATATTCACTCGTAATCTTGGAAGCAAAACGTGCCCACGAATTAGAAGCAGGTGCGCCAGCAACTCAAGGTTTCAAATCTGAAAAATCAACTCTTCGCGCTTTAGAAGAAATCGAATCAGGAAACGTTACGATTCACCCAGATCCAGAAGGAAAACGTGAAGCAGTGCGTCGCCGTATCGAAGAAGAAAAACGCCGCAAAGAAGAAGAAGAAAAGAAAATCAAAGAGCAAATCGCTAAAGAAAAAGAAGATGGTGAAAAAATTTAAGGTTGGGGGGACTCAATCTTATTTTTTCTATTGCAAGAATGTACTGACAAGGAGGAGGTGAGAAGATGGCCATAGCCAAGATTATTGTAGATGTGCCTTTGATGCAGACGGACCAGCCCTATAGTTACAGGATTCCGGAGGAATTTATGGGAATGTTGGAAGTTGGGATGCGGGTTCATGTGCCTTTTGGTAAGGGGAATCGCCTGATTCAAGGGATTGTTCTTGGTTTGGAGACTCAATCGGATGAAGAAGAGGCAAATCAAGATTTAAAAGATATTGCTGAGGTACTGGATTTTTCTCCTGTACTCACGCAAGAACAACTCTGGCTGGCTGAGGAGCTCCGCAAGTCCGTCTTCTCCTACAAAATCTCCATCCTTAAGGCTATGTTACCGGGATTTCTGAACTCCAGCTATGACAAGATTCTCTATCCTCTGGCAGGTCTGAGTCAGGAAGATCGAGAGCGTCTGTTTGGTTCAGAAGATTCGCTAGCCTTTTCTTCTCTGGATTTAGGTAAGCAAGCAGAAATGATGCGTTTAACTAGAAAAGGCTTGCTTGGTCTGGAATATCAGGCGGTCGATCAAAAGAAGGTCAAGACCCAGTCTTGGTATGAGATTGACCTTGTTCAGTTAGAAGGTGTCGAGATTTCTACACGCGCCAAGAAAAAGTTAGAACTGAGAGACTATCTGCTGTCTCATCCAGAGAGTGCTTCCTTGGCTAGTTTGTTAGAGTCCTACTCGCGGGAGCAAGTCAACTTCTTTGTCGAACAAGGTGCTGTGACCATAGTCCAAAAGGAAGTTCAACGCTCGGCTGCTTATTTTGAAGGCATTGAGGCAAGTCAGCCTTTGGAGTTGAATCCAGAGCAAAGACAGGCGCGTGATGTGGTTATCAGTGCGATTGGCAGTCACCAGCCTCCCTTCCTCCTTCAAGGGATTACAGGAAGTGGGAAGACCGAGGTTTACTTACAGATTATCCAAGGGGCCTTGGACAAGGGCAAGACAGCTATTTTGCTGGTGCCTGAGATTTCCTTGACTCCACAAATGACGGAGCGTTTTATTGCTCGATTTGGTGAGAAAGTGGCTATTCTTCACTCAGGCTTGTCTAATGGTGAAAAGTATGATGAATGGCGCAAGGTAGAACGCGGCGATGCTCAAGTTGTTGTGGGTGCTAGATCGGCCATCTTTGCTCCGCTGAAAAATCTAGGTGTTATGATTATCGATGAGGAGCATGAAGCGACTTATAAGCAAGACAGTAATCCCCGTTACCATGCTAGAGAAGTGGCCATTTTACGGGCTCAGTACAATCAAGCTGCCCTGGTACTTGGTTCAGCAACTCCTAGTCTGGAAAGCCGTGCTCGGGCTGGCAAAGGCGTCTATCAACACTTACGTCTGACCCAACGCGCCAATCCTTTGGCTACAATCCCTGAGGTTCAAGTGATTGACTTTCGAGACTATATCGGACAAAACGAGACGTCAAACTTTACGCCTCCTTTGCTAGAAGCTATTCAGGAATGTCTGGTTAAAAAAGAGCAGGTGGTTCTCATGCTCAATCGCCGTGGTTATTCTAGCTTTGTCATGTGTCGGGAGTGTGGGACCGTTGATACGTGTCCCAACTGTGATATTTCTTTGACCCTGCACATGGATACCAAGACCATGAACTGCCATTATTGTGGTTTTTCTAAGGACATTCCTCAGGTCTGTCCTAACTGTAAGAGTCGCAGTATTCGTTACTACGGGACGGGGACACAGAAGGCTTATGACGAGCTGGCAGAACTCTTTCCCCAGGCCCGTATTCTGCGCATGGATGTGGATACGACTCGTAAGAAAGGTAGTCATCAAGCTCTGCTTGACCAGTTTGGTAGAGGGGAAGCAGATATTTTACTTGGTACTCAGATGATTGCCAAGGGATTGGATTTTCCCAATGTGACTTTGGTCGGAGTGCTCAATGCGGATACGGCCTTGAATCTACCAGATTTCCGTTCTTCTGAGAGAACCTTCCAGCTCTTGACTCAGGTGGCAGGTCGTGCAGGTCGAGCTGAAAAAGCTGGGCAGGTCTTGATTCAGTCTTACAATCCTCAGCACTACGCTATTCGATTTGCAAAAGACCAGGACTACGAAGGTTTTTACGCTTATGAAATGGGAATCAGACGACAACTTGGTTATCCACCTTACTATTTCACCATTGGCATTACCCTTTCTCACAAGAAAGAAGAAGAGGTGGTCAAACGTGCCTATGAAGTTATGAACATTTTGCGGTCAGGATTGTCAGAGACCAGTAACATTCTTGGGCCAACGCCCAAACCCATTGCTCGTACCCACAACCTCTATCATTATCAGATTTTGATTAAATACCGTTTAGAAGATGAGCTGGGGCCGACCCTCAACCAGGTCTTGGCCTTGACTCAAGAACGGGAAAATAGTGAGCTCCGTCTCAGCATTGACCATGAGCCACAGCAATTTTTATAAGAAGGAGAAGATATGACAAAATTAATCTTTATGGGGACCCCCGACTTTTCAGCAACAGTCTTAAAAGGACTTTTGACAGATGACCGTTACGAAATTCTAGCCGTTGTGACCCAGCCAGACCGTGCTGTCGGACGTAAAAAAGTTATCCAAGAAACCCCAGTCAAGCAGGCTGCCAAAGAAGCGGGTCTTCCAATCTACCAACCTGAAAAATTATCTGGAAGTCCAGAGATGGAAGCTATTATGAAGCTAGGAGCGGATGGGATTGTGACAGCTGCTTTTGGGCAGTTTCTCCCAAGTAGACTCCTTGATAGCATGGACTTTGCGGTCAATGTTCATGCATCTCTTCTTCCTAAACATCGTGGTGGAGCGCCAATCCATTATGCCTTGATTCAAGGGGACGAGGAAGCTGGTGTGACCATTATGGAGATGGTTAAGGAAATGGATGCAGGGGATATGATTTCTCGTCGCAGTATTCCTATCACGGATGAGGACAATGTTGGCACCTTGTTTGAGAAATTAGCTCTTGTTGGTCGCGATTTGCTTTTGGACACTTTGCCTGCCTACATTGCTGGTGACATCAAACCTGAACCGCAGGATCCAAGTCAGGTTACTTTCTCGCCAAATATCAAACCCGAGGAAGAAAAGTTGGATTGGAATAAAAGCAATCGTCAACTCTTTAACCAAATCCGTGGAATGAATCCGTGGCCTGTTGCCCATACTTTCCTTAAGGGAGACCGCTTTAAGATTTATGAAGCCCTAACAGTAGATGGTCAGGGAAATCCAGGAGAGATTCTCTCTATCGGCAAGAAAGAATTGATTGTCGCAACGGCTGAAGGAGCTTTGTCTCTCAAACAAGTGCAGCCAGCTGGTAAACCTAAGATGGACATTGCTTCCTTCCTCAACGGTGTTGGACGTACATTGACTGTAGGAGAACGATTTGGTGATTAAAGTAGAAACAGCTAGAAGTTTAGCCCTAGCAGTATTAGAGGATGTTTTTATCAATCAAGCATACTCAAATATCGCCTTAAATAAGCATCTCAAGGGAAGTCAACTTTCTGTAGCAGACAAGGGCTTGGTGACAGAGATTGTCTATGGAACGGTAGCCCGTAAACTGACTCTGGAATGGTACCTATCCCACTTTATCGAAGACAGAGACCAGTTAGATAGTTGGCTTTATGTCCTTCTTCTCATGAGTGCCTACCAGCTCCGCTATTTGGACAAGATTCCAGACCATGCTGTGGTTAATGAAGCAGTGGAATTAGCCAAAGTCCGTAAAAAAGGCAGTGAAAAATTGCTCAACGCCGTCCTTCGCCGTATCTTGCGTGAAGGCTGGCCAGATATTGCTAGCATCAAACGAAAAAACAAGCGTGATTCCATTGCCTATTCTCTCCCAGTTTGGCTAGTTGCCAAGCTCAAGGAAGAATACGGAGAAGAGCGAGCGCAAGCTATCTTTGAAAGCATTTTGGTGCGAAACAAGGCCAGCATTCGTGTAACAGACTTAGGACGAAAAGAGGAAATCCAAGCCTTGTTGGAGGCCAGTGATTCATCCTTGTCTCCTTCTGGTTTGGTTAAGGAGCAGGGGCATTTTGCAGGCCATGATTTGTTTGCGGAGGGAGCCATTACCATCCAAGACGAGTCCAGTCAGCTTGTTGCTCCCACTCTTGATTTACAAGGTGATGAGCAGGTTCTAGATGCCTGTGCGGCTCCGGGTGGGAAAACAGCCCATATAGCCTCTTATCTCACGACAGGTCAGGTTACTGCTCTGGACTTGTACGACCATAAGTTGGACTTAATTCAAGAAAATGCCCAACGTCTATGGGTTGCAGATCGGATTCAAACGCAAAAATTGGATGCCAGAAAGGTACATGAGTTTTTTGGTCAGGATTCATTTGATAAGATTTTGGTAGATGCTCCCTGTTCAGGAATTGGTCTTCTGCGACGCAAACCAGACATCAAATACAATAAAGAAACGGCAGATTTCGCGTCCTTGCAGGAAATTCAGCTAGAAATATTAGGTAGTGTTTGTCAAACACTACGCAAAGGTGGTATAATAACTTATAGTACCTGTACTATTGTCTCAGAGGAGAACTTTCAAGTCGTACAGGCATTTTTAGAAAGTCATCCTGAATTTGAGCAGGTAACACTAGAACATGAATGTAAGAATATCATGAAAGACGGCTGTATCCTCATTACACCTGAATTGTATGGAAGTGATGGATTCTTTATCAGTCAATTTCGCAAGATATCAGATTAGGAAGGAACTAACACATGGAAATTTCATTATTAACAGATGTTGGTCAGAAACGAACAAATAACCAAGACTATGTCAACCACTATGTCAATAGAGCTGGGCGTACCATGATTATCCTAGCTGATGGTATGGGAGGTCATCGCGCAGGGAATATCGCTAGTGAGATGGCGGTAACAGACCTGGGTGTAGCTTGGGTTGATACACAAATCGATACGGTTAATGAAGTGCGTGAATGGTTTGCTAACAACCTTGAGATTGAAAATCAAAGGATTAACCAATTGGGACAAAATGAAGCCTATAAAGGAATGGGAACAACCCTTGAGGCTTTAGCCATTATTGATAATCAGGCTATTTATGCCCACATCGGAGATTCTCGTATCGGTTTGATTCGTGGAGAAGAATACCACCAGTTAACGAGCGACCATTCTTTGGTCAATGAATTGCTTAAGGCTGGTCAATTGACGCCAGAAGAAGCTGCTAGCCATCCACAGAAAAATATTATTACTCAATCTATTGGTCAAAAAGATGAAATTCAGCCTGATTTTGGAATAATCACCCTTGAGCCTGGGGACTATCTCTTACTCAATAGTGATGGCTTGACAAATATGATTTCAGGAAGTGAGATTTCTGATATTGTAACCAGCGATATTTCTTTGGAAGATAAGGCAGCAACCTTGATCCGTTTTGCCAACAATGCAGGTGGTTTAGACAACATCACAGTTGCCCTTATTGCTGTTAATGAGGAGGAAACAGAATGATCCAAATCGGCAAGATTTTTGCCGGGCGGTATCGGATTCTCAAACAGATTGGTCGAGGAGGCATGGCAGATGTTTACTTGGCTAAAGATTTGATTCTAGACGGGGAAGAAGTGGCGGTAAAGGTCCTGAGGACCAACTACCAGACAGACCCGATTGCTGTGGCTCGTTTTCAGCGGGAAGCGAGAGCCATGGCAGATTTGGACCATCCTCATATCGTTCGGATTACAGATATCGGTGAAGAAGAGGGACAACAGTATCTCGCAATGGAATATGTTGCTGGATTAGACCTCAAACGCTATATCAAGGAACATCACCCTCTTTCAAATGAAGAAGCGGTTCGAATCATGGGACAAATCCTCTTGGCTATGCGCTTAGCCCATACTCGAGGAATTGTTCACAGGGATTTGAAACCGCAAAATATCCTTTTGACCCCAGATGGGACTGCCAAAGTTACAGACTTTGGGATTGCAGTAGCCTTTGCAGAGACGAGTCTAACTCAGACCAACTCAATGCTAGGTTCTGTGCATTATTTATCACCAGAGCAGGCGCGTGGTTCTAAAGCAACTGTGCAGAGTGATATCTATGCCATGGGAATTATTTTCTATGAGATGCTGACAGGTCATATTCCTTACGATGGGGATAGCGCAGTGACCATCGCCCTCCAGCATTTCCAGAAACCACTGCCATCGGTTATAGCCGAAAATCCATCTGTGCCTCAGGCTCTAGAAAATGTTGTTATCAAGGCAACTGCTAAGAAATTGACAGATCGCTACAAATCAGTCGCTGAAATGTATGTGGATTTGTCGAGTAGTTTGTCTAATAATCGTCGTAATGAACCAAAGCTAGTCTTTGACGATGCAACTAAGGCAGATACTAAAACTCTTCCTAAAGTTCCACAAAGTACCTTGACTTCTATTCCTAAAGCTCCGGTACAAGAGGGAAGACCTCAGCCTAAGCCCCAGCCTCATCAGACAGAAAAACCAGTACCTAGTCCAAAGCCAACCAAACGGCGTCGCCTGAAAGCACGTTATCCAATTTTATTTGCGACCTTCTTGTTGGTTGTGGCATCCTTAGTATGGATTTTATATAGAACGCCTGCTACCATTGCCGTTCCAAAGGTGGCAGGTCAGACGGTTGCTGAGGCTAAAGAAGCGCTTAAGAAAGCCAATTTTGAGGTTGGTGAAGAAAAAACAGAGGCTAGTGATAAGGTTGAAGAAGGTCGTGTTATTCGTACCGATCCTGACGCTGGTACGACACGCAAAGAAGGAACAAAAATTAATTTGATTGTGTCTTCTGGTCAGCAATCTTTCCAACTTGGAAATTATCTTGGACGAAAATCTAGTGATGTAGTGGCAGAATTGAAAGGCAAGAAGGTTCCAGAAAATCTAATTAAGATTGAGGAAGAAGAATCCAACGAAATCGAAGCCGGTACAATCATGAAACAAAGTTTACCGGAGGGAACAACCTACGATCTTAGCAAGGCAACTCAAATAGTTCTGACTGTTGCTAAAAAAGTAAATTCTATTTCAATGCCAAGTTATATTGGTTCAAGTCTTGAATTCACTAAAATTAATTTGATTCAAATTGTTGGGGTGAAAGAGGCTAATATCGAAGTTGTAGAAGTGTCTAAAGCTCCTGAAGGAACTGCTGAGGGGACTGTTGTAGAGCAAAGTCCAAAAGCGGGTGGAAAAATTGATTTAGCCAGCACACGTATTAAAATTTCGATTTATAAACCCAAAACACCACCATCAAGTTCCTCTTCAACGTCAGTTCCACGTGGTAACCAAGGTTCACCTACTACTCCAAATCAAGGGAATCAACAAGGTGGCCAGCAAGGAAATCAACAAGGAACGGTTCCTACTCCGACTCAACCAAATAGTGAAGGAAACCACGAAAATTCTCGTGATTAAACGAATCTTTGTCATGATTTCATGGCAAAGATTTTTTTTGACTCCAGATTTGTGATAGAATAGAGAGAGTTGATAAAAGGAGGCAAGCATGGAAGAATCAAGAGAATTAAATGCCGTCATCGATGTGATTATGTTAGCTGGAACCATTCTTCTCAAAAGTGGCTCAGAGATTCATCGTGTAGAAGATACCATGATTCGAATTGCGCATTCGCAGGGGATTGTGGATTGTAATGTTCTTGCCATGCCTGCCGCAATCTTTTTCTCCATTGAAAATACCAATATTTCGCGTATGAAGCGCGTGACTTCCTCTTCTTATAACATCGAAAAAGTCTGCGATGTGAATCAGATTTCTCGTCAGTTAGTAGGTGGAAAGCTTGATTTAGAAACAGCCTTTAAGCAATTGACGGCCTTGCAAGCTCAACCTCTTCCCTATACTAAGTTGCAGGTAACTTTGGCTGCGACCTTTAGTGCTCCTTTCTTTTCAATTATGTTTAGTGGAAATATCTACGACGCACTTGGGGCAGGAGTGGCTACCTTATTTGGTTTTGCCTTTTCCCTCTATGTGGAGAAGTTTATCCGAATTCCCTTTGTAACGGCCTTTGCTGGAGCCTTTGTCTTTGGGATGATTGCCCAGTTTTGGGCTCGCTACACAGGTTTTCCTTCAACGGCAGATTTGATTATAGCTGGTGCGGTCATGCCGTTTGTACCAGGGATTGCCTTGACCAATGCGGTCCGTGATATTATGACTAACCACATAAACTCTGGTATGAGCAAGATGTTTGAATCCCTGCTCATTACCCTTGCTTTAGGGGCAGGAACTTCTGTCGCCTTGGTATTGATGAATTAATATGACACTAACAACCTTTTTATTACAAGCAGTAGCAAGTCTTCTTGCTATTATTACCTTTCTAATCGTACTCAATGTTCAGCGGTCCATGCTCTTACCAGGAGGAATTTTGGGCATGGCTGTCTGGCTGATTTATCTCTTGCTCAAGGAACCGACCAATGTTATTGTGGCTACTTTTATTGCAGCCATTATCGGTTCTTGTGTCAGCCAGATTTTAAGTATTCTTTATAAGACACCTGCTGTAGTCTTTATCTTGGCCATCTTGGCACCTCTGGTTCCGGGTTATCTCTCCTATCGGACAACTGCCTTTTTTGTGACGGGAGATTACAGTCATGCCATTGCTAGTGCAACCTTGGTTGTTATGCTGGCTTTGGTGATTTCCATTGGAATGGCTAGCGGAACAGTGATTCTCAGACTGTATTCTCACTTACGAAAACAGCATAAAAGTTAGATTCATAAGGGACTTGATTTGGTGAATCAAGTCTTTTTTCTCTCTTTTACTGCCATTTGTGATAAAATAGTATAGAACGATTTTTTACAATGAATGATAAAACAGAGGTAAATATGACAATCGGTATTGATAAGATTGGTTTTGCGACCAGTCAATATGTCTTGAAATTACAAGACTTAGCAGAAGCGAGGGGAATTGACCCTGAAAAATTAAGCAAAGGACTCTTGCTCAAGGAATTGAGTATTGCGCCCCTAACTGAGGATATCGTGACCTTGGCGGCCAGTGCAAGTGATTCTATTTTAACTGAGCAAGAAAGAGCAGAAATTGATATGGTCATTGTGGCTACTGAGTCAGGAATTGACCAAAGTAAAGCTGCGGCCGTCTTTGTGCATGGTTTGCTGGGCATCCAGCCCTTTGCTCGTAGTTTTGAGATTAAAGAAGCTTGCTATGGAGCGACAGCGGCCCTTCATTATGCAAAACTGCATGTGGAAAATTCTCCAGAGTCCAAGGTCTTGGTCATTGCCAGTGATATTGCCAAATATGGTATTGAAACTCCAGGAGAACCCACTCAGGGTGCTGGAAGTGTGGCCATGTTGATTACACAAAATCCGCGCATTATGGCCTTTAATAATGACAATGTAGCTCAAACCCGTGACATCATGGATTTCTGGCGTCCAAATTACTCGACAACTCCGTATGTAAATGGTGTTTATTCTACCCAACAATATTTGGATAGTTTGAAAACGACTTGGCTTGAATACCAAAAACGCTACCAGCTTACTTTGGATGATTTTGCGGCGGTTTGTTTCCACTTGCCTTATCCTAAATTAGCGCTAAAAGGCTTGAAAAAAATCATGGATAAGAGCCTGCCTCAAGAGAAAAAAGACCTCTTACAAAAGCATTTTGACCAGTCTATTCTCTACAGTCAAAAGGTGGGGAATATCTACACTGGTTCCCTCTTCCTTGGGCTTCTATCTCTCTTGGAAAATACAGATAGCTTGAAGGCTGGAGATAAAATTGCCCTTTATAGTTATGGAAGTGGGGCTGTGGCTGAGTTCTTCAGTGGTGAATTGGTTGAAGGATATGAAGCTTATCTGGATAAAGACCGTTTGAACAAGCTCAACCAACGAACTGCCCTGTCTGTTGCAGACTATGAAAAAGTCTTCTTTGAGGAAGTAGACTTAGATGAAACAAATTCTACCCAGTTTTCTGGCTATGAAAATCAAGATTTTGCCTTGGTTGAAATTGTTGACCACCAACGCCGTTATAGCAAGGTTGAAAAATAATGAAGATAAGTTGGAATGGATTTTCTAAAAAATCATACCAAGAGCGCCTCGAGTTGTTACAAGCTCAGGCGCTCCTTAGTCCTGAGAAGCAAGTGAGTTTGGAGCAGGATGAACAGATAAGTGTGACTGTGGCAGACCAGCTGAGTGAGAATGTGGTGGGAACTTTTTCTCTGCCTTATTCGCTGGTTCCAGAGGTCCTTGTCAATGGTCAGGAATACACAGTTCCCTATGTGACAGAAGAACCGTCCGTGGTTGCTGCGGCCAGCTATGCAAGTAAAATCATCAAGCGAGCAGGTGGCTTTACTGCTCAGGTTCATCAGCGCCAGATGATTGGGCAGGTAGCTCTTTATCAAGTTGCTGAACCTGAACAAGCTCAAGAGAAGATTACAAACAAAAAGACTGAGCTCTTGGAACTTGCCAATCAGGCCTATCCTTCTATCGTCAAACGTGGAGGTGGGGCGCGTGATTTGCATGTAGAGCAGATAAAAGGCGAAACTGACTTTCTCGTTGTTTATCTCCATGTCGATACCCAGGAAGCCATGGGTGCTAATATGCTCAACACCATGCTGGAAGCCTTGAAACCAGTCTTAGAAGAACTCTGTCAGGGACAGAGTCTCATGGGGATTCTGTCAAACTACGCGACCGATTCTCTGGTGACAGCAAGCTGTCGCATCGCCTTTCGTTACTTGAGCCGCCAGAAGGACCAAGGACGAGAAATTGCGGAGAAAATAGCTTTAGCTAACCAGTTTGCGCAGGCTGATCCTTATCGTGCAGCTACTCACAATAAAGGGATTTTTAATGGTATTGATGCCATTTTAATTGCTACTGGTAATGACTGGCGTGCCATCGAATCCGGGGCCCATGCCTTTGCCAGTCGAGATGGACATTACCAAAGTCTTAGTCAATGGACGCTGGACCTTGAAAGAGAAGAATTGGTGGGCCAGATGACCCTGCCCATGCCTGTAGCGACCAAGGGTGGTTCAATTGGTCTCAACCCTCGTGTAGCTCTCAGTCATGAACTACTGGGGAATCCTTCTGCCAAAGAATTAGCCCAGATTATCGTGTCTATCGGACTTGCCCAAAACTTTGCGGCCCTCAAAGCCTTGGTGAGTACAGGGATTCAGCAAGGTCACATGAAATTGCAGGCCAAATCCTTAGCTCTCCTAGCTGGTGCTAGTGAGTCTGAAGTTGCTCCCCTGGTCGAGCGCCTCATCGCAGATAAAATCTTTAACTTAGAAACTGCCCAGCGTTATCTAGAAAACTTAAGATCATAAAAAAACTCAGACCGATCGGTCTGAGTTTTTCTTGTGCTTATACTCTTCGAAAATCAAATTCAAACCACGTCAGCTTCGCCTTGCCGTACTCAAGTACAGCCTGAGGCTAGCTTCCTAGTTTGCTCTTTGATTTTCATTGAGTATTAAATACTTTTTCCTGGTAATAGTGTAACTGGTAAAAAGTAGCCTGTTGTGGCAACTTCCTTGCCTTCGATCTTCTGCAAGAGGAGGTCAACAGTGAGGCAGGCAATCTCTTCCAAGGGTTGCTTAATAGTAGCTAGTTGAGGGTAGTAATTCTCGATAAAGTAGGTACCATCGTAACCGATGACCTTGAGCTCTTCTGGTACAGAAATTCCCAGTTCCTGAGCAATTTTAATGACTAGAATAGCGGTCAAATCATCCGAAGCAAAGATGGCATCTGGTTTTTGATGGGTCAAGATATTCTTGATTTCCATTTCTTTTCTGACGGGCGAAAAGTCACTGGAAACATTGATAATAGGAGCTTTTGGGAGTACAGATGCAAAACCAGCGTGGCGTAGTCCAGTTGGCGAGTTAGAATTGTCATTCCCTGTAATCATAATGATAGACTGGGCGCCTGTCTTAACCAAGGTCTGGGCAGCAAGGACCCCACCAGCATAGTTGTCAGAGGAAACGACAGGAATGTCTGGCGATAGGTTTCGGTCGAAGGAAATAATTGGTGCCGTCACGCGATTGTAGTCTTCGATTCCCAAGTTGTGACTACCCGAAATGATGCCGTCCACCTGATTGGCTTCCAACATTTCGATGTATTCGCGTTCCTTTTCAGAATCGTGCTCACTGTTGCAGATGATGGTCTTGTAACCATTCTTAAAAAGTTGGTGTTCCAGCTTATCAATCAATTCTGCATAGAAAACGTTGGAAATATTGGGGAAAATCAAACCGATTAACTTAGCTGATTTTCCTTGCAAGCTACGAGCTAGGTTGTTGGGTTTATAGCCCAATTCTCGCATGGCTTCATTGACTTTTTGGATGGTTTTCTCAGAGAGATACCCTTTTTTATTGATAACCCGAGAAACGGTAGTAGGGCTGACGCCTGCAAGTTTGGCGACATCAGTTAGTTTTGCGACCATAATCTAATTCATAGTAAGTTCCAGTTGGGTTTCCAGATTTAATCAGGATACCATTTTGGTCCGCATGTGGGAAGACACGACCAGAAAATACTTTTTCTCCTTTATTGATGAAAATTTCAAAGACAGAGTTATCGATGAAGATTGTAGCAGTAGTAGCCTGGTTATCGATTGGGCAAGAACGAGTTGTACCAAATTCTTGGGCATACTGTTCTCCAGCCTGGCTACGATCTACTGTCACTTGACCATTTACAAGGTCAAAGTTGATGGAAAGTCCCTTGCCTTCTTTATCAGCAAGTAAGACAATCTCGCTCTGGCTATTAGCTTCCAAGTTGAGTTCGAGTTCGTAAGTGTTATTGGTTTGAACACGGTTTGAGAAGGCTTCTTCAGAAGCACGAAGGTCCTTGATAGTTGCGACTGGGTATTGGTAGAGTTTGCCGTCTTTGATAGTGAGTTCCTTGACCAAAGAGAAGGTTCCTTGGTGGTCAAAACGGTCAGATGGGTAAGAAACATCTGGCAAGCCAAGCCAGCTAACAGCTAGAGCACGTCCATCAGGAGCGTTGAAGGCTTGAGTAGCATAGGCTTCGAAACCGTAATCCATGTTTTGAAGTTGAGATACATCTACCATTTTGGCATTTTCAGGGTCAAAGGAAGCCCCGATTTTATACATATTTGGATAGATATTGTCGTAGTCTAGAACTTCTTTATCCAATCCTTGTGGGCAGTAGAGAAGCACAGGTTGCTCTCCTACAAAGACCAGATTTGGACATTCCATCATGTAGGCAGTACGGTCGTTAGCAAAGTCAAGGTCGCCAACGGCTTGCCAGTTTGTATAGTCGTTGTCTACAGCCTTGTAGAGACGGACGAAGCCTTTTTTCTCCAAGTCCTGTCCACCGACGATGGCATAATATTGACCTTTAAAGTTAAAAATTTGCGGATCGCGGAAGTGGTCAGTAGAGTCTGCTGGCTGGTCGATCAAGATCTTGTCAATCTTCGTAATCTTGCCATCCTTGTCCATCAAAGCACCGATTTGGTAAGGGTGACGGATCCAGTTTTCATCACGAACATTTCCTGTATAAAATAGGAACAAGTTATCGCCAAACTGCATGGCAGAACCAGAGTAGGCACCGTGGCTATCTAATGGAGTATCTGGTAAAACTTTAATTCCGGTTTCTTTAAAGTGAATCAAATCATCACTTTCTAGCTGTGCCCAAGATTTCAAACCGTGGGCTGCACCAAAAGGAAAATTCTGGTAAAAGAGGATCCATTTGCCATCAAAGTAAGAAAAGCCATTTGGGTCGTTGAGAAGTCCTGTTTTTGGCTCAACATGGTAATGAGTATGCCATGGAGATTGTGCCATATTTTCCTTAATATTTTGAATTTCTTCTTGCGTCCAATCTTCATAGGGTCTATAACGACGCTCAGTTGTCCATTCCATTTATTTTATTCCTCCAAAAATCTTATTACTTTTAATAGTAACCGTTTTCGGTTGAAAAAGCAAGTTTTTTATGTTAAAAAAGAGAAAAAACTGTTAAACGTTTATCACAAATCAAAACCAGAAAATCAATCAACTTTTCAATAAAAGATGAAAGATAATGAAATAAAACCTTTTTAACCAAGACTTTAAACTTATTTTTTTAAGGAACACCTGATAAAACAGTCAAAAACAATCAATCTAAAGCAAGCTTACTAAGTGGATAGAATATTTTTTCTGCAAAACGCTTGACATATTTCTAAAACATGATAAAATAATAGTCGTAGGGCGAATAAAATCGCTTTCAAACAAGAACAAAATTTTATATAAGGAGATTTTTGCAAATGAACAATCAGGAAATTGCAAAAAAAGTCATCGATGCCTTGGGCGGACGTGAAAATGTCAACAGTGTAGCTCACTGTGCGACTCGTCTTCGTGTCATGGTCAAAGATGAAGGAAAAATCAATAAAGAAGTGATTGAGAACTTGGAAAAAGTTCAAGGTGCTTTCTTTAACTCAGGTCAATACCAAATCATCTTTGGTACAGGTACAGTTAACAAAATGTACGATGAAGTTGTTGCACTTGGTTTGCCAACATCATCTAAAGATGACATGAAAGCAGAAGCTGCTAAACAAGGGAACTGGTTCCAACGTGCTATCCGTACTTTCGGTGACGTTTTCGTTCCAATCATCCCAGTTATCGTAGCGACAGGTCTCTTCATGGGTGTGCGTGGTCTTTTCAATGCTCTTGAAATGCCACTTCCAGGAGACTTTGCAACTTACACACAAATCTTGACAGATACAGCCTTCATCATCTTGCCAGGTTTGGTTGTGTGGTCAACCTTCCGTGTATTCGGTGGAAATCCTGCCGTTGGTATCGTTCTTGGTATGATGCTTGTTTCTGGCTCACTTCCAAACGCTTGGGTAGTCGCTTCAGGTGGTGAAGTAACGGCTATGAACTTCTTTGGTTTCATCCCTGTTGTTGGTTTGCAAGGTTCCGTTCTTCCAGCCTTCATCATCGGGGTTGTCGGAGCAAAATTTGAAAAAGCTGTCCGCAAGGTCGTTCCAGATGTCATTGACCTCTTGGTAACACCATTTGTGACACTTTTGGTGATGTCTATCCTTGGACTCTTTGTCATCGGACCAGTCTTCCACATTGTTGAAAACTATATCCTTATTGGTACAAAAGCAATTCTTGGCTTGCCACTTGGTCTTGGTGGTTTCTTGATTGGTGGGGTTCACCAATTGATCGTCGTGTCAGGTGTGCACCACATCTTCAACTTGCTTGAAGTGCAATTACTCGCTGCTGACCATGCTAACCCATTCAACGCTATCATCACTGCGGCTATGACAGCTCAAGGTGCTGCGACTGTTGCGGTTGGTGTTAAAACTAAAAATCCAAAACTGAAAACACTTGCTTTCCCAGCTGCTCTTTCTGCCTTCCTCGGTATTACAGAGCCTGCTATCTTCGGGGTGAACTTGCGCTTCCGTAAACCATTCTTCCTCTCATTGATTGCTGGTGCAATCGGTGGTGGATTGGCTTCTATCCTTGGACTTGCTGGTAATGGTAGTGGTATCACCATCATCCCTGGTACAATGCTTTATGTTGGTAACGGACAACTTGCCCAATACCTTCTTATGGTAGCTGTATCATTTGCACTTGGTTTTGCTCTTACTTACATGTTTGGTTATGAGGATGAAAAAGAAGTTGCTACTGAAGTAGCGACAGAACGTTTGGTCCAAGAAGAAACAACTGGTAACATTCCAGCAGCTCTTCAAAATGAAACACTTGTAACTCCTATCGTTGGTGACGTTGTAGCTCTTGCTGATGTCAATGACCCAGTCTTCTCAAGTGGAGCTATGGGACAAGGTATCGCTGTGAAACCTAGCCAAGGTGTGGTCTATGCACCAGCTGATGCTGAAGTTTCAATCGCCTTTGCAACAGGACACGCCTTTGGTTTGAAAACAACTAATGGTGCTGAAGTCTTGATCCACGTTGGTATCGACACTGTAACAATGAACGGTGAAGGTTTCGAACAAAAAGTTGCCCAAGGTGACAAGGTGAAAGCAGGCGATGTTCTTGGAACATTTGACTCAAACAAAATCGCTGCAGCTGGTCTTGATGATACAACAATGGTTATCGTTACAAACACAGCTGACTTCTCTTCAGTAGCTCCAGTCGCAACAGGTTCAGTTGCGAAGGGGGATGCTGTGATCGAAGTGAAAATCTAATCAATCCTCTCTAATGTGAAAACGAACAAATGACATGTTTGTTCGTTTTTGCTTGAATGGTAAGATTTACAGAGGAAAATCTAAAAAATAGAGAAATTTAGACTTTCCAAATATGCTATAATAAAGAAAATAAAAACAAGAGGTTTATCATGACAAAATTATATGGAAGCTTGGAAGCGGGCGGTACAAAGTTTGTCTGTGCTGTCGGTGATGAAAACTTTAACGTTGTAGAAAAAACACAATTTCCAACAACAACTCCAATCGAAACAATCGATAAAACTATTGAGTTCTTCTCAAAATTCGACAACCTTGCTGGTCTTGCAGTTGGTTCATTTGGTCCGATTGATATTGATAAAAACTCAAAAACTTATGGCTTTATCACAACGACTCCAAAACCAAACTGGGCAAATGTGGAATTGCTTGGTGCCCTTCGTCGCGCCCTAAACGTGCCAATGTACTTCACTACAGACGTAAACAGTTCTGCTTATGGTGAAGTGGTTGCCCGTAACAATGCTGGTGGTCGTATCGAAAACTTGGTTTACTACACAATCGGTACAGGTATCGGTGCAGGTGTTATCCAACGTGGTGAGTTTATCGGCGGTGTGGGTCACCCTGAAATGGGTCATTACTATGTGGCTAGACACCCAATGGATATTGAAAAAGAGTTTAAGGGTGTTTGTCCTTTCCATAAGGGATGTCTGGAAGGCTATGCAGCTGGTCCAAGTTTGGAAGCTCGTACAGGTGTTCGTGGGGAAAATATTGAACTCAACAACCCTGTTTGGGATGTTCAAGCCTACTATATCGCTCAAGCTGCGGTTAATGCGACAGTGACTTTCCGCCCAGACGTGATTGTCTTTGGTGGAGGGGTCATGGCTCAACAACACATGCTGGACCGTGTCCGTGAGAAATTTACAGCTCTTCTCAATGGTTACCTACCAGTACCAGATGTACGTGAATATATCGTGACTCCAGCAGTCGCAGGAAATGGTTCTGCCACACTTGGGAACTTTGTCCTTGCAAAAGAAGTTTCAAAATAAACCACAAAATCCGCTTGGGAAACCAAACGGATTTTTTACATGTCAAAGCATTTGCCAGAAAAAGTCAATAATATAGGTCAGACCGTAGGTATAAACCACGAGGGTAAAGGGCTTAGTCAGAATGATGATGGTCATATAGCGCTTGAAGCTCATCTTGGTCAGGGCAGCTAGCATACAGAGAAAGTCAGCTGGACTAATGGGCCAAATCATCATAAAAATAAAGAAACGGTCAAAACGATTGCCCTTATCCAACCAACCGATATACTTGTCATAGGTGCGCTTGCTGACGACAGACTGGACAAAGGCAGCCCCATAGAGGCGCACCAGATAAAAGATAATGGCACAGCCAATCACGATACCGATATAGTTGTAGATAGTCCCGATGATGTGCCCGTAGATAAAGACCCCAGCCACCGAGGTCAAGGCCCCAGGAATGATAGGGACGACCGTCTGTAAAATCTGTAAAAAGATAAAGAGGGGTGGCCCCCAGATACCTGCCTGCTGGATAAAGGCAGAGAGGGTTTCCTTAGACTGTAAAATCCCAGCCTGATAAGCCCAAATACAGAAAATCAAACTCCCAACCCCACCGACAATCGATGAGATATTGATAATTTGCTGCAGAAGGGGAGAAACAGCTTTCATTTGTGTATCCTGTGACATGTAAACTCCTCATAGATAGTATAACTCTACTATACCATATTTTGGAGGAGAAAGGGGAAGATTGCTTTTGCAATGGGAAGAGTGATGGATTTTGAGGCTAAACATGCTATAATAAAGGGAGCAGGCAAGTAGCAAAGGAGAGAGTATGATACAGGTAAAACCAGAACTGGAGATAGAAAAACAGCTGATCAACCAACTGGTGACTGGGGAGAGTCAATGGACTTACAGAGATGACCTTAAAACAGAAGAGCAATTATGGGAAAACTTCTTTGAAAAGCTAGCCCAGAACAATGTGGCTCTATTGGCAGATCATCCCCTGACAGAACAGGAAAAACGCCAGATAAAGAATCAACTGAACTTTGTTAGCTACTATGATGCGGCCAAGTGGTTGGTCGGCGAAAATGGCATTGCCAAGGTTGAGGTTCAAAGAGAAGATGCTAGTTTAGGGACTATCCGTTTATCCGTCATCTGGCGAGACAATATCGCAGCTGGTAAGTCTAGTTATGAGGTTGTCAACCAAGTCGAGAGAGATAAGATAAATCCTCAGGATCAAGACCGCAGGCTAGATGTGACCCTCTTGATCAATGGCCTTCCAATGATTCAGATCGAGCTTAAAAGTCCCAGAGTTGCTTTTCTAGATGCCTTTCATCAAATCAAGAAGTATGATAGAGAAGGAAAGTTCCGTGGTATTTACTCTAGCTTACAGATGTTTGTTGTGACCAATAAGGTAGACACACGCTATATTGCTGCAGCTAGGGAAAATAAACTCAACAAGCAATTTCTAACCAAGTGGGTGGATAAAGACAACCAACCCATAACGAGCTTAACCAGCTTTGCCCACGAAGTCCTTTCCATCCCTCGTGCCCACCAGATGGTTATGCAGTATTCTGTCCTTGATGATAGCAAGAAGGCTCTCATCCTCCTGCGTCCCTACCAGATCCATGCAATCGAAGCAGTGCAAGAAGCCTCTCGCCAGCAAGCATCAGGCTATGTCTGGCACACGACAGGTTCAGGTAAGACCCTGACTTCTTATAAGGTAGCTCGAAATCTCCTCCAGATTCCATCCATCCAAAAGACGATTTTTGTCGTTGACCGCAGAGACTTGGACCAACAGACTACCTCGTCCTTTCTCTCCTATGCGACCAATGATGTCATTGATATTGATGAGACGGATAATACTCATGATTTGGTCAAGCGACTAGGAAGCAATGATAAGCGTGTGGTGGTAACGACCATCCAGAAAATTACCACCATGATGCGTAAGTTTGAACAAGGTCTTTACCAAAGAGATGCGGATAAAATCAAGGGTCTTCGAGTGGCCTTTGTCGTGGATGAATGCCACCGTGCCGTTACGCCACAAACACAAAAAGACATTAAGGGCTTTTTCCCACAGTCTCTCTGGTATGGTTTTACAGGCACACCTATCTTTAAGGAGAATAAACGCCAGCAGGTCGGTGACCTAGCTCAGACCACCCAACAGCAATACGGTGACCGTCTCCATGAGTATACAGTCAAGGAAGCCATCCATGATGGTGCTGTTTTAGGCTTTAAGGTAGATTATCGCAATACCCTCATCACGGATAAATCTGAAAATGACATACCAGACGCTGTCTATGAGAATGAGGAGCATATGCTGGAAGTCTTGGATGCCATTATCAATAAATCCCGTCAACAGTTAGGCTTCCAAAAGGGAGTAGGTAAGACCTACAATGCCATCCTGACCGTCAAATCCATCCCTCAAGCCCAGGCCTACTATGACCTGCTCAAACGAGTCAAGGCTGGGGAGACGAGAGTTAAGGTGTCGGAAAGGGTTAAGCAGGTCCTTCCAGACTTTCCAAAAGCGACTATCACCTACTCGGTCACAGAAAATGAAGAAGACTCAAGAGCCAACCAAGACCACATGAAGCAGGTTTTAGAAGACTACAACCAAGAGTTTGATACCCACTTTACCATGGCGGATCTTCGTGGCTTTAATACGGATGTCAATAACCGTCTAGCTCGAAAGCGGGACAAATACCTCTATCGCAAGGAACAGTTGGATTTAGTCATCGTGGTCAATCGTCTCTTAACAGGATTTGATGCCCCTTGTCTGTCAACTCTTTTTATTGACCGCAAGCCTATGCAACCGCAGGACTTGATTCAGGCTTTTAGCCGCACCAATCGCATCTTTGACAGCAGTAAGACCTATGGTCATATCATCACTTTCCAAAAGCCTCTAGCCTTTAAGGAATCAGTGGATAATGCCCTCAAGCTCTACTCAAATGGTGGTGAAAACGAGGTCCTAGCTCCGAGCTGGGAAGAGGAAAAGAGAAACTTTTTGCGAAGTTGCAGTGATTTCAAAAATCTTGCTACTGATGACTATGTGAACGGTCTAGATCTCGAGCAAGTCTCTACGCCTGAGTTGAGGAAACTAGCTAAAACCTATCAAGCCTTTGATAAATACCTAGCCTCTATCCGAGTGTATAAAGAGTATGATGAGGAAGAGCTTTACAGTCAGACGGGACTTGATGGAGAAAAGTTGGAAAGGTATCTGGGCCTTTATCGAAATGTCCTTGCAGAATTAAAAAGCCGAGTAGAGGATGATGACGATGGAGAGCCACTTGATATCCACTATGAACTGGAGTCTATCCAAGTAGACGAAATCAACTATGCCTATATCTTAACCTTGATTCAAAGCCTGATTGAACAAGGTCAAAGTCAAGAAAAGAACCTAAGCAATCAAGATAGGGAGGTAGTGGATAACTATATTCAGAGTCTTGAGAAGACCAATCCCAATCTTGCCCAGATCATCACTGAACTGTGGAGAGAAGTTCAAGAGCATCCAGAAAGCTATCGTGGTCAGTCTATCGCAAATATTTTGGATCAGATGATAGAGGATGTCATCCAGCAACATATCCAAGTCTTTAGCAAGCGCTGGTATGTCGGCAAGGATGAACTCCGTTACTATGTCGAACACTACCGTAAGGGAGCTAAAAAACAACTAGGAGAAAGCCAGCTGACTAAGAGCCAGCGCTATCAGGACTATAAACTAGAGGTGGCGGATGCCCTCAATCCTCTTCTCTATAAAAAACAAATCAAGGAAGCCTATACCCAGCTAGTAGAGGAAGTCATTGAGCAATTGAGGGTTGGAAGATAGGTAGTTTTGGAGAAAAAGTATGAATTGGACTACGATTTTTGCAGGAATTGCTGCATTTGTTTCAATTGTGAATGTTTTTGTAACTATTAGAAATAATAAGGCTCAAATACAAGCCCAGATTATCTCAAGTTCTCGTGTTCAGTGGATTAAGGAAGTTAGAGAAATCTACTCGAATTTTATTAAATTAAGTACAGAGTTTCATAATGAGTTATTGTTTTTAAGAGTATGTGATAATGAAGAAAATTTTGATAAAAATTTTAATATGTTGAGAGGAAATTTGTGGTCAAGTTATTATCAATTGATTTCTTATTTTCCCAAGAACGAGAGTGATGGAAGAAACTGCGAGATTGTAAGTATATTTAATGAATTAGTTAATTTTTTGGAAGAAAAGTTGGAGTATTCTTATAGAGATATCACTTTTTCGAAGTTTGTACCAAGTTTTCAGGAATTGCAAAGATATGATGTGCCTGAACAATATAAAGCTATGCTGAATATGGTTTCTGATGAATTTTCTTGTTATATGAAAGCGGAATGGGTGAAAGCAAAATTAGAGGTGGAGCACTAATTTAAGTTTTCTCAGCTATAAAATAAGAGGTGTTGTATAGAAAGGTACAACACCTCTTATTTTTATTTTTTTGTCCCTAGATTGACATCTTTGTCCCATGATGTTATAATTGGTTTAGTATTTTAAATGGAGGTCTAGCAATGAAAAAAAAGCAAGTGATTAACTTAATTAAGTATTTTACAGAGAAGAATGAGTCTGGATTTAGGACCGAAGCATATGAGATAGCAAAATCTTTTGATAAAAATGGAGACTATCAGTTAGCTGAATATATAATGGCATTGCTTTCAGATGCTAATACTTTTGTTCCACAAATGAATGAAGAAGATATTGAATCGTTAAGGAAGATATCACTGCTGAATTTAGAATCATTACCTTTGCCAGAACCTATCTCTAAAGATGTGATTGGAATCGTGAATGCTGTTCGGAGGAATATTGGAGTAAATAAGTTTCTATTTGAAGGGGCACCAGGGACTGGGAAGACAGAGACAACAAAACAAATAACTCGCTTATTGGAACGAGAACTTTATATTGTAGATTTTGAAACAATAGTTGATAGTAAATTAGGACAAACGTCAAAGAATATTGCTTCACTCTTTAAGGAAATAAATAGTTTTTCTAAACCAAACAGAGTAGTTATATTGTTTGATGAAATAGATGCTATCGCTTTAAATAGATTAGATACCAATGACTTGAGAGAAATGGGGAGAGCAACTTCTGCGATATTGAAGGGAATCGACTCACTAAACGATGAGGTTGTTTTAATTGCCACGACTAATCTGTTTGATGTTTTTGATAAGGCTTTAATAAGACGTTTTGATGCAGTAATTAATTTTAATAATTATAGTCAAGATGATTTATTGGATATTTCGAATGTTTTAATGAGTGATATTTTAAGAGATTTTAAACAATCTGGGAAAAATAGTAAATTATTGAGAAAGATTATCTCTCTGATGAAACCAATTCCTTATCCAGGTGAACTGAAGAATATCTTAAAAAGTGCAGTGGCTTTTAGCAGTTTAACTGATAAATACGATTATTTGAGGCGGATCTTTACAAATGCATATAAATCGATAGATGAAGTTTCAATTGAAGAATTAAAAGAGCTTGGTTTCACAGTACGTGAAATAGAAATTTTGAAAGGTATTTCAAAAAGTCAGGTTTCAAGAGAGTTAAAAGGATGTTAAAGAATGAATGAATTATTGCAATTAAAGGGGCGTTTTGAGCAAAAATCAAGTAGTGGTCGACCAGGTTCTCCAAAGTTGTTGGCTAATCAAATTGTAAGTGAAAAAAAAATATTAAAATTAAAAAAAGAGCTTGAAGAACTTAAAGAATATTGGTTAAATATCTCATATTTTGAAGGAGCTTTAATTTCAGTAACTTATGTAGATGTTGTTGCAAAAAGTAGAAGAATGAGAGAACTATTTAAAAAAAATAGTAGAATTCAACCAAATGATTGCGTTGTTGGAGCCAAATTTATTGATAAAACTTCTACAGAGAAGCAACATGTTATTACTTATTACGTAGATTTAGATGTTTTGGATGAATCGATTAATACTTTGAATATAGTTGCATCATTACTTATTAAAGATTTCAATGGAGAGATTTCTACAGAAAAATTAAATTCGATTAGTGACAGGACAGATAATTATGAACCAGGAATAATTGCTAGAACAAAATTTTTACAAGCTATTGTAGACATTAGTTCGATTGAAAATTTTGCAATACCCAAAAATGAACTTGATGAACTAAGAACATCAATTATTAGTATCTTTGATACCAAAGTGCCTACAAGTGAATTATTAAAGAGAGTTGGTTTAAATGTTCCTGATTACAGAGTGATTGATGAGACAACGATATTATTGACTCCGGATCAGTTAGAAATCTTAAATGAAAAGGCTCCTTATCTGATTTCTATGGCTACTACAGATTTATCGAAATTGGATGCTCAGGATTTTGAGATTTTTGATAGCGGGCATAGAATGACAATTCCTTCACCTGCTGATGAACCGGTAGTCGGAGTTATTGATACTATGTTTGATAGTAGTGTTTATTTTTCTGAATGGGTGACATTTCAAGATAAGGTAAATGCCGATATTCCAATTAATCCAACTGATTATGAACACGGTACAGCTGTATCTTCGTTAATTGTTGACGGTGCTTCAATTAATCCGGAATTAGATGATGGTTGTGGCCGTTTTAGAGTTAAACATTTTGGAGTTGCAAGGGGTAGTAAGTTTAGTTCATTTTCTATACTTAAGTCAATTAAAGAAATAGTAGCAGAGAATAGAGATATTAAGGTATGGAATTTATCATTAGGTTCAGCATTAGAAATTCAAAAAAATTTCATTTCTCCAGAAGCTGCTTTGTTAGATAAAATACAATATGAATTTGATGTTATATTTGTGATAGCAGGAACAAATAAAAGAGTGAGCGATAAAGCTAGAATGAAAATAGGGGCACCAGCAGATTCAATAAATTCTCTAGTTGTGAATGCCGTTGATAAGGATAATAAACCAGCGACATACTCTAGAGAAGGTAAAGTGTTGTCCTTCTTTAATAAACCTGATATTTCTTATTTTGGAGGGGATGGGAAAAACAAAATAAGAGTTTGTATGCCTACAGGAGAATATTTTGTAGCAGGAACATCTTTTGCGGCACCTTGGATTACTAGAAAAATGGCATATTTAATCCATAAGATAGGGTTAAGTAGGGAGGTAGCGAAAGCTTTAATTATTGATTCTGCAATATCATGGTCAAAACCAAATAGTTCTATGAATTTAATCGGGTATGGTGTAGTGCCTCAAAAAATCAAAGATGTGCTTAACGCCCAAGATGATGAGATTAAGTTTGTTATATCTGGAGAATCAATCATGTTTGATACATATAATTATAATCTTCCAGTGCCTGTCGTTGATGATAAGCACCCTTACATTGCTAAAGCAACGTTGTGTTATTTTCCCAAGTGTTCTAGGAATCAAGGAGTTGATTATACAAATACAGAATTAGATATTTATTTTGGTAGAGTTAATGGACAGAAAATAATTACTGTGAATGATAATAAACAAAATGATAATGTGTCTCTTTCTGAAACAGATGCTCGAGGATTGTTTAGAAAATGGGATAATATCAAATCAATTATAGAGTACGTTAAGCCAAATGGGCGAGCTAAGAAGGCATATGGTGATGGTTTGTGGGGGTTTAGTCTTAAAACTAAGGAACGACTTAACAACGGTGATGGTAGAGAACTTAGGTTTGGAATAGTTGTAACACTTAAAGAAATGAAAGGGATAAATAGGATTTCTGATTTCATTAGTCAATGTTCTATGCGTGGTTGGCTTGTGAATAGAATTGATATTCAGGAAATGATTGATATTTATAATGTTGCTGAGGGAGAAATTCATTTTGAAGATTAATTTTATTAAAAAAAGCTTGATGAAGGTTAGATAAAAATATGATAAAGCAAGATATTCCTAAAATAAGATTCTATTCCTATCAAGGTGCTTGGACAGAAGATAGAATTGCAGATATAGTCAAAATATCTGCTGGTGGTGATGTAGATAAAGTAAAATTGAAGGAAAGTGGAAAATATCCTGTTATTGCAAATGCTTTGACAAACAAAGGAATCGTTGGATTTTATGAAGATTATAAAGTGAAAGCTCCTGCAGTGACTGTTACGGGTCGTGGAGATGTTGGATATGCAGTAGCAAGACATGAAAATTTTACTCCAATTGTTAGACTTCTGACGCTTCAATCGGAAAAAATTGATGTTGATTATCTTGAAAATCAGATTAATTCTATGAGAATTTTAAATGAATCTACGGGTGTTCCTCAATTGACAGCTCCACAACTTGGGAACTACAAAGTGTATCATCCTAAAATTGAAGAACAATCCGCCATCGGTACCCTTTTCCGTACCCTCGATGACCTTCTGTCTAGCTATAAGGATAATCTCGCTAACTACCAATCTCTCAAGGCAACCATGCTCTCTAAGATGTTTCCCAAAGCTGGACAAACAGTTCCTGAGATTCGTTTGGATGGATTCGAAGGTGAGTGGGAACTAATCAAGTTAGGCGAAGTTTGTGATTTGATTACAAAGGGAACAACGGCAAAATCTCAATCAGAACAAGGAAAGGTAAATTTTGTCAAAGTTGAAAACTTGAAAGATAACGAAATCTATTCTGTTGTTAAGATTTCAGAGGAAGAACATTTGGGAAGTTTGAAGAGATCTATTTTGTTTGAAGGAGATATATTATTTTCGATTGCGGGTACTCTTGGTAGAACTGCAATCGTGAGAAATAATGTTCTTCCAGCTAATACAAATCAAGCTCTTGCAATTATTAGAGGATATAAATTAGATGCTTATTTTTTATTAGTAGTATTATCTGGAGAAGTTGTGA
Source organism: Streptococcus mitis subsp. hohhotensis (assembly GCF_020089495.2). Lineage (GTDB taxonomy): Bacteria > Bacillota > Bacilli > Lactobacillales > Streptococcaceae > Streptococcus > Streptococcus hohhotensis. The sequence goes on along the minus strand of NZ_JAIRCA020000005.1, from coordinate 82,816 downwards.
AAGATTATATCCGAAAAAATCCAACAGTAGGTGCACAGCCAAATTTGTCCTTAGAACAAGTTTCATCTTTGAAAATACAAGCTCCTTCCATTGAAGAACAACAAGCCATCGGTGCCTATTTCTCAAACCTCGATAACCTCATCAATTCTTATCAAGAAAAAATTTCTCAGCTTGAGGACTTGAAAAAGAAACTCTTGCAGGATATGTTTATATAAAAGGAGTGCAGTAAAATGTCAAAAGTAAAATTAGAAACTCTAAAGAAAGAAGAAAAACCTGTAGTAGCTATTTGCTATGATTTTGATAAAACGTTGTCTCCTGATGATATGCAAGCCCAAGGATTTATACAGAAGCTTGGGTATGAAATCAGTGAATTTTGGAAGAAATCCAATGGATTTGCCAAGGATAATAATATGGACAAGAATCTTGCCTATATGTTTACGATGAAAACAGAATCTGCAGGAAAGGTTTTATTTACAAATACAGAGTTAGCCAAGTTTGGTTCAGAGGTAGAACTATTCCCAGGAGTCGAAGACTGGTTCGAACGTATTAGAAAGTATGGGGAAGACAAAGGGGTTATTGTAGAGCATTATATCATTTCATCTGGTTTGAAAGAAATGATAGAGGGAACCTCAATTGCTAAGAATGGTGCTTTTAAGAAAATTTACGCAACTTCTTTTTATTGTGATGAAAATGGTGTTGCGGTTTGGCCTGCTCAAGTTGTTAACTATACAAATAAGACTCAATTTCTTTTTAGAATTACCAAAGGTATTTTAGATGTAAATGACGATGCAGTGAATGATTTTTTTGCTGAGAATGATTTACGAGTTCCTTTTAGAAATATGGTTTATTTAGGGGATAGTGATACGGATATTCCATGTATGAAGCTAGTCAAAACAAGAGGTGGCTACTCAATAGGTGTATTCAATCCAAAAACGAATGACAGAAAGAAAGTTCACAAAATGACTCAGGATAATCGTATTGATTATTTTGTTCCAGCGGATTACTCAGAAAATACAGAGCTTGATAAACTAATCAAGACGATTATTAAAAAGACGGCTTATAATGAATTGTTAGAAAACAAGAAAAATGCTAATAAACTTGAAGCAAGCTTAAGAAAGCGAAAAAGAAATCCAAAACTAAGGTAATTGTTTGCTAAATTAAAAGAATACCGATTAGGATTTATCGAAGCTAGTATATTTATATACAAAAAGGAGTTACCATGGTATCTGTAACACAACGTATAAAAGAAATTAACCAACCTCGAGGTGGTTATCTGCCTATCAAGTTATTTTCAGTAGAGCAGTTCGAAGATCACAGAGTTCTGCATTCGGTAGAGTCTATATCTCCTAGTTTAGTGGGGATTTGTGTGGACTACTTGACCCGTTTTATGAAAGGGGTAGAAGCCTGTGATGCTTTCAGAATTTCCCTCATGGGAGTTCATAAGGTTGACATGGGAGACCTAGCAGAAGCACTTCTCGATTTGGTGACAGGATTGGATGACTTATCGATAGAAAGTGCCTGTCGTCTAGCTTCTTTTGATGTTGTTTTTCGTGCAGGGGTTAAGTATTATAAACCTTTTGAAGAAATTATAGTGGATGCTGAAACGATAGAGAATATTCGTATCATGGTGGAGCGAAGTCTTTGCTTTTTTGACCTCTATGGTCCTTTGGTAAAGGATGGCTTTCATTTTCTTGGAGGTTATACAGATACGATTGATAAGGGGGATGGAGATTTTCTTACCAAGGATACATTATGGGACTTTAAGGTGACTAAAACAGCTCCTAATAAAGACCATACACTACAAGTCCTTGTATACTATATCATGGGGCTACATTCCTTTGACTCCGATTTCCTTTCTATCGAAAATCTTGGATTTTATAACCCTCGAAAAAATATCGTTTATCAACTTCCAGTATCTTCTATTCCTTTAGATTTGATTCAAACGATTGAAAATGAAGTGATTTGTTATAAATGATTGCTTGTTTAAAAAAATAATTGTTAAACTTAGAAAGAAACATTATGGAAACAACACAAACTTCCCAGTCGCTTTACCAAGCCCTGTGGAACTCAGCGGATGTTCTCCGCTCTAAGATGGATGCCAATGACTATAAGTCCTATCTTTTGGGCATGGTCTTTTATAAGTACCTGTCAGATAAGATGCTCTTTTTCGTGGCGGAGACTATGGAGGAGGGGAGTGAGAGTCTAGAGGCTGCCCTTGAGGTTTATCGTAACTACTATGAGGATGCGGACACCCACGAGGATCTTCTTGCAGTGATGAAGGACGAACTCAACTATAGTATCAAGCCTGAGTTGACATTTACGGCTCTTGTAGCACATGTCAATGAGGGGACTTTCCAGTTGGAAGATTTGGCTCAAGGTTTTCGTGATATTGAGCAGAGTGATGAACTCTATGAAAACCTCTTTGAAGATATTGACCTCTATTCCAAAAAGCTAGGGGCCACTCCGCAAAAGCAAAACCAAACGGTGGCGGCAGTCATGAAAGAGTTGGCTGTGCTAGATGTAGCTGGTCATGCTGGAGATATGCTGGGGGATGCCTATGAGTATCTGATTGGTCAGTTTGCAACTGACTCGGGTAAGAAGGCTGGTGAGTTCTATACACCTCAGCCTGTTGCCAAACTTATGACTCAGATTGCCTTTTTGGATCGTGAGGACCAGCTAGGCTTTACCATCTATGATCCGACCATGGGGTCCGGCTCTCTCTTGCTCAATGCCAAGAAATACTCTCATAAACCGCAGACAGTGGTCTACTTTGGTCAGGAACTCAATACCTCAACCTATAACTTGGCTCGGATGAACATGATTCTACACGGTGTTCCAGTTGAGAATCAGTTTCTCCACAATGCCGATACCTTGGATGAAGACTGGCCGACTCAAGAGCCAACCAACTTTGACGGTGTTCTCATGAATCCTCCCTACTCTGCCAAGTGGTCAGCAGGCTCTGGCTTTATGGCTGATCCTCGTTTCTCTCCTTTTGGGAAACTGGCACCCCAGTCCAAGGCTGATTTTGCCTTTCTTTTGCATGGTTACTACCATCTCAAGCAGGATAATGGAGTCATGGCTATCGTTCTTCCCCACGGTGTTCTTTTCCGTGGAAATGCGGAGGGAACCATTCGCAAGGCCTTGTTAGAAGAAGGAGCCATTGACACGGTTATCGGTCTACCTGCCAATATCTTCTTTAATACCAGCATTCCGACCACGGTTATCATTCTCAAAAAGAACCGTACCAATCGTGATGTCTACTTTATCGATGCTTCTAAGGAGTTTGATAAGGGGAAAAACCAGAATATCATGACGGATGTTCATATCGAGAAGATTCTGGAAGCCTACAAGTCACGTGAGGAAATTGACAAGTTTGCCCATCTAGCAAGCTATGAAGAAATTGTCGAAAATGACTATAACCTCAATATCCCTCGCTACGTAGATACCTTTGAGGAAGAAGAAGTCGAGCCCCTGACAGATATCGTCAGCAAGATTAACACGACAAATCAAGCAATCCAAAACCAAACCGCTTCCCTACTCGAAATGCTCGGTCAACTACACGGAACCACACCAGAAGCCGATGCTGAACTCAAAAAGTTTTTGAAAGAGTTTGAAGGGTGATGGGCTTAATTAATTCGCTCATTTTATAAATACAACTTTGTTTCCATATTTCCTGGAAACGGATAGAAAACAAGGAGAAACATGGAACAAACTAACCAAAAATCCCAGTGCCAACAACTCTGGGCTAGAAACAAATACCTCGTCTTGAGCCATTCCAGCAATATTTACAATGAGATTCGTCAGTATCTCAAGCAAGAAGAGGTGGAGGTGAGTCTTGTTCAAGAGATGATTGACCGTGCCTGTCAAATCCCAGAACACAGGGGTCAGGTTTGCAATGCTTTTCAGCATATTTGGGGATATTTCAAAAAGAAAGCGACAGAAGCTGAGAGAAAAGACTACATGCTTTTGCTGGATCGCTATCGCTTTGGACAGGCTTCTAAGGAAGATGTGATTGATAAGACTCGAGACTTGCTTAAACGCTATCCAAATACCTACTTGCTGCATTCGACTTTACTGAAAGGAGACTCCTATGAGACTTTGGCATGAGGCTTTGATTTCACAACTTCCTCGTCCTCAACTCTTGGGGCAATATCGAGAGTGTTGCGCCCTGCGTGGCAATGGCTGGGGCAGAAAACATGCGACGGTGGACTATGTCTTTACCCACTCGCCCTATCGTCTCTATGCCTATCATCGCTTGATCATGAAGGAAATGGCTGACCGAGGCTTTAAGGTCAGTCCAGAGTGGCTGGACAAGAACTACCGTGGCAAGACCTGCCCTCCTTATCAAGATTTAGCTGAGGAGAAGCTGAGCAGTCCAATCTACAGCGAACATGACGATGCCTACTATGAGGAGTGTCTGGACAATCTCCGAGAGAAGGGGATCAACCTATAGTCTTTTCTAATAACAAGTCATAGTCACTTATAAGAATTACTAATAACGTGTTTGAGAATTCTAACAAAAATACAGCAAAAAACAAGTTACACAAAGGATTTGAGGCATGTGTCTCAAGTCTTTTTCTTTTGTTTAAAACAGAGATATAGTTTCAAACTATATCAAAGCCTAATTTTTTACAATTATACAGATGATTTCTTTTCTGTTAAGATAGTTTCAACAACAAATTTTGGAGGACACATCATGTCAACTACAATCATCGGTTTCCCTCGTTTGGGCGAATTCCGCGAATTAAAATTTACAACTGAAAAATACTTTAGAAAAGAAATCTCAGAAGAAGAACTCTTGGCAGCAGCAAAAGACTTGCGTGCTAAACACTGGAACATTGTCAAAGAAAAAGGCATCACTGAAATTCCATCAAATGACTTTTCTCACTATGACAACTTCCTAGATGCAGCTTTTCTTTTCAACGTGGTACCTGCTTCAGTTCAAAATTTGGACTTGTCTGATCTTGAGCGCTACTTCGCTTTGGGTCGTGGTTACCAAGGAGAAAAAGGAGACGTTCGCGCCCTTCCAATGAAGAAATGGTTCAACACTAACTACCACTACATCGTTCCTAAGTTTGAAAAAGACACTCAAGTAAAATTGGCTGGTCACAAAATCTTCGATGAGTTCCAAGAAGCAAAAGAACTTGGATTGAACACTCGCCCTGTTCTTGTAGGTCCATTCACTTTCCTTCAATTGTCAGACTTTGAAGAAGGTGTGAAAGCAGAAGACTTCGTAGACAGCTTAGTTGCTGCTTACCAAGAAGTTTTTGCAAAATTGGCTGAACTTGGTGCGACTCGCATCCAATTGGATGAAGCGGCTCTTGTAAAAGACTTGACAGCTGAAGAAAAAGCTCTCTTCTTGAACCTTTACAACAAACTTTTGGCTGACAAAAAAGGTCTTGAAGTATTGCTTCAAACTTACTTCGGAGATGTTCGTGACGTTTACGCTGACCTTGTGAACTTGCCAGTAGATGCTATCGGTCTTGACTTCGTTGAAGGTAAGAAAACTCTTGAACTCGTTAAAGGTGGCTTCCCAGCTGACAAGACTCTTTATGCAGGTATTGTCAATGGTAAAAACATCTGGCGTAACAACTACGAAAAGAGCTTGGCTGTTCTTGAACAAATTCCAGCTGAAAACATTGTCTTGACAAGCTCATGCTCACTTCTTCATGTGCCATTTACAACTGCTAATGAAGAATTTGAACCAGCAATCTTGAACCACTTTGCCTTTGCGGTTGAAAAATTGGATGAAATCCGTGATTTGGATGCTATCCGCAATGGTCAAGGTGCAGAAGCTCTTGCAGCTAACAAAGAACTCTTTGCTACTGAGCGTGTGGGTGAAAATGCGGAACTTCGTGCGCGCATCGCTGGATTGACAGATGCAGACTATACTCGTTTGCCAGCTTTTGCAGAGCGTGAAGCTATCCAAGAAGAAGCTTTCAAACTTCCAGCTCTTCCAACAACAACTATCGGTTCATTCCCTCAAACAAAAGAAGTTCGTGCTAAACGTTTGGCTTACCGTAAAGGTGAATTGTCTCAAGAAGAGTACGATGCTTTCCTTGCTGAAACAATTGACGAATGGATCAAATGGCAAGAAGATATCGACTTTGATGTTCTTGTCCACGGTGAATTTGAGCGTAATGACATGGTTGAGTACTTCGGTCAAAACTTGTCAGGTTACCTCTTCTCTAAAAATGGTTGGGTACAGTCATACGGTATGCGTGGGGTGAAACCACCAATCATCTGGGGTGATGTAACACGTCTTAACCCTATCACTGTCAAATGGTCTAGCTATGCACAAAGCCGTACAAACAAACCTGTTAAAGGTATGTTGACTGGACCTGTTACCATCCTCAACTGGTCATTCCCACGTGAAGACATCTCTATCAAGGATTCTACTCTTCAAATCGCCCTTGCCATCAAGGATGAAGTGCTTGACCTTGAAGCTGCAGGCGTGAAAATCATCCAAATCGACGAGGCTGCTCTTCGTGAGAAATTGCCACTCCGTCGTAGCGACTGGTACGAAGACTACCTTGACTGGGCAATTCCTGCCTTCCGCTTGGTACACTCAACAGTAGCGCCAGATACTCAAATCCACACTCACATGTGTTACTCAGAATTTACAGATATCATCCCAGCTATCGACAACTTGGATGCGGACGTTATCTCATTTGAGGCTAGCCGTTCAAACCTTGAAATCTTGGACGAACTCAAAGCGAAAAACTTCCAAACAGAAGTGGGACCTGGGGTTTACGATATCCACTCACCTCGTGTGCCAAATGAAGGCGAAATCGACAATACAATCGAAGCCATCCTTGCTAAAGTGCCAAGCAAGAAAGTTTGGATCAACCCAGACTGTGGTTTGAAAACACGTGGTATTCCAGAAACAAAAGAAAGCTTGATCCGCCTTGTTGAAGCAGCGAAAGCTGCGCGTGAGAAATTGTAAGATAGGATTTTTCAAGAAGTGCTGTTTGGTCAATCTGCCTGTTTCACTTGGATTCTAGGAATCCAGCTAACGAAAAAACAATTAGAAAAGGATAAGGACTATGTCACGCCAAACACCGTCACTCTCATTTGAAGTGTTCCCTCCCAATCCAGCTGTGGGTAATGATAACATTATTTCTGCTCTTCAAGATATGCAGGAGCTAGCGCCGCACTTTATCAGTGTGACTGCCAGCAATAATAAATTTAATATCAAGGAAACGACGGTCCGTTTGGCTGATTTTATCCAAAATGACTTGGCGATTCCGACTATTGCTCACTTGCCAGCCATCTATTTGACCAAGGACAAGGTTGCTGAAACTATTGCAGACTTGGACAAGGTTGGAGTGCAGAAAATCTTGGCTCTTCGTGGGGATATTATTCCAGATGTGGAACCACAAAAGGATTTCCGCTACGCAACTGACTTGATTGAGTTCATCAAGGAACAAGCCCCTCACTTTGATATTGTTGGTGCTTGTTATCCAGAAGGCCATCCAGATTCACCAAATCAGATTTCAGATATTCAAAATCTTAAGAAGAAAGTAGATGCAGGTTGTTCGAGCCTCGTAACTCAGCTTTTCTTTGACAATGAGCGCTTCTATGATTTCCAAGACAAGTGCATCTTGGCTGGGATTGATGTTCCCATTCATGCAGGGATTATGCCAATTCTGAATCGAAATCAGGCTCTCCGTCTCTTGAAGACTTGTGAGAATATCCATCTTCCACGCAAATTTAAAGCCATTTTAGACAAGTATGAGCATGACCCTGAGTCGCTCAGAGCAGCAGGACTTGCCTATGCAGTGGACCAAATCGTGGACTTGGTAACTCAGGATGTTGCAGGTGTGCATCTCTACACCATGAACAATGCGGATACAGCAAAATACATCCACCAAGCAACTCATGCCTTGTTTAATCATCAGTCTCTCGGATAATAAAAAGCAAACCATTCTTCTCAGGTGAGAGGAATGGTTCCTTTTTAATGGTAAAGACCGCACTTTTTAAGAAAAATATGATAAAATAGACTCTGTACGTACTTGATACAAAGATGAGGATATTAAAAAATAGAATGCATTCTAACTGAAAGGTTTAGATACTTTAGCATCAAATCTTTCTGATGACTAACGGTAGGAAAGAGCGACACGAACGAGTCAAATCGATGTTATTTGACGAGAGAGTTAGTAAAGCATTTAGCTAATTGCCTGATAGCGATTAGCGTGAAAGGATTAGATGCTTTAGCATCAAACCTTTCTAATGATTTGTATCTTGAGTAATTGAACACGGGCTAAATCCCTAGTGAAAAAGATAGATTTCCTGGTGTACATGGTACACTGCGTCAATCTCCTATTTTCATACGGGATTCTTCACGCCCTTTGTATCTTGATTTTTGTAGGCAAGACGTATAATATTATCAATCCAAAGGGGATTAAAATGACAAAACAAGTGTTTCAAACGACTTTTGCGGGTCGTGAGTTAATTGTAGAGACTGGTCAGGTTGCTAAGCAAGCGAATGGCGCAGTTGTCGTACGTTACGGTGAGTCAACTGTCTTGACTGCGGCCGTGATGTCTAAGAAAATGGCAACTGGGGATTTCTTCCCTCTTCAAGTCAACTACGAAGAAAAAATGTATGCAGCTGGGAAGTTTCCTGGTGGCTTTATGAAACGTGAAGGACGTCCTTCAACAGATGCGACTTTGACAGCGCGTTTGATTGACCGTCCAATCCGTCCTATGTTTGCGGAAGGTTTCCGTAACGAAGTCCAAGTCATCAACACCGTGCTTTCTTATGATGAAAATGCTTCTGCACCAATGGCTGCTATGTTTGGTTCATCCTTGGCACTTTCCATTTCAGATATTCCATTTGACGGTCCAATTGCTGGGGTACAGGTGGGTTATGTAGATGGTCAAATCATCATCAATCCAAGTCAAGAACAAGCAGAGCAATCTCTCCTTGAATTGACAGTAGCTGGTACCAAACACGCCATCAACATGGTAGAATCTGGTGCTAAAGAATTGTCAGAAGAAATCATGTTGGAAGCCCTTCTTAAAGGGCACGAAGCAGTTAAAGAATTGATTGCCTTCCAAGAAGAAATCGTTGCCGCAGTTGGTAAGGAAAAAGCAGAAGTGGAATTGCTTCATGTTGACGCTGACTTGCAGGCTGAAATCATCGCAGCCTACAACAGCGACCTTCAAAAAGCGGTTCAAGTAGAAGAAAAATTGGCTCGTGAAGCTGCAACTCAAGCAGTCAAAGACCAAGTAACTGCTGTTTACGAAGAAAAATATGCGAACCACGAAGAATTTGACCGTATCATGCGTGATGTGGCTGAAATTTTGGAACAAATGGAACACGCTGAAGTGCGTCGTTTGATCACAGAAGACAAGGTTCGTCCTGATGGTCGTAAGGTCGATGAAATTCGTCCTTTGGATGCGGTTGTCGACTTCCTTCCTCGTGTGCACGGTTCAGGTCTCTTTACTCGTGGGCAAACTCAAGCCCTTTCAGTTTTGACCTTGGCTCCAATGGGGGAAACTCAAATCATCGATGGTTTGGACCCAGAGTACAAGAAACGCTTTATGCACCACTATAACTTCCCACAATACTCTGTAGGGGAAACAGGTCGTTACGGTGCACCAGGTCGTCGTGAAATCGGTCACGGTGCTCTTGGTGAGCGTGCTCTTGCTCAAGTCTTGCCAAGTTTGGAAGACTTCCCATACGCTATCCGTCTGGTAGCAGAAGTCTTGGAATCAAATGGTTCTTCATCTCAAGCTTCTATCTGTGCGGGAACTCTTGCCCTTATGGCTGGTGGTGTGCCAATCAAGGCTCCAGTAGCTGGTATTGCCATGGGACTTATCTCAGATGGAAACAACTACACTGTATTAACCGATATCCAAGGTTTGGAAGATCACTTTGGAGACATGGACTTCAAGGTTGCAGGTACTCGTGACGGTATTACAGCCCTTCAAATGGATATCAAAATTCAAGGAATCACTGCAGAAATCTTGACTGAAGCACTTGCTCAAGCCAAGAAAGCGCGTTTTGAAATCCTTGATGTGATTGAAGCAACCATTCCAGAAGTTCGTCCAGAATTGGCTCCAACTGCTCCGAAAATTGATACCATCAAGATTGATGTGGACAAGATTAAGATTGTCATCGGTAAAGGTGGAGAAACTATCGACAAGATTATCGCTGAAACAGGCGTTAAGATTGATATCGATGAAGAAGGAAATGTGTCTATCTACTCTAGCGACCAAGATGCTATTAACCGTGCCAAAGAAATCATTGCTGGTTTAGTCCGTGAAGCCAAAGTGGATGAAGTTTACCGTGCTAAAGTCGTTCGTATCGAGAAATTTGGTGCCTTTGTTAACCTCTTTGATAAGACAGATGCCCTTGTTCATATCTCTGAGATGGCTTGGACGCGTACCAATAATGTCGAAGACTTGGTAGCAATCGGGGATGAAGTTGATGTTAAGGTTATCAAGATTGATGAAAAAGGACGTGTGGATGCTTCTATGAAAGCCCTTCTTCCTCGTCCTCCAAAACCTGAACGTGATGAAAAAGGTGAAAAGTCTGAGCGTCCTCACCGACCACGTCATCACAAGGACCACAAACCTAAGAAAGAATTTACAGAAACACCAAAAGATTCAGAATAAGAAAAGGAGAAATGTATGGGATGGTGGCGCGAAACCATTGATATCGTAAAAGAAAATGATCCAGCGGCCCGCACCACTTTGGAGGTTTTGCTGACTTATCCAGGTGTCAAGGCCTTGGCGGCCCACCGTCTTTCGCATTTTCTCTGGAAGCATGGCTTCAAACTCTTGGCTCGTATGCACAGTCAGTTTTGGCGCTTTTGGACTCAGATTGAGATTCATCCAGGTGCCCATATCGAATCAGGTGTCTTTATCGACCACGGATCTGGCCTGGTGATTGGGGAAACAGCGATTGTTGAAAAAGGTGTTCTCCTTTACCACGGAGTAACTCTTGGTGGAACTGGTAAGGATGTTGGCAAACGCCATCCGACCGTGCGAAAGGGAGCTCTCATATCCGCTCATGCTCAAGTTATCGGACCTGTAGAAATCGGTGAAAATGCCAAGGTCGGTGCTGCAGCAGTTGTTGTAGCAGACGTACCTAGTGATGTGACGGTTGTCGGAATTCCAGCTAAGATTGTCCGAGTGCATGGACAAAAGGATGAGCCAGTCATTCACGAAGTCGAAGAAAAACGAGAGTACTATGTCAATAAACTCGAACAGGCCAAAGAAGCCAGTCACAGATCGTCTGGGTTGTAGAGGATACCTATATGATTCAAGCAAGAAACAAGTTAAGCCAAGAGGAGCTATCTGAGGCGAAAAAACTAATTAACTGTTGCCAAAACTATGACGGTACCTATTGTGATCCCTATCTTTCTAACATGCTTAATTTTGACCCAAACATGCCCGCCTTTTTCCTTTATTATGAAAAAGGCGAACTTGTTGGTCTCTTAACTGTCTATGCAGATGATCAAGATGTGGAAGTGACGATACTGGTTCATCCAGCTCATCGCCGTCAGGGGATTGCGCGTGCATTGTTTACTAGTTTTGAGAGAGAAACGGCTTCTTTCCCTATTCGTTCAGTTACTTTACAGACAGAACGTATTTTTCTAGACCGTTATCCTGATTTTGTCATCAATTGGGGATTGGTCGAAGACGAGGATACAGAAACCTGGTTAGGTAAGGATAGAAGACCTTATCCGTTAGCAACTGTTTCCAATCTTGAAGTTTTGTTAGCAGATCGTTCTTATCAGGATCAAATTAGTCAGTTAAAATTTAAGGCATTCTCAGAGGAACATGAGTCTAGAGAGATTGTGGATAGATATGTCGCTGAAGCTCTGAAGGATCCAGAAAGTCGCTTATATATTTTGTTAAAAGATGGTCAGGTTATTGGAACTTGCACGATTGATTTATCGAGCGATACGAATTACTTCTACGGTTTAGCAATATCGGAACCTGAACGTGGAAAAGGCTATGGAAGCTATTTAGCAAAATCCCTTGTCAACCAACTAATTGAGCAAAATGATAAGGAATTTCAGATTGCCGTGGAAGATAGCAATGTAGGTGCCAAACGTTTGTATGAAAAAATTGGCTTTGTCAAACAGACTCAGGTGGTTTATCTGAATGAGAAAGGAGCAAGGGATTCCGAAGTGTAGAGAGATTCGGACTGAAATTCAATTGAACTCTTAGTGATGAAATTAACTGTTCTTGGATTTTGGCTTTCCTGACTATTATTTTATGATTAAAATCTATGACACCATGTCTCGTGATTTGCGAGAATTTGTCCCGATTGAGGATGGCAAAGTCAAGATGTATGTTTGTGGGCCAACCGTGTATAACTATATCCACGTGGGGAATGCTCGTTCGACGGTGGCTTTTGATACCATTCGTCGCTATTTTGAGTATCGTGGGTACGAGGTTGCCTATATTTCCAATTTTACGGATGTGGATGATAAGATTATCAACCGTGCCAAGGAAGAAGGTATCACGCCTCAGGAGGTTGCGGACAAGTACATCGCTGCCTTTCGTGAGGATGTGACGACCTTGGGCGTCAAACCTGCGACTCGCCATCCTCGTGTGGTGGAGTTTATGGCTGACATCATCCGCTTTGTGGAAGACTTGATTGAAAAAGGTTTTGCTTATGAGAGCCAAGGAGATGTCTATTTCCGTGTGGAAAAATCTCATAACTATGCCAAGTTGGCCAATAAAACCTTGGAAGACTTGGAGCTAGGTGCTTCAGGTCGTACCGATGAAGAAACGGCACGTAAGGAAAATCCTGTAGACTTTGCCCTCTGGAAAGCTGCCAAGCCAGGCGAGATTTCTTGGGATAGTCCTTGGGGGTCTGGTCGTCCGGGCTGGCATATTGAGTGTTCGGTCATGTCAACAGAGATTTTAGGTGATACCATTGATATTCACGGTGGTGGAGCCGACCTAGAGTTTCCACACCACACCAATGAAATTGCCCAGTCTGAAGCTAAAACAGGCAAGACTTTTGCTAACTACTGGATGCATAATGGCTTTGTTAATATCGATAATGTCAAGATGTCCAAGTCTTTGGGGAACTTTATCACAGTGCACGATGCCCTCAAAACCCTCGATGGGCAAGTGATTCGTTTCTTCTTTGCGACTCAACACTACCGCAAGCCAATCAACTTTACGGAAAAAGCAGTGCGAGACGCTGAGACCAATCTCAAGTATCTGAAAAACACTTATGAGCAACCATTTACAGGAAAAGTGGATGTCAAAGAGTTACAAGCTTTTAAAGACAAGTTTGTAGCAGCTATGGATGAGGATTTCAACTCTGCCAATGGTATCACAGTTGTCTTTGAAATGGCTAAGTGGATCAACTCTGGCAACTATAATGCAGCGGTTAAGAAAGCTCTTGCGGATATGTTGGAAGTCTTTGGGATTGTCTTTGTTGAGGAAGTTTTGGATGTAGAGATTGAAGACTTGATCCAAAAACGTCAAGAAGCGCGTGCTAATCGTGACTTTGCCATAGCGGACCAAATCCGTGACCAATTGGCAGAACAAGGGATTAAGCTACTTGACACCAAGGATGGAGTGAGGTGGACACGTGATTGATGTCAATCTCATTAACGGGATTGCGTTAGCTTTTGAGGGGGACGCGGTGTATTCCATGTATATTCGCCGTCACCTCATCCTCAAAGGCATGACCAAGCCCAATAAACTTCACCAAGAGGCGACCAAGTATGTCTCAGCCAAGGCTCAGGCTCGCCTGATTTCCCTTATGTTAGAGGAGCAAGTCCTGACGGAAAAAGAAGAAGAAATCTACAAACGTGGTCGTAATACCAATAGCCACACCAAGGCCAAAAATGCCGATGTGGTGACTTACCGTATGTCCACAGGTTTTGAAGCCGTGATGGGCTATCTCCATATGACTGAAAATCTGGAACGTCTTGAGAGCTTGATTTCGTGGTGCATCCAAAAAGTGGAGGGCTAGGACATGATGGCAAAAGAACTACAAGACTGGTTTCCTGAGGCTCAGATTTCAGACCAACCAGTAGAGAAAGAGGGTTATCTAACTCTTCCTTTAGCTTCTCAGCAGTGGATTTTGCTGGAGGAAGCTGGGCTCAGCGAGCGTGAGAAGCAGTTGATTTCTCTTTTGACCCAGCAGGAGCAGGCTCGTTCGCTCAATCCTTGGTATTCTTTTTTGATTGAGGGGAAGGGCCAGGCACCGCAAGCTTTTAAAAAGATTCAGCTTGTTTATTGCCATCTTTCCTATTTTCAGCAGGAAAATCTAGCTTCTTGGCTAGATATGATGCGGACCCTTTTTCCTAACTGTCAGACGGTGCTTCAGGTCGGAGCTCAGGATTATGTTTTCGTGCTGCAACAAGATAAGTACACTTCTGTACGAGCTATTTTAAGTGATACGATTGAAGCGGTTGAGTATGACTTTGGACTTCGTCTGTCAATCATGTTGGGTCAGGTTTGGTCTCAGACAGGCCATCAAGCCCTATCAGACTTAATCAAAGCTGAGCGCGATTTGTTCAAGACTTGGTGGCGTCAGGGTCATCAAGGTGTTCATACTTTTTCTCAGCTCTATCTTTGGAGTATGGGAGAAAGACTCGTGGACTTGAAGGCAATCAAGGAATGCCTGCACCAGATGATTTTGGATCAGGACCAGATTCAGGAAATCATCCTTTCACTGTGGGAAAACAGTGCAGTCCTGACAAAAACAGCTCAACAACTCTATCTGCACCGCAATTCTCTCCAATACAAGATTGATAAATGGGAAGAATTGACAGGGCTACAATTGAAGGAATTGACAGATCTTACCCTGTGTTATCAGTTGATTTTACCAGATATTTTATAAAGTTTTGTGCAAGTTGCACAGAACTTTTTTATTTTTTTGGTCACCTTGCCATAGAAATGTAAAGCGTTTTCATCTATAATAAAACTATCAAAAGACAAAAGGAGTTCACCTCATGGTAGAATTGAATCTTAAAAATATTTACAAAAAATATCCAAACAGCGAACACTACTCAGTTGAAGACTTCAACTTGGACATCAAAGACAAAGAGTTCATCGTTTTCGTAGGACCTTCAGGATGTGGTAAATCAACTACTCTCCGTATGATTGCAGGTCTTGAAGACATCACAGAAGGTACTGCATCTATCGATGGCGTGGTTGTCAACGACGTAGCTCCAAAAGACCGTGACATCGCCATGGTATTCCAAAACTACGCTCTTTACCCACACATGACTGTTTATGACAACATGGCTTTCGGTTTGAAATTGCGTAAATACAGCAAGGAAGATATCGACAAACGTGTACAAGAAGCAGCTGAAATCCTTGGATTGAAAGAGTTCTTGGAACGTAAACCTGCTGACCTTTCTGGTGGTCAACGTCAACGTGTTGCCATGGGTCGTGCGATTGTCCGCGATGCAAAAGTGTTCTTGATGGACGAACCTTTGTCAAACTTGGATGCTAAACTTCGTGTATCAATGCGTGCTGAAATTGCGAAAATCCACCGCCGTATCGGAGCTACAACTATCTACGTAACTCACGACCAAACAGAAGCGATGACACTTGCAGACCGTATCGTTATCATGTCAGCAACTAAGAACCCTGCTGGTACAGGTACTATCGGACGTGTAGAACAAATCGGTACTCCTCAAGAAGTTTACAAAAACCCAGTTAACAAATTCGTTGCAGGATTTATCGGAAGCCCAGCAATGAACTTCATCAACGTGAAATTGGTTGGTAGCGAAATTGTTTCAGATGGTTTCCGCTTGAAAGTGCCAGAAGGAGCATTGAAAGTTCTTCGTGAAAAAGGCTACGAAGGTAAAGAATTGATCTTCGGTATTCGTCCAGAAGACGTGAATGCAGAACCTGCTTTCCTTGAAACATTCCCAGAATCAGTTGTAAAAGCTACTATCTCAGTATCAGAATTGCTTGGTTCAGAATCTCACCTTTACTGCCAAGTTGGTAAAGACGAATTTGTTGCCAAAGTGGATGCTCGTGACTACTTGCAAACAGGTGCAACAGTTGAGCTTGGATTTGACTTGAACAAAGCCCACTTCTTCGATGTAGAAACTGAAAGAACAGTTTACTAAGATAAATGAAACTCAAAACACTGCTAGAAATCTGGCAGTGTTTTTTGCGGTTGAGTAGAAAAAACTCCTGGGACATTCCAGGAGAGTATGAGTAATTATTTGAACTTGAATCCTTCATAAATAAGCTCTACTTTTGGATTTTGTTTCTTAATCTGTTTGGAGAGTGACTTCATCATAGAAAGAGGACCACACATATAGACGCTTGCATGTTCGGGTACTTCTTCTTGATCAAAATTAAGATAGCCATCTTTCCTACTGTCGACTAGATGGAGTTCAAAATTAGGATTTTTCTGAGCATAGTCACGGAGCAAATCTAGGTAGACTGCATTTTCTTCTCCATGGAAGCTATAGTAGAAGTGAACCTGTTTATCTAAAATAGGATGTTCACGGATGTAAGAGATAAAGGGGGTAATCCCAATGCCTCCAGCAATCCAAACCTGATTTTCTCGTCCTTCTTTTATGATCATGTGTCCGTAAGCTCTATCTACGCTTACTTTGCTACCGACTTGAAGATTGTCATAGATATTCTTGGTATGGTCGCCTGAATTTTTAACAGTAAAGTAAAGAGTTTGACCATGACCTCCTGAGATAGAAAAGGGATGCGGAGCACTTTCAAAGCCTTCTTGGAAAATCTTTAGGAAGGCAAATTGTCCTGCTTGATAGTTGAAAGGTCTGCTAAGATGGATTTGAATTTCTCTAGTATCGTGATTTAATCGTTTGAGATTGGTAATTTTCCCTAGATAGGGGAAACCAATCTTTTGATATAGAAAAATGATATAAAAACCAGCTAGCAAGCCTAAAAGGGCATAGCTACCAACAAGAAAACTTAGAAGATTAAATGTAAGGAGACGATTGCCCATCATCATGTAGACGTGAAAGACTCCAAAAATATAGGCTAGATAAACCAGACGGTGAATCCAGCGCCAAGCTTCGTATTGGATGTATTTGCCTAAATAGGCGACAAGGATGATACTGACAAAGATATAGAGAGCAAGATTGCCAAACTGAGCGGCTAAGCGAGAGCCCCACAAACCGCCCATACTAAAGTTATGAAAGATTAGTAGGATGATGGAGAGAAAGGCTGTAAATTTGTGTACGGTGTAGACCTTCTCCAAACCGTGAAACCAGTTTTCTAGTAGTGGGAGACGAGTGGCTAGGATAAAAGTCAGAGATAGGCTTGTTAAAGCTAGTCCTGGAATCATGAATTGGGGAGAAGTGTTCATCCAAGTCAAAATAGTCAAGGCAAAACTAGCTATGATAAAGAGTAGTCCTTTGAGTGATTTCATAAAAAATTCCATTTCATTTAGATTTGATTTGTTGTAAATAAATTTGTTACATTTTATCATAGAAAAAGTATGGTGTCAAATTGAGGTCTATAAATATGCTCTACTCTCATCAAAAAACTCTCCAATTGAACTGGAGAGTGATTGTTTATTCTGCAGCTTGTTGCCAACGTTTTGCTAGCATATGAGACAGGCTAGAAATTGCTAGGTTAAAGCTGAAGTAGATAAGGGCAATCAGGATATAAAGACTGAAAACCTGCTCTGGTTCGAAATAACGGCCCATGAGAATTTGGCTGGCTCCAAAGAGTTCTTGTAGGGCGATAACAGAGTAGAGCAGGCTGGTATCCTTAATCACGGTCACAAACTGAGAAATGATGGCTGGCAGCATTTTACGGATTGCTTGTGGGAGAATGATGTGGTAGAGGATTTGGGCTGAAGTAAATCCTTGTGACATTCCTGCTTCGTACTGTCCCTTGTCTACGGCATTGAGACCACCTCGAATAATCTCAGCTAGGGCCGCTGAGGTAAAGAGGGTAAAGGCAGTGATTCCTGCTGGTGTGGATTTCATCTTGAACACTAAAAAGATAGTGAAAATCCAGAGGAGGTTGGGAACGTTACGCACAAACTCGATGTAAATGCTGGAGATGATTCGCAAGACAGGATTTTTGCCATTTCTCATGACAGCTAGCACCGTTCCGATGAGGGTAGAGAGGACGATGGCAATTAGAGAAATATAGAGGGTCAAGCCAAATCCTTTAAAGATAAAGACTAGGTTATCTGGGGTCAAAACTTCTAAAATGGATTCCATAGTAACCTCCTAAAGCGAATAGGCTTTTTTGTTTGCTTGCTCCATCTTGCGACCAAACTGGGCAACAGGGAAGCATAGAGAGAAGTAGAGCAGGGCAGCGCCTAAAAAGGCTGGAATGTAGTTTCCGTTAAGTGCCGACCAAGACTTGGTCACAAACATCAAGTCCACTCCAGAGATGATAGCGACTGTCGAGGTGTTTTTGATGAGGTTAACAATTTGGTTGGTCAAAGGAGGGAGAATGATACGGAAGGCCTGAGGCAAGATAATTAAGCGCATGGCACTGATATAGGTAAATCCTTGCGACAAGGCAGCCTCCATCTGACCGCTAGGGATGGACTGAATTCCTGAACGAATAACCTCAGCAATATAAGCGCCGTGATAGAGCCCTACGCAGAGTACAGCTGTCCAATAAATTGGAATCATGATGATATGATCACTGATAAGAGGTAGGCCATAAAAAACGATAACAAACTGCACCAAGAGGGGAGTGTTTTGGTAAAATTCCACAAATATGCGAGCTAAGATTCGCAAAATTGGACGTTTGCTGGTTGACATGGCTCCAAAGAAGATGCCTAAAACCATGGCTAGGATAAAGGATCCGATAGCTAGGGCAAGGGTGAAGAGGAAACCATTGAAAAATTGTCCAAAATCCTGAAAATAGGCAGTCCAAGATGATAAATCTGTCATGATGTGTCCTCCTTAATCTGCGGTATGGCTAGATGGTTTGAGCTTGTAACGGTCATAAAGTTTCTGCAAACTACCATCTTTGCTCCATTTAGTAACCAAGTTATCAAGATAATTGTTTAGCTCTGTATTTGATTTCTTGGTAACGATACCGTAGTCAGATGGCTTGAAACTATCATCTAGTAGTACTGTACGCTTGCTGATGTAGCCAGACAGAATCGAGCGGTCAACGGAAAAGGCATCTATACGATGAGCGTGCAGGGAAGTAATCAATTCTGGGTAGGAACCAAGTTCGACGAATTTAAACTTCAGACCTTTCTTTTTACCCAGTTCAGTAATCAGGCGTTGGGTGATGGAACCTTGGGCGACTCCGATGGTTTTGCCATTTAGGTCCTCAATCTTTTTGATTTTGGCAGATTTATTGACCAAAAATCCAGATGCGTCTGTGTAGTAGGGACTGGTAAAGTTGTAGAGTTTTTTGCGTTCGTCTGTGATGGTAAAGGTCGCGATATCCATATCGACCTGTTCATTGTCTAGAAGGGGTCCACGGGTTTGTGCGGTAACAGGCACATAGCGAACTTTGACCTTGAGCTCATCTGCTACCATTTTGGCCAAGTCGGTTTCGATACCAGAATAGGTCCCTGTCTTGGGATCCTTATAGCCAAAGTTGGGAACGTCTTGTTTGACACCGACAACTAGTTCGCCTCTCTTTTGAATATCTGCGACACTGGTATCAGCCTGAACTGGTTTTGCAGCAGCAAGGCCGAAAAGGCTAATCAATAATGCTGATAAAAAGAATTTCTTTTTCATAGGCGCCTCCTTATTTGACTTTGTCACTTTCGTGGTTGATAATTTTACTGAGGAATTGTTGAGCACGAGGTTCGCTTGGATTGTCGAAAAAGTCATCAACATCTGTCGTATCCACTAAAACTTCTCCGTCAGCCATAAAGATGATGCGGTCGGCAACTTCACGGGCAAAGCCCATTTCATGGGTCACGACAATCATATTCATACCATCGTGGGCTAATTTTTGCATAACTGCCAGAACATCGCCGATGGTTTCAGGATCAAGAGCAGATGTTGGCTCATCAAAGAGGAGGAGTTCCGGATGCATAGCGAGTCCACGTGCGATGGCAATTCGTTGTTTTTGTCCACCGGATAGCATGGCTGGATAAGAATCTTTTTTGTCCCACATATTTACAAATTCTAGATATTTTTGGGCTGTTTTTTCAGCTTCTTTTTTATCAATTCCTAGAACTTTTATGGGTGCGAGTGTTACGTTTTCTAACACTGTTTTGTGAGGGTAAAGGTTAAAATGCTGGAAAACCATGCCGACTTCCTTGCGAAGAGGAACCAAATCTTTCTGGCTGGCACCAGCAACTTGGTGCCCATTTACTAGAAGACTTCCTTTGTCTACAGCCTCCAAACCATTAATGGTGCGGATAAGAGTGGATTTTCCAGAACCAGATGGTCCGAGTAGGACAACGACTTGTCCTTTTTCAAAACGGAGATTGATGTCGCGGAGTGCGTGGTAGTCTCCGTAATATTTTTCGACGTGTTCAAATTCTACTAAAGCCATAAGGAATCTCCTTTGTGTTAGATTTTATAACATGATTCTACACCAAAAAAATTGCCTTGTCAAATCATATCTGAAAAAATTCACTAAAATTTTATAAAAAAGCAATCTGGATAGAGAAAAAGCCTAAATCATGTTATAATGAAGCAATAGAATTCTTAGAAAGAGTGGATGTCTTTTTGATAACACCTACTTATGAATGGCAGTTTGCCCCGCAGGTAGAAGATGCGGATTTTACAAAGATAGCCAAGAAGGCTGGACTGGGTCCTGAGGTGGCTCGGTTATTATTTGAGAGAGGGATTCAGAAGCAAGAAAGTTTGAAGAAGTTTTTAGAACCTTCCTTGGAGGACTTGCATGATCCTTATCTGCTCCATGATATGGACAAGGCAGTGGAACGGATTCGTCAGGCCATTGAAGAAGGGGAAAATATTCTCGTCTATGGAGATTACGATGCGGATGGCATGACTTCGGTTTCTATTGTGAAGGAAAGTTTGGAACAGCTTGGTGCTGAGTGCCGTGTTTACTTGCCCAATCGTTTTACAGACGGTTATGGACCTAATGCCAGTGTCTATAAGTACTTCATCGAGCAAGAAGGAATTTCCTTGATTGTGACAGTGGATAATGGAGTTGCTGGTCACGAGGCTATTGAACTGGCTCAGTCGATGGGGGTCGATGTCATTGTGACTGACCACCATTCTATGCCTGAAACCTTACCAGATGCCTATGCTATTGTCCATCCTGAGCATCCAGATGCGGACTATCCTTTTAAATATTTGGCTGGCTGCGGAGTGGCCTTCAAGTTAGCTTGTGCCCTGTTAGAAGAAGTTCAAGTGGAACTGCTTGATTTGGTCGCTATTGGTACCATTGCAGATATGGTTAGTTTGACGGATGAAAACCGCATTTTGGTTCAATACGGCCTGGAAATGTTGGGGCATACTCAACGAATTGGTCTACAAGAAATGATGGATATGGCTGGGATTGCTGCCAACGAAGTGACAGAAGAGACAGTTGGTTTCCAGATTGCCCCTCGTTTGAATGCCTTGGGGCGCTTGGATGATCCTAATCCAGCCATTGATTTGCTTACTGGCTTTGATGATGAGGAAGCGCATGAGATTGCCCTCATGATTCATCAGAAAAACGAAGAGCGCAAGGAGATCGTCCAGTCTATCTATGAAGAAGCTAAGACCATGGTGGACCCTGAGAAGAAGGTCCAAGTCTTGGCCAAGGAAGGTTGGAATCCTGGGGTTCTAGGAATCGTGGCTGGTCGTTTGCTGGAAGAACTAGGGCAGACAGTCATCGTTCTTAATATAGAAGACGGTCGTGCCAAGGGTAGTGCTCGTAGTGTGGAAGCGGTCGATATTTTTGAGGCTCTGGATCCTCATCGAGATCTTTTTATCGCCTTTGGTGGCCATGCTGGTGCAGCTGGCATGACGCTGGAAGTTGAGAAACTTTCAGATTTATCTCAGGTTTTGGAAGACTATGTCCGTGAAAAAGGCGCAGATGCTGCTGGCAAGAATAAGTTAAACCTCGATGAAGAGTTGGATTTGGAGACTTTGAGTCTTGAAACAGTCAAGAATTTTGAACGTTTAGCTCCCTTTGGAATGGACAATCAGAAACCAGTCTTTTATATTAAGGATTTTCAGGTTGAAAGTGCCCGTACCATGGGGGCAGGCAATGCCCATCTCAAGCTGAAAATCTCTAAGGGGGAAGCGAGTTTTGAAGTGGTAGCCTTCGGTCAAGGCAGATGGGCGACAGAGTTTTCTCAAACCAAGAATCTAGAGCTGGCAGTCAAATTGTCTGTCAACCAATGGAATGGCCAAACTGCCCTGCAATTGATGATGGTGGATGCGCGTGTGGAGGGTGTTCAACTTTTTAACATCCGTGGGAAGAATGCAGTCTTGCCAGAAGGGGTTCCAGTCTTGGATTTTGCTGGGGAATTGCCAAATCTGGCGGATAGTGAAGCTGTTGTCGTACAAACCATTCCTGAAGATATTACTCAGCTGAAGACCATTTTTCAGGAACAGAATTTCTCTGCTGTCTATTTCAAAAATGACATTTACAAGGCCTATTATCTAACAGGCTATGGGACTAGAGAGCAGTTTGCTAAATTGTACAAGACCATCTACCAGTTTCCAGAGTTTGATATTCGCTATAAGCTCAAGGATTTAGCGACTTATCTCAATATCCAACAAATCTTGCTGGTCAAGATGATTCAAGTGTTTGAAGAACTAGGCTTTGTGATGATCAAAGATGGTGTCATGACGGTCAATAAAGAGGCACCAAAGCGGGAAATTGGAGAAAGTCAGATTTACCAAAATCTCAAACAAACCGTCAAGGACCAAGAAATGATGGCGCTGGGTACCGTGCAAGAAATTTATGACTTTTTAATGGAAAAAGAATAGCAGATAGGAAAGAGTTGGGAAACCAGCTCTTTTTTGAAAACAAATCTTCATTTTGAAAATCATCAAAAAAATGGTATAATGGTAGGAAAAGATTCGGCTAAAAGTAGTGCTTTTAGAATAAAAGGGCAAGTAACCCTATAATCAAAATAAATTAAGCTTTCGGAGGAAAAATGAGTAATATCAGTTTAACAACACTTGGTGGTGTACGTGAAAATGGGAAAAATATGTATATCGCTGAAATCGATGGGTCTATTTTCGTTTTGGATGCAGGTCTAAAATATCCTGAAAATGAACAACTAGGGGTGGATGTGGTCATTCCCAATATGGACTACCTTTTTGAAAATAGCGACCGTATCGCTGGGGTTTTCTTGACCCACGGACATGCCGATGCCATCGGCGCGCTGCCTTATCTCTTGGCTGAAGCTAAGGTACCTGTATTTGGTTCTGAGTTGACTATTGAGTTGGCCAAGCTCTTTGTCAAAGGAAATGACGCAGTTAAGAAATTCAATGATTTTCATGTCATTGATGAGGATACGGAGATTGATTTTGGAGGGACTGTAGTTTCCTTCTTCCGTACGACCCACTCTATCCCAGAAAGTTTGGGTGTTGTCTTGAAGACAGCTGAAGGTAGTATCGTTTATACAGGTGACTTCAAATTTGACCAGACAGCTAGTGAATCCTATGCGACAGACTTCGCTCGTTTGGCAGAAATCGGTCGTGATGGAGTTCTGGCTCTTCTTAGCGATTCAGCCAATGCGGACAGTAATATCCAAGTGGCTAGCGAAAGTGAGGTTGGGGACGAAATCACTCAAACCATTTCTGATTGGGATGGACGTATTATCGTTGCAGCAGTAGCTAGCAACCTCTCTCGTATTCAGCAGGTGTTTGACGCTGCGGATGCAACAGGCCGTCGTGTGGTCTTGACAGGATTTGATATTGAAAATATCGTCCGCACTGCTATTCGCCTCAAGAAATTGTCTTTAGCTAACGAAAGTCTTTTGATTAAGCCAAAAGATATGTCTCGCTTTGAAGACCATGAGTTGATTATCCTTGAGACAGGTCGTATGGGTGAGCCTATCAATGGTCTTCGCAAGATGTCGATTGGTCGCCACCGTTATGTGGAAATCAAGGACGGTGATTTGGTCTATATCGTAACCACTCCGTCTATCGCCAAGGAAGCGGTCGTTGCGCGTGTGGAAAACATGATTTACCAAGCTGGTGGGGTTGTCAAACTGATCACTCAAAGCTTGCGTGTGTCAGGCCACGGAAATGCGCGTGATTTGCAGTTGATGATCAATCTCTTGCAACCCAAGTATCTCTTCCCAATTCAAGGGGAATACCGTGAGTTGGATGCCCATGCTAAGGCTGCTATGGCAGTTGGTATGTTGCCAGAACGCATTTTTATTCCTAAAAAGGGAACCAGCATGGCTTATGAGAATGGAGACTTTGTCCCAGCTGGAGCGGTTTCAGCAGGGGATGTCTTGATTGATGGAAATGCCATTGGTGATGTTGGTAATGTGGTTCTTCGTGACCGTAAGGTCTTGTCAGAGGATGGTATTTTCATCGTCGCAATTACCGTTAACCGTCGTGAGAAGAAAATTGTGGCTAAGGCTCGTGTTCACACGCGTGGATTCGTTTATCTCAAGAAGAGCCGTGATATTCTCCGTGAAAGTTCAGAATTGATTAACCAGACGGTAGAAGACTATCTTCAAGGAGATGACTTTGACTGGGCAGATCTTAAAGGGAAGGTTCGTGATAATCTGACCAAGTATCTCTTTGACCAAACCAAACGTCGTCCAGCTATTTTACCAGTGGTGATGGAAGCGAAATAATCTTTGAAATAAACAGAGAGAAAGCCGAGTTTTGGCTTTTTCTTATCGGAAAATAGAAGGAGCAAATCATGGCAGTAATGAAAATCGAGTATTACTCACAAGTTTTGGATATGGAGTGGGGAGTGAATGTCCTCTATCCTGATGCCAATCGAGTAGAAGAACCAGATTGTAAAGACATTCCAGTCTTGTACCTCTTGCACGGGATGTCTGGTAATCATAATAGTTGGCTCAAGCGGACCAATGTAGAACGCTTGCTTCGGGGGACTAATCTCATAGTCGTCATGCCCAATACCAGCAACGGTTGGTACACCAATACCCAGTATGGTTTTGACTATTACACAGCTCTAGCAGAGGAATTACCACAGGTTCTAAAACGTTTCTTCCCTAACATGACCAGCAAGCGTGAAAAGACCTTTATCGCTGGCCTCTCTATGGGAGGTTACGGCTGTTTCAAACTGGCTCTTGCAACAAATCGTTTTTCTCACGCAGCTAGTTTTTCAGGTGCCCTTAGCTTTCAAGAGTTTTCTCCTGAGAGTCAAAATCTGGGAACACCTGCTTATTGGAGAGGTGTGTTTGGGGAGATTAAAGATTGGACAGCTAGTCCCTATTCTCTTGAAAGTCTGGCTAAAAAATCGGATAAAAAGACCAAGCTTTGGGCTTGGTGTGGCGAGCAGGATTTCTTGTATGAAGCCAATAATCTAGCAGTGAAAAATCTCAAAAAACTAGGTTTTGATGTGACCTATAGCCATAGTGCTGGAACTCACGAGTGGTACTACTGGGAAAAACAATTGGAACGTTTTTTAGCAATCCTACCAATTGATTTCAAATTAGAAGAGAGATTGACTTAGTTGGAACTTTGGCGTAGGGTAGTGGAACTAAAGTAAAATATGTTTTCACTAGACTTTTCAAACGAAAGTAGTAGAATAGTAATAAAATACTGGAGGAAAGAGAGTAGGAAATGTACCGTTATCAAATTGGCATTCCCACATTAGAATATGATCAGTTTGTCAAAGAACATGAATTAGCCAATGTATTACAAAGTAGTGCTTGGGAAAAAGTGAAATCTGATTGGAATCATGAGAGACTTGGGATTTATGAAGGGGAAAAATTACTGGCTGTGGCTAGTATTCTCATAAAGTCTCTGCCTTTGGGGTATAAAATGTTTTACATCCCAAGAGGTCCCATATTGGATTATAGGGATACAGAACTTTTAAAGTTTGTCCTGCAGTCTATTAAGTCTTATGCTCGCAGTAAGAGAGCGGTTTTTGTGACTTTTGACCCAAGTATTTGCCTATCTCAACATTTGGTCAATCAAGATAAAACAGAATATCCTGAAAATCTGGCTATTACTAATAGTTTGCAACAAATGGGAGTAAGGTGGTCAGGAAAAACGGAGGAAATGGGGGACACCATTCAACCTCGTATTCAGGCGAAAATATACAAGCAACATTTTGCGGAAGATAAACTTTCTAAATCAACAAGACAAGCTATCCGAACGGCTCGAAACAAAGGGCTTGAGATTCAATATGGTGGACTAGAACTATTAGATTCGTTTTCGGAGTTGATGAAAAAAACCGAGAAGCGAAAAGAGATTCATTTGAGGAATGAAGACTATTATAAAAAATTGTTAGACAATTTTAAGGACAAGGCCTATATCACCTTGGCAACCTTGGATGTCTCTAAACGTTCGCAAGAATTGGAAGAACAGTTAGCGAAAAATAGAGCCTTGGAAGAGACCTTTACTGAGTCGACTCGCACTTCAAAAGTAGAAGCGCAGAAGAAGGAAAAAGAACGTTTGTTAGAGGAATTGACTTTCTTGCAGGAATATATAGATGCAAGTCAAGTAAGAGTTCCTTTAGCGGCTACCTTGACTTTAGAATTCGGACAAACTTCTGTCAATCTATACGCAGGAATGGATGAAGATTTTAGACGTTACAATGCACCGATTTTAACTTGGTATGAAACAGCTCGCTATGCCTTTGAGCGAGGTATGGTGTGGCAAAATTTAGGTGGTGTTGAAAACTCTCTTAATGGTGGGCTTTATCATTTTAAGGAAAAATTTAATCCAACGATTGAAGAATACTTGGGTGAATTCACAATGCCTACCCATCCTCTCTATCCTCTGTTAAGACTTGCTCTTGATTTCCGTAAAACATTAAGAAAAAAACATAGAAAGTAAGTATATGGCACTAACAACACTCACGAAAGAAGAGTTTCAGGCTTATTCTGATCAGGTTTCTTCTCGTTCCTTTATGCAATCTGTCCAGATGGGGGACTTGCTAGAAAAAAGAGGGGCTCAAATTGTTTATCTTGCTTTGAAACAAGAAGGAGAAATTCAAGTTGCAGCTCTGGTTTATAGCTTACCCATGCTAGGTGGTCTGCATATGGAGCTCAATTCGGGGCCGATTTATACCCAACAAGATGCCCTTCCAGTTTTTTATGCGGAGTTAAAAGAATATGCCAAGCAAAATGGTGTATTAGAGTTGCTTGTAAAACCTTATGAAACTTATCAAACTTTTGATAGCCAAGGTAATCCAATAGATGCTGAGAAAAAAACTATTATTCAAGGTTTGACTGATTTGGGTTATCAATTTGATGGATTGACGACAGGGTATCCAGGTGGAGAAGTCAGCTGGCATTACATTAAAGATTTGCAAGATTATGATGCTGTTTCCTTATTGAAATCCTTTAATAAAAATAGTATTCGCAACATTCAATCAGCTTTTGATTTTAATCTTCTTGTTCGAAATGCAGAACGGGAAGAAATTCCAACATTCAAAAAAATTATTGAAGAAACAGGTAAAAGACAAGGTTTTAAGGATAAGAATTTAGATTATTACATGAAATTGTATGATGTGTTTGGAGATAAGGCGGATTTTCTAATTGCTGAAGTCAATCCGCAACAGTCTATAGATGCTTTAAATGTGAAGATGGCTAATCTTGACAAGGAGTCGAAACAATTTGATCAGCAATACCAAGCCTTGCAAAAGAAAAAAGATTTTCTAACTAGCTTGGATAGTGAGTCTGACAATGTTGCTCTAGCTTGTGCTTTAATAATCTATACAAATACAGAAGCGACTTACTTGTTTGGGGGGTCGTACGCAGAGTACCAGAAGTTCTCAGCTCCATTTTTACTTCAATATCATGCGATGAAGCAGACAATGCAACGAAACATCAATCAATACAACTTCCTAGGCATTCAAGGGATTTTTGATGGAAGTGATGGTGTTTTGCGTTTTAAACAGAATTTTAATGGCTATATTGTACGAAAAGTGGGTACTTTCCGTTACCATCCATCACCTTTAAAATACAAAGCAATTCAGTTATTCAAAAAAATATTAGGACGTTAATACTCTTCGAAAATCTCTTCAAACCACGTTAGCGTCCATCTGCAACCTCAAAACAGTGTTTTGAGCTGACTTCGTCAGTCTTATCTACAACCTCAAAGCAGTACTTTGAGCAACTTGCGGCTAGCTTCCTAGTTTGCTCTTTGATTTTTATTGAGTATAAGATAAAAAAGTCAGTATTTAGCTTTCTTTCAGCTTGTTTTAGTAAAATAGTCTTTATTTGCTAGAAAGGTGGAGAGACATGCGCTGGCTTTTTCGTTTGATAGGGGCTTTCTTTTCTTTTGTGTGGCGTTTGTTTTGGCGCCTGGTTAGGACAGTTGTTCTCTTATGTGCTCTTGCTTTTGGTTTTCTCTGGTATCTGAACGGGGATTTTCAAGGAGCGTTAAAGCAAGCAGAGCGGTCAGTCAAGATTGGCCAGCAAAGTATCGACCAATGGGGAAAAACAGGGCAACTGCCTAAGTTGAGCCAGACAGATAGCCACCAACACTCTGAAGGAAGGTGGCCACAGGCTTCTGCTCGTGTTTACTTGGATCCCCAGATGGATTCACGCTTTCAAGAGGCGTATTTAGAAGCCATTCAGAATTGGAATCAAACTGGTGCTTTTAACTTTGAAATTGTCACCGAGTCTAGCAAGGCAGATATCTTGGCTACTGAGATGAATGACGGAGGCACTCCTGTGGCAGGAGAGGCGGAAAGTCAGACTAATCTCTTAACAGGGCAATTCTTGTCTGTCACGGTTCGGTTGAATCATTATTATCTGTCCAATCCTAACTATGGTTATTCCCATGAGCGCATTGTTCATACGGCAGAACATGAGTTGGGGCATGCGATTGGCTTGGACCATACAGATGAGAAGTCTGTGATGCAACCTGCAGGTTCCTTTTATGGTATCCAGGAAGAGGATGTTGCAAACCTCCGAAAAATATATGAGACTAATGAGTAGGGAACTATCTTTCCCTACTTTTTTGCTATAATGGAACTATGAATAACTTGATTAAATCAAAACTAGAGCTCTTGCCGACCAGCCCTGGTTGCTACATTCACAAGGATAAAAACGGCACCATTATCTATGTAGGAAAGGCTAAAAATCTGCGCAACCGTGTGAGGTCTTATTTCCGTGGAAGTCATGATACCAAAACAGAGGCCTTGGTGTCTGAAATTGTGGATTTTGAATTTATCGTTACTGAGTCCAATATCGAGGCACTTCTCCTAGAAATCAATCTCATCAAGGAAAACAAGCCCAAGTACAATATCATGCTCAAGGATGATAAGTCTTATCCTTTCATCAAAATCACCAATGAGCGCTATCCACGCTTGATTATCACCCGTCAGGTCAAGAAGGACGGAGGTCTCTACTTTGGACCTTATCCAGACGTGGGAGCAGCTAATGAAATCAAGCGGCTACTGGATCGAATTTTCCCTTTTCGTAAATGTACCAATCCACCGTCTAAGGTCTGTTTTTACTACCATATCGGCCAATGTATGGCCCACACCATCTGTAAGAAGGATGAGGACTATTTCAAGTCCATGGCTCAGGAGGTTTCTGATTTTCTGAAAGGACAGGATGACAAAATCATCGATGACCTTAAGGGCAAGATGGCAACGGCAGCCCAGACTATGGAATTTGAACGTGCAGCGGAATACCGTGACCTGATTCAGGCTATTGGAACGCTCCGGACCAAGCAACGGGTCATGGCCAAGGATCTCCAAAATCGCGATGTTTTTGGCTACTATGTGGACAAGGGCTGGATGTGTGTGCAGGTTTTCTTTGTCCGTCAGGGCAAGCTCATCGAGCGAGACGTCAACCTCTTTCCCTACTACAATGATCCGGATGAGGACTTTTTGACCTACGTAGGACAATTTTATCAAGAAAAATCTCACTTGGTTCCCAATGAAGTGTTGATACCGCAGGATATTGATGAAGAAGCCGTTCAGGCCTTGGTGGATACCAAGATTCTCAAACCCCAACGTGGAGAGAAAAAACAGCTGGTCAATCTAGCCATAAAAAATGCCCGTGTCAGTCTGGAGCAGAAATTTAACCTGCTAGAGAAATCTGTTGAAAAGACCCAAGGAGCTATTGAAAATCTGGGACGCTTGCTCCAAATTCCGACACCAGTTCGTATCGAGTCCTTCGATAACTCTAATATCATGGGAACCAGTCCTGTTTCGGCCATGGTGGTCTTTGTCAATGGCAAACCGAGTAAGAAGGATTATCGTAAGTATAAAATTAAGACTGTGGTTGGGCCAGACGACTATGCCAGCATGAGAGAGGTCATTCGCAGACGCTATGGTCGAGTCCAACGTGATGGCTTGACTCCGCCAGATTTGATTGTGATTGATGGAGGACAAGGGCAAGTCAATATCGCCAAGCAAGTCATCCAAGAGGAGCTGGGCTTGGATATCCCCATTGCAGGTCTGCAAAAGAATGACAAGCACCAAACTCATGAATTGCTCTTTGGAGATCCGCTGGAAGTGGTGGACTTGTCTCGTAATTCTCAGGAATTTTTCCTCCTTCAGCGCATCCAAGATGAGGTGCACCGCTTTGCTATCACTTTCCACCGCCAACTGCGCTCCAAAAATTCCTTTTCATCTCAATTGGATGGGATTGACGGTCTGGGACCTAAACGCAAGCAGAATCTCATGAAGCATTTCAAGTCTTTGACTAAAATCAAGGAAGCCAGTGTGGATGAGATTGTCGAAGTTGGGGTACCAAGAGCAGTCGCAGAAGCAGTGCAGAGGAAGTTGAACCCGCAGGCAGAAGAGGAATTGGCTCTGGTGGCGGAAGAAAGAGTAGATTACCAAACGGAAGGAAAAACATCATGAACCATAAAATTGCAATTTTATCAGATATTCATGGTAATGCGACAGCCTTAGAAGCAGCGATTGCAGAATCCTTAGCAAAATCTTGATTAACATGTCAATCAAGATTTTGCGAATAGTATATTGTGATAGAATGGAAAGTCAGTTATGATACCTATAGAAAAATCAAATCCGTTTGAAGTTGAAAAAATTTGTTTAGAATTATATAAAAAAATGAATTTTCGAAATTATCCTGAATTTAAAAATGATTTAAATAGTTGGGTAGCCAGCAATGTACCAAAACTAGCAAGAGAAAAAGATGCTTTTCTAAAGATAATGACTGGTGAGTATTCATTTTTAGAGAACATTAAAGAATTCTTGCATAATTTCTTAGATAAAGAACCTAGATTAGCAGAGTATCTAAAAAAATCCTACGAAAAGATTGATTCCGAACTAAGAAAGAAAATAATTGACTCAAAGAATATTTCAGTATGTCCGTATTGTAATCGTAATTATATAAGTTCAACATATAAATTCCTTCAATGTAATAACTGTAATCAAGAGTTATTGGTAATTGATGGGACTGAAAAAGAATGTCTGGGTTGCAAACAAGAAATTAACGGTCAGACTAAAGTAGTAAATACTGCTCAACTCGACCATTTTTTTCCAAAAGACAGCTATCCACTATTTGCTGTTTCATTTTATAATTTAATCCCTAGTTGTTATAGTTGTAATCATGTGAAATCAAATAAGGATTTAGAATATAGTCCCTATGATACTAGTTTTTCATTCGATGATGTAAAATTTACATACATTCCAAAGTCTGCTGATGAGATTGAAATCAAAATCATTTCATATGATTCGGATTTTAAAATTGGCATTGGTGATTTGGGTATAGAGGAGCTATATCAAAGCCACATTGATGTAGTAAATGAATTGATTTGGAAAAAAGAAGTATACACAGATAGTTATAGAGAAGGTTTGTCAAAAATCTTAAATCAAACAGATCTTGAATTAAGTGCGGCTGAGTTGAATCGCTTTATAACAGGTTACTACACAGACAAAGAAAATTATGGGAAAAGACCGCTTTCAAAGATGGTTACAGATATTAGCAAAGAAATTGGACTAGTAGGAGAAGAAGAATGAAATTAATTGCCTTGGTGATTAAACAGTATGATGAGTTTTTTAAGAATCAGATTTTTAATTTTTCAGACGAATATAAAGTAAGTTTTGATTTTGAAACGAATGAATTAAAAATTGATAAAAATCCAGACTATATTGAAAACTTTTATGGAGAGTCTATTTATAATATTTTACCTATAGTTGGTATAAATGGTGTGGGAAAAAGTACAATTTTAAATCTAATAGGCTATTATCATCGAGCGGAAGATCAAAACAAAGATATAAATCAATTTTTCTGTATATATTTAGATACTAATGGTAAATTTTATCTATTCGATAAAAATTTTGATTTATCGTCAATTACTATAGAAGGTCTAGCAACAGATCAAGTTGATATAAATGGATACTGTGATGATCAAAAGAGAGATAAGTTGATTTATATCATGAACGAAGATAGACGTCCAAGCGGAAGCTACGGAGGTTCATCATTATTAGATGTTCACTTAGCAGAATCTTCTAGATGGTATATTTTGAATGGTATTTTTGAAGCTTATGAAGTATTATATTCTCGAGGATTAGTTTCTTCGTCATATAAATTTAGTTTTGGAGTCAGTAAGTATGATATTCCAGATAAATATTTAAATGGTTGGGAAAATAGAGAGTTTTTCTCCTGTCTCATTTTGAAAATAATTGTGAAGATTTGTAAAGACTTTAAGTATTGCTTAAGAGATGAAGAAATTGAAATATATTTTATAGATGGTAATTATTTGAACCTATTTGATAAAATAAAAACAGAAATAGAAACAGAAGAAATGAACGAATTTCTGAATTTATTAGTCGATTTTTTAAATAATTTAGAACAATTTATTCATAAGTATAAGACAAAAGAATACAGTGATAGTACGAAAAGTCGGATAGTTGAGATTGGATATGTAGAAAAGAATTTTGATAATCGAATCGAATTTGAAAAACTATATCTAGACTATGAAAAATTAGAAAAGAATGCAATAGATTTGAAGTACTATGATTTTAGAGTAATAGATGACTTTTATTATAATATGTCTACTGGTGAAACAAATATATTAAAAGTGATGAGTTATGTAAAGTGGTTACAAATGAATCCCTCTCAAGGGCCATGTCAATTAGTAGTGGATGAATTAGAATCGGGTATGCATCTCGAATGGTCTAGAACCTTAATAAATTTTTTAGTCAACTATATAAATGAAATCAATAGAATAGTAGGAATGAACTTCCAACTCATCTTCACAACTCATTCTCCTTACATGCTTTCGGATATTAAACCAGGAAATGTGATTATGCTTGAAAAGAATCAAGAAACTGGATATTCAGAAGGTAAAGTTCTTCAAAATACTTTCGCTAAGAATATCCAAGAAATCATGAAGGAAAATTTGATCGATAACATTTATGGTGATTTTGCTTTAGCAAAGATTAATTCTATGATAAGTAGACTGAATGGGGAAGAAGGAGATGAAGAAGAACTATTAAAAGAAATTCATTTAATCAGCGAGCCTATTCTTCGTAATAAATTATTAGAGATGTATGATAAGAAATACAATACCTCAGAATTTAGTATTGAAAAACAACTACTAAAATTGGGTCTCACTGATGAACAACGCCAGAAGGTCAGAACAATGATTGAAGAAAATACAAGGGATACATAATTTATGTAAACAAATAGCTTGAAATACTAATGTAAACGAATATTAGAAAGTAATAATATGAACCATAAAATCGCAATTTTATCAGATATTCATGGCAATACAACTGCCCTAGAAGCAGTGATTGCAGATGCTAAAAATCAAGGAGTCAGTGAATACTGGCTTCTGGGAGATATTTTTCTTCCCGGCCCCGGTGCAAATGACTTGGTCGCCCTGTTAAAGGACCTTCCTATCACAGCCAGTGTTCGAGGTAATTGGGACGATAGTGTCCTGGAGGCTTTGGATGGCGAATACGGTTTGGGACATCCGCAAGAAATCCAGCTCATGCGCATGACCCAGTTTTTGATGGAGCGAATGGATCCTGCAACGATTGTCTGGCTACGAAGCTTGCCTTTGATGGAAAAGAAAGAAGTTGACGGGCTACGCTTTTCTATCTCTCATAATTTACCTGACAAAAATTATGGTGGTGACTTGTTGGTTGAGAATGATACAGATAAATTTGACCAACTCCTAGATGAGGAAACGGACGTGGCAGTCTATGGTCATGTCCACAAGCAGTTGCTTCGTTATGGAAGTCAAGGGCAACAAATCATCAATCCGGGTACGATTGGTATGCCCTATTTTAATTGGGAAAAGTTAAAAAACCACCGTGCCCAGTATGCCGTGATAGAAGTTGAAGATGGGGAATTGGTCAATATCCAATTTCGTAAAGTTGCTTATGACTATGAAGCGGAGTTAGAATTGGCCAAGTCCAAGGGGCTTCCCTTTATCGAAATGTATGAAGAGCTGCGCCGTGAAGACAACTATCAGGGGCACAATCTGGAATTATTAGCTAGCTTAATAGAAAAGCATGGGTATGTAGAAGATGTGAAGAATTTTTTTGATTTTTTGTAAAAGTTTCCTAAAACAACCAATGCAAACTAAAAAAACGATTGGCTGGTCCAATCGTTTTTAGTATATCTTATTGTAACTGAGATTGATCTGGGAGATAAGAACCACCTAGATAGGTATTGCTAAGTTTTTCAAGTGTTCCGTCTTGATAGAGTTCTTTGAGCGCTTTATCAAATTTCTCTTTAAACTCTTTTTGGTCGCTTGAGAAAACGATATAGTTGTTGGGACTATCGGCAGAAGGTAAATCAATGACTGAGAGATCTAAGCCACGGTCCTTGATAATCTTTTGAACCGATACCTTGTCAAAAACTAGGAAATCAAATTCACCGTTAGAGAGGTCTAGGATTCGTTTACCGATATCCTCTCCAGAAAAATCGATAGTAGCGGGATTGTCAGTGTGCTTTTGATTCCAGTTATTGATGAATTGAGCGTTTGAAGTTCCGGTATCCTCTTGTGTTGTTTTGCCAGCGATTTGGTCAAGTGAAGTCAGAGGATTTTTCTTGTTGCTGACAAGGACGAGGGGATTGTTTGAAATTGGAAGTGAGTAAAGGTATTTTTCAGCACGCTCTTTTGTATAACTCAAGTTATTGGCTGCAGCTTGATAGTGACCAGAATCAAGTCCTGGAAAGATGCTCTCCCAAGCAGTTCTTTGGAATTGAATCTCGTAGTCGCTGAGTTTTTCATCTACTGCTTTTAGAACTTCGATGTCGAAGCCTGTCAGATTGCCCTTGTCTTCGTAGTCAAATGGCGGCACATCACCAGCTGTAGCAACGACGATTGTCTTTTGAGAGCTAGTCTCTTTGGGTGTGGCTTGATTCCCACAGGCAACCAAAAATGGTAGGATGGCTAATAATAGGCTAAATTTTTTCATAATGTCTCCATTCAAATGTAAAGTACTTGTTAGTTT
Source organism: Streptococcus mitis subsp. hohhotensis (assembly GCF_020089495.2). GTDB lineage: Bacteria > Bacillota > Bacilli > Lactobacillales > Streptococcaceae > Streptococcus > Streptococcus hohhotensis. Next base: position 47,413 of record NZ_JAIRCA020000005.1, on the reverse strand, counting down.
ATCAGAAACTGTCCCGATGAACCAATATATATTTTTTATGGCTGCCATAAAAAATCTTAATCATGAAAAATCCCTGCAAGCTCTTTCAAATTATGGTAGAATGGAAGCAGTAGAATTAGAAAAGGAAATCGATCATGAAATTTCTCGAATTAAATAAAAAACGTCATGCGACTAAGCATTTCACTGATAAGCCGGTTGATCCCAAAGATGTGCGTACGGCTATCGAAATCGCAACCTTGGCTCCAAGTGCCCACAATAGCCAGCCTTGGAAATTTGTGGTCGTTCGTGAGAAAAATGCTGAACTGGCAAAGTTGGCTTACGGTTCCAGCTTTGAGCAGGTATCATCAGCGCCTGTAACTATTGCCTTATTTACAGATACGGACTTAGCCAAACGTGCTCGCAAGATTGCCCGTGTTGGTGGTGCTCATAACTTTTCTGAAGAGCAACTTCAATACTTCGTGAAGAATTTGCCTGCTGAATTTGCCCGTTACAATGAACAACAAGTCAGCGACTACCTAGCCCTCAATGCAGGTTTGGTTGCTATGAACTTGGTTTTGGCTCTTACAGACCAAGGAATCGGATCAAATCTGATTCTTGGTTTTGACAAATCAAAAGTCAACGAAGTTTTGGAAATCGAAGACCGCTTCCGCCCAGAACTCTTGATTACAGTGGGATACACAGACGAAAAATTGGAACCAAGCTACCGCTTGCCAGTAGATGAAATCATCGAGAAAAGATAGAAAGAAGAAAAAATGACAGCAATTGATTTTACAGCAGAAGTAGAAAAACGCAAAGAAGACCTCTTGGCTGACTTGTTTAGCCTTTTGGAAATCAACTCAGAACGTGATGATAGCAAGGTTGATGCTGAGCATCCATTTGGACCTGGGCCGGTAAAAGCCTTGGAAAAATTCCTTGAAATCGCAGACCGCGATGGCTACCCAACTAAAAATGTTGACAACTACGCAGGACATTTTGAGTTTGGTGATGGAGAAGAAGTTCTCGGAATTTTTGCCCACATGGACGTGGTGCCAGCTGGTAGCGGTTGGGACACAGACCCTTACACACCAACGATCAAAGACGGTCGCCTTTATGCGCGTGGGGCATCAGATGACAAGGGTCCTACAACAGCTTGTTACTATGGTTTGAAAATCATCAAAGAATTGGGTCTTCCAACTTCTAAGAAAGTTCGCTTCATCGTCGGAACTGATGAAGAATCAGGCTGGGCAGACATGGACTACTACTTCGAGCACGTGGGACTTGCCAAACCAGACTTCGGTTTCTCTCCAGACGCTGAATTCCCTATCATTAATGGTGAAAAAGGAAACATCACAGAATACCTTCACTTTGCAGGAGAAAATGCAGGTGCTGCCCGTCTTCACAGCTTTACAGGTGGTTTGCGTGAAAACATGGTACCAGAATCAGCAACAGCAGTCGTTTCAGGTGATTTGGCTGACTTGCAAGCTAAACTAGATGCCTTTGTTGCAGAACATAAACTTAGAGGAGAACTCCAAGAAGAAGCTGGCCAATACAAGGTGACCATCATTGGTAAATCAGCCCACGGTGCTATGCCTGCTTCAGGTGTCAATGGTGCGACTTACCTAGCTCTCTTCCTTAGCCAGTTTGACTTTGCAGGTCCAGCCAAAGATTACCTTGACATCGCTGGTAAGATTCTCTTGAACGATCATGAGGGTGAAAATCTCAAGATTGCTCATGTGGATGAAAAGATGGGTGCCCTTTCTATGAATGCAGGCGTCTTCCGCTTTGATGAAACAAGCGCTGATAATACCATTGCCCTTAACATCCGCTATCCAAAAGGAACAAGTCCAGAACAAATCAAGTCAATTCTTGAAAACTTGCCAGTTGCTTCTGTTAGCCTTTCTGAGCACGGTCACACCCCTCACTATGTTCCAATGGAAGATCCACTTGTGCAAACCTTGTTGAATGTTTATGAAAAACAAACTGGTCTTAAAGGTCACGAGCAAGTTATCGGTGGTGGAACCTTTGGTCGTTTGCTCGAACGCGGAGTTGCCTACGGTGCCATGTTCCCAGACTCAATTGACACCATGCACCAAGCCAATGAATTTATCGCCTTGGACGATCTCTTCCGAGCTGCAGCAATCTATGCCGAAGCTATTTACGAATTGATCAAATAAAACGATAGAAGTCTGAGATTGTATGCTTAGACTTCTTTTTGGAGGGAAAGTAGATGTCTCAAATTGAAGGAATCAAGCAGGCTATTATGGCAGATCCGCAGAATGCTACCTTTACAAAGCGTGGCATCGAGCCTCTCTTTGCAGCGCCAAAGACTGCTCGCATCAATATCATTGGTCAGGCACCTGGACTTAAAACCCAAGAAGCAGGCCTTTACTGGAAGGACAAAAGTGGTGATCGTTTGCGGAACTGGCTAGGTGTGGATGAAGATACCTTTTACAATTCAGGCTATTTTGCTGTTTTGCCTATGGATTTCTACTTTCCAGGGCATGGCAAGTCAGGTGATTTACCACCTCGAGCAGGATTTGCCGAAAAATGGCATCCACAGCTCTTGCAAGAATTACCAGATATTCAATTGACCCTCTTGATTGGCCAGTATGCCCAAGCCTACTATTTACAAGAGAAAATCAGTGGCAAGGTAACAGAACGAGTAAAACATTACCAGAACTACTTGCCAACCTATTTTCCACTAGTTCACCCCTCACCACGAAATCAAATCTGGATGGCCAAAAATCCTTGGTTTGAGTCAGAAGTGGTGCCAGACTTGAAAAAAAGAATTAAAACCATTTTATAGTCAATGAAAATCAAAGAGCAAACTAGGAAGCTAGCCGCAGGCTGTACTTGAGTACGGTAAGGCGACGCTGACGTGGTTTGAATTTGATTTTCGAAGAGTATTAGGAGAAAAAGAATGAAAGAAATTAGCTTTGACGAATTTTACCAGCTTTACCAAAACGACCAACTTTCTCTAGTGGACGTGAGAGAAGTGGATGAGTTTGAAGCTCTTCATCTAGAAGGTGCCCACAACCTACCGCTGAGTCAGTTAGCTGATAGCTATAATCAGTTGGACAAGAACCAGTTGCATTATGTCATTTGTAAATCTGGGATGAGATCGGCGCGTGCTTGCCAATTCCTAGCTGAACAAGGTTATGAGGTTATCAATATCCAAGGTGGTATGACTGCCTTTGAAGAACTTTGAACATTAGAATTTTCTCCTACTTGGTGTGATCTAGGTAGGAGAATGTTATTTTTAGATAATTCTTATTTTTGTGAATCTTGAAAACATTCAATATTTACTTCGTGAAGCTTTTTTCATACTCCTATTCATGATATACTAGGTCAGTATTTTATAAATATGAAGGAGATTTACATGGCTAAAAAAGGTGCCCTAACAGGTTTACTCCTGTTTGGAATATTTTTTGGTGCGGGGAACTTGATTTTTCCGCCTTCTCTGGGTGCTCTATCTGGAGAACATTTTCTTCCTGCTATCGCAGGTTTTGTCTTTTCAGGCGTCGGTATCGCCGTCTTGACCCTTATTATTGGAACGCTAAATCCTAAAGGATATATCTACGAGATTTCAACGAAGATAGCGCCTTGGTTTGCGACTCTTTACCTCTCAGTTCTTTACTTGTCAATCGGTCCATTCTTTGCTATCCCACGTACTGCTACAACAGCTTACGAAGTAGGGATCAGCCCCCTTTTATCGGATGCAAATAAAGGACTTGGCTTGATTGTCTTTACTATTCTGTATTTTGCAGCAGCTTATCTAATTTCGCTCAATCCATCAAAAATCTTGGATCGTATTGGCCGTATTTTAACGCCAGTCTTTGCGATTTTGATTGTTATCTTGGTTGTTTTAGGAGCTTTCAAATACGGTGGAACAAGTCCTCAAGCTGCTTCAGCTGCTTATCAAGCTTCTGCCTTTGGTACAGGTTTCCTAGAAGGTTACAATACCTTGGACGCCCTTGCTTCAGTTGCCTTTAGCGTAATCGCAGTTCAAACCTTGAAACAACTTGGATTTTCAAGTAAGAAAGAATACATTTCAACTATTTGGGTTGTTGGTATCGTTGTAGCCCTTGCCTTCAGCGCTCTTTACATCGGTTTAGGTTTCCTTGGAAATCATTTCCCGGTACCAGCTGAGGCGATGAAGGGTGGAACACCAGGTGTTTACATCTTGTCACAAGCTACTCAAGAAATCTTTGGTTCAACAGCTCAACTCTTCCTTGCAGCTATGGTTACTGTAACCTGCTTCACAACAACAGTTGGTTTGATTGTGTCAACAGCTGAGTTCTTTAATGAACGCTTCCCACAAATCAGCTACAAGGTTTATGCGACAGCCTTTACTTTGATTGGATTTGCCATTGCCAATTTAGGTCTTGATGCGATTATCAAGTACTCCATTCCAGTACTGGTTATCTTGTACCCAATCACCATTGCTATCGTTATGATTGTCATTGTCAACAAATTTGTAGCTCTTTCAAAATCAGGTATGCAGTTGACAATTGCTGTGGTTACAGCTATTGCCATTGCAAGCGTACTAGGAAGCTCGTTTAAGGTTGAGTTTCTTGCAAACCTTGTCAACGCTCTTCCTTTTGCCAAGGCATCACTCCCATGGTTGGTACCAGCCATTGTCGGAATCTTGCTCTCATTGGTTCTACCAAACAAGCAAGAAAGCGATGTTTTTGAAATGGAATAATCATTAAAATCACTTTTGTAGTCAAGGCTACAGGAGTGATTTTCTTTTTTTATCCGATGATAAATGTGTTATAATAGGTAGCAAAAGAGGTGAAGAAATGAATCAAACAGTAGAATATATCAAAGAACTGACAGCCATTGCGTCGCCAACAGGCTTCACTCGTGAGATTTCGGACTATTTAGTCAAGACTCTAGAAGGTTTTGGGTATCAGCCAGTTCGTACAGCCAAGGGCGGTGTCAATGTGACCATTAAAGGTCAAAATGATGAACAACACCGCTATGTGACTGCCCATGTAGATACGCTTGGTGCTATTGTCCGTGCTGTCAAACCAGACGGCCGTCTTAAATTGGATCGTATCGGTGGTTTCCCTTGGAACATGATCGAAGGAGAAAACTGTATCGTTCATGTGGCTAGCACAGGTGAAAAAGTATCAGGCACCATCCTCATCCACCAAACTTCTTGCCATGTCTACAAGGATGCAGGAACTGCAGAACGTACCCAGGACAATATGGAAGTGCGTTTGGACGCCAAAGTAACCAATGAAAAAGAAACTCGTGCCTTGGGGATTGAGGTCGGTGATTTTATCAGTTTTGACCCACGAACTGTCGTGACAGAGACAGGCTTTATTAAGTCTCGTCATTTGGACGATAAGGTCAGCGCAGCGATTTTGCTTAACCTGCTTCGTATCTATAAGGAAGAGAAGATTGAATTGCCAGTTACAACTCATTTTGCTTTTTCAGTCTTTGAAGAAGTGGGACATGGGGCTAATTCTAATATTCCTGCTCAGGTAGTAGAATATCTGGCTGTGGATATGGGAGCTATGGGAGATGACCAGCAGACAGATGAGTACACAGTATCCATCTGTGTCAAGGATGCTTCAGGTCCTTATCACTATGACTTCCGTCAACATTTGGTTGCTTTGGCTAAAGAGCAAGATATTCCTTTTAAGCTGGACATCTATCCATTTTATGGTTCGGACGCTTCAGCAGCTATGTCTGCAGGGGCAGAAGTCAAACACGCTCTTCTCGGAGCTGGTATCGAGTCTAGTCATTCTTATGAGCGTACTCATATTGACTCGGTGGTCGCAACGGAGCGTATGGTTGATGCTTATCTTAAGAACGCATTGGTAGACTAATATGTGTTTGATTTGCCAGAGAATTGAGCTCATTAAAGTTGGGAAAAATCCTTACTTTGTCAAAGAGTTGGAAACAGGCTATCTTGTGATTGGAGATCACCAGTATTTTTCAGGCTATAGTCTCTTTCTAGCCAAGGAACACGTCACGGAATTGCACCATTTAGAAAAGGAAATGAGACTCCGTTTTCTAGAGGAAATGAGTCTAGTCCAAGAGGCAGTTGCTAAGGTCTTCTCTGCTGAGAAAATGAATATCGAACTTCTAGGCAATGGCGATGCCCACCTCCACTGGCATCTGTTTCCTAGACGAAGAGGTGATATGAATGGTTACGGTCTCAATGGACGTGGTCCAGTTTGGTGGGTTCCCTTTGAAGAAATGACCTCAGAAACATGTCAAGCAAAACCAGATGAGATTAAACAATTAGTCAAACGTTTATCGTCAGAAGTAGATAAATTATTAGAAATAAAGGAGTAGAAATGAAAAAAAGATATCTTGTCTTGACAGCCTTGCTAGCCTTGAGTTTAGCAGCTTGTTCACAGGAAAAAACAAAAAATGAAGATGGAGCGGCTAAAACAGAACAAACAGCCAAAGCTGATGGAGCAGTCGGCAGTAAATCTCAGGGAACTTCCCAGAAAAAAGCAGAAGTGGTCAACAAAGGAGACTACTACAGCATCCAAGGGAAATACGATGAAATCATCGTAGCCAACAAACACTATCCATTGTCTAAAGACTATAATCCAGGGGAAAATCCAACAGCCAAGGCAGAGTTGGTCAAACTCATCAAAGCTATGCAAGAGGCAGGTTTCTCCATTAGCGACCATTACAGTGGCTTTAGAAGTTATGAAACTCAGACCAAGCTCTATCAAGATTATGTCAATCAAGATGGGAAAGAAGCTGCCGACCGTTATTCTGCCCGTCCTGGCTATAGCGAGCACCAGACAGGCTTGGCTTTTGATGTGATTGGGACAAATGGTGATTTGGTGACAGAAGAAAAAGCGGCCCAATGGCTCTTGGACCATGCGGCTGATTATGGTTTTGTTGTTCGTTATCTCAAAGGCAAGGAAAAGGAAACAGGCTATATGGCTGAAGAATGGCACCTTCGTTATGTCGGAAAAGAAGCAAAAGAAATAGCTGCAAGTGGTCTCAGTTTGGAAGAGTATTACGGCTTTGAAGGCGGAGATTACGTCGATTAAAAAATAAACTTTTCTCTTGCAATTTCAGATAAATAGTGTATAATAGATGGGTATGTGAAAAGCATACTTGTGGGAGGTAAAAATCTTTAATTACCGCCAAAACCACAAAGGAGGATTTAAAAATGGCTAAAAAAGTCGAAAAACTTGTAAAATTGCAAATCCCTGCTGGTAAAGCTACACCAGCTCCACCGGTTGGACCTGCTCTTGGTCAAGCTGGTATCAACATCATGGGATTCACAAAAGAGTTCAACGCTCGTACAGCTGACCAAGCTGGTATGATCATTCCAGTTGTTATCTCAGTTTACGAAGATAAATCATTTACTTTCATCACTAAAACACCACCAGCTGCTGTTCTTTTGAAAAAAGCTGCAGGTGTTGAAAAAGGATCAGGTACACCTAACAAAACTAAAGTTGCTACAGTTACTCGTGCACAAGTACAAGAAATTGCAGAAACTAAGATGCCAGATTTGAACGCAGCAAACGTAGAGTCTGCAATGCGTATGATCGAAGGTACTGCTCGTTCTATGGGATTCACTGTTGTTGACTAATCAATAACACAGTAGAAAATCTCACAGCAGTCTATTAGTTGCTTTTCATACTAGGCAAGTGACTGAAGCTTGTACTTGGGTACAGCAAGGGAACTTAAGGCCGTAGGAAAAGGAAAGTAATAGACTGAAAACCCGCAAGACTTCATCATTTCGAGGAGTGACGTGGGAGATGAAAATCGATTGAACCACTTACAAGGAGAATAGAAAATGGCTAAAAAAAGCAAACAACTTCGTGCTGCTCTTGAGAAAATCGACAGCACAAAAGCATACAGCGTAGAAGAAGCTGTAGCACTTGCAAAAGAAACTAACTTTGCAAAATTTGACGCAACTGTAGAAGTTGCTTACAACTTGAACATCGACGTTAAAAAAGCTGACCAACAAATCCGTGGAGCAATGGTATTGCCAAACGGTACTGGTAAAACTTCACGCGTTCTTGTTTTCGCACGTGGTGCAAAAGCTGAAGAAGCAAAAGCTGCTGGTGCAGACTTTGTTGGTGAAGATGACCTTGTTGCTAAAATCAACGACGGTTGGTTGGACTTCGACGTAGTTATCGCTACACCTGACATGATGGCTCTTGTTGGACGTCTTGGACGTGTCCTTGGACCACGTAACTTGATGCCAAACCCTAAAACTGGTACTGTAACAATGGATGTTGCTAAAGCAGTTGAAGAGTCTAAAGGTGGTAAAATCACTTACCGTGCTGACCGTGCAGGTAACGTTCAAGCAATCATCGGTAAAGTATCATTTGAAGCTGAAAAATTGGTTGAAAACTTCAAAGCTTTCAACGAAACAATCCAAAAAGCAAAACCAGCTACAGCTAAAGGAACTTACGTAACAAACTTGACTATCACAACTACTCAAGGTGTTGGTATCAAAGTTGACGTAAACTCACTTTAATCAGTAGTTTATATCAGAGAACGAGTGCGAAAGTGCTCGTTTTTTTGGTGTACGACGGGCATGTCGTATATCTGATGTGTAAGTCCTCGGTGGGCACCTGCTACCGGTGAACCCAATATCGATTCCCAAGCCTGACTATCGTGAGGTAGCGGGGAGAGGAAGGGATAGTGAAATCGTGGCTTTACGAACAGGAAGGTGGTGGTTCGTATAGCGGATGAAGATGAGAGCAATTCCAAAGTACAAAAATAGTCGTAACCTGAATGTGTAAATGATGGGAGAAGTTGAATTCGAACTAATAGATTTATGCTATAGTCATGGTGGTTTGTATGCTTTTGATTCTAGTTTATCAAACAATAGATTAGAATTGTCAGACAATATCATTTTATGTTATAATGAAGAAAAAAACAGAGGTGTTCAAATGTCAGAAGCAGGTCATAAGTTTTTAGCAAAACTGGGGAAAAAACGCTTACGCCCAGGTGGAAAACGTGCCACAGATTGGTTAATTGCGGAAGGAGGATTTTCAAAAGAAAAGAGAATACTAGAAGTTGCGTGTAATAGGGGAACTACAGCAATTGAGTTGGCACAGCGTTTTGGTTGTAAGATAACTGCTGTTGATATGGATGCTCAAGCTTTAGAAGTGGCAAAAAAATCTGCTGAAACGGCAGGTGTTGCTCATTTAATCAGTTTTGAAAGAGCAAATGGAATGAAACTTCCTTATGAAGATGCTAGTTTTGATATTGTTATAAATGAAGCTATGCTGACTATGCAAGCCGATCAAGCTAAGAAAAAATGTGTAATGGAATATCTAAGGGTTTTAAAACCTGAAGGTCTTCTCCTGACACATGATGTGCTTCTTAAGGAAGCTAAAGAGTCCGTCAGACAGGAATTGTCGCAAGCGATTCATGTAAATGTAGGTCCTTTAACTCAAGATGGTTGGGAAGAGGTGATGATAGAATCAGGTTATTGTGATGTGAAAGTATTGACTGGTGAAATGACATTAATGAAATTATCGGGTATGATTTATGACGAAGGTTGGCTAGGAACCTTGAAAATTTGTGTAAATGCTTGTAAAAAGGAGAATAGAAAGCAGTTTTTGACTATGTATAAAATGTTTAATAAGAATAAAAAGAACTTGGGCTTTATTGCTATGGCTAGTTATAAATCGTCAAATCGTTAGATAATTATTGATGTTAACTTTTCCTTTTTTCTTTCTTAAAAAATATGCTATAATAGAGAGTAAAAACTTTGAAAGAAAGAAAAAGATGAATTTAAAAGATTACATTGCAACAATTGAAAATTATCCAAAGGAAGGAATTACCTTCCGTGATATTAGTCCTTTGATGGCTGATGGGAATGCTTATAGCTACGCTGTTCGTGAAATCGTTCAGTATGCGACTGACAAGAAAATTGACATGATTGTAGGTCCTGAGGCTCGTGGATTTATCGTGGGCTGTCCAGTTGCCTTTGAGTTGGGAATTGGTTTCGCGCCTGTTCGTAAGCCAGGTAAATTGCCACGCGAAGTCATTTCTGCTGACTATGAAAAAGAGTATGGCGTTGATACCTTGACTATGCACGCAGATGCCATCAAGCCAGGTCAACGTGTTCTTATCGTAGACGACCTCTTAGCAACAGGTGGAACTGTTAAGGCAACTATCGAAATGATTGAAAAACTTGGTGGTGTTGTAGCAGGTTGTGCCTTCCTTGTTGAATTGGATGAATTGAACGGTCGTGAAAAAATCGGTGACTACGATTACAAAGTTCTCATGCATTATTAATGAAAAACAGTCCCTAGGGCTGTTTTCTCTACATTAGGATATAAAAATAGACTATATCTAGTTAGAGAAAAACTATAATTGAAAACTATATCTTCTTGCAGTATAATAAAAGGACTAGGTGTTTGAGATTTGGCTTCAAACATATGCAATGATTCCTGAAAGAATACAGTTAGGAGAGGGTTATGCCGATTCGAATTGATAAAAAATTACCAGCTGTTGAGATTTTACGGACAGAGAACATCTTTGTCATGGATGATCAACGTGCGGCCCACCAAGATATCCGTCCTTTGAAGATTTTAATCTTAAATCTTATGCCACAAAAAATGGTCACAGAGACCCAGTTGTTGCGCCATTTGGCTAATACACCCCTGCAACTGGATATTGATTTTCTCTATATGGAAAGCCACCGTTCTAAGACAACTCGTTCAGAGCACATGGAGACCTTTTATAAAACTTTTCCTGAAGTTAAGGATGAGTATTTTGATGGCATGATTATCACGGGTGCTCCAGTTGAGCATTTACCATTTGAGGAAGTGGACTATTGGGAGGAATTCAGTCAGGTACTTGAGTGGTCTAAGACTCATGTCTATTCGACCCTTCATATCTGTTGGGGAGCTCAGGCTGGTCTTTATCTGCGCTATGGAGTGGAAAAATACCATATGGACAGTAAGTTATCGGGTATCTATCCTCAGGACACCTTAAAGGAAGGTCATCTTCTATTTAGAGGTTTTGACGATAGCTATGTATCCCCTCATTCTCGGCATACGGAGATTTCTAAGGAAGAGATCTTAAACAAAACCAATCTCGAGATTTTATCAGAAGGACCTCAGGTTGGGGTTTCGATTTTGGCCAGTCGTGATTTGCGAGAAATTTATAGTTTTGGGCATTTGGAATATGACCGTGATACCTTGGCAAAAGAGTATTTCCGAGATCGTGATGCAGGTTTGGATCCACATATTCCAGAAAATTACTTTAAGGATGATGATGTCAACCAGACACCTTGTCTTTGTTGGTCTTCATCTGCAGCTCTCTTTTTCAGTAACTGGGTGAATTATGCGGTCTATCAGGAGACACCTTTTGACTGGAGAAAGATAGAAGATGATGCATCTGCATATGGATATTTATAAGAGGAATTATGACATATTTAGACGCTTTTAAATCAGGGAACTTGGTTTTACCGAGTGCCCTGCTCTTGCATTTTAAGGAACTCTTTCCTTCTAGCGATGATTTTCTAGTCTGGCAATTTTTCTATTTGCAAAATACGACTGGCATAGAAGAAATGTCTCCAAGCCAGATTGCTGACAGGATTGGCAAGGAAATTTCAGATGTCAACCAGTCCATCTCTAATCTGACGGAGAGGGGACTACTTCAGTATCGAACGATTGAATTGAATGGTGAAATCGAATTGCTTTTTGATGCTAGTTTGGCCTTGGAACGCTTGGATGACTTGCTTGGAGCTACTGCTTCGAGTTCAGACCAGTTGACACCTCAAAACCAGCTCAAGGATTTGGTAGAAACCTTCCAGCAGGAGTTGGGACGCCTGTTGACACCTTTTGAAATTGAAGATTTGACTAAGACACTAAAAGAAGATGGAACCAGTGCTGACTTGATTAAGGAAGCTCTTCGTGAAGCTGTTTTAAATGGAAAAGCAAATTGGAAGTACATCCAGGCCATTTTGAGAAACTGGCGCCATGAAGGCATCAAAAGTGTGGCCCAAATCGAGGCTAAGAGGGCAGAAAGAGAAGCCAGCAATCCTCAGTTGACACAGGTATCTGCAGATTTCAGAAATGCTATGGATCTTTGGAAGGATTAATCCATGCAAGCAGGCTTGAAATCCGAGTAAGATTTGCAAGCTGTGTTTAATTGTGATAAAATAAATAGAAAATAAATTGAAAAAAGAGGTATGTGAAATGTCACGTAAACCATTTATCGCTGGTAACTGGAAAATGAACAAAAATCCAGAAGAAGCTAAAGCATTCGTTGAAGCAGTTGCATCAAAACTTCCTTCATCAGATCTTGTTGAAGCAGGAATCGCAGCTCCTGCAGTTGATTTGACAACTGTTCTTGCTGCTGCTAAAGGTTCAAACCTTAAAGTTGCTGCTCAAAATTGCTACTTTGAAAATGCAGGTGCTTTCACTGGTGAAACTAGCCCACAAGTTTTGAAAGAAATCGGTACTGAATACGTTGTTATCGGTCACTCAGAACGCCGTGACTACTTCCATGAAACTGACGAAGATATCAATAAAAAAGCAAAAGCAATCTTTGCAAACGGTATGCTTCCAATCATCTGTTGTGGTGAATCACTTGAAACTTATGAAGCTGGTAAAGCTGCTGAATTCGTAGGTGCTCAAGTATCTGCTGCATTGGCTGGATTGACTGCTGAACAAGTTGCTGCATCAGTTATCGCTTACGAGCCAATCTGGGCTATCGGTACTGGTAAATCAGCTTCACAAGACGATGCACAAAAAATGTGTAAAGTTGTTCGTGACGTTGTAGCTGCTGACTTTGGTCAAGAAGTTGCAGACAAAGTTCGTGTTCAATACGGTGGTTCTGTTAAATCTGAAAACGTTGCTTCATACATGGCTTGCCCAGACGTTGACGGTGCCCTTGTTGGTGGTGCGTCACTTGAAGCAGAAAGCTTCTTGGCTTTGCTTGACTTTGTAAAATAATCAGTAGCAAAAGCTAGGTGGAACAGCATTCAGATGTCTGTTCCATTTTTTATAGGAGAGGAAAGATTGAAAACAAAGATTGGAAAAATTGGATTAGCAAGCGCTTTTTTGATTGGACTAGTTGTCAATCAAGTGCCTGCCAATGAAACTGAAGTGAAAGCATCTTCAGAAGAAAGCAGTGTTCAAGCTTATTCTAGTAAGGTAGAAGAAAAGAAATCAGAAACGACTACAAGTCAAAAAGAAGAAGAGAAAAAGGTTGAGACTTCTTCTAGTCAGCGTCAAGAGAAAAAGGAAGAAGTCAAAGAGACGCGAGCTAGTAGTCAGAAAGAAGAAAGTAAGCCAAATTCAACATCAGCAAACTGGGAAGGTGACTTCTATGTAAAAGCAGATGGTTCAAAAGCTAAGAGTGAGTGGATTTTTGATAACTACTATAAGGCTTGGTTTTATATTAAGTCAGACGGTCGTTATGCTCAAAATGAGTGGCAGGGCAATTACTACCTAAAATCAGGTGGCTATATGGCTAAGAATGAATGGGTTTATGATAACGCCTATAAGAATTGGTTTTACCTGAAGTCTGATGGTTCTTATGCTAACCAGGAATGGCATTCTGTTGGAGGTAAATGGTACTATTTTAAAAAATGGGGCTATTTAGCTAAAAGCCAATGGCAAGGAAGTTATTTCCTAAATGGTCAAGGTGCCATGATGCAAAATGAATGGCTTTATGATCCAGCCTATTCGTCTTACTTCTATTTCAAATCTGATGGTTCTTATGCAAATCAAGAGTGGCAAAAGGTAGACGGCAAGTGGTACTATTTCAAGAAGTGGGGTTACATGGCCAAAGATGAGTGGCAGGGTAACTACTATTTGACAGGAAGTGGTGCTATGGCGACTGGTGAATTAGTCATGGATGATGCTCGCTATATTTTTTCTGACTCAGGTGAGTTAAAAGAAAAGAAAGACTTGAATGTTGGCTGGGTTCACCGAAATGGCAGACGTTATTTCTTTAACCATCGTGAAGAACAAGTTGGGACTGATCAAGTTAAAAAGGTCATCGATGTCAGTGAACACAATGGTCGTATCAGTGACTGGAAAAAAGTCATTGATGATAATGGAGTAGATGGAGTAATTGTTCGTTTGGGTTATAGTGGAATTGAAGACAAGGAATTGGCTCATAATATTAAGGAGTTAAACCGTCTTGGAATTCCTTACGGTGTTTACCTTTATACTTATGCTGAAAATGAGACCGATGCTGAGAATGATGCTAATCAAACCATTGAACTCTTGAAAAAATACAAGATGAACTTGTCTTACCCTATCTACTACGATGTTGAGAACTGGGAATATGTCAATAAGACCAAGAGAGCTCCAAGTGATACTGGAACCTGGGTCAAGATTATCAACAAGTATATGGCAACAATGAAGCAGGCTGGTTATCAAAATGTGAATGTTTATAGCTACCGTCAACTTTTGCAAACTCGTTTGAATCATCCTGATATTTTGCAACATGTTAACTGGGTAGCAGCCTATACTGATGCGCTTGATTGGACAAATCCTCATTATTCAGGAGAAAAAGGTTGGCAATATACTTCGTCTGAATACTTAAAAGGAATTCGTGGTCGTGTTGACGTCAGCGTTTGGTATTAAGATATAAGTTTGAGAAAGGAGTGTGCAAGAAAATTGCATCCCTTTTTTCTTTATTTTGTCTCAGTTAATACTCTTTGAAAATCAAATTCAAACCACGTCAACGTCACCTTGCCGTACTCAAGTACAGCCTGCGGCTAGTTTCCTAGTTTGTTCTTTGATTTTCATTGAGTATAAGAGAGGTGTAAGGGGACTGGGTTTTATTCTAAAAAATTCTTAAATTATCAGTCTATTGCAACTTTTCTCATGTGAGTCATTTGGCTTGCTATTGGTTATTCTTAGTAGTATACTAAGATAGTAATCATTAAGAAGTGATTACAAATAATAATGAATGAGGTAAAAACAATGGTAGAATTGAAAAAAGAAGCAGTAAAAGATGTAACATCATTAACAAAAGCAGCGCCAGTAGCATTGGCAAAAACGAAGGAAGTCTTGAACCAAGCTGTTGCTGATTTGTACGTAGCTCATGTGGCTTTGCACCAAGTACACTGGTATATGCGTGGTCGTGGTTTCCTTGTATGGCATCCAAAAATGGATGAGTATATGGAAGCTCTTGATGGTCAATTGGATGAAATCAGTGAGCGTTTGATCACACTTGGGGGAAGCCCATTCTCTACTTTGACAGAGTTCCTTCAAAACAGTGAAATCGAAGAAGAAGCTGGTGAATACCGTAATGTTGAAGAAAGCTTGGAACGTGTGCTTGCTATCTACCGTTACTTGTCAGAACTTTTCCAAAAAGGTTTGGATGTTACTGATGAAGAAGGTGACGATGTAACAAACGGTATCTTCTCAGACGCTAAGACTGAAACTGACAAAACAATCTGGATGCTTGCAGCAGAACTTGGACAAGCACCTGGTTTGTAAGAAATAGAATAATCATATAAAAATCTGTAGGATGCATCTTACGGATTTTTTTCTATTTTGTAAGCTATTCCAAACCAGTCTTTTTTTGAGTTTTTTGATAAAATAGTACTATCAGTAAAAAGGATGGAAGCATGACTAAGAAAATCGTAGCTATTTGGGCCCAGGATGAAGAGGGTGTGATTGGTAAGGACAATCGCCTGCCTTGGCATTTGCCAGCAGAACTGCAACACTTCAAAGAAACAACTCTGAATCATGCTATCTTGATGGGGCGTGTGACCTTTGATGGAATAGGGCGTCGCTTGCTTCCCAAACGGGAGACCTTGATTTTGACTCGTAACCCAGAAGAAAAGATAGACGGGGTTGCTACTTTTTATGATGTTCAGTCTGTCTTGGACTGGTATCAGGCTCAAGATAAGAATCTTTATATTCTAGGTGGAAAGCAAATTTTTCAAGCTTTTGAACCCTACCTTGACGAAGTGATTGTGACTCACATTCATGCTCGGGTGGAAGGAGATACCTATTTCCCTGAAGAATTTGACTTGTCTCTTTTTGAGACAGTTTCAAGCAAATTCTATAGCAAAGATGAGAAAAATCCTTATGATTTTACCATCCAATACCGCAAGAGAAAGGAAGTCTAATGGAACGTAGTATATTTGGTTTTTTCACAGCCATGCTGTGTTTGGTCTGCTTGCTTGCAGGGGCACAGGCTTTTCGTAAAAAGCGCTATGGACTTTCTGTCCTGCTCTGGTTAAATGCATTTACCAATTTGGTCAATAGTATCCATGCTTTTTACATGACCTTATTTTAGATAGAATGACAGTATAGAATAGAACGGAAGGAAATCATGCCTACAACTAGGAATAATGATATGATGGTTTATTGCTCATTTTGTGGCAAAAGCCAAGAAGAAGTACAAAAAATAATCGCTGGGAACAACGCCTTTATCTGTAATGAATGTGTGGAGTTGGCTCAGGAAATCATTCGAGAGGAGTTGGCGGAAGAAGTCTTGGCAGACTTGTCTGAAGTTCCAAAACCAATCGAACTCCTCCATATCTTGAACCACTATGTAATCGGTCAAGATCGTGCAAAACGTGCTTTAGCAGTAGCAGTATACAACCACTACAAACGCATCAATTTCCACGATACGCGTGAAGAGTCAGAAGATGTGGATTTGCAGAAGTCAAACATCTTGATGATTGGCCCAACTGGTTCAGGGAAAACTTTCCTTGCTCAGACCTTGGCTAAGAGCTTGAATGTACCTTTTGCGATCGCAGATGCGACAGCTCTTACTGAGGCTGGTTATGTTGGTGAGGACGTGGAAAATATCCTCCTCAAACTCCTGCAGGCTGCTGACTTTAATATTGAACGTGCAGAGCGTGGGATTATCTATGTGGATGAAATTGACAAGATTGCCAAGAAGAGTGAGAATGTATCGATCACACGTGATGTTTCTGGTGAAGGGGTGCAACAAGCCCTCCTCAAGATTATCGAGGGAACCGTTGCTAGCGTGCCGCCTCAAGGTGGACGCAAGCATCCACAACAAGAGATGATTCAAGTGGATACTAAAAATATCCTCTTCATCGTGGGTGGTGCCTTTGATGGCATTGAAGAAATCGTCAAACAACGTCTTGGTGAAAAAGTCATCGGATTTGGTCAAAACAATAAAGCGATTGATGAAAATAGCTCTTACATGCAAGAAATCATCGCAGAAGATATTCAAAAATTTGGTATTATCCCTGAGTTGATTGGACGTTTGCCTGTCTTTGCTGCTCTTGAACAATTGACAGTAGATGATTTGGTGCGTATTTTGAAAGAGCCAAGAAATGCCTTGGTCAAACAATACCAAACCTTGCTGTCTTATGATGATGTTGAGTTGGAATTTGACGACGAAGCTCTTCAAGAGATTGCCAATAAGGCCATCGAACGCAAAACGGGTGCGCGTGGTCTTCGCTCGATTATTGAAGAAACCATGTTAGATGTCATGTTTGAAGTACCGAGTCAGGAAAATGTTAAATTGGTCCGCATCACAAAAGAAGCTGTCGATGGAACGGATAAACCAATCCTAGAAACAGCCTAGAGGTGACTATGGAACTTAATACACACAATGCAGAAATCTTGCTCAGTGCGGCGAATAAATCCCACTATCCGCAGGATGAACTGCCAGAGATTGCCCTAGCAGGGCGTTCAAATGTTGGTAAATCTAGCTTTATCAATACCATGCTGAACCGCAAGAATCTAGCTCGAACATCAGGGAAACCTGGTAAAACCCAGCTTCTCAACTTCTTTAACATTGATGACAAAATGCGCTTTGTGGATGTGCCTGGTTATGGCTATGCCCGCGTTTCCAAGAAGGAACGTGAAAAGTGGGGGCGCATGATTGAGGAGTACTTAACGACTCGGGAAAATCTCCGTGCAGTGGTTAGTCTAGTTGACCTCCGTCATGACCCGTCAGCAGATGATGTGCAGATGTACGAATTTCTCAAGTATTACGAGATTCCGGTTATTATCGTTGCGACCAAGGCGGACAAGATTCCTCGTGGTAAATGGAACAAGCACGAATCAGCAATCAAAAAGAAATTAAATTTTGACCCAAGTGATGATTTCATCCTCTTTTCATCTGTCAGCAAGGCAGGGATGGATGAGGCTTGGGATGCAATCTTAGAAAAATTGTGAGGAAAAGAAAATGGCAAAAACAATTCATACAGACAAAGCCCCAAAGGCTATCGGACCATATGTTCAAGGAAAAATCGTTGGCAACCTTTTGTTTGCTAGTGGTCAAGTTCCTCTCTCTCCTGAAACTGGGGAAATCGTTGGAGAAACAATCCAAGAACAGACAGAACAAGTCTTGAAAAACATTGGTGCTATTTTGGCAGAGGCAGGAACTGACTTTGACCATGTTGTCAAAACAACTTGTTTCTTGAGCGATATGAACGACTTTGTTCCTTTTAATGAGGTTTACCAAACGGCCTTTAAAGAGGAATTTCCAGCTCGTTCAGCTGTGGAGGTAGCTCGTCTTCCTCGTGATGTAAAAGTCGAAATCGAAGTCATCGCAGAGATTGGATAAGCTAGTTGAAGTTTGGTTCTGCCAAACTTCTTTTGATATAAGGAGAAAAAGATGACAAAGAAACAACTTCATTTGGTGATTGTGACAGGAATGAGTGGTGCAGGGAAAACAGTTGCCATTCAGTCCTTCGAAGATTTGGGTTATTTTACTATTGATAATATGCCGCCAGCTCTCTTGCCTAAGTTTTTGCAGTTGGTGGAAACAAAGGAAGACGACCATAAGTTGGCCTTGGTAGTAGATATGCGTAGCCGTTCTTTCTTCTCAGAGATTCAAGCTGTTTTGGATGAGTTGGAAAACAAGGAAGAACTGGACTTTAAAATTCTCTTTTTGGATGCAGCTGATAAGGAATTGGTCGCTCGTTACAAGGAAACCAGACGGAGTCACCCATTAGCAGCAGATGGACGGATTTTGGATGGAATCAAGCTGGAACGTGAACTCTTGGCGCCTTTGAAAAATATGAGCCAAAATGTGGTGGATACGACTGAACTCACTCCACGTGAGCTACGTAAAACCCTTGCAGAGCAGTTTTCAGATCAAGAACAAGCCCAGTCTTTCCGTATCGAAGTCATGTCTTTTGGCTTTAAATATGGAATCCCGATTGATGCGGACTTGGTCTTTGATGTCCGTTTTTTACCAAATCCCTACTACCTTCCAGAACTGCGAAACCAAACGGGTGTAGATGAACCAGTTTATGACTATGTCATGAATCACCCTGAGTCAGAAGACTTCTATCAACATTTGTTGGCCTTGATTGAGCCGATTTTGCCAAGTTACCAAAAGGAAGGTAAGTCCGTTTTGACCATTGCCATGGGTTGTACGGGTGGGCAACACCGTAGTGTGGCCTTTGCTAAACGCTTGGCGCAGGACTTATCCAAGACTTGGCCTGTCAATGAAGGGCATCGTGACAAAGACCGAAGAAAGGAAACGGTAAACCGTTCATGAGAAAACCAAAGATAACGGTGATTGGTGGAGGGACTGGGATCCCCGTCATTCTTAAAAGTTTGCGTGAAAAAGATGTGGAAATCGCTGCTATCGTAACGGTGGCGGATGATGGTGGTTCATCAGGTGAACTCCGAAAAAATATGCAGCAATTGACACCGCCAGGTGATCTTCGCAATGTCCTTGTGGCCATGTCGGATATGCCTAAGTTTTATGAGAAAGTCTTTCAGTACCGCTTTTCTGAAGATGCTGGAGCCTTTGCTGGCCATCCATTGGGAAATCTCATTATCGCTGGTCTGTCAGAAATGCAGGGTTCGACCTATAATGCCATGCAGTTGCTGAGCAAATTTTTCCATACAACTGGAAAGATTTATCCTTCCAGTGACCATCCTTTGACCCTGCACGCAGTCTTTCAGGATGGGACAAAAGTGGCTGGAGAGAGTCATATTGCAGACCATCCAGGCATGATTGACCATGTCTATGTGAGCAATACCCTCAATGATGATACGCCTCTGGCTAGCCGTCGAGTAGTACAGACCATTCTTGAAAGTGACATGATTGTCCTAGGGCCAGGTTCCCTCTTTACCTCTATTTTGCCCAATATCGTGATTAAAGAAATCGGGCAGGCGCTTTTGGAAACTAAGGCAGAAATCGCCTATGTCTGCAATATCATGACCCAACGTGGGGAGACGGAACACTTTACAGATAGTGATCACGTGGAAGTCTTGCATCGTCACCTTGGCCGACCTTTTATTGATACTGTCTTGGTGAATATCGAAAAAGTGCCACAGGAATATATGAATTCCAACCGTTTTGATGAATACTTGGTGCAGGTTGACCATGATTTTGCTGGTCTTAGTAAGCAAGTTCCGCGTGTGATTTCATCCAACTTCCTTCGTCTGGAAAATGGAGGTGCTTTCCACGATGGGGATTTGATTGTGGATGAGTTGATGCGGATTATACAGGTGAGAAAATGAGTTTCACAGTAGCAGTAAAAGAAGAAATCCTAGGTCAACACCATCTGAGCCGGCATGAATTATCTGCCATTATCAAGATGTCTGGTAGTATCGGTCTCTCAACTTCGGGCTTGACCTTGTCAGTTGTGACAGAAAATGCCAAGCTGGCTCGTCACCTCTATGAGTCCTTTCTCCATTTCTATGAAATCAAATCAGAAATTCGCCACCACCAAAGAAGTAATCTTCGCAAGAATCGGGTCTATACTGTTTTTACAGATGAAAAGGTACAGGACTTGCTGAGTGATTTGCACTTGGCGGACTCCTTCTTTGGCCTGGAAACAGGCATTGATGAGGCAATTTTATCGGATGAGGAAGCAGGCCGTGCTTATCTCTGTGGCGCTTTCTTAGCGAATGGAAGCATTCGTGACCCTGAGTCAGGCAAGTACCAGTTGGAAATCAGTTCTGTTTATCTGGACCACGCGCAAGGGATTGCCTCCCTTCTCCAGCAATTTTTACTGGATGCCAAGGTGCTTGAACGTAAGAAGGGAGCTGTGACCTATCTCCAGCGTGCCGAAGACATTATGGACTTCTTGATAGTAATCGGAGCCATGCAGGCGCGTGATGATTTTGAGCGGGTTAAGATTTTGCGAGAAACTCGTAACGACCTCAATCGAGCCAATAATGCGGAGACAGCTAATATCGCTCGGACAGTTTCTGCCAGCATAAAGACTATCAACAATATCAGTAAAATCAAAGATATCATGGGCTTAGAAAATCTGCCAGTGGATTTGCAGGAGGTAGCGCAACTGCGGATTCAGCACCCAGACTACTCTATCCAACAGTTGGCAGATAGCCTCAGTACCCCTCTGACCAAAAGTGGTGTCAACCACAGACTCAGAAAGATAAATAAATTAGCCGATGAGTTATAAAGATATAAAACACCTCTTTCTTGACAATTGAACAGAGCATGTGAGATAATAAAGAGGAATTGAGAAGTTCTAGCATTTTAGTGCTAACAGAAATCCCCTCGGTACTGCAATACCGAGGGGATTTTTTTCTGGGTTAGATAGCACTAACCAGGAAGGTTACTTGTCGAAGTGATCGACTAGCCAACGAGTCACCAGCCATGAGATGATACTCTCGATGACTGCGATAAGTACTATTTTGAGAAGTTCTAGTATCTGTAATACCTCCTTTTCCAAGGAGTATCGTTAGTGCCATCGTTATTATATCACATGCTCTATCAATTTGATAGGACATTTTTGCTTTTTGAAAAAGAAGGGGAAAGGCAAAAAGCAATGTCATTAAGTTAAGAAATTTAGCTCTTTAAAATCAAAAACGCATAATATCAGATATTGAAAACCGTGATACTATGCGTTTTATTGTGAGAAAATTTATTTCATTTTCTCCTGAAATTGAGTTTTTACCCAGTCTCTAATGAGTTATTTCCAAGTGACCAGTTCGCTCCAAACGCTAACATTCGATATAGTAGAGGTTTCACCAGCTGGAACCCATTTGTTGGTGCCTAAGTATCTAACTTCTAGTTTACGAACGTTTACTGTGTAAGATGCTTTTAGTCTAATATAACCATAAGTGTAGGGTGGTACGTTATGGGAGACTGAGTGATTTAAACTAAGTCCAGCTCCAGACTCCGGAGCAGAAAAGCTAACACCTGCACCTACAGTCAGAGTAGCTCCAGCTTTTCCACCATAGGCAGTTGAACTTACAGGACCTGATGTGGTGCTTTTCTTGTAAGAGTGAGAGTATTTAGTTCTATAGTCTGCAACACCAGTTGCATTAGAACGAGTCTGATACGTAGATTTAGACTCTAAATAGGCGTCTCTAAGTTCAGTTGTATAAAATGACAATAACTCTCCTGTGTTGATATCTTTTACAATACGATTAGATACAATTTCATAATTTGTACCAGGATAGACATCAGCAAAAACCGTAGATGTTGTGACTAAGAATAATAGACTTGATAGTAGAGAGAAAAACAATAGTTTCAGTTTAATCATAACAAATTTTTTCTTCATGAGTAAAAGATTATTTTTTCAATCCTTTGAAAGTTATAATGCAACCCGAAATAATACTGAGAGTTCCTACAGGTCTCCAATATAGTTGCCAAAAGAATAAATTTATTCTTTCTTTCAGTGTCGCATAGGGTTCGGCATAATAGGGGTTGATGTGAAATAATAAAAAACCAAAACATAAAACTATGATTCCAGTTAAGAATAAAATGTCCTTATTTACTTTCCTCATAAAACCTCCTTTTATTTTATTTAAAGCGCTTTCTATTATTAGTATACGTCAAAAAAAAGAAAAAAACAAGTCTATTTATTTATTTTTTTATATGGTATAATAGAATAGTTGGAGAGTTTTTATATAGCTTTAAAAGGCTGATATGAATACTTTGTATAATCTAATGATTCTTCAAAAAATTTCTTATTCAAACAAGAGCAAAGAGAAGGTGGGCTGCATATCAGAAGTTAGATGTATTTCTGTCTAACTTTTGAGGTGTAGTTCATTTTAAAACCACGAATCCTATGTGACTCGTGGTTCTTTTTTATAAACTGGTTGAGTGTTTTGGCTGCACTTTTTGCTCAGGGTCAATGTAGTTGATGGCATTGTTGACAGCGGTTGGAGCTTCTCCGAGGCCTGTCGCAATCAGGTCAATTTTTCCGTCATAGTAGCAGCAGTCTCCGATAGCATAGATACCTGATTGGCTAGATTCTTGCTTGCTGTTGACAATAATCTTGTGACGATTGAGGTCCAGACCCCAGTTTTTGAGGTTACCGACAGAAGATTTGAAACCATAGTTGACAAAGAGGTGGTCTAGGTCAATCGTTTCTGTTTCATCAGATTTAACTTTTGTGATTTCAAGTTTATCGAGCGTTTTTCTATCTCCAAGGAGTTTGCTAGGGACGAATGGTGTCTTGATGGTTACAGATGATTCCTGCAAGGCTTGGACACTGTGCTCCAAGGCGCGGAAATTATCTCTGCGGTGGACAAGGGTAGTTGGTGCGATTTTTTCAAAAGCCAAAGCCCAATCTACAGCTGAGTCTCCTCCACCAAGAATTGTCACTTTCTTCCCAGCATATTGCTGGATGTTGGAAACGTGGTAGTGGATATTTTCATAGCCCTCAACGCCTTCTAGTTCCAGCGGACGTGGTTTAAAGGCACCGCCACCCATAGCGATGATAACAGTTTTAGACAGGTGACTTCCTTTAGAAGTGGTAATGGCAAAGCCTTCTTCTTGTTTTTCAATCTCAAGAACCGTTTCATTGAGATGAATAGGGGTATCAAAGCCGTTTAACTGTTCAATCAAGCGGTTGGTCAACTCTTCTCCAGTTAGGTTTGGGAAACCTGGTACGTCTAGGATTTCCTTTTCAGGGTAGAGAATAGCAGGCTGTCCACCTAGTTGGGGAAGGGAGTCGATGATTTGAACGTTAGCTTGGCGTAGGTGGGCATAGAAGGCCGCAAAAAGACCGACAGGACCACCACCTACAATAGTGATATCATAGAGTTGGGACATGGTTTCTCCTTTGTTTTTTCTAGTCAGTTTATTTTATCATATTTTTCCTTAATTTAAAATGAAGTAGGATAGGGAAAAAAATGCCAGAAAAATGGTATAATAGAGAGGAACGTGTTTGGACAGAGAGGAGACAGCAGATGAACTTTCAACAATTATCCAACCTGCAATATTGGACTAGCTTGTTTTCTAGTCCTTGGAGTATTGCCATCAATCTGTTTGATATTTTGATTGTGACCTATGTTTTGTATCGTTTTACAAAAGCGATAGCTGGCACCAAGATTATGATTTTGGTGCGAGGGGTCTTGATTTTTGTATTAGCCCAGGTCGTGGCCAATATCCTTGGTTTAACAACGATTTCTTGGTTGATTAATCAGATTATCACCTATGGAGTTATTGCTGCGGTTGTTATCTTCTCTCCAGAGATTCGGACTGGTTTGGAACGCTTGGGAAGGGCGACAGATTTCTTTTCTACTACTCAAATTAGTGCAGAAGAGAAAATGATTCGTGCCTTTGTTAAGTCAGTTGAATACATGAGTCCCCGTAAGATCGGTGCTTTGGTTGCCATTCAACGAGTTCGGACCTTGCAAGAATACATTGCGACAGGGATTCCCTTGGATGCCAAAATTTCGGCAGAACTCCTCATCAATATTTTTATTCCCAACACTCCTCTACATGATGGTGCTGTGATTGTTAGAGAAAATCGGATTGCAGTCACCTCTGCCTATCTGCCCTTGACAGAAAGTACAGGGATTTCCAAGGAATTTGGGACCAGACACCGGGCGGCTATCGGTTTATCAGAAGTATCCGATGCCTTGACCTTCATTGTCTCAGAGGAAACAGGTGGCATTTCTATTACCTATAACGGTGTTTTCAAGCATGATTTGACGATTGAAGAATTTGAAGCAGAGCTACGAGCAATTCTTTTGCCAGCTGTTGAGGAAAAAGTCAGTTTTAAGGACCGTTTGCTAGGAGGTTGGAAATATGAGAAAAAATAGTCTATATATCATTTCATCTCTCTTTTTTGCTTGTGTCTTATTCATCTATGCAACATCGACTAATTTTCAAAATAACAATACCGCAAGACAGGTCAAATCAGAAACCTACACCAATACGATAACGAACGTTCCTATCGATATTCACTATGATGATGACCAGTATTTCATTAGCGGATTTGCATCAGAGGTTTCAGTTGTACTGACAGGTGCCAATCGTGTGACCTTGGCCAGTGAAATGCAGGAAAGCACTCGTAAGTTTAAGGTCACAGCGGATTTGACAGATGCTAGTGTTGGAACGATTGAAGTTCCTTTGAACATTGAAAATCTTCCTAGTGGATTGACTGCTGTGGCAACGCCTCAAAAGATTACAGTGAAAGTTGGGAAGAAGGTTAAGCGAGATGGGATGATTGTTGTGCCACAAGTTGACCAAAGCCAGATTGATCCCAAGCTACAACTTGATAGTGTAACCGTGTCAAATGAACGCGTTTCGGTCACGACTGACCAGGAAACATTAGCTAAGATTGACAAAGTTATTGCGCTTTTACCAACCAGCGAACGCATAACAGGTAATTACAGTGGCTCAGTACCTTTGCAGGCAATCGACCGCAACGGGGTAGTCTTACCAGTAGTTATCACTCCGTTTGATACAACAATGAAGGTCACTACAAAACCAGTAGCACCAAGTTCAAGCACAAGCAGTTCGTCAGAGACATCTTCGTCAACAAAAGCAACTAGTTCAAAAACGAATTAAAAATAGGAAAAGGATTTTATAAAAATGGGTAAATATTTTGGGACTGATGGAGTCCGTGGAGAAGCTAACGTAGAATTAACGCCAGAATTGGCCTTTAAACTAGGACGTTTTGGAGGCTATGTTCTCAGCCAACATGAAACGGAAGCACCGAAAGTCTTTGTAGGACGTGACACACGTATTTCAGGGGAAATGCTGGAATCGGCCTTGGTAGCAGGTCTCCTCTCTGTAGGGATTCACGTATATAAACTAGGCGTTCTGGCAACACCAGCAGTAGCTTACTTGGTTAAAACTGAGGGAGCTAGTGCAGGTGTCATGATTTCTGCTAGCCACAACCCAGCCCTTGATAATGGGATTAAGTTCTTTGGTGGTGATGGCTTCAAACTAGATGACGAAAAAGAAGCAGAAATTGAAGCCTTGCTAGATGCTGAGGAAGACACTCTTCCTCGTCCAAGTGCAGAAGGATTGGGAACCTTGGTAGATTATCCAGAAGGCTTGCGTAAGTATGAAGGATACCTTGTTTCAACTGGAACTCCTCTTGATGGAATGAAGGTTGCCTTGGATACAGCTAATGGAGCAGCTTCTACCAGTGCCCGTCAAATCTTTGCAGACCTTGGTGCTCAATTAACAGTTATCGGGGAAACACCAGATGGTCTTAACATCAACCTTAATGTTGGTTCAACCCACCCAGAAGCCCTGCAAGAAGTGGTCAAAGAAAGTGGCTCAGCTATTGGTTTGGCCTTTGACGGAGACAGTGACCGTTTGATTGCTGTTGATGAAAATGGTGAGATCGTTGATGGTGACAAGATCATGTACATCATCGGGAAATACCTTTCTGAAAAAGGACAATTGGCTCAAAATACAATCGTGACAACTGTTATGTCTAACCTTGGTTTCCACAAGGCCTTGGATCGTGAAGGTATTAACAAGGCAGTTACTGCAGTCGGTGATCGTTACGTTGTTGAAGAAATGAGAAAATCAGGCTACAACCTCGGTGGTGAACAGTCTGGTCACGTCATCTTGATGGATTACAATACAACAGGTGATGGTCAATTATCAGCTGTCCAATTGACAAAAATCATGAAGGAAACTGGTAAGAGCTTGTCAGAGTTGGCTGCAGAAGTAACCATCTATCCACAAAAATTAGTCAACATTCGAGTGGAAAATGCCATGAAGGAAAAGGCTATGGAAGTGCCAGCTATCAAGGCAATCATCGAGAAGATGGAAGAAGAAATGGCAGGGAATGGCCGTATCCTTGTTCGCCCAAGTGGAACAGAGCCCCTTTTGCGTGTTATGGCAGAAGCGCCTACAACAGAAGAAGTGGACTACTATGTTGATACCATCGCAGATGTAGTTCGAGCTGAAATCGGGATTGACTAAATCCTAGAAAACTAGATGAAAATAAAAAATTATGGTACAATAGCTTATAATATTGTAGCCGAGGGAGAAAGACATGAATCTTAAACGTGAACAAGAATTTGTTAGTCAGTATCATTTTGATGCGCGTAATTTTGAATGGGAAAATGAAAATGGAGCTCCTGAAACTAAGGTGGATGTGAACTTCCAATTGCTCCAACATGATCAAGAAAATCAAGTGACTTCCTTGATTGTCATCTTGACCTTTATGATTGTATTTGATAAGTTTGTCATCAGTGGAACCATTTCACAGGTAAATCACATCGATGGCCGTATTGTCAATGAACCAAGTGAATTGAGCCAAGAAGAAGTGGAAACTTTGGCTCGCCCAAGTTTGAACATGCTCAACCGTTTGACTTACGAAGTAACTGAAATTGCATTAGACTTACCAGGAATCAATTTGGAGTTCTAATATGAAACTAGCTGTTATCACAGATTCTTCTGCCTATCTCAGTGCAGAGACCTTGCAAAGAGAAGATTTATTTGTCTTGGATATTCCTGTCAATATTGATGGTGAGGAGTATGTCGAAGGCATCAATCTGACTGCTGAGGAATTTTACCAAAAAATGGCTCAGGCTTCTGAATTGCCTAAGACTAGTCAACCAAGTATTGCCAAGTTAGATGAAATCTTAACTTCGCTCAAAGAACAAGGTTATACCCATGCTTTGGGGCTTTTCCTATCTTCTGGAATTTCAGGTTTTTACCAAAATATCCAGTATATGATAGATGAATACGAGGGCTTAACCATTGCTTTTCCAGACACTTTGATTACAAGTGCTCCTCTAGGTATCATGGTTGAAAGCGTCTTTAATTGGCGTGACCAGGGCGATGATTTTGCCAGCATTCAGGATAAGCTAGCCATTCAAATCAGCCGTACGTCAGCCTTTATCATGGTAGATGATTTGGATCATTTGGTGAAAGGTGGACGTCTTTCAAATGGGGCTGCGATTTTGGGTAATCTGCTTAGCATTAAGCCAATCCTCTATTTCAATGACCAAGGTGTGATTGAAGTTTACGAAAAAGTTCGTACTGAAAAGAAAGCAACCAAACGCTTAATTGAAATTATCAAGGAAACAACGGCTTCAGGCCAATATCGGGTCATTGTCATTCACGGAAATGCTCCTGAAAAGGCTGAAGAGTTGCGTCAACACTTGCTTGAATCTGGAGTGGGTACGGATATTTCACTAGCTACATTTGGTAGTGTCATTGGGACACACCTAGGATCAGGAAGCATTGCTCTGGGTTATATTCCAGTGATTTAGTTGGCGCTTCTAGGCTAGTTAAGATGCCTTGTATCTTAGCAATTGAACACGGACTATCTGCCTCATGAAAAAAGATGCCTGTCTGGCCTTTCGTGGAAAGTCAGCGCAATTCCCTATTTTTCATGGGTAGCTAATGTCCTTTGTATCTTGATAATTGAACACGCCTGGAACCCTCTGTGAAAAAGATAGATTTTCCAAGGAGTAGACACTTCTTGATCAAAACTCCTATTTTCACTTTGTGTTCCTACAGGCTTTGTATCTTAGCAATTGAACACGGACTACCTGCCTCATGAAAAAAGATGCCTGTCTGGCCTTTCGTGGAAAGTCAGCGCCATTCCCTATTTTTCATGGGCAGCCAACGTCCTTTGTATCTTAGACAGGAGTAGAGATGAGTATTCGAGTAATTATTGCTGGTTTTAAGGGAAAGATGGGCCAAGCTGCTTGTCAGATGGTCTTGGCTGATCCAGACTTGGACTTGGTAGCAGTTTTGGATCCCTTTGAGTCTGAATCAGAATGGCAGGGTATTCCTGTTTTCAAGGATAAGGTTGATTTAGCAGGCTTTGAAGCGGATGTCTGGGTAGATTTTACTACTCCAACTGTTGCCTACGAAAATACACGCTTTGCTCTTGAAAATGGATTTGCTCCAGTAGTTGGGACAACCGGCTTTACTAGTGAAGAAATTGCAGAGTTAAAAGCATTTTCCCGTGCCCAAGATTTGGGTGGCTTGATCGCTCCTAACTTTGCCTTGGGTGCTGTCTTGCTCATGCAATTTGCGACGCAGGCTGCCAAATATTTCCCAAATGTGGAGATTATTGAGCTCCATCATGACAAGAAAAAGGATGCTCCGAGTGGAACAGCTATTAAAACAGCTGAGTTAATGGCAGAAGTTCGAGAGTCTACTCAGCAAGGTGCGCCTGATGAGGAAGAATTGATTGCAGGTGCCCGTGGTGCTGACTTTGATGGCATGCGTATTCATTCAGTTCGTTTGCCAGGTTTGGTAGCTCATCAGGAAGTCATCTTTGGCAATCAAGGAGAAGGATTGACCCTCCGTCATGACTCCTATGATCGCAGCTCCTTCATGACAGGGGTGAATTTGGGAATCAAAGAAGTTGTCAAGCGTCATGAGCTTGTCTATGGATTAGAACACTTATTATGAGATTAACGCAAATGCCTTCTGAATTTCAGAAGGCTTTACCAGTATTAGAAAAAATTAAAGAAGCAGGATTTGAAGCCTATTTTGTTGGGGGTTCTGTTCGAGACGCCCTCCTCAATCGTCCTATCCATGATGTGGATATTGCGACGTCTTCTTATCCAGAAGAGACCAAGCAGATTTTTCCGCGAACAGCCGATATCGGAATCGAGCATGGAACCGTCTTGGTCTTAGATGGGGATGAGGAGTATGAGGTAACCACCTTTCGGACAGAAGATGTCTATGTGGACTATCGCAGACCCAGTGCGGTCTCCTTTGTTCGTTCGCTAGAAGAAGACCTCAAGCGTCGTGATTTTACAGTTAATGCCTTTGCCTTGGACGAGACAGGGGAAATCATTGACTTGTTCCATGGGCTAGAAGATTTGGAAAAGCAAGTCTTACGAGCAGTTGGAGTGGCAAGTGAGCGTTTTAACGAAGATGCTTTGCGGATTATGCGTGGTTTCCGTTTTCAGGCCAGTCTTGGCTTTGAACTTGAGACAGAAACGTTTAAAGCAATGAAAACCTTGACGCCACTTTTGGAGAAAATTTCTGTGGAGCGTACCTTCGTTGAGTTTGATAAACTCTTGCTGGCTCCATTTTGGAGAAGGGGCTTGGCTTCCATGATTGAGAGTCAAGCTTATGACTATCTCCCCGATATGGCAGCTAGCCAGGACAAGCTCAATAGACTGTTTGATTTGGAGACTGATTTCACCTTTGAATCTTCAGAGCAAGCCTGGGCGGCTCTACTGTGGGCTTTGGAGATTGAAAATGCGCAGCCATTTTTGAAAGCTTGGAAGACATCACGCCAGTTTGCCAAGCAGGTGCAGGATTTGTTGATTATTTTGGCTCTGCGTGAAAAGGGAGAATTGAGCAAGCGCGATTGTTACCGCTTTGAATTGGATTTGCTTTTACAAGCTGAAAATCTTCGTCAGGCTCAAGGAAAAGAAGTTAATCCACAAGCCATCACAGAAACCTACCAGAGTCTGACCATTCATGATAAGAAAGAAATTCAGATTAATGGTGGCATTTTGATTAAGGAATATGGCTATCAACCAGGTCCAGATTTGGGAGAGATTTTAACAGAGATTGAATATGCCATTGTCGATGGAGAATTGGAAAATGATCGTCAAGCCATCCATGCTTATCTGAGGGAGAAAAAATGAGTGATTTTATCGTTGAAAAACTAAGTAAATCCGTCGGTGACAAGACCGTTTTTAAGGATATTTCCTTTATTATCCATGACCTAGACAGAATTGGTTTGATTGGTGTCAATGGGACTGGCAAGACCACCCTTTTGGATGTCCTTTCTGGTGTTTCTGGCTTTGATGGGGATGTCAGTCCCTTTTCAGCTAAGAATGATTACCAGATTGGTTACTTGACTCAGGATCCTGATTTTGATGATAGCAAGACGGTCTTGGATACGGTTTTATCTAGCGACCTCAAGGAAATCCAGCTGATTCGTGAGTATGAGTTGATCATGCTCAACTATAGTGAGGACAAGCAGGCGCGTTTGGAACGGGTCATGGCAGAAATGGACTCTCTCCAAGCTTGGGAAATTGAGAGTCAGGTCAAGACGGTTCTTAGCAAGCTGGGAATTCAGGACTTATCTACTCCTGTTGGGGAATTGTCAGGTGGTCTGAGAAGACGGGTCCAGTTGGCGCAAGTCTTACTTGGCAACAACGACCTCTTGCTTTTGGATGAGCCGACCAACCATTTGGACATTGCGACCATCGAGTGGCTGACTCTTTTCTTGAAAAATTCCAAGAAGACAGTTCTCTTTATCACCCACGATCGCTATTTCTTAGACGCTTTGTCAACACGGATTTTCGAGTTGGACCGAGCAGGATTGACTGAGTATCAAGGAAATTATCAGGACTATGTTCGCCTTAAGGCGGAACAAGATGAGCGTGACGCAGCTCTTCTCCACAAAAAGGAACAACTTTATAAGCAAGAATTGGCCTGGATGCGTAGACAACCGCAGGCGCGTGCGACCAAGCAACAGGCTCGTATCAATCGTTTCCATGACTTGAAAAAGGAAGTTTCAGGTGGCGTTGCTGAGACAGACTTGACCATGAACTTCGAAACCAGTCGGATTGGGAAGAAAGTCATCGAGTTTCAGGATGTTTCCTTTGCTTATGAAAACAAGCCCATTTTGCAAGATTTTAATCTCTTGGTGCAGGCCAAAGACCGTATTGGAATCGTTGGGGACAACGGTGTGGGGAAATCAACCCTGCTCAACCTGATTGCAGGAAGTCTTGAGCCGACAGCAGGTCAAGTTGTGATTGGGGAAACAGTTCGCATCGCCTATTTCTCTCAGCAAATTGAGGGTTTGGATGAAAGCAAGCGTGTTATCAATTACCTGCAAGAAGTGGCAGAAGAGGTCAAGACCAGCGGTGGTTCTACGACTTCCATTGCAGAATTGCTAGAGCAGTTCCTTTTCCCACGCTCGACGCATGGAACCTTGATTGAGAAATTGTCTGGGGGAGAGAAAAAACGTCTTTATCTCCTCAAACTTCTCTTGGAAAAACCAAATGTTCTTCTCTTGGATGAGCCGACCAATGATTTGGATATTGCAACCTTGACAGTTTTGGAGAATTTCTTGCAGAGCTTTGCAGGGCCTGTCTTGACAGTTAGCCATGACCGCTATTTCTTGGATAAGGTAGCGACCAAGATTCTCGCTTTTGAGGATGGCAAGATTCGTCCTTTCTTTGGTCATTACACCGACTATCTAGATGAAAAAGCCTTTGAAACAGATATGGCCAATCAAGTGCAAAAGGCCGAAAAGGAAAAAGTGGTCAAGGTTCGAGAAGACAAGAAACGCATGACCTACCAAGAAAAGCAGGAGTGGGCAAGCATTGAAGGCGATATTGAAAACTTGGAAAATCGTATCGCTGCTATTGAAGAGGAGATGCAGGCCAACGGCTCTGATTTTGGCAAACTAGCTACTCTTCAAAAAGAACTGGATGAGAAAAACGAAGCACTCCTTGAAAAATACGAACGCTATGAATACCTAAGTGACTTTGATAACTAGAAGAATAGAAAAATCCCGTCTCATGACAGGATTTCTCTATTCTTTTTTGGTTTCTTGATGAAAGATATTTTGCCAAGTTTCGTGGCGACGCCAGATACTGGTATGGACAATTCCGTCCAATTCATAGCTGATGAGTTTTGTTTTCTGACTGATGGAAGTGATTTGGATGTCCTTGATAGCTGAATTCAAGTCTTTTTCGGCTTTATAGGCCTCTTTATCCATCTGCTCTCCATCCTGACGAATATAGACAAAATCATCAGCCAAGAGTTCTTCCAGTTGATTTCCTTGGTCAATCAATTGTTCACGCATAAGCAATTTTTTATAGACATTGTCTAAAACTTCATCTTCAGGGATAGGTGCTGGCTCGATATGGACATCGGTATCAAAGACTCCAAAACGTTCCTCCAGCATAGACTCGACCTGATCCGCAATTTCATGGCTTTCAAAAACAGACAAGTCAGGATTCATTTCTAGTGTAATATCAAGGTAGATGTTGCTACCGTAGGTGCGACCTCTTTGCGACTTAACCTTGCTGATCTTGGGAATTTCCATGATAGCCTTTTGATAGTCCTCAAGCAGACGGTCGTCAAAGCCATCCGAAAGGCTAAAGGAAGACTCGATGAAGATATCATAGGCAGTTTTCAAGATAAAGAAAGTGATGATGATGGCAACCAGTTTATCCACAATGGGATAATTGAAACTGCTAGCCAGGATGGCAATGGTAGTACCAAGTGAGGTAACAGCGTCAGAAAGATTGTCTTTGGCGGCAGCCTTCAGTGCCTTAGAGTTGGATTTCTTACTGAGGCCAGTATTGTAGAGATAGACTAGAAACATAATCGCTGCAGACATAATTCCTAGAGTTGCACCCAGAGGGTCAATGACTGTTTCTTCACGACTGAGAATCTTCTGAATGGTATCCCGAAGTACATCGAAACCAACATAGAACATGATAATGGAAGTGATTAAGCTAGCCAAATCCTCAATCTTCCAGTGGCCAAAACGGTGGTCTCGGTCAGCAGGCTGGCGCGCCATTCGAATCCCAATCAGAAGAGCAACATTTCCAATGATGTCCGATACGTTGTTAAAACCATCGGCCACCAAACTGGATGAATGAAGAAGATGCCCGGTTGCTAATTTTGCTGCAGACAAGAGCAGGTAGGTCGAAATACTGATAATGGCCCCACGCTCAGCTAACTTGAGATTTGAGATAGATTGCTTCATTCAACTTCCTTTCTAGTCATATAGCATTCTACCATTATACTGGTTTTCAAGGGAAAATTCAAATAAGTCAGTTTTTACTCTTTGAAAACTTTTCAAAATTTGGTATAATAGAACTACTCAAGGGAGTAGCTGGCAGAAACCTGTGATAGTGTCGTCATTCCGAATTTTATACTGAAAAGTATGCTTTCCGGCACTATCTTAAACAGCGAGACTTGTTATGATTAACAGGTCTCTTTTTGTTTGTCGTGAAAAGATATGACAGAAAGAGAGTCTGTTTTGCACACAATGTCAAGGAGGAGACACATGTCAAAAGAACAAAAACGCCAAGCGTTTTACACTCAGAGTCCTGAAGAGGTCTTGAAGGCTGTGGATGCGACCGAGCAAGGTTTGTCATCAAGTGAGGCGGAAAAGCGTCTTGCTGAATTTGGCCACAATGAACTCGAAGAAGGCGAGAAACGATCAATCCTGGTCAAATTTATCGAGCAATTTAAGGATTTGATGATTATCATCCTAGTTGCGGCAGCTATTTTGTCAGTTGTGACTTCTGGTGGGGAAGATATCGCAGATGCCATTATCATCCTAGCCGTGGTTATCATCAACGCTGCCTTTGGTGTTTACCAAGAAGGAAAAGCAGAAGAAGCTATCGAAGCCCTCAAATCCATGTCTAGTCCAGCTGCCCGCGTTCTTCGTGATGGTCATATGGCTGAGATTGATTCTAAAGAATTGGTACCAGGTGATATCGTTGCCCTCGAAGCAGGTGATGTAGTACCAGCAGACCTACGTTTGCTAGAAGCCAACTCTCTTAAAATCGAAGAAGCAGCTCTTACAGGTGAGTCTGTGCCAGTCGAAAAAGACTTGACAGTTGAACTTGCTGCAGATGCTGGTATTGGTGATCGTGTCAATATGGCTTTCCAAAACTCAAATGTGACTTATGGTCGTGGTCTTGGAGTTGTTGTCAATACAGGTATGTACACGGAAGTTGGTCATATCGCTGGCATGCTCCAAGATGCAGATGAGACAGACACACCACTTAAACAAAACTTGAACAACCTTTCTAAGGTCTTGACTTATGCAATTTTGGTCATTGCCCTTGTTACTTTTGTAGTTGGTGTTTTCATTCAAGGGAAAAATCCACTCGGTGAGTTGATGACCTCTGTTGCCCTTGCCGTTGCAGCCATTCCAGAAGGTCTCCCAGCTATCGTAACTATCGTTCTTGCCCTTGGTACTCAAGTTTTGGCAAAACGTAACTCTATTGTTCGTAAGTTGCCAGCAGTTGAAACACTTGGTTCAACTGAAATCATCGCTTCTGATAAGACTGGTACGCTGACTATGAACAAGATGACAGTTGAAAAAGTCTTCTACGATGCAGTCCTACATGACTCAGCTGATGACATTGAACTGGGTCTTGAAATGCCTCTTCTTCGTTCAGTCGTCTTGGCAAATGATACGAAAATCGATGTGGAAGGTAACTTGATTGGTGACCCAACTGAAACAGCCTTTATCCAATATGCCTTGGACAAGGGTTACGATGTCAAAGGTTTCTTAGAGAAATATCCTCGTGTGGCTGAGTTGCCATTTGATTCTGACCGTAAGCTTATGTCAACGGTTCACCCATTGCCAGACGGTAAATTCCTTGTAGCAGTCAAGGGTGCGCCAGACCAACTCTTGAAACGTTGTGTTCTTCGTGACAAAGCTGGGGATATTGCTCCGATTGATGAGAAGGTTACAAACCTCATTCATACAAACAACTCTGAAATGGCCCACCAAGCCTTGCGTGTCCTTGCAGGTGCTTATAAGATTATTGACAGTATTCCAGAAAATCTTACTTCTGAAGAGCTTGAAAATGATTTAATCTTTACTGGTTTGATCGGAATGATTGACCCTGAACGTCCTGAAGCCGCAGAAGCTGTTCGTGTAGCTAAGGAAGCAGGTATTCGTCCAATCATGATTACAGGTGACCACCAAGACACTGCAGAAGCTATTGCTAAACGTTTGGGAATCATAGATGCAAATGATACAGAGGGCCATGTTTTAACTGGTGCTGAACTCAATGAACTGTCAGATGAAGAATTTGAAAAAGTAGTTGGTCAATACTCTGTTTACGCGCGTGTGTCTCCAGAACACAAGGTTCGTATCGTTAAAGCTTGGCAAAAACAAGGTAAAGTCGTTGCCATGACAGGTGACGGTGTCAATGATGCCCCAGCTTTGAAAACAGCCGATATCGGTATTGGTATGGGAATCACTGGTACAGAGGTTTCTAAGGGGGCTTCTGACATGATACTTGCAGATGATAACTTTGCGACTATTATCGTTGCAGTTGAAGAAGGACGTAAGGTCTTCTCAAACATTCAAAAGACTATTCAGTACCTGCTTTCTGCCAATACTGCTGAAGTATTAACCATCTTCCTATCAACCTTGTTTGGTTGGGATGTCTTACAGCCAGTTCATCTTTTGTGGATCAACTTGGTAACCGATACTTTCCCAGCTATCGCTCTAGGTGTTGAACCTGCTGAGCCTGGTGTCATGAACCATAAACCACGTGGACGTAAGGCAAGCTTCTTCTCAGGTGGTGTTTTCAGTTCTATCATCTATCAAGGTGTACTCCAAGCAGCTATTGTTATGAGTGTTTATGGTCTTGCCCTTCTTTACCCAGTTCACGTGGGTGACAATCATGCCATTCATG
Source organism: Streptococcus mitis subsp. hohhotensis (assembly GCF_020089495.2). Lineage (GTDB taxonomy): Bacteria > Bacillota > Bacilli > Lactobacillales > Streptococcaceae > Streptococcus > Streptococcus hohhotensis. The sequence continues at coordinate 10,970 of NZ_JAIRCA020000005.1, read as the reverse complement.
CTGATGCCCTTACTATGGCCTTTGCAACCCTTGGCTTGATTCAGCTCTTCCATGCCTACAATGTGAAATCTGTTTACCAATCCATCTTGACAGTTGGTCCATTCAAGTCTAAGACCTTCAACTGGTCTATCTTGGTATCCTTCATCCTTCTCATGGCAACAATCGTGGTAGAACCACTTGAAGGAATCTTCCACGTAACCAAACTAGACTTGTCACAATGGGGAATCGTTATGGGCGGAAGCTTCTCAATGATTATCATCGTCGAAATTGTTAAGTTTGTTCAACGTAAACTCGGTTTTGACAAGAATGCGATTTAAAAAAAAGTCATCTTCGGATGGCTTTTTGCTACAGTTGAGGGAAAGGGCTTGCAGTTATCGACTTTTGTGCTATAATTGCTATAATATAGTAAAAAACAAGAGGAGTGTGAGGAAGTGGAAAAGAAAATTGTGAAGGATATTTTGTTTTTATCTCAGGTATCTCAGCTGGCAAGTCAGGATGATCTGTATCTTGCCAGAGATTTGCAGGATACACTCTTAGCAAATCGTGAGACTTGTGTCGGTCTAGCTGCCAATATGATTGGGGTGCAGAAGCGCGTGATTATTTTTAATCTGGGCTTGGTTCCTGTGGTCATGTTTAACCCAGTGCTCCTGTCCTTTGAAGGACCTTATGAGACAGAGGAAGGCTGTTTGTCCTTGACAGGTGTGAGACCAACTAAGCGTTTTGAAACCATAAGGGTTGCTTATCGTGACAGCAAGTGGCAGGAACAGACCATTACCTTGACAGGATTCCCAGCTCAGATTTGCCAGCATGAACTGGATCACTTGGAAGGACGAATCATTTAGGAGGAAAGCAAATGAAACGAATAGTCTTTGAACTTATTTTTATCGCAACGACCTGGTATATCTTTTTACCGCCTCTTAACCTGACTAGCTGGGAATTTCTCTTTTTCCTCTGTGGGCATTTGCTGCTTGTAGCAATCTTATTTGGCTTTGGCAATGGGATAAACCTTGTCAAAACGGTTCATGTGCGCCACGGCAAGGCGGAAGCTGCCTTAAATCTTGAGGGTTTCAAAATCAATCAGTTAGGGAAAATCCTTTTAGCTTCTATTGGAGGAATTCTTCTCTTAGCAGCCTTGGTTTCCTTGGTGACTTCCAGCATTTTTCAGGCTAAAAATTATGCCAATGTAGTCACGGTGACGGAAAAAGACTTTACTGAATTTCCTAAGACTGATACCAGTAAGGTTCCTATTTTAGATAGAAGTACTGCTGAAAAAATTGGGGACCGCTACTTGGGTTCCCTAACAGATAAGGTGTCGCAATACGTAGCGGCAGATACCTATACCCAACTGACGATTGATGGGAAGCCTTATCGGGTTACACCACTAGAATATGCAGACCCTATCAAGTGGTTTAATAATCAGGCCAAGGGAATCGGCGAATATATTAAGGTGGATATGGTAACCGGGAATGCAGACTTGGTGGACTTGAAGACACCAATCAAGTATTCGGACTCGGAGTATTTTAACCGCGATGTCAAGCGTCACCTGCGCTTGAAGTACCCAACTAAAATCTTCAAGACTCCATCTTTTGAGGTGGATGATAAGGGCAATCCTTTCTATGTGGCGACGGTTTACCAAAAGCAATTTGGACTTGCAGTTCCTCGTCCTGTTTCAGTCATTATCTTGGATGCCACAAATGGAGAAACCAAGGAATACAGCTTGTCAGATGTTCCAGAATGGGTAGATAGGGTCTATCCAGCTGAGGAAACCATTGAGCAAATCAACTACAACGGCAAGTACAAGGACGGTTTCTGGAATGCCATGATTTCCAAGAAAAACGTGACCCAGACTACCAAGGGATATAATTATTTGTCTATCGGCAATGACATCTACCTCTACACAGGTGTGACATCGGCCAATGCAGATGAAAGTAATCTTGGTTTCATTCTTGAAAATATGCGAACAGGAGAAATCACTAAGTACAACTTGGCTTCTGCGACCGAAGAATCAGCACGTGAATCAGCCGAAGGTGCTGTTCAGGAGAAATCCTACAAGGCAACCTTCCCAATCCTCATCAATCTCAATGACAAGCCTCTCTACATCATGGGCTTGAAGGACAATGCTGGCTTGGTCAAAGAGTATGCTTTGGTGGACGCAGTCGAGTACCAAAACGTTATCGTAGCTACGACAGTGGAAGAGCTACTCAGCAAGTACGCCAATAAAAACGACCTTGAAATTGATAATGCAACAACAGAAAGCATCAAGGGTGTGGTAGCAGACCTCAAATCAGCTGTTATCAAAGGTGATACTGTCTACTTCTTTAAAGTTGATGGCAAGATATACAAGGTCAAGGCCTCAGTATCAGATGACCTTCCTTACCTTGAAAATGGTAAAACGTTCGAAGGTCAAGTAGGAAAAGATAATTATCTCAAGACCTTTAAAGTGCAGTAATACTCTTCGAAAATCAAATTCAAACCACGTCAACGTCGCCTTGCCGTACTCAAGTACAGCCTGCGGCTAGTTTCCTAGTTTGCTCTTTGATTTTCATTGAGTATAAAAAAGGTTTATTTAAGAAGTATATGTTATAATAAGGTAAATTAAGCCTAAAGGAGGACAAAGAAATGGGTTTTTATTTGATGCTTGCTTCAATGCTACTCGGACTGCTCGCTTTGAAGATAGGTTTTTCTCAGTTCAAGGAGAAAAAAGATAAATTCTTATCTATCTTAACAAGCTTAGCTGGCACAGCCCTTGTTCTCGTGGCTATCTGGTTAGGATGGCCCAAATAAACAGAGAAACCTCGGTCAAACCGAGGTTTTTCAGATGAATTTCTTGGTAGTGGCTAAAAAATATGCTACACTATTAATATGAAAATTTTAATCCCAACAGCAAAAGAAATGAACACAGACTTGCCGAGTATCGAGGCAACTCCTTTAAGACCAGAAAGTCAGGCCGTACTTGATACCTTGGCTCTCTATTCTGCTAGTCAATTGGAGAGTTTTTACAAAGTTTCAGCTGAGAAGGCTGCGGAAGAATTTCAAAATATCCAAGCTTTAAAAAACCAAACTGCTCAACACTATCCAGCTCTGACACTTTTTGATGGGCTCATGTATCGCCATATCAAGCGAGATAAATTGACCGAGGCAGAACAAGCCTATCTTGAAAATCATGTACTCATCACTTCGGCTTTGTACGGTGTCATTCCAGCCTTGTCACCTATGGCTCCTCACCGTTTGGACTTTTTGATGAAATTAAAAGTCTCTGGTAAGACTTTGAAGAGTCATTGGAAGGCAGCTTATGATGAAGCTCTGAAGAAGGAAGAAGTGATTTTCTCTCTATTGTCATCCGAGTTTGAGACCGTATTTTCTAAGGAAATCCGAGAAAAAATGGTGACCTTCAAATTCATGGAGGATAGAGGTGGGCAGCTGAAGATACATTCAACTATTTCTAAGAAAGCCCGTGGTGCCTTCCTGACAGCCCTGATAGAAAATCAAGTACAGACGGTAGAGGAAGCTCATCACTTAAGCTTTGCAGGATTTAACTACCTAGAAGACCTGTCCCAGCCGCAGGAATTGGTTTTTGTTAAGGAAGTATAGAAATCAGATATTTTGTATTGGACAATATGTATCATCAGCTATTTTATACTCTTCGAAAATCAAATTCAAACCACGTCAGCTTCGCCTTGTCGTACTCAAGTACAGCCTACGGCTAGCTTCCTAGTTTGCTCTTTGATTTTCATTGAGTATTAGTTTATAAATGAGAAAAAAGCGAACAAGCTAGTCTTCTGAGTGTCAGAAAAGTAGTCGTGTTCGCTTTTATTATGTTAGTTACTTTAGTTACTTGATAGCATTGACCAAGTCTTGAGCTTGTTTTTCAAGTGAATTTAGGACTGTTTCTTCGAGAACCAATTTTCCATCTGCCCAGGCAGAGTCGTTAACACGTGCAGCGGTGAAATCACCAACGACTTGTGTACGGATAAATGGCAAGAGATCCTTGTAAATAGCGAAAAGTTGATCGTGACCTGCATTGGCTACAGATGATACTGTGACAAACTTTTCTTGAAGGGCAGAAGCACCACGTGTATCAGACAAGTCAAGGGCACGAGATAGCCAGTCAAGCAAGTTTTTCACTGTTCCAGGGATAGAGAAGTTGTAGACTGGAGAGAAGATCCAGATAGCATCCGCAGCGAGAACTGCTTCACGAGCAGTAGCTACAGCTGGATGTGTTGGAACTTCCAAATCTTGGCTGAAGAGAGGAAGGGCTGAATAATCAAGGTAGCTAATTTCCGCTTTACCAGCAAGTGCTTTCTCAGCTTCGAGAGCCATTTGGTGGTTGAAAGAACCTTGACGTAGTGATCCGACGATAAATAATACTTTTTTAGACATGATGTGTCTCCTTTTTCTTAAATTTCCGAGAAGTCTCTCGTTGTTATAAAATATATTACAACAAAACAAAAGGACTTGCAAGAAATTTGCTCAGACTTTATTTGAAAATTATAAAATTGCTGAAACTCTAGTCACTTGCGACTGGAATGCATTTGATTTTCTATGAGTATTCCTATATTCTCTTGTAATATGATGACATAAGTGCTAAAATAAACAAGAAAACTCGCAATAGAAACCGTAGAACGGCTATTTTCCGATATCATTTCATAAATCATTAAAGGAACAATAATGGCATTGAAGAATGCTTCTAAAAGGGGTGGAGATTATGTAAGGCAAAGATTAACAAGTGACGGACAAAAGAAATAATAATACACTTGTTAAAGGAGAAAAGATGTTAATAAGAAATTATCGGAAAAATATTGGCCTGATGGCCGGAGTTGAGTTTTTTGCATTTTTAGGGATTACCAGCTTTTGGATTCTCTTTCTCAGTCAAAACGGAATGTCTCTTTGGCAGATTGGACTTCTGGAAAGTATTTTTCATATGACCAGTCTTCTCTGTGAAATTCCATCTGGTATGTTAGCTGATCGCTATTCCTATAAGACCAACCTTTATTTAAGTCGAATAGCAGGAATTGTGTCTTCTATTCTTATGTTGGCTGGGCAGGGAAATTTTGGGATTTATGCCCTAGCTATGGCGGTGAGTGCCTTGTCTTATAATTTTGATTCAGGAACAAGCGCAGCAATGGTCTATGACTCGGCTGTAGAGGCTGGACTAAAGGAGCGTTACTTATCTATTTCAAGTTTTATGTCAGGAGTAGCAGAAGGAACTCGGTCTTTGGGGACAGTGTTGGCGGGATTTTTTGTCCATGGTCAATTGCACCTGACCTACTATATCATGATTGCCACTTCTATCATAGTTCTTTTCCTGATTTGGATGTTGAAAGAGCCCAGTGTCAAGCTAGAAAAAGCTGATAGTGTGACCATGAAACAGATTATTTGGACTGTTAAGGATGAGTTGAAGCGAAATCCCATGCTTTTCAACTGGATGATTTTGTCTCAGATTGTCGGAACACTCATGTGCATGTTTTATTTTTACTATCAAAATCAGTTACCAGATTTAAGTGGTTGGCAAATTTCAGCAGTTATGCTACTTGGTAGTCTCTTGAATATCGTCGCAGTCTATCTAGCGAGTAAGATTGGAAAGAAATATGCTGCCTTGAAGCTTTTCCCTATCCTCGTGCTGCTGACTGGCGTCACCTATATGTTGTCCTACTTTGGAACACCTCTAATCTATATTTTGGTCTATTTGATTAGTAATGCTCTATATGCTCTTTTTCAGCCGATTTTTGACAATGATTTGCAAGAGCGGCTCCCAAGTGAAGTAAGGGCAACCATGCTGAGTGTCTACTCTATGATGTTTAGCTTGAGTATGATTGTGTTCTTCCCACTGACAGGGTGGTTGATTGACAATTTAGGCTTTGTAGTAACATTTCTTTATCTAGGATTCTTTTTAGTCATGATTAGCCTTCTATTGCCTGTATTTTTAGGAAAAATGGCTAAAAGAATAGATGATAAAATAATTCCATAGATTAAAAGAACTTACGAAAACTTGAGTACTAAGCTCAGGTTTTTTAATAGGTTGATTTTGGAGCTGTATCTTTACTTTTCTTGCTCGGTTTTAAACAAGAAAAATCTGTTTTGTTTTAAGGAAGAAATAATATAGGTTTGTTCTTGCATTCACTTGTAATAAAGCCCAATAGATGGTAAAATAGACGAGTGAAAAAAAGACAAAATAAAGCAAAAAATAATCTACTGTGGCAGTATGGTCTAGGGATGACGATTTTGTTTGTGGTTATCAGTGCTTCCTTTCTATATCTGGTTTCTCTCGGGATGAAACCCTACCAAACAGCTAAAAGTGAAGGAGAAAAATTAGCTCAGCAGTATGCAGGATTAGAGCAGGCTGATCAGGTTGATTTATACAATGGCTTGGAATCCTATTACAGCGTTCTTGGTCATAATAAACAGCAAGAAGCGCTTGCTGTCCTGATTGGTAAAGATGACCATAAGATTTACGTTTATCAGCTAAATCAGGGTATTTCACAAGAAAAAGCTGAAGCTCTTTCTAAGGAAAAAGGAGCTGGCGAAATTGACAAGATTACCTTTGGCCGTTATCAAGACAAGCCAATCTGGGAAGTCAAGTCAGGCTCTGATTTTTATCTAGTAGATTTTGAAACAGGAGCATTGGTCAATAAGGAGGGCCTATGAAACTATCCAACCGTGTTTTAGAAATGGAAGAAAGTGTTACTTTAGCTAGTGATGCGAGAGCAAAAAAATTAAAAGCTCAAGGTAAGGATGTCCTTTTCTTGACCTTGGGACAACCAGATTTTCACACCCCTGAAAATATTCAGGATGCAGCAGTTAAAGCTATTCGGGAAGGACAGGCTTCCTTCTATACAGTAGCTTCAGGTCTACCAGAATTAAAAGCTGCGGTGAACACCTACTTCGAGCGCTACTATGGCTATTCTGTCGCAAGTAACGAGGTTACCTTTGCTACAGGTGCCAAGTTCTCCCTCTATACTTTCTTTATGGCTGTAATTAATCCTTTAGATGAGGTTATTATTCCAACTCCATACTGGGTTAGTTATGGAGATCAGGTCAAGATGGCAGAAGGGATTCCAGTTTTTGTTCAAGCTAAAGAAGACAATGATTTTAAAGTTACGGTGGATCAACTAGAACTAGTTAGGACAGATAAGACAAAGGTTTTGGTTCTCAATTCACCATCTAATCCGACTGGTATGATTTATACTCGTGAAGAATTACTAGCTATCGGAAATTGGGCAGTTGAGCATGACATTCTGATTTTAGCTGATGATATATACGGTCGCCTTGTTTATAATGGAAATGAATTTGTTCCAATCTCAAGTCTATCAGAAGCAATTCGTAAGCAAACCATTGTCATTAACGGTGTATCAAAAGCTTATGCCATGACAGGTTGGCGGGTAGGTTATGCAGTGGGTGATCCAGAAATCATTGCTGCTATGAGCAAATTGACAGGTCAAACAACTTCTAACCTAACTGCTGTTTCACAATATGCAACCATCGAAGCCCTAACTGGACCGCAAGATTCTGTGGAAGTTATGCGTCAAGCATTTGAAGAACGTCTCAATACCATCTATCCACTCTTGTGTGAAGTCCCTGGTTTTGAAGTTGTCAAACCACAAGGAGCCTTCTACCTCTTCCCAAATGTCAAAAAGGCAATGGAGATGAAAGGCTATACGGATGTGACAGAATTTACAATCGCTATCCTAGAAGAAGCTGAAGTGGCCTTGGTAACAGGAGCAGGCTTTGGAGCGCCAGAAAATGTGCGCCTTAGCTATGCGACAGACCTAGATACGCTTAAAGAAGCAGTTAAACGCTTGAAAGCATTTATGGGTAGTGAGAATGATTGATCATTTTGAAATTAAGGTAAAGGATTTACAAATTTCAGAAGGATTTTATAGAAGTTTTCTCGCTCCTTTGGGCTATAAATTGGCTTTTAAGACTACTTCTCTAATCAGTTTTCTTGCCCCAAACAGCCCTCATCCTGATGGTGATTTTTGGCTGGCTCAGGGGACACAAGATCCTATTCACTTTGCTTTTTTAGCAGAAAATAAGGAAGAGGTTCAGGCTTGTTATGAGGCTGGCTTAGAGGCAGGTGGGCGAGACAATGGAACTCCTGGTTATCGCAGTGAGCAACCGATTTACTACGCTGCTTTTATGATTGACCCAGATGGGAACAATATAGAAGTGGTTTGCCATAAAGAATAAAAAAGAAAAGGAAAAACAATGACAAAACGTGTAACGATTATTGATGTAAAAGACTATGTTGGTCAGGAAGTGACGATTGGCGCTTGGGTTGCCAACAAATCAGGAAAAGGGAAAATCGCCTTCTTGCAATTACGCGATGGAACTGCCTTCTTCCAAGGTGTGGCCTTTAAACCAAACTTTGTAGAAAAATTTGGTGAAGAAGTAGGATTTGAGAAGTTTGATGTTATCAAACGTTTGAGCCAAGAAACGTCTGTTTATGTGACAGGTATTGTCAAAGAAGACGAACGTTCTAAGTTTGGCTATGAGTTGGACATTACAGACATCGAAGTGATCGGTGAATCTCAAGACTACCCAATTACACCAAAAGAACACGGAACAGACTTCTTGATGGACAACCGTCACTTGTGGCTCCGTTCTCGTAAGCAAGTAGCGGTGATGCAAATTCGTAACGCTATCATCTACGCAACTTATGAGTTCTTCGACAAGAACGGCTTCATGAAGTTTGATAGCCCAATTCTTTCAGGAAATGCGGCTGAAGATTCAACAGAACTCTTTGAAACTGACTACTTCGGAACTCCAGCCTACTTGAGCCAGTCAGGTCAGCTTTACTTGGAAGCGGGTGCGATGGCTCTTGGTCGTGTCTTTGACTTTGGTCCAGTATTCCGTGCTGAAAAATCAAAAACACGCCGTCACTTGACTGAGTTCTGGATGATGGATGCTGAGTACTCATACTTGACACATGATGAGTCGCTTGACTTGCAAGAAGCTTATGTGAAAGCTCTTCTTCAAGGTGTTCTTGATCGCGCGCCTCAAGCCTTGGAAACCTTGGAACGTGATACAGAGCTCTTGAAACGCTACATTGCAGAGCCCTTCAAACGTATCACTTATGATCAAGCCATTGACCTTTTACAAGAGCATGAAAATGATGAAGATGCTGACTACGAGCATCTTGAGCATGGTGATGACTTTGGTTCACCACATGAAACTTGGATCTCAAACCACTTTGGTGTGCCAACATTTGTCATGAACTACCCAGCAGCCATCAAGGCTTTCTACATGAAACCAGTTCCTGGAAATCCAGAGCGTGTGCTTTGTGCAGACTTGCTTGCTCCAGAAGGCTATGGAGAAATTATCGGTGGATCTATGCGTGAGGAAGACTACGATGCCCTTGTCGCAAAAATGGATGAACTTGGCATGGATCGTACAGAATATGAATTCTACCTTGACCTTCGTAAATACGGTACAGTTCCACACGGAGGATTTGGTATCGGTATCGAACGTATGGTAACCTTTGCAGCAGGAACAAAACACATCCGTGAAGCTATCCCATTCCCACGTATGTTGCACCGTATTAAACCGTAAAAATAGGAAACGCCCATGTGGCGTTTTTTCGAATTCCAGAGTTTTTACTTGCGTAAAAAATTTTTTTCTAGTATAATAGTTTATTGTGAGCGAACCTCACTTACCCCTTGCAAAGTCTTGGGGTCATTAGACCAAAAGGAGGAACATATCAATGGCTAAATACGAAATTCTTTATATCATTCGTCCAAACATTGAAGAAGAAGCTAAAAACGCTTTGGTAGCACGTTTTGACTCTATTTTGACTGACAACGGTGCAACTGTTGTTGAATCAAAAACTTGGGAAAAACGCCGTCTTGCATACGAAATCAAAGATTTCCGTGAAGGACTTTACCACATCGTTAACGTTGAAGCAAACGACGATGCAGCTCTTAAAGAGTTTGACCGTCTTTCAAAAATCAACGCTGACATTCTTCGTCACATGATCGTCAAAACTGACGCGTAAGAAGGTAAACTATGATTAACAATGTTGTACTTGTAGGGCGTATGACACGTGACGCTGAGTTGCGTTATACCCCATCAAATGTAGCAGTTGCGACTTTTACTCTTGCAGTAAACCGTACATTTAAGAGTCAAAATGGCGAACGTGAGGCTGATTTTATCAATGTCGTTATGTGGCGCCAACAGGCTGAAAACCTTGCTAACTGGGCTAAAAAAGGCTCACTTATCGGGGTGACAGGTCGTATCCAGACTCGTAGTTACGATAACCAGCAAGGACAACGTGTCTACGTGACAGAGGTCGTGGCTGAGAATTTCCAAATGTTGGAAAGCCGTAGTGTGCGTGAGGGTCACACAGGTGGAGCTTATTCTGCACCAACTGCAAACTATTCAGCACCTACAAATTCAGTACCAGACTTTTCACGTGATGAAAATCCATTTGGAGCAACAAATCCTTTGGATATTTCAGATGATGATTTACCATTCTAATGGACAAGTAAAATTATAAAGGAGAAAAAACATGGCTCAACAACGTCGTGGCGGATTCAAACGCCGTAAAAAAGTTGATTACATCGCAGCAAACAAAATTGAATATGTTGATTACAAAGATACTGAGCTTCTTAGCCGTTTCGTTTCAGAACGTGGGAAAATCCTTCCTCGTCGTGTAACAGGAACTTCAGCTAAAAACCAACGTAAAGTAACAACAGCTATCAAACGCGCTCGCGTAATGGCTTTGATGCCTTTCGTAAACGAAGATTAAAGAAAAGACCCCGACGGGTCTTTTTTTCACGAGCCTTGAAATGAGAGAGCGAGTTGGGGTCCAGTGGACCTCTTTTTCATGAGCTTGAAAACAAGAAAGCGAATTAAGACCCGGGAGTCCACTGAAAAAACAGGTCTCTTACTTTTAATGAAATGAAAACCGAGGAATCTCTCGTTAATTTGAGCGAATTCCTCGGTTATTTTGTATTTATTAAGGTCATAATTCG
>NZ_JAIRCA020000040.1 GCF_020089495.2 Streptococcus mitis subsp. hohhotensis | reverse complement strand
AAAATCCGTTTTTTGAAGTTTTCAAAGTTCCGAAAACCAAAGGCATTGCGCTTGATAAGTTTGATGAGATTATTGGTGGCTTCCAGTTTGGCGTTGGAATAGGGTAGTTGAAGGGCGTTGACAATCTTTTCTTTATCCTTGAGGAAGGTTTTAAAGACAGTCTGAAAAAGAGGATGAACCTGCTTAAGATTGTCCTCAATAAGTCCGAAAAATTTCTCTGGTTCCTTATTCTGGAAGTGAAAAAGCAAGAGCTGATAGAGCTGATAGTGGTGTTTCAAGTCTTCTGAATAGCTCAAAAGCTTGTCAAGAATCTCTTTATTCGTTAAGTGCATATGAAAAGTAGGGCGATAAAAACGTTTATCACTCAATTTACGACTATCCTGCTGGATGAGCTTCCAGTAGCGCTTGACGGCCTTGTATTCATGGGATTTTCGATGAAACTGATTCATGATTTGGACACGGACACGACTCATAGCACGGCTAAGATGTTGCACAATATGGAAACGATCTAGAACGATTTTAGCGTTTGGAAAAAGTTGTCTAGCCAAGTCATAGTAGGGGCTAAACATATCCATAGTAATGATTTTCACTCGACATCGGACTGCCCTATCATATTTAAGAAAGTGATTTCGGATAATAGCTTGTGTTCGTCCCTCAAGAACAGTGATAATATTGAGCTTTTCAAAATCTTGTGCAATGAAGCTCATCTTTCCCTTAGTAAAAGCGTACTCATCCCAAGACATAATCTCAGGAAGACAAGAAAAATCATGCTTAAAACGGAAGTCATTGAGCTTGCGAATGACAGTTGAAGTTGAAATGGACAGCTGATGGGCAATATCCGTCATAGAATTTTTTTCAATCAGCTTCTGAGCAATTTTTTGGTTGATAATACGAGGGATTTGGTGATTTTTCTTGACGAGAGAGGTTTCGGCGACCATCATTTTTGAACAGTGATAGCACTTAAAACGGCGTTTTTTAAGGAGAATTCTAGTAGGCATACCAGTTGTTTCGAGGTAAGGAATCTTAGACGGTTTTTGAAAGTCATATTTCTTCATTTGACTTTCACAATCAGGACAAGATGGGGCGTCGTAGTCCAGTTTGGCGATGATTTCCTTGTGTGTATCCTTATTGATGATGTCTAGAATCTGGATATTAGGGTCTTTAATATCGAGTAGTTTTGTGATAAAATGTAATTGTTCCATATGATTCTTTCTAATGATGGTTTGGTCGCTTTTCATTATAGATCTTATGGGACTTTTTT
>NZ_JAIRCA020000004.1:55509-115671 GCF_020089495.2 Streptococcus mitis subsp. hohhotensis | reverse complement strand
TACAAACTAGAATAAGGACTGACATCCATAGTTAACTGATTATCAAGCATCATTTCACCTCATCTCTAGTATAACAAAAAAGCCATCAATTTGATGACTTTTTCAGTAGGCTCAAGACCCGGTTGGGTCTTTTTTTCACGAGTTCTGGAATGAGAAGTCGAGTTGAATTTGGCTGGACTTTTTCATAAACAATTATTTTCTTCTTATCCAAGGACTTACAATAAAACTGGAAACTTTTTGAAAATAGGGGATTTAGCTACTTTATGGTATAATGGAAAGAGTTAGATTGAAAGAGGTAGTGAGATGGATGCCAAATTAAGATACAAGGCAAAGAAGATCAAGATTGTCTTTTTTGATATTGATGATACCTTGCGAAATTCCAAGACTGGTTTTATTCCGTCTTCAATCCCAACTGTTTTTAAGCAATTACGTGAGAAAGGAATTTTGACAGGTATTGCTTCTGGACGAGGGATTTTTGGTGTCGTTCCAGAGATTCGTGAACTCAAGCCTGACTTTTTTGTAACCCTGAATGGGGCTTATATCGAAGATAAAAAAGGTCAGGTCATTTATCAACATCAGATTGAGAAGTTAGATGTTGAGGAGTATATCTCTTGGGCCAAGCAAGAGGAAATAGAGTATGGCTTGGTTGGGAGTCATGATGCCAAGTTGTCTACTCGCACCGATATGATTAGTGAGGCTATCAATCCAATTTATCCCGATTTGGATGTAGATCCTGATTTCTATGAAAAAGAAGATATCTATCAGATGTGGACTTTTGAAGATAAAGGAGATGACTTGCACTTGCCTGACAGTCTCTCAGATAAACTTCGCATGGTTCGTTGGCATGAGCATTCGTCTGATATTGTGCCGATTTCAGGCTCCAAAGCGACGGGTGTGGAAAAGGTTGTGGAACACCTTGGCTTGAAACCAGAGAACGTCATGGTTTTTGGAGATGGCCTCAACGACTTAGAACTCTTTGATTATGCTGGAATCAGCGTTGCCATGGGAATTTCTCATGATAACATCAAAGAAAAAGCAGATTATATTACAAAAACATTGGAAGAAGATGGCATTTTTGATGCCTTAGAAGGATTTGGTATGGTAGAAAAAGAATTGCATTTCCCACAAGTAGACATTGAAACAGTAGAAGGTCCTATCGCGACTATTAAGACCAATCACGGAGATTTGCGTATTAAGCTCTTCCCTGAACATGCTCCTAAAACAGTGGCTAACTTTGTAGCTCTTTCAAAAGATGGTTACTATGATGGTGTCATTTTCCATCGTATTATCAAGGATTTTATGATTCAAGGTGGAGACCCAACTGGTACTGGTATGGGTGGCGAGTCAATCTACGGCGAATCATTTGAGGATGAATTCTCAGAAGAACTTTACAATATCCGTGGTGCTCTTTCCATGGCCAATGCTGGTCCAAATACCAACGGCAGCCAGTTCTTTATCGTGCAAAATCAACACCTGCCTTATTCTAAGAAAGAAATTGCTCGTGGTGGTTGGCCAGAACCGATCGCAGAAATCTATGCCAACCAAGGTGGGACACCTCACCTAGACCGTCGTCATACTGTTTTTGGTCAGCTAGCTGATGAAGCTTCTTACGATGTCTTGGATACCATTGCTGCTGTTGAGACAGGGGCTATGGACAAGCCAGTTGAAGATGTCGTGATTGAAACAATTGAAATCGAGGCCTAAGATGAAAATCGGTGATAAGCTAAAGGGCCGTATTACAGGGATTCAGCCCTACGGTGCCTTTGTTGAGCTAGAGACGGGTGATACGGGGCTGATTCACATTTCAGAGATTCGAACAGGATTTATTGAAAATATTCATGACGCCTTGAAAGTCGATGAAGAAGTTCAGGTTCAGGTAGTGGATTTAGATGAATTTACAGGGAAAGCCAGTCTTTCTATCCGCACCTTGGAGGAAGAAAAACACCAGTTTCCGAGACGGAGACGCTTTTCAAGCGACCGTTTTAACTACGGCTTCGCACCTCTCAAACGAATGATGCCAATTTGGACCAAGGAAGCCCTTCAACATTTGAAGAAGCAGAAGAATTAGTTAGAAATCTGTATTCTTTGTAATGTTAATATAAATTTGCTATAATAAGAACATGGAAGAAGAACAATTATTAAAATCAGGGGAGCGTATTAACCAGCTCTTTTCGACAGATATTAAAATCATTCAAAATAGAGAGGTTTTTAGCTATTCGGTGGATAGTGTTCTCTTGTCACGATTTCCACGTTTCCCTAAGAAGGGCTTAATAGTGGATTTTTGTGCTGGGAATGGTGCAGTGGGGCTATTTGCTAGCACTCGTACTCAGGCACAGATTTTGGCTGTTGAGATTCAGGAGCGTTTGGCAGATATGGCTGAACGCTCTGTCCGTTTGAATGGTTTGGAGGATCAGATGGAGGTTATCTGTGATGATTTGAAAAATATGCCTTCTCGTATACAAGGAAGTAAGGTGGATATGATTTTGTGTAATCCGCCCTATTTCAAGGTAAATCCTCATTCCAATCTGAACGAGAGTGAACATTATCTCTTGGCGCGCCACGAAATCACGACCAACTTGCAGGAAATCTGTCGCAGTGCCCAGAGTATTCTCAAATCTAATGGGCGTTTGGCTATGGTTCATCGTCCTGATCGACTTTTAGATATCTTGGACAGCTTACAACGGCATAATCTAGCTCCTAAGCGCCTGCAGTTTGTTTATCCAAAGCGGGAAAAAGAAGCCAATATGCTTTTGATTGAGGCTATCAAGGATGGCTCAACAAGCGGTTTTAAGGTCTTGCCACCTCTCATTGTCCACAATGATGATGGCTCTTATACGCCGGAACTCGAAGAGATTTATTATGGATCATAAGGCTTATATGTATGTGCTGGAGTGTCGTGATGGATCTTACTATACAGGCTATACGACTGATGTGAGAAGACGCCTCGCTGTCCACAATAGTGGGAAGGGAGCCAAATACACACGAGCACGCTTGCCAGTCAAACTCATCTATGCTCAAGGTTTTGCCAGTAAGGAAGAAGCCATGTCGGCAGAAGCCCTTCTCAAGCGTAAGAAACGACCGCAGAAAGTCAGATATATAAATGAAAATCGAGAGAAAAATTTATTAAGGTAGTTTTAGATTGAAGAGGATAAAAAATATCAATATTGTAAAAATATAAACACTTTAAAAATTATCGGGTTCCTATAATACAAAACTAAAAATCGGTAATGGATATCCATCTTAAAATTTTAGATATGATCATAAATAATAGACTTTTTAGGGATGAAAATAATATTTTGTGAGACGGAGTTTGTCAAGGAGGAATAATGACATGGATTCTAATGAATTATTAAAATTAGGTGAATTCTATAAGGAGTTGAGAATTGCTAGAAAAGTTAAACAAAAGGATGTTGCAAAAAATAAATTATCAGTTTCTCAATTATCAAAATTTGAATCTGGACAAACTATGCTTTCTGCTGATAAGATGTTAGAAGTAATTGAAGGTATTAATTTAACATTTTCAGAATTTGGATTTGCTCTTAGAAATTATAAACCTACTCAACATCAGTTACTTATGAATAAAATTTCGAAGCTATCAGTAGAAAATGATAAACAATCATTGCTTGAGTTGCTTGACAAATACAAAGAAAGTCAATTTTTATATGATAAATTAAATACTTTGGTGATAAAAAATGCTATTCATCTAATTGATAGGGATTTCACTTTATCTCTAGATGATAGCAAATTTTTATCGAATTATTTATTTGATATTGAAGATTGGACTGCTTATGAAATCCATCTTTTTGGGAATACTATGCCTTTCCTATCTGATACAGATTTGTTATTTTTAGGAAAAGAACTGGTATCACGCTCAGAAATTTATAGTCCCTTGTTAGATTTTAGAAAGGCTTTAAAGTATACATATTTAAACTTAATTTCTGAGTTAGTAGAACGGAGATTAACAACTCATTTCAACTTTTTTGTCAATCAGTTAAGAATGATCCTTGATGTATTTGATACGTTTGAAATAATTTTGTTAAATTTTTTGGTATTAGTATACTCCTACTTAATAGAAAACAGAGTTAATCTTGAAGAAGTTAAGCAATATATTTTAAAAGTTTCTAAAATAGAACAACCGGAGCTCTCTAATATATTAGAGCAGAGACTATTACAATATTTAAGAACTAACCAAAAGGGGGAAAGATAATAATATCTATTACCGCCACGGCTTGTATAGAGAGAAAAATGGCTATTATTTTTTTCATGCTGTATCCTCCTAATCTATAGTTTGACTGTTATACTAACATAGAATTGTATCGATTTAACAAAATTGAAGATATGAAATTTTTTTATAAATTAATTTCATATCTTCAATTTTTTAATTTTGTGATAAAAGTAAGTTATAATTGATATATCATAACGAAAGGAGAACAGGCATATGTTTATCGAAGATATCGAAGTAGAAGAACAAGTATGTAATGGCGGTTGCTTTATTGCTTGTTAATCTAAGAACAAGAAAAAGTGGTATATAGCTATGACCACTTTTTCTTAATTTTCGCATATGTGTTCAGTTGATTTAAAATGAAATATATACTAAAATCTGGAAGAGGTTTCGTCAAGCGAGAAAAAGATATAATTATGTATCCTGCATGTAAAGGGGGAGAGAAAGTGATTCATTCTCCTTGTATAAAAGAATTGTGGGAGGAAATGAAATATTTAGATAAAAATTTTTCGTATAATAACATTGATATATATAACCTTCTGAAAGAAAACTCTCTTGTTTTTGAAATTAATGAAGATGAATGGGATGATTATCAACGATTATCTAGGAATGTACAATTTTTATCATTACATAACGATAGTGAACCTAATTTACAGTATAAATCTATAATTGATAAGAAAATATTAATAATTGGTCTTGGAACTGTCGGGGCACCTCTTGTTTATGAATTAGATAAATTTGGTTTTAAAAATATTGTAGTTATTGATGGTGATCGTGTTGAATTAAAGAATATTACTGCGCAACTAGGGTATTCTACATCTGATGTAGGACAATTAAAAACTAAGGCAATTCGAGAAAAAATTAGTAGTATAAAAGAAACGATTGATGATTATCTTTCGGTTGATAATATTGAAACAATTTTGTATGATATAAAACCAGATATTATATTTAGTTGTGCTGATGATTCAACTGGTAATTTAATAAAATTATTAATCTCTAAAATATCTAAATATAATTATACTCTGTTTTTGACAGGATATTCTCAAGAAGAATTAATTGTATATCATATAACTAAAGAGAATCAACAAGTATTTTTGAGTTATTTTAATGAACAACCTTATCTCTTGGAAACACAGTTTATATCCCATAATACAGGAACGATAGCAAAAGGGCTCATGAGTGCATCTTTAGCCTTTAATACCCTCATTAAAAGTTTTTATCTTAAAGTTGATGACATATTATTTTTTAATTTTAGATTAAACACTATCTATACTCAAAATTTGAGATATTTAAATCTTAATGAATTTGAAAAAAGATATATATTTAGGAATATAGAACAAGAAATATTGAAGATAGAGTATATTTTACAGCATACAACAGATTTCGATAAAGAAGAAATAATAAAAAGAGTCTTCGAGTTTAATTACTATACATATCTGACTTTCTGTACAGATATTACTAATCAAAATTATAAATATCTCAATAATCATCTAGATTTTCTTTTTAATAGAATTTATGGAGATTCTATTGAAGACCACTTTAGATCGGAAATTCTGCAACTAGAAACATTAAAAGCTGATTACTATAAGAAAAATGGGATTCCAATTGTAAATTACTCTAAGTTTAGACGTAATATCCCTATATTCGATGATATTTTATTGGATTATAAAAATTTTGTCTTCTCTCCTAAATTCAAAGATGTATATAACAGTCTCTTAGATAAGAGAAAAATATTTATAGAAAATATATCACGGCAATTAAAAACACGATACGGTTTCGACTTTATTGAGTTAATTTCTAAAAATATTAGAGTTTCTATTAATACTAAGAATCTTGATAAATATGATTTTTTGGAATTTGAATTTTTAGAATCGGAAAAGATAGTAGCTACTGATGCTTTTGAGATGATTTTAAGAGCTATAGACAATAAAGAATTTTTCAATTTTGTTGAAAATTATCGTAACAATGGATTTATCGATTGTGAAAAAAGAGCAGGTAAAACTCATAAGAATTTTACTCTCTATAACCCATATACAAAGACATCGAAAATAATAATGACATATCAAGAAAATTTTATGGGGGTAATGAGATTATCCCATGAGCTGATGCATGCATATTCTTATGATTTGTTTAAAGAACGATTACATTTAGATGTATTATATAAAATTCCTAAAAGCTTTTGGGAAATTTTTGCAAAATTAGGTGAGTTATTTGTTGCCGATAGTCAGGGAAAATTATCAGTATTTTTTAGAAAATCTTTTTACCAATATGTATTTTGTCAAATTGATTATAACGTTTTGAGTTTAAGTAAAAATTCTTCTATAGAGGATATTTTGAAGATTAAGTCAGAGTTTTTTAACTCAATTGGTTTACTTCCAGAATTACTAGAATACACACAGTACAACTTCATTGACTATAGCATGCTGTATTCAAAGCATTTTTATGCTTATGATGCAGTGTTTTCGGATATTATTGCTTTAGGTATTTATAAATATTCTAAAAAACTTAATTATTCATTTGGAGAAATAATTTCTATTATAGCGTCCATTTCAACATTCACTATTGACTCAATAAAGAATGAGTTTAATATAGAAATTGAGAGTTTAATAGAATCCTATGTATCTGAAATAAATAATTTTTTAAATAATTCTTTTTTGGAGGAAATGAAAGATGAATATTTTAAGGGAAAATAAATCTTTTAGAGCTTTAGCTATATCTGCATTTTTTAATAAATTGGGTTCATCTATGTATAATTTAGTTTTTGTATCTTTTGCTGCTACTATGCCTAATAACAAATTAGCTGTAGCTATTGCTAATATTATTGTCTTAATTCCTGTATTTTTTACATTATTTATAGGAATTAAGGCTGATGAGACAAAATTAAAAAGGAGGTGGTTGATTTTACTGGGATTTGTTCAATCTATTTTGTTCATATTAGTTGGATTATTGACTCAGACTACAACTTGGTTGGCATTTTCTATAATATGTTTAATTAATATAGTCTCAGATATTATTAGTGACTATAGAGGTGGGCTAGAGCTCCCTATTTTTCAACATACAGTTAAACAAGAAAATCTAATAGAAGCGCATTCTGTAAATCAGTTTATCTCATATGTTTGTAATTTTTCTGGTCAAGCCTTAGGCGTATATGTGTTGACAATTTCAAATGATAATTTTGGCCTTGTCGCAATTTTTAATGCTTTATCGTTCTTTGCATCATCATTTATACTAATTAAATACAAAAAGTTTTTATTGCACACTAATGTGGAGATATATCAAAAATCATTTGTTTTAAAAATTAAAGAAACTTATTTAGGTTTAAAAGAAGTTTTTCAAAAGTCTGAAAAGACAAGTTTCACATTAATGTTACTATCTATTTTACTTATTAA
The DNA here is from genome assembly GCF_020089495.2 of Streptococcus mitis subsp. hohhotensis. Taxonomy (GTDB): domain Bacteria; phylum Bacillota; class Bacilli; order Lactobacillales; family Streptococcaceae; genus Streptococcus; species Streptococcus hohhotensis. Next base: position 108,060 of record NZ_JAIRCA020000004.1, on the reverse strand, counting down.
TGCTTTAGGTAGTGGTTTTTCAGCTATATATAATATATCTTTTTTAAAAGTACCTCTTTTTGGATTAACATTTAGTCAGTCAGTATTTATATTACAGGTTATAATGATACTTTTTAGTATTATAGGAACCATAAGTCCTCATGATTATTTTTCAAAATTACGTCTCATTTCAATAATATTTTTAGATTCAATTATCATTTTTGCTATATCTCTGAATAATAGTCTTGATGGGCCCCAAGTTTTATCTATGCTTGGACTAGCGTTTTTATTTTACTTGAGCGGCAAAATTAATCCCAAAATAAATAGTCTCTTGATGTCTTCACTTCCTAGCGATCTTTTAGCAAGAAGTGGTGCATTGTTATCTTTGCTTTTCATGTTGGCTATGCCAATTGGAAATATTATTTTTACTATTTTTAGTTTGTTTGCTATTCAATCAGCTTGGCTTTTATACTCAATCTGCGCTTTTGTAGTTTTATTATTAACATTTAAATTGACTAATGAGAAAAAATAGATTTACTCCTTACTTATTAGATTTCAAATTCGATTTAGAAAGTGCCTCGCGAATCTCATCATGCACTGTTATTCCACCTTATGGAATACTGGTTTCCCCTGTCAAAGAGAACTCAAAACGAGTTAAGTTTTCTTTGACAATTGTATAGAACTACGTTAATCCAAAGTGACTCCTCTTACTTTTGTCAAAAAGCGAAAAAAATGCTACAATAAAGAGAATAAACAAAATGAGGTATTATCATGTCTAAGATTCTAGTATTTGGTCACCAAAATCCAGACTCAGATGCCATCGGGTCATCTGTAGCTTTTGCCTACCTTGCAAAAGAAGCATACGGTTTGGATACGGAAGCTGTTGCTCTTGGAACTCCAAATGAAGAAACAGCCTTTGTCTTGAACTATTTTGGTGTGGAAGCACCGCGTGTTATCACTTCTGCTAAAGCAGAAGGTGCAGAGCAAGTTATCTTGACTGACCACAATGAATTCCAACAATCTGTATCAGATATCGCTGAAGTAGAAGTTTATGGTGTTGTAGACCACCACCGTGTGGCTAACTTTGAGACTGCAAGCCCACTTTACATGCGTTTGGAGCCAGTTGGGTCAGCGTCTTCAATCGTTTACCGTATGTTCAAAGAACATGGTGTAGCTGTTCCTAAAGAGATTGCTGGATTGATGCTTTCAGGTTTGATTTCAGATACTCTTCTTTTGAAATCACCAACAACACACCCAACAGATAAAGTCATTGCTCCAGAATTGGCTGAATTAGCTGGTGTAAACTTGGAAGAATATGGTTTGGCTATGTTGAAAGCTGGTACCAACTTGGCTAGCAAATCTGCTGACGAATTGATTGACATTGATGCTAAGACTTTTGAATTGAACGGAAATAATGTCCGTGTTGCTCAAGTAAACACAGTTGACATCGCTGAAGTGTTGGAACGCCAAGCAGAAATCGAAGCTGCAATGCAAGCTGCCAACACAGCAAACGGCTACTCTGACTTTGTCTTGATGATTACAGATATCGTCAACTCAAACTCAGAAATCCTAGCACTTGGTGCTAATATGGACAAGGTAGAAGCTGCTTTTAACTTCAAACTTGAAAACAACCACGCTTTCCTTGCTGGTGCTGTTTCACGTAAGAAACAAGTGGTACCTCAATTGACTGAAAGCTTTAACGCTTAAGATTTTGGGTGTCAGTTCAAAATTGGAAAGTCTAGTTTGACTTATATCGAAAGGAGTTTCGGCTCCTTTTTTTCTAGGAGTGAAGCATGTTAGCAAATGGCGATTTGATTTTTGTGAGAGATGAGTCTGACATAGGACAGGCGATCCAGACTTCTACAGGTAACTATAGTCATGTTGCTATCTATTTGGATGGGCTGATTTACCATGCTAGTGGAGAATTTGGTGTTATCTGTCAGGAACCAGCAGACTTCTTTGAGTCCAATCACTTGTACGACCTCTATGTTTACCCAGAAATGGATATCCAGTCTGTGAAGGAAAAAGCTTGCAAACATCTAGGAACACCCTATAATGCTTCTTTCTATCCAGATGGAGCTGGTTTTTACTGTTCCCAGTATATGGCAGAAATCCTACCGATTTTTGAGACCATCCCTATGAAATTTGGAGATGGGGAGCAGGAGATTAGTGATTTTTGGAAAGAGTATTACAGAGAACTAGGTCTGCCTGTTCCTTTGAACCAAGCTGGGACCAATCCTAGTCAGTTGGCAGCATCGCCTCTGTTAGAATGTAAAGAAGGGAATCTTCATGATTCAGATTTTTAATCCCTCTCGTTTGACGAGACAGCCGTTTTTTGGAGAATTGATCCGCTATCTGGACCAGAATGATGATGTGATTCTACGGGAAATCAAGGCCCAATTTCCAGATGTAGCAGTTGATAAACTCATGGAAGAGTATATCAAGGCAGGCTTGATTCTACGGGAAAATAAGCGTTACTATCTCAATTTTCCTTTGCTTGAATCACTTGATAGTCTCGAACTGGACCAAGAAATTTTTGTCAGAGAAGCTAGTCAGGTCTATCAAGCCTTATCGGAGCAGAGTTTTGAGACAGAATTACGCAATCAAACCAATGCAGCTGTTTTAGTTGAAAAGACAGACTTTGCGCGTACAAAAATGACCCTGTCTAATTATTTCTATAAGGTCAAACATCAGTATCCTTTGACAGAAAAACAGCAGGAACTTTATGACATTTTGGGAGATGTTAATCCTGAGTATGCCCTCAAATATATGACGACTTTTTTGTTGAAGTTCCTCAAAAAAGATCAGCTCATGCAGAAACGCCGTGATATCTTTGTGGATAGTTTAGTGGTCTTGGGCTATATTGTCCAAAATGAAGAAGGGAAGTATGAGTTGGCCGTCGATTTTGACAAGGAGAGATTAACTTTCTACTTAGCGTGAAATTTTGTTTTTGAGCACATTGTTTGACTTTTCTTAGGATTCAGTATAAACTATATGTAACCGGTAACACATATCGGAATAAAATCAAAGGAGACAATCATATGTCACTTGAAAACAAATTGGAACAAGCAACAGGCGCTATCAAAGAAGGATTTGGTAAAGTTACTGGGGATAGCAAAACTGAAGCAGAAGGCGCTGTAGAAAAGACAGTTGCTAAGGCAAAAGAAGTAGTTGAAGATGCTAAAGGTGCTGTAGAAGGTGCCGTTGAAGGTTTGAAAAACGCTTTTAAATAAAGATAAAAAAATCAAGGGTTTCATTTCCCTTGATTTTTTTACTATCTTATAAATAATGTTCTGCGACGGCTGCATCTCCAGGATAGGCTTCTTTTTTTCCTTGGACGATTTGGTAGCAATCTGCTCCCTTACCAGCAATAATAACTGCATCTAATTCGTGATTTGTGATAGCCATCGCTGCCTTGATAGCTTCTTGGCGATCCGCAATTTTTTCAACAGGATGATTGATATAGCTACTAATTTCATCTGCAATGGTCATTGGGTCTTCATAGTTGGGGTCATCAGCAGTCAGAAAGACTTGAATCTCAGGGTGCTGATTGAGGAGAAGGCCAAAGTCCTTACGACGGCTTTCTCCCTTATTTCCTGTCGAACCCAGAACCAGAGCAATTTTTCCAGTTTGATGAGTTTCAACAACATTGATGAGTTTTTTGAGACTGTCACCATTGTGGGCGTAGTCGATGAAAACCTTGGCTCCATTTTTCTGAGTGAGGACTTCCATACGACCAGGAACTCGGGTTGCAGCGATTCCTTTTTTGATGTCCTCAAGACTAGCTCCGAGACGGAGGCAAGCAAGTCCAGCAGCAACGGCATTTTCTTGGTTAAAGTGGCCAATGAGTTGGATATCATAATCTCCAGCGAGTTTACCCGTAGCTGAAAAACTAAAGGCTTTGGAATTCTCGATTTGGTTGCTCGACTGACTACCGTAGAAATCATGGTCTTGATTTTCGACTTGTTCTTTCAAGACAGAAAAGTGGTCCATGTCACTGTTAATGATGACTGCTCGGCTATTTTTCATCAAGAGACGCTTGTGGTAGAAGTAGTCTTCAAAGCTAGGGTGTTCAATCGGGCCGATATGGTCGGGGCTGATATTGAGGAAAACTCCCACATCAAAGGTTAGACCATAGACACGTTTGACCAGATAGGCCTGACTGGATACTTCCATGATGAGGTGAGTACGGCCATTTTGCACAGCTTGATTCATCATATCAAAGAGGTCAATACTCTCAGGGGTTGTTAATGCAGACTTAAAGAAAGTCTTGCCATCTAGAGTTGTATTCATGGTCGAGAGCATAGCAGGTCGATGCCCTTGAGATAAAATGTTATAGGCGAAGTAGGCTGCTGTTGTTTTACCCTTAGTACCAGTAAAGGCAAGGAGTTTGAGTTTTTTCTGTGGATTGCCATAAAATTCCATAGCTACCAAACTCATGGCTTTCTTGATATCACTGACGATGATAGCAGGAATACCAACCTCATAGTCTTTTTCAGCCACATACCAACCGAGGCCTTGAGAGATGGCGGAAATCAGAAATTCCTTCTTAAAGGCAGCACCTTTAACGAAAAAGAGGCTCTTTTCTTTAGCCTTGCGGCTGTCATAGCAGATGGTGTCAAATATGACATGGCTGTAGTTGTAGTGATAATGTCCTTGGTCGATAATCTCACGGAAGAGATCATCTTTCTTTAAAATATCTAATACGGTTTCAATCTTAATCATACTTTCTATTGTAAACCGAAAGTCGTAAATTTACAAGTAACAAGGAAAAGTTTATAATGGAAGATGAGGAATTTTTCCTAGTGATTAAAATTAAATGAGGAATCTATGTCTAACGAAAACAATCACCAGCAGGCCCAGATGTTGCGGGGGACTGCTTGGCTAACGGCTAGTAACTTTATCAGTCGTCTACTCGGTGCCATTTATATCATCCCTTGGTATATCTGGATGGGGTCTTATGCGGCTACAGCAAATGGTCTCTTTACTATGGGCTACAATATCTATGCCTGGTTCTTGCTGATTTCAACAGCAGGTATTCCAGTTGCGGTGGCCAAGCAAGTGGCTAAGTACAATACCATGCGAGAAGAGGAGCATAGCTTTGCCCTGATTCGGAGCTTTTTAGGCTTTATGATAGGACTAGGTTTGGTTTTTGCTTTAATCTTGTATGTCTTTGCTCCTTGGCTAGCAGATTTGTCGGGTGTAGGCAAAGACTTAATCCCAATCATGCAGAGCTTGGCTTGGGCGGTCTTGATTTTCCCATCGATGAGTGTGATTCGAGGTTTCTTCCAAGGGATGAATAACCTGAAACCTTATGCCATGAGCCAAATCGCTGAGCAGGTCATTCGGGTTATCTGGATGCTTCTAGCAACCTTTATCATTATGAAGCTTGGTTCGGGAGACTATCTAGCAGCAGTCACCCAGTCTACCTTTGCGGCCTTTGTGGGAATGGTAGCTAGCTTTGCTGTCTTGCTTTATTTCCTCTATAAAGAAGGAATGCTTCAAAAAGTTTTTGAAACACGAGATAAGATTGATAGCAAACACCTGTTAATGGATACGATTAAGGAAGCTATTCCTTTTATCTTGACTGGTTCGGCTATTCAGCTTTTCCAAATCTTGGACCAAAATACCTTTATCAATAGCATGAAGTGGTTTAGCAACTATAGTAATGAAGACTTAATTGTCATGTTTTCTTATTTCTCAGCCAATCCTAATAAAATCACTATGATTTTGATTTCTGTTGGAGTTTCAATTGGGAGCGTCGGCTTGCCGCTTTTGACTGAAAACTATGTTAAGGGGGACTTGAAGGCGGCTTCTCGTCTAGTTCAGGACAGCATCACTATGCTTTTCCTATTCTTGCTACCAGCAACGGTTGGAGTGGTCATGGTAGGAGAACCTCTCTATACTGTCTTCTATGGCAAGCCAGATAGTTTGGCCATGGGCTTGTTTGTTTTTGCAGTTTTACAGTCTACTATTTTAGGCTTGTACATGGTCTTGTCTCCAATGCTTCAAGCCATGTTCCGCAACCGCAAGGCAGTTCTCTATTTTATCTATGGTTCCATTGCCAAGCTGGTCTTGCAACTGCCAACCATTGCTCTCTTTCACAGTTACGGGCCTTTGATTTCTACAACAATTGGTCTTATTATTCCTAATGTTTTGATGTATCGGGACATTTGCAAGGTAACTGGTGTTAAGCGCAAGGTGATTTTGAAACGAACCATTTTAATCAGTTTGTTAACTCTTTTCATGTTACTAGTAGTTGGGATATTGCAGTGGATTTTAGGATTTGTCTTCCAACCAAGTGGACGTTTGTGGAGTTTTCTTTATGTAGCCCTTGTCGGTGCCATGGGTGGAGGAGTTTACGGAGTCATGAGTCTTCGTACCCATTTGTTGGATAAGGTGATTGGAAAAGCCCAAGCAGATCGCTTACGAATCAAATTAAAGTTAACTTAAAAAATATTTATAAATAAAAGGGATAATTTGAACATTTCTATCATGAAATGCTTAGATTATTCTCTTTTTTATTAATTTGTAGAATGATAACTAAAGTTTGTAGATGGTAATTTTATTTTTCTTAAATTTTACTTAAAAAACTATTGACTAAATAAAACTCAAGTTGTATAATAAGACAAATATTTAAATCAGGAGGTTCTGGAGATGAAAAAGTCTAAAGCCAAGTATGCAGCACTTGCAGGTGTCGTGTTAAGTGCAGGTATTTTATTAAGCGCGTGTGGAAATTCTAGCACAGGGTCAAAAGCATATAACTATGTTTATACTAGTGATCCATCTAGTTTGAATTACCTAGCAGAAAACCGTGCAACGACCAATGATATTGTGACTAATCTAGTAGATGGTCTCATGGAAAATGACCAATATGGGAACTATATTCCATCCTTGGCAGAGGATTGGAGCGTTTCTCAAGACGGTTTGACTTATACCTACAAACTGCGTAAAGATGCTAAATGGTATACTGCAGATGGAGAAGAATATGCTCCTGTAACTGCTCAAGACTTTGTGACAGGTTTGAAATATGCGGCTGATAAAAAATCCGAAGCCTTGTACTTGGTGCAAGAATCCGTTGCAGGTTTGGATGACTATATCAACGGTAAAACAACAGACTTTTCAACTGTCGGAGTCAAGGCTCTTGATGACCAAACCGTTCAATATACATTGACACGACCAGAATCTTATTGGAACTCAAAAACAACCTCAACCATTCTCTTCCCAGTCAACGCAGATTTCTTGAAATCAAAAGGGGATGATTTTGGGAAGGTAGACCCATCTAGCATTTTGTACAATGGACCTTTCTTGATGAAATCCTTTGTTTCAAAATCAGTTATCGAATTCAAGAAAAATCCTAGTTACTGGGATGCTAAAAATGTTTTTGTAGATGATGTGAAATTGGCCTATTATGATGGTAGTGACCAGGATGCACTGGCTCGTAACTTCGTGGAGGGGGCTTATAGCTATGCTCGTCTCTATCCAAACAGTTCAAGCTTTGAAGGAATTAAAGAGAAGAATAAGGACAATATCATCTATAGCATGCAAGATGCTACTTCTTACTTCTTAAACTTTAACCTAGATAGAAAATCTTATAAATTCACTTCCAAGACAAGTGATGCTGAGAAGAAATCGACTCAAGAAGCGGTTCTTAACAAAAACTTCCGCCAAGCCATTAATTTTGCCTATGACCGTACAGCCTACGGGGCTCAATCTCAGGGAGAAGATGGTGCAACTAAGATTTTGCGTAACTTGGTTGTTCCTCCAAACTTCGTAAGTATCAACGGAAAAGACTTTGGTGAAGTAGTAGCCTCTAAGATGGTGAATTATGGTAAAGAATGGCAAGGAATCAACTTTGCGGATGCCCAAGATCCATACTACAATGCTGAAAAAGCCAAGGCTAAATTTGCAGAGGCTAAGAAAGAACTCCAAGCTAAAGGAGTTCAATTCCCTATCCACTTAGATAAAACTGTAGATTTGACAAATAAGGCAGAAATTCAAGGAATCAATTCCATGAAGCAATCAATAGAATCTGTCTTAGGTGCAGAAAATGTTGTCATTGATGTTCACCAACTTTCTACAGAAGACTATGAGAGTTCAGGTTATCTTGCTCAGACTGCAGCTCAGAAGGATTATGATCTTTACAACGGTGGTTGGAGTCCAGACTATCAAGATCCATCAACCTATCTTGACGTCTTTAACGTTAATTCTGGTGGTTTGATGCAAAATCTAGGTATAGAGCCAGGTGAAGCCAATGACAAGGCCAAGGCTGTTGGATTGGATGTCTACACTCAAATGTTGGAAGAAGCTAATAAGGAGCAAGAGCCGGCTAAACGTTATGAAAAATATGCGGATGCCCAAGCTTGGTTGGTAGATAGCTCTCTAGCAATTCCAAATGTTTCACTTGGTGGAACACCAACATTGAGAAAACTAGTTCCTTTCTCATCACCATATTCATTGGCTGGTAATAAAGGGGTTGAATCATATAAATACCTCAAAGTACAAGATAAAACAGTCACAAAAGATGAATATGAAAAAGCCAAAGAAAAATGGCTGAAAGAAAAAGAAGAATCCAATAAAAAAGCCCAAGAAGAATTGGCAAAACATGTCAAATAAGGATTTTTCAAGAAAAACGATGGTTTCGAAGGAAACTGTCGTTTTTTAATAGAATGATAGCGAAGTTGGAAGAAAAGTGCATATACTCAATGAAAATCAAAGAGCAAACTAGGAAGCTAGCTGCAGGCTGTACTTGAGTACGGCAAGGCGAAGCTGACGTGGTTTGAATTTGATTTTCGAAGAGTATTACATTTTTTAGATTGTTTATTAGATGTATGTTATAATGAATATAACAAAAACGTGAGAAGCTATTTTTTAAATCCTCTTCCAGTGTTAACTGAAGTATGCACATGCTAGGACGATTTTATAGGAGGGGTGCCGTCTACTGTAAAAGTAAGATAAAATGCAACAAATGATAAGTTCTTCTTTAAGTGAAGAATTCTTAACTGCCTATTTACTAATCGTTATGGAGGTAAGATTATGGGCGCTATTATGGAGTTTGCAACAGAAAAACAGATTGCATCATTTCTTTCAAGTTGTCACGTTGAAGGACAAAAGAATTTTCTGATGGCTTTCAAGAAAAAGACATTGTTGAAATCCTTTATTGATTTTTTCATTATAGGAGGTAGTTACTATGTTCAGTCGAGTGTGAAGCCTAAGATTCTGGTATTCACACCAAAGGGAATCTACTTGATGGACATCAGTGATATAACTGAAAATCGCTCTAAACAAGTCCTTGAGATGCCTTGGAATCAAGTCAAAGATTTTACTTATAAGACAGTCTTGAATACAGTTAGGCTGAATTGAAACTATCAAAATGAAGTCTATATTTTTTCCGTGGATGTCGGTCAGGTTAGTCAGCATGTCGGTCAGTATCAATTCAACAAAGACCATTATGACTATTTAGTCCAACAGGATTTCTTTCGTTCACAGTAAAACCTAGTAATCATTTTCACAAAAGAATCTGGAAGCTTTTCTGGATTCTTTTTAGCTTTACTCGATAAGTCTATAGTTTGAAACTATAACTAGCTCTTGAAAAGAAGAAAATGAGTTGATGAAAATAAGTGGTACAATAGTTACTATAGATTTGGAGGTATTGTATGAGCAAAGAATTACACATCAACACAATTTTGGCCCAGGCGGGTATCAAATCAGATGAAGCGACAGGTGCATTGGTGACACCGATTCATTTTTCAACGACTTATCAGCATCCAGAGTTTGGTAAATCTACTGGATTTGACTATACGCGCACCAAAAACCCAACTCGTAGTAAGGCGGAAGAAGTCTTGGCGGCTATTGAGTCAGCAGACTATGCCCTAGCTACTAGCTCAGGAATGTCAGCAATTGTACTGGCCTTTAGCGTTTTTCCAGTAGGAAGTAAGGTCTTGGCTGTCCGTGACCTTTACGGTGGTTCTTTCCGCTGGTTTAATCAAGTGGAACAGGAAGACCGTTTCCATTTTACCTATGCCAATACAGAAGAAGAGTTGATTGCCGAGTTGGAGAAGGACGTGGATGTTCTCTATATTGAAACACCAACCAATCCTTTGATGTTGGAATTTGATATCGAAAAACTAGCAAAATTAGCTCATGCTAAGGGTGCCAAAGTGGTGGTGGACAATACCTTCTACAGCCCTATCTACCAACGTCCGATTGAAGATGGAGCAGATATCGTTCTTCATTCAGCAACCAAATATCTAGCAGGCCACAATGATGTCTTGGCTGGTGTGGTTGTGACCAATAGTTTGGAACTATACGAGAAGCTTTTCTACAATCTCAATACGACAGGGGCAGTCTTGTCTCCATTTGACAGTTATCAATTGATTCGTGGTCTCAAGACCTTGTCTCTTCGTATGGAGCGCTCAACAACCAATGCCCAAGAAGTGGTTGCCTTTTTGAAGGATTCTCCAGCAGTTAAGGAAGTTCTCTACACTGGTCGTGGGGGCATGATTTCCTTTAAAGTAGCCGATGAAACACGCATTCCTCACATTTTGAACAGTCTTAAGGTCTTCTCTTTTGCCGAAAGTTTGGGTGGGGTAGAAAGTCTCATTACTTATCCAACGACGCAAACTCATGCTGATATTCCAGCAGAAGTGCGCCATTCTTATGGTTTGACAGATGACCTCTTGCGTTTGTCTATTGGGATTGAGGATGCTAGAGATTTGATTGCAGATTTGCGCCAAGCCTTAGAAGGATAAGACAAAGATGGGAAAATATGATTTTACAAGCCTGCCCAATCGTTTAGGGCACCATACCTATAAATGGAAAGAAGCAGAAACGGATAGTGAAGTCCTACCAGCTTGGATAGCGGATATGGACTTTGTAGTCTTGCCTGAAATCCGCCAAGCTGTGCAAACTTACGCTGATCAACTGGTTTATGGTTATACCTATGCCAGTGAAGAGTTAATTAAGGAAGTTCAAAAGTGGGAAGCCACACAACACGGTTACCACTTTGACAAAGAGGCTCTTGTCTTTATCGAGGGCGTGGTACCAGCCATCTCGACAGCTATTCAAGCCTTTACAAAAGAAGGCGAAGCGGTTTTGATTAACACACCTGTCTATCCACCCTTTGCTCGCAGTGTCAAGTTGAACAACCGTAGATTGATTACCAATTCTTTGGTGGAAAAGGATGGTCTGTTTGAGATTGACTTTGATCAACTGGAGAAGGATTTGGTGGAAGAGGAGGTCAAACTCTATATTCTCTGCAATCCTCACAATCCTGGTGGACGTGTTTGGGAAAAAGAAGTGTTGGAGAAGATTGGCCAACTCTGCCAAAAACACGGTGTTTTCTTGGTTTCAGATGAGATTCACCAAGATTTGGCCCTCTTTGGTCACAAGCACCATTCCTTCAATACCATCAATCCTGACTTTAAAGAATTTGCTATCGTCTTGACCAGTGCTACTAAAACCTTTAATATTGCTGGGACAAAAAATTCCTATGCAGTTATTGAAAATCCTAAGTTGAGACTGGCTTTCCAGAAACGCCAGTTGACCAATAATCAGCATGAAATTTCAGGCTTGGGCTATTTGGCGACAGAAGCTGCTTATCGCTATGGGAAGGGTTGGCTAGAGGAACTCAAGCAAGTCTTTGAAGACCACATCAATTACGTGGTGGATTTATTTGGAAAAGAGACTAAAATCAAGGTTATGAAACCGCAAGGAACCTACTTGATTTGGCTTGATTTTTCAGCCTATGACCTGACTGATGAAACATTGCAAGAGCTGTTGAGAAATGAAGCTAAGGTTATCCTCAACCGTGGTTTGGATTTTGGGGAGGAAGGAAGTCTCCATGCCCGTCTCAATGTAGCCATGCCTAAATCCCTGCTGCAAGAAGTTTGTCAGCGGATTGTGACGACTTTTGCCAAACGTTAAAAATCCAGCCTTCTAGGAGAAAAGTATCTCTAGAAGGCTATTTTCATAGGGGAAAATATGGTATAATAAAAAGATAAGGTAAAGGTAAAAATATGGCTAAATTGATTCCGGGGAAAGTCCGTATCGAAGGCGTTGCCCTTTATGAAACTGGTAAGGTTGACATTATCAAGGAAAAGAACAATCGGCTCTACGCTCGCGTTGCAGAAGAAGAACTGCGCTATAGTTTAGAGGATGATTTGGTTTTTTGTGCCTGTGAATTTTTCCAAAAGAGGGGCTACTGTGTGCATTTAGCAGCGCTGGAGCATTTTCTGAAAAATGATGAGCGTGGCCAAGAAATCTTGCAGGGTCTGGAAGAAGGTCATGAAGAAAAAGAAGCCGTTGAAACCAAGGTGACCTTGGGTGGCAAATTTTTGGACCGAATCTTGTCTCCAAAATTAGAACGTGCCTATGAATTATCGGCTGTGGGGCAAGTGGAAGCAGGAACCAATCATATCTTGTGGACCCTGAGAATCGGCCAAATCAATAGCCAAAAATACTACGTCATTCGGGATATTCCACTCTTTTTAAGAATTGTCGAGCAGAGAAAGTCTTATATGATTGGCAAGATTTATGAGGAGTCTCTTTCTTGGGAAGCCTTTGATGAGGCCAGTCAAGAACTTCTGACTTTCTTGCGAGGACTGATGGAGGAAGGACAGGCTCCAGACCTCTTTTTCCAAAACCAAGGTCGGCACCTCTTTTTCCCTCTGACCTTTTTTGAGCAGGGTGTGAATTTACTGATGACCTTGCCGCATTTTCAATTTGACCATCAAGTGGATAGCTACCAGACTCTACTTTTTCAGGATATGCATGCTGATGCCAATCTATTTGCCTTTACAGTAACAGAATACTCGGATTATTTTGAAATGGAAATCAGTGAGAGTCCTAGGGTCAATGTCTTTTATCAGGGAGCTGTGCTATTCCATAAAGGACAGGTTTATTTTCTAACAGACCAGCAGATGCGTCTTCTCAAGGAAATCAAAGCGCTATCTGTGGATCAACATGGAAAGAAATATCTGCAATTTGATAGCAGTGACCGCGATAAATTGGCTTCTTGTTTAACTTTTTTTAGTCAGATGGGCACTATTTCAGCTCCAGAACGCTTACAAATCAAAACTTTTGCTCCCTATTTTTACTTTGACAGGGAAGAGGATAACCGGATTCGTCTAGAAATTCAGTTTGATTATGGAGACAACCAGGTCTCTAGCCGACAAGAGCTGGAAGAATTGCCATTTTCGAGTGATGCTAACTTAGAAGAAAAAATTTTCCAAGTTTGTCTGGCTGCGGGCTTTGAAGCAGATTTTCAATCTTGGCGTCAGGCCTTAAAAGCGGAGTCTGTCTATCATTTCTTCCATGAAATCATTCCAATATTTGAAAAACTCGGGCATGTTGACCTATCAGACAAGCTAGAAGAACTTTATAGCCTAGCGAGTCCTCAAGTGCAGATTGCTTCTAAGGGAGGTCTCTTGGAAATCCAGTTTGATTTTCAAGATATTGCCCAAGAGGAAATTGACCAAGCCATGCAGGCCTTGGTTGCCAACCAAGATTTTTACATTGATTCGTCCAATCAAGTCTACTTTTTCGATGACGAAACCAAGAAAATTCGCCAAAATCTACAGGAACTAGGACAGTTTGAATTAAAAGATGGGACCTTGCAGGCTCGAAAATCCTTGGCCTATAGTTTAGCCCATCTCTTTGAAGGACGTGACCGTGTTTCTTTTTCACAGGAATTCCAGAATCTGGCTCACGATTTGACGCATCCAGAGGACTTTCCTCGACAAACAACTCAAGTTCAGGCTGACTTGCGAGATTATCAGGAAAAGGGAATCGGCTGGCTGCAAATGCTCCATCATTATGGTTTTGGTGGAATTTTGGCTGATGATGTGGGATTGGGTAAAACCCTGCAGACCATTGCTTTTTTGACCAGTCAAGTGACAAAAGAAAGTCGGGTCTTGATTTTAGCTCCGTCAGGTTTAATCTATAACTGGGCAGATGAGTTTCAGAAATTTGCCCCACAGTTGGATGTAGCTGTTGTTCATGGTTTGAAAGCTAGTCGTGAAGAGATTCTTGCTGAGAGCCATCAAATCTATGTGACGAGCTATGCTATCTTCCGTCAGGACAGTGAGCTTTATCAGGGGATGGCCTTTGACTTCCTTTTCTTAGATGAAGCTCAGGTTATGAAAAATGCCCAGACCAAGATTGCCCAGACCTTGAGACAATTTGTGGTGCCGTCAGTCTTTGCCTTGTCAGGGACTCCTATTGAAAATCATCTGGGTGAGTTGTGGTCTATTTTTCAAATCGTCATGCCAGGACTTTTGCCAAGCAAGAAAGAATTTATGAAATTACCAGCAGAGCGAGTGGCTCAGTTTATCAAGCCTTTTGTTATGAGGCGCAAGAAAGAAGAAGTGCTGACTGAATTACCAGACTTAATCGAAGTGGTTTATAAGAATGAACTGGAAGACCAGCAAAAGGCTATCTACCTAGCCCAGTTGCAACAGATGCGAGACCGTCTAGCTAAAGTTTCAGATCAGGAATTTCAGCGAAGTCGTGTGGAAATCTTGTCTGGTCTGATGCGCTTGCGCCAAATCTGTGACACTCCTGCCCTCTTTATGGAAGATTATCAGGGAGCCAGTGGCAAACTGGATAGTCTCCGAGACCTGCTGCTACAGGTGGCAGACGGTGGACATCGTGTCTTGATTTTCTCGCAGTTCAAGGGAATGTTGGAGAAAATTGAACAAGAATTGCCAGACTTGGGCTTGACTTCCTTTAAAATTACGGGTTCAACCCCAGCCAAGGAAAGACAAGACATGACCAAGGCCTTTAACCAAGGGGAAAGAGATGCCTTTCTGATTTCCCTCAAGGCTGGTGGTGTCGGTCTGAACCTGACAGGTGCTGATACCGTTATCTTGGTTGACCTTTGGTGGAATCCAGCGGTGGAAGCGCAAGCCATTGGCCGTGCCCATCGGATGGGTCAGGAAGAAACGGTTGAGGTCTATCGCTTGGTAACCAAGGGAACCATTGAAGAAAAAATCCAGGAACTCCAAGAACAGAAGAAACATCTGGTGTCACAAGTATTGGATGGCACAGAGTCACGTGGCAGTCTGACCCTAGCAGAAATTAGAGAAATTTTGGGAATTTCTGAAGCCAGCACTTGAAAAATCAAGACAATACGCTATAATGAAGTGTTGAAAGGAAATAGAAAATGAAACAAGAACGATTTCCATTGGTGTCAGATGACGAGGTCATGCTGACTGAAATGCCAGTCATGAACTTGTACGATGAGTCTGATCTGATCAGTAATATCAAGGGTGAGTATCGAGATAAAAATTATTTAGAATGGGCTCCTATTACTGAAGAGGCGCCAGTAAAACCGATTGAAAAGCAAGTCGAGAAACCTAAAAAAGCTCCTTTAGGGGTTAAAAAAGAAGGAAAGAGCTATGCGGAGGTGGCGCGTGAAGAAGCGCGTGCAGACTTGAAAAAGAAACGCTCTGCTAACTACCTAACTCAGGATTTCAGCCGTGCGAGACGTCATTCTGAATCAGGCCTTCTTAGACAGGGCAACCAACCGACAGCTCCTTTCCAAAAGGAAAATCCTGGTGAATTTGTCAAATATAGCCAAAAATTGACCCAGTCTCATTATATCTTGGCGGAAGAAGTTCATTCTATCCCTACCAAGAATGAAGAAGTGTCAGCACCTGCTCCAAAGAAAAACAACTATGATTTTCTAAAGAAGAGCCAAATCTACAATAAAAAAAGTAAACAAACAGAACAAGAACGTCGGGTTGCCCAAGAGTTAAATCTGACCAGAATTACAGAATAGGGGAGAAAACATGCCAAAGACATATCATTTTATCGGAATTAAGGGATCAGGGATGAGTGCCTTGGCCTTGATGTTGCACCAAATGGGGCACAAGGTTCAGGGATCAGATGTTGAAAAGTACTACTTTACCCAACGGGGTCTTGAGCAGGCAGGAATTACTATTCTTCCTTTTGATGAAAAGAACCTAGACGGTGATATGGAAATTATCGCTGGAAATGCCTTTCGTCCAGATAACAATGTCGAAATTGCCTATGCAGACCAAAATGGTATCAGCTACAAACGTTACCATGAATTTCTAGGTAGCTTTATGCGTGACTTTGTTAGCATGGGAGTAGCTGGAGCGCATGGAAAAACTTCAACGACAGGTATGTTGTCTCATGTCTTGTCTCACATCACAGACACTAGCTTTTTGATTGGGGATGGGACAGGTCGTGGTTCGGCCAATGCCAAATATTTTGTCTTTGAATCTGACGAATATGAACGCCACTTTATGCCTTACCACCCAGAATACTCTATTATCACCAACATTGATTTTGACCATCCAGACTATTTCACAAGTCTCGAGGATGTTTTCAATGCCTTTAACGACTATGCCAAACAAATTACCAAGGGTCTTTTTGTCTATGGTGAAGATGCAGAATTGCGTAAAATTACGTCTGATGCACCAATTTATTATTATGGTTTTGAAGCTGAAGGCAATGACTTTGTAGCTAGCGATCTTCTTCGTTCAACAACTGGTTCAACCTTCACAGTTCACTTCCGTGGACAAGAATTGGGTCAATTCCACATTCCAACCTTTGGTCGTCACAATATCATGAATGCGACAGCCGTTATCGGATTGCTTTACACAGCAGGATTTGATTTGAACTTGGTGCGTGAACACTTGAAAACATTTGCCGGTGTTAAGCGTCGTTTCACTGAGAAAATTGTCAATGACACAGTGATTATCGATGACTTTGCTCATCATCCCACAGAAATTATTGCGACCTTGGATGCGGCTCGTCAGAAATACCCAAGCAAGGAAATTGTAGCAGTCTTCCAACCGCATACCTTTACAAGAACCATTGCCTTGTTGGATGAATTTGCTCACGCTTTGAACCAAGCGGATGCTGTTTACCTAGCGCAAATTTATGGGTCAGCTCGTGAAGTAGATCATGGTGATGTTAAGGTAGAAGACCTAGCCCAAAAAATCAACAAAAAACACCAAGTGATTACTGTTGAAAATGTTTCTCCACTCCTAGACCATGACAATGCTGTCTATGTCTTTATGGGAGCAGGAGATATCCAAACCTATGAATACTCATTTGAGCGTCTCTTGTCTAACTTGACAAGCAATGTTCAATAGGATGTTCCCATGGAAATTCCAATTAAAATCATTCAGGCAAGTAAGTCTGATTTGGCTGAGATAGAGGAACTTCAGGCTTCATCTTTTCCAGCTGAAAAGCAGCTGACTTTCCATATTTTAGAAGAAAGTATCCGTAAGTGTGCGGATACCTTTCTTCTAGCTAGGGATGAAAATCAACTGTTAGGCTATATTCTATCAAGTCCCCAGTCAGACAATCCGCAATGTCTAAAAGTACATTCTTTAGTCATTGAGGCTGACCATCAGAGACAGGGCTTGGGAACACTTCTTCTTGCAGCCTTGAAAGAGGTGGCAGTTGAGCTGGATTACAAGGGGATTCGTTTGGAGAGTCCTGATGAGCTGCTTTCCTATTTTGAAATGAACGGTTTTATTGATGAAGAAACCTCCCTTTATGTAACTAGCCAGGGCTATAGTATGATTTGGTTTAATCCCTTTTATCTGGAGGTACAATGAAAATCAGACAAGCAAAATTAGAAGATTTGGATCGTATCGTTGAGATTGAACTAGAGAATTTCTCGGTTGAAGAAGCCATTCCTCACTCTGTTTTTGAGGCACATTTGCGAGAAATTCAGACCTCGTTTCTGGTTGCAGAAAAAGAAGGCAGAATCATGGGGTATATAGAAGGGCCAGTTGGACCACACCGCCATCTGCAAGATCAGTCTTTTACAGAAGAGATAGAAGATTATAGTTATGAGTCTGGTGGCTATATCTCTGTGACCTGTCTTTCTATTGCCAAGGAGGCACAGGGGATAGGACTGGGTAAGAAATTGCTGACAGCCCTGAAAGAAGTTGCTCTTGAGGATAAGAGAGAAGGCATTAACCTAACCTGTCATGACTATCTCATCGCCTACTATGAAAAACACGGATTTGTCAACGAAGGCTTGTCCCAGTCAACCTTTGCAGGGGAAACTTGGTATGATATGGTCTGGCAAGCTAAAAAATAGGCAAGACAAGGCATCATAGGTTGCTTTTCCTAGACTTTTAAGATATAATATTATGGATTGTCAACGAGGAGGAAAAACTTTTGAGTGAAAAGTCAAGAGAAGAAGAAAAATTAAGCTTTAAAGAGCAGATTTTACGAGATTTAGAACGAGTTAAAAAACATGAAGAAGATCAGGAGGAAGTTGATTTAGCTTCAATAAAACCCCAATTTTCTTCTAAAAATGACCAGTCGATAGAAGAGCTAATGGAAGATTCTCTGTCAGCTGTAGAGGAGATTATGAGAAAAGCTCCTACCGTGCCTACTCACCCAAGTCAAGATGTACCAGCTTCTCCAGCAGATGAGATTCAAAGAGAAACTCCTGGTGTTCCAAGTCATCCAAGTCAAGATGTGCCTTCTTCTCCCGCAGAAGAGGCTGTAAGACAAGCTCCACTTGCTCCTAGTCATCCGAGTCAAGAAGGACCTTCTACTCCATCAGCGGAGGGAGTATCAAGACCAACTCCAGGACCTGTTAGTCCTAGAAAAGTAGAAAAGGAATTTAATGAAATCCCAACGAGGGTAGCTGTTTCTTATAAGACAGAAGCTCAGAGAGAGGTAAAAAGAGAAGTTCCTACTTCAAAACCAGTAGAGGAAAAGAAAGTTGTAGAAGAAATGCCTGCAACTCCACGTCGTAGCCGTCGTGAGACGGTTAAGTCACCCAAGAAGAAAAAATCAGGATTTAAGGCCTTCTTCATTTCTCTACTCATTTTCCTAGGTTTGATTTCAGCAGGTGCTTACTTCGGTTATCAGTATGTTCAGTCATCTTTACAGCCTGTGGATGCTTCATCTAAACAATATGTGACAGTGCAAATCCCAGAAGGAGCTAATGTTCAAACAATTGGTTCAACTCTTGAAAAGTCTGGTTTGATTAAACACGGAGTGATTTTTGCTTTTTATGCGAAATATAAAAATTATTCAGATTTGAAGTCTGGCTATTACAATTTGCAAAAGAGTATGAGTACAGAAGATATCATCCATGAATTGCAAAAAGGTGGAACAGCTGAAGCTCAAGAACCTGCGCTTGCGAATTTAACAATTCCAGAAGGTTATACGATTGATCAAATTGCACAAGCGGTAGGTCAATTGCAAGGTGACTTCAAAGAGCCTTTGACAGCGGAAGCTTTCTTAGCTAAAGTGCAAGATGACAACTTTATTAGTCAAGAAGTTGCCAAATATCCTAGTCTACTTGAAAGCTTACCTACAAAGGAAAGTGGCGTTCGTTATCGTTTAGAAGGTTTCCTCTTCCCAGCTACTTACTCTATCAAGGAAAGCACAACTGTTGAAAGCTTGATTGATGAGATGTTGGCAGCTATGGACAAGACTTTAGTACCTCATTACAGTACTATTAAGTCTAAGAATTTGACGGTCAATGAATTGCTGACTATTGCTTCACTGGTCGAAAAAGAAGGTGCTAAGACGGAAGACCGTAAGTTGATTGCAGGTGTATTCTACAATCGCTTGAATCTTGGTATGCCACTTCAAAGCAATATTGCCATCTTGTATGCCCAAGGAAAACTTGGTCAGAAGATTAGTCTTGCTGATGATGCTGGAATTGATACGACAATTAATTCACCGTATAATGTTTATACGAAAGCTGGTTTGATGCCAGGTCCAGTAGATAGTCCAAGCTTGGATGCCATCGAGGCAAGTATTAATCAGACTAAGAGTGATAACTTATACTTTGTAGCTAATGTTACAGATGGTAAGGTCTATTATGCTGCTACTCAGGAGGAGCATGATCGTAATGTCGCTGAACATGTCAACAGCAAATTAAACCAAACAAACTAAAATTATGTGATGCTTCACATAATTTTAGTTAGAAAATATCATCAGAAGAAAGTTGAGAAAAATGGCAGAAAAAACATATCCTATGACCCTTGCGGAAAAGGAAAAACTTGAAAAAGAATTAGAAGAATTGAAATTGGTTCGCCGTCCAGAAGTGGTAGAACGTATTAAGATTGCTCGTTCATACGGTGACCTTTCAGAAAACAGTGAATACGAAGCAGCTAAGGATGAACAAGCCTTTGTTGAAGGACAAATCTCTAGCTTGGAAACAAAAATCCGTTATGCTGAAATTGTCAATAGTGACTCAGTTGCCCAAGACGAAGTAGCGATTGGTAAAACAGTCACTATCCAAGAAATTGGTGAGGATGAAGAAGAAGTTTATATTATCGTAGGTTCAGCTGGTGCGGATGCCTTTGCAGGTAAGGTTTCAAATGAAAGCCCAATTGGACAAGCTTTGATTGGTAAGAAAACAGGTGACACAGCAACTATTGAAACACCTGTTGGTAGTTATGATGTAAAAATCTTGAAAGTTGAAAAAACAGCCTAAAAACAGAAAAAAGGAGTGGGGAGGCAATGCGCTTCACTCACTCCTTTTTCCATTTTAAATTGAATTGGAGACGATATGAGTTCAAAGAAGAAAAAAAATAAGATGGAGCGTGGTCTGACCAATCGTCACGTGCAGGTTATGGCCATTGCGGGAACAATCGGAACAGGACTCTTTTTGGGAGCAGGTCGCTCTATTAGCCTAACAGGTCCTTCCATTGTACTGATTTATATGATTACTGGGGCTTTTATGTTCCTCATGATGCGTGCGGTTGGGGAAATGCTCTACCAAGACCCTGAGCAACATACCTTTATCAACTTTATCACGCGCCATTTGGGTAAGGGCTGGGGCTATTTCTCAGTCTGGTCTTACTGGTTATCTGTTGTCTTTATCGGTATGGCAGAAATCACAGCTATCTCTCACTATGTTCAGTTCTGGTTCCCTAGCTGGCCAAGTTGGATGATTGAGATTGGATTTTTGACCATTCTAGCCTTGGTCAATTTGATTGCGGTGAAGCTCTTTGGGGAAGTTGAGTTTTGGTTTGCTATGGTCAAGATTGTGGCTATTTTAGCCATGATTGCAACAGGAGCCTTTATGGTCTTGACAGGCTTTAAAACACCTCATGGAGTAGCAAGTTTAGCTAATATTGCCGACAATTTCTCCCTCTTCCCTAACGGTGGAGTGAACTTTGTCATGGCCTTCCAGATGGTGTTCTTTGCTTACCTCATGATTGAGTTTATCGGGGTAACAACTTCTGAAACCAAAAATCCACGTCAGGTCTTGCCAAAAGCTGTTAAGGAAATTCCTTTGCGTATCGCATTTTTCTATGGAGGTGCCCTCTTAGCCATCATGGCTATCATTCCATGGCGTGAACTTGCATCGGCTGATTCTCCCTTTGTTACAGTATTTGAGTTAGCCGGTATCAAGTGGGCGGCAGCCTTGATTAACTTCGTCGTTTTGACATCAGCGGCATCTGCTCTTAACTCAACTCTCTACTCAACAGGTCGTCATTTGTATCAGATTGCCCATGATTCGCCAAATCCATTCTTAAAAGCTATCAAGGCAGATACTCTTTCTCGCCATAATGTGCCACAAAATGCCATCATCGCTTCAGCGGTTTTGATTGCCCTAGCAGCCTTTATCAATATCTTGCCAGGTGTTTCGGATGCCTTTGCCTTGATTACGGCATCATCATCAGGTGTCTATATTGCCATTTATATCTTGATTATGGTGGCTCACCTCAAATACCGCAAGTCACCAGACTTTATGGCAGATGGCTATCTCATGCCCCATTATCGTTTCCTAAATCCTTTAACCATGCTCTTCTTTGCCTTTGTCTTTGTAACCCTCTTTTTACAAGAGTCTACATTTGTAGGAGCAATTGGATCAGCTATCTGGATTATCGGTTTTGGGATTTACAGCCAGTGGAAATTTAGAAAATAGATTAAGGACTCATCAACTCAGGTTGGTGAGTTTTCTAGTTTGACAGTCTATTGAAATAGGACTATAATCAAGCTGTAACAATGTTTGAGGAGGTTTAGATGTACTTTAAATTGGAAAATGAGGATTCCCAGAAGGCGCAAGAAATTGGGAATCTGATTCGTGCTTATAATCGTTCCAAAAGAGAAGAGGCTGAAAGTGAGCCACTTAATCTTTATGTCGAAGATGAAAAGGGCAATCTCCTGGCAGGTTTGATAGCAGAGACTTTTGGAAATTGGCTAGAAATCGAGTATTTATTTGTAAAAGAGGAACTGAGAGGGCAAGGAATCGGTTCAAAACTATTGCAGCAAGCAGAAACTGAAGCTAAGAATCGAAATTGTCGTTTTGCTTTTGTCAATACTTACCAGTTTCAGGCTCCAGATTTTTATAAAAGCCATGGCTACAAGGAAGTCTTTACCTTACAAGACTATCCCTACATTGGTCAAAGATATTATTATCAAAAGGATTTGTAAGGAGAATAAAGCAAAGAGGGGGGCATGACATAAGTATGAAGGGGATTCTCGATAAATACCAGTTAAATCCTACAAATTGTGTCTTTCTAGACGATATTGAAGACAATACAATCGCAGTTAAGAAATTGGGAATCAAGTCCTATCAGGTTAAGAAAAGAAGTGATGTCGTCGATATTTGAAATCCTATATTTAAACTTAACACTCTCTATTTTTATGGTAGAGAGTTTTTTGTTAATAAAATTTTACAAAATGACATTTATATATTGCATTGAGTTAGATATATGGTATAATTTTTTTAAAAGAAGCGCAACTTTTTAAAATGTTGAAGGAGGACGCTAGTGACTAAAAATTTAAAATTAAAATTAGCTCGGGTGGAGCGTGATTTAACACAAGGGGATTTGGCAGAAGCTGTAGGTGTTACTAGGCAGACTATAGGTCTGATTGAAGCTGGGAAATACAATCCTAGTCTCTCCCTCTGCCAGTCCATTTGCAGATGCTTAGGCAAAACTTTAGATCAATTATTTTGGGAGGAAGAAGATGAAAAATAGAAAGAAACTTGTGATTAAAGATGAACGTACGGAAAAATTGGACGGAAACATTTCAGGAGAAATTCTCTTGGGAATTTGCCTATTTTTGGCACTGGAAATTTTTGCCAAAGTTTATATTTTCAATTTAACACTTTTGTCCTATTTACCAGAATTACTTTTATTGATTGGAGTCGGTTTGTATGCCATTATTCGCCGCATGTATGTTGGAATTGACATTCGAGATATTGTTGAGAATACTGGAAAAGAAAGAATTTTATCTGCTTTGGGATTCTCTATAGTGATTTTATTGATTGATATCGTTGGCAATCGCGAGGAACTGGTCAATCTATTGACTTGGAAGTACTCCCTAAAAGTGGTTCTAGCAGTTATCATCTATCTCGTTGGGAGTTTTTCTATGGATAGAGTTATCCTTTACTTGAATCGCAGAAATCAGCAAGTTTGGGAGGAAGAAGATGATAACTAAATTCATTCATTATCAATTACTTGACGAAAGAGAAGAACAACTAATCAATAAAGCTGGGGCAGAGTCTTTTTCACTCTTTATTGGGCTTGTGCTTCTAAGCTATTTGGTGGCTGTATTAGCTCCATCTCTTTTTAATCCGAATTTTCTAGTCTATACTCTGATAGTAGGAATTTTCTTCTTTTTCAATCGTGCTCGTTATCTGGGAGTAACCTACTATAGTCGTTTTCATTTTACGATTTTGGGTTGTTTTTTCTTAACCTTGGCTATTACGGCTCTTTTGATGTTACAGAATTATCAATTCAACATAGAAATTTATCAGCACAATC
This sequence comes from Streptococcus mitis subsp. hohhotensis, assembly GCF_020089495.2. Classification (GTDB taxonomy): domain Bacteria; phylum Bacillota; class Bacilli; order Lactobacillales; family Streptococcaceae; genus Streptococcus; species Streptococcus hohhotensis. The sequence goes on along the minus strand of NZ_JAIRCA020000004.1, from coordinate 84,340 downwards.
CTTTGAACGTTAAATACCTATCTGCTTGGGCAATTACTTATGTCATTTACCTTCCCTGGGTCTTTATTGGCAATCTTGGTCTGAAGAGCTATGGTGAATGGGCTCAGAAAAAGTTTGAACAAGATATGGATGAACTGGAGAGTGGAGAATAGCTTGTTACTCTTTTCTCAATCCAGCTAAAATGTGATATAATAGTACTAATTTATTGGAATACATGAAAGTTTTTGAAAGTTTTCATGGGTTTCTAGCTAAGGAAGTAGGAAAAGTATGTATCCAGATGATAGTTTGACATTGCACACGGACTTGTACCAGATCAACATGATGCAGGTTTACTTTGACCAAGGAATTCACAATAAAAAGGCGGTCTTTGAGGTGTATTTCCGCCAACAGCCTTTTAAGAACGGCTATGCAGTTTTTGCAGGTTTGGAAAGAATTGTGAGTTATCTTGAAGACCTGCGTTTTTCAGATAGTGATATTGCCTATTTGGAGTCGCTAGGCTATCATGGGGCATTCTTGGACTATCTCCGCAATTTCAAGTTGGAGTTGACCGTTCGTTCTGCCCAAGAAGGGGATTTGGTTTTTGCTAATGAACCGATTGTGCAGGTGGAAGGCCCTCTAGCTCAATGTCAGTTGGTCGAAACGGCCCTTTTGAACATCGTCAACTACCAGACCTTGGTGGCGACTAAGGCAGCTCGTATTCGTTCGGTTATCGAAGATGAACCCTTGATGGAGTTTGGGACACGTCGGGCTCAAGAGATGGATGCGGCTATCTGGGGAACACGCGCAGCGGTGATTGGTGGCGCCAATGGAACCAGCAATGTGCGTGCTGGTAAACTCTTTGACATTCCTGTCTTGGGGACCCATGCCCACGCCTTGGTACAGGTTTATGGCAATGACTATGAGGCTTTCAAGGCTTACGCTGCGACCCACAAAAACTGTGTCTTTCTTGTAGATACCTATGACACCCTTCGCATCGGAGTTCCAGCTGCCATTCAGGTGGCGCGTGAGCTGGGTGACCAGATTAACTTTATGGGTGTGCGGATTGACTCTGGGGATATTGCTTACATTTCCAAGAAAGTCCGTCAGCAACTGGACGAGGCTGGATTTACAGAGGCTAAGATTTATGCTTCAAATGATTTGGACGAAAATACCATCCTCAACCTCAAGATGCAAAAGGCCAAGATTGATGTCTGGGGCGTGGGTACCAAGCTGATTACAGCTTATGACCAGCCAGCTCTTGGGGCAGTTTACAAGATTGTTGCAATCGAAGATGAAAATGGCCAGATGCGCAATACGATTAAGCTGTCAAATAATGCTGAAAAAGTGTCTACGCCAGGTAAGAAGCAGGTGTGGCGTATTACCAGTCGTGAAAAAGGCAAGTCAGAAGGCGATTATATCACTTATGATGGCGTAGATGTAAGCGACATGACAGAAATCAAGATGTTCCATCCGACTTATACCTACATCAAGAAGACCGTTCGTAATTTTGATGCCGTGCCTCTCTTGGTGGATATCTTCAAAGACGGAAAATTGATTTACAACCTGCCTAGCTTAACTGAGATTCAGGCTTATGCCCGTAAGGAATTTGACAAGCTTTGGGATGAGTACAAGCGCGTGCTCAATCCGCAGCACTATCCAGTCGATTTGGCGCGTGATGTATGGCAAGACAAGATGGATTTGATTGACAAAATGCGTAAGGAAGCCCTCGGTGAAGGAGAAGAAGAATGAGTTTGCAAGAAACGATTATCCAAGAGCTAGGTGTCAAACCGGTGATTGATGCCCAGGAAGAAATCCGTCGTTCCATTGATTTTTTAAAAAGATATCTGAGAAAGCATCCCTTCCTAAAAACTTTTGTACTAGGAATTTCTGGAGGACAAGACTCAACCTTAGCAGGACGATTGGCTCAACTGGCCATGGAAGAACTGCGAGCAGAGACAGGGGATGATAGCTACAAATTTATCGCTGTCCGCCTGCCTTATGGAGTGCAAGCTGATGAAGCAGATGCTCAAAAAGCCCTAGCCTTCATCCAGCCTGATGTCAGTTTAGTCGTCAATATCAAGGAATCAGCTGATACCATGACAGCTGCAGTAGAAGCGACAGGTAGCTCTGTTTCAGACTTTAACAAGGGCAATATCAAGGCTCGTTGCCGTATGATTGCTCAGTATGCCCTTGCTGGTTCCCATAGCGGAGCGGTCATTGGGACAGACCATGCTGCGGAAAATATCACAGGCTTTTTTACCAAGTTTGGTGACGGTGGTGCGGATATTCTCCCTCTTTACCGCCTCAATAAACGCCAAGGAAAACAACTATTGAAGGAACTTGGTGCAGACCCAGCACTTTATGAAAAAATCCCAACAGCAGACCTAGAAGAAGATAAACCAGGTCTAGCTGATGAAGTAGCCCTCGGAGTCACCTATGAAGAGATTGACGACTACCTAGAAGGCAAAACAATCAGCCCAGAAGCCCAAGCAAGAATCGAAAACTGGTGGCACAAAGGCCAACACAAACGCCACCTACCCATCACTGTATTCGATAACTTTTGGGAGTAAAAAGGTCCGGGGGACCTTTTTAGCTTCTTGCCTAGAAACTGGGAAGCAAGAATAACCTTCAGTGGAGGTTTTCAGCCTCTCACCTTGAAATAAGAAAGTGAGAGAACTTTTTACCCCGAGTTTAGAAATAAGAAAGCGAGGAAGGTCCGGTGGACCTTTTTAGCTTATTACATTGAAATTCAAAAGCAAAGTAAATTTAAATTGAGGTTGGGCAGAGAATCATCTATCAGAAAGCGAGGTAGCGTCATGAAAGCAATCGGTACGCAAATATTACAGACAGATCGTTTAATCTTGCGAAGATTTGTGGAAAGTGATGCAGAAGCCATGTTTCAGAATTGGGCTTCATCCGCTGAGAATCTGACCTATGTTACCTGGGATCCCCATTCTAATGTCGAAATCACTCGAAACTCGATTCGAAATTGGGTTGCCTCCTATACCAATCCCAACTATTACAAATGGGCCATTTGTCTCAAAGAAAAGTCAGAGCAGGTGATAGGAGATATCAGTATCGTTGCAATAGATGAGAACGATTCTTCTTGTGAAATTGGCTATGTGCTAGGCAAGGCTTACTGGGGACATGGGATTATGACAGAGGCCTTGAAAGCTGTTTTGGACTTTTGTTTTACTCAAGCAGGTTTTCAAGAAGTCAAGGCACGTTATGTCAGTCTCAATCCAGCTTCAGGTCGTGTCATGGAGAAGGCTGGAATGTCCTATCTAAAGACTATTACCAATGGTGTAGATAGAAAAGGCTATCTTGCGGACCTTATTTATTATCAGATAAGTAAGAAGGATAGATAAGCTTAACATTTATTGTTTATCCGCTGTTCTTATTTTTTATTTACTATTTCATTTATCCTTTCTTTTCCGAATAAATAGATAGAGCCAGAGAATCTAGCGAAATTAGATTTAAAAATATGGTATAATAGAAGGAGGAAATGGATGATTCTCAGACATCCGGGCATCAGCCCGACCAACGATTTGGTTGCTAAGAAAATCTTTAGCAATCCAGAAATCACTTGCCAATTTATTCGCGATATGTTGGATTTACCTGCAAAAAATGTAACGATTTTGGAGGGAAGCAATATTCATGTCTTGCCTACCCTGTCGTACTCGGCGCAGGATTTCTATACCAGTATAGACGTCTTAGCGGAGTTGGACAATGGGACACAAGTAATTATTGAGATTCAGGTGCATCATCAGAATTTTTTCATCAATCGCCTGTGGGCTTATTTGTGCAGCCAGGTCAATCAAAATCTTGAAAAAGTTCGTCAACAAGAAGGCAATACTCATCAAAGTTACAAACACATCGCACCTGTTTACGCTATCGCAATTGTAGATAGTAACTACTTCCATGATGATCAAGCTTTTCATAGCTTTAGCATGCGCGAGGACACGACAGGTGAGGTCTTAACCATCACAAATAACGGTCAAGAAAACCATCTAGTCAAGATGGCGTTCTTGGAATTAAAAAAATACAGAGAAACCAGCAAAGACGAGGTTCGCAAGCCGTGGTTAGAGTTTTTCGGGAATAAACCCTTTACTCAGCAACCCGAGCGAGCCATCAGCCAAGCAGATCAACTGCTAGACTATAAGAGCTGGTCCGAGGAGGACAGGAAAATGTTTAGTCAACTACGTATGCGTGAAGAACAAGCCTTGTTAGCACAGGACTATGCCTTGGAACAAGCTGAGGAAAAGGGCTTAGAACGTGGTCTTGAACAGGGACTGGAGCGTGGGAAAATCTTTACCTTTCTAAACTTAGTCCACCAACATGTTTTAACTTCCGAATTTGCGAGTGAACAATTGGGAATGACCGTCGCTGAATTTGAGGTGCTGTTGCAAGACCATAACCAATCCTAGTCAAGATGGCGTTCTTGGAACTAAAAAAATACAGAGAAACCAGCAAAGACGAGGTTCGCAAGCCGTGGTTGGAGTTTTTCGGAAACAAGTCCTTTACCCAGCGACTCGAGCGATTAGTAAAGCAGATTAACTGCTGGAATAAAGGGATACTCTGAGGGGTAGTTTTTGTAAATCAATAAGTCAATGACAGATTTTTTCGTGATAGATGGAAGAATCTGTTTTTAGTTATGCTAGATGTGAACTCTGAAATAGTAAGATAGCTTACCTTTTGTATTTATGCTTCTTTTGATTTTTTTGAAGTATAACCTGATTAAATTCCTATTTTTCCCTATCATTGTCCCTGTTTTTTCTGGAATTTTGGGGCTATAATAGATCTATCAAATCAAAGAATGGAGGAAGGCAATGGATAATATAATCTTTTTTATCAGTGTTTTTCTTGCTGGAATTCTTTCCTTCTTTTCTCCTTGTATTTTACCCTTGTTACCGGTTTATGCAGGGGTCTTGTTGGATGACAAAGATGGTGCTCAGGCTTCTAGTGGCAAATTTTCAATCTCACTTGTTAGTCTATTGCGAACTTTGGCCTTTATAGTGGGGATTTCCTTTGTTTTTATCTTGCTGGGTTATGGAGTTGGTTTTTTAGGCAATTTGCTTTATGCTTCTTGGTTTCAGTATGTGACGGGGGCGGTTATCATTATTTTAGGTTTGCACCAGATGGAAGTCTTACATTTGAAGGGACTCTACAAGGAAAGAAGGCTACAATTAAAGAGACAGGGGCAAAAGGGTAAGGGCTATAGTCAGGCATTTTTACTGGGGTTGACCTTTAGTTTTGCTTGGACGCCTTGTGTGGGGCCGGTTCTTGGCTCTGTTTTGGCCTTGGCGGCTTCAGGTGGATCAGGTACTTGGCAGGGAGCTGGTCTCATGTTGATTTACACGCTGGGTTTGGCGCTACCATTTTTGGCTCTAGCTCTAGCCTCCAGCTATGTTTTGAAACATTTTCGAAAACTCCATCCTTACCTCGGAACCCTCAAAAAAGTGGGTGGTTTCCTCATTATTGTGATGGGAACTTTAGTGCTTTTGGGAAATGCTTCCATTTTGACTACATTATTTGAATAGAAAGGAATAAGAAATGAAAAAATGGCAAACATGCCTCCTTGGAGTAGGCTCAATCTGTTGTTTGGCAGCCTGTTCGGCTAAAAACATGTCAGACCAATCTACTATGAAGGAGCAAACAAAAACAGAACAAGTCAGTGCGCAAACTGCGACTAAAGGTCAGGCAGTCGCTGATTTTGAATTGATGGGTGTAGATGGTAAGACCTACCGCTTGTCTGATTACAAGGGCAAGAAAGTCTATCTCAAATTCTGGGCGTCTTGGTGTTCTATCTGTCTGGCTAGTCTTCCGAATACGGATGAAATTGCTAAGGATGCTGGAGACGACTATGTAGTTTTGACAGTGGTCTCTCCTGGACACAAGGGGGAACAAGCAGAAGCTGATTTTAAAAACTGGTACAAGGGCTTGGATTATAAAAATTTCCCAGTTCTAATTGATCCATCAGGCAAACTTTTGGAAAGTTATGGTGTCCGTTCTTACCCAACTCAAGCCTTTATAGACAAGGAAGGCAAGCTGGTCAAAACGCAACCAGGTTTTATGGATAAGGATATGATTTTAAAAGAATTGAAAGAAATGGGGTAGAGAAAGGTCATGAATGATAAAGTAAAATTGTTTGTCTTGGCAGGGATCTTTTTCCTAGCCATAACCGGTTTCTATTTTCTATTGATGCGAAATGCAGGGCAGACAGATAGCTCTCAAATTGAGAAAGCCGCAGTTAGCCAAGGAGGAAAAACAGTGAAAAAAACAGAAATTAGTAAAGATGCAGACTTGCACGAAATTTATCTAGCTGGGGGATGTTTCTGGGGAGTGGAGGAATACTTCTCACGCGTACCTGGAGTGACAGATGCCGTTTCAGGCTATGCAAATGGTAGAGGGGAAACAACCAAGTACGAATTGATCAATCAAACAGGGCATGCGGAGACTGTACATGTCACCTATGATGCCAAGCAAATTTCCCTCAAGGAAATCCTGCTTCATTATTTCCGCATTATCAATCCAACTAGCAAAAATAAACAAGGAAATGATGTGGGGACCCAGTACCGTACCGGTGTTTATTACACAGATGACAAGGATTTGGAAGTGATCAATCAAGTCTTTGATGAGGTGGCTAAGAAATATGACCAACCTCTGGCAGTTGAAAAGGAGCCCTTGAAGAATTTTGTGGTGGCTGAGGATTACCACCAAGACTACCTCAAGAAAAATCCAAATGGCTACTGCCATATCAATGTCAATCAGGCGGCCTACCCCGTCATCGATGCCAGCAAATATCCCAAACCAAGTGATGAAGAATTGAAAAAGACCCTGTCACCTGAGGAGTATGCAGTTACCCAGAAAAATAAAACAGAACGAGCTTTTTCAAATCGCTACTGGGATAAATTTGAATCTGGTATCTATGTGGATGTAGCAACTGGCGAACCCCTCTTTTCATCAAAGGATAAGTTTGAGTCTGGTTGTGGCTGGCCTAGTTTCACCCAACCAATCAGTCCAGATGTTGTCACCTACAAAGAAGATAAGTCCTACAATATGACGCGCATGGAAGTAAGAAGTCGAGTGGGAGATTCTCACCTTGGCCATGTCTTTACGGACGGTCCACAGGACAAGGGTGGCTTACGCTACTGTATCAATAGTCTCTCTATCCGCTTTATTCCTAAAGACCAAATGGAAGAAAAAGGCTACGCTTATTTACTAGATTATGTAGATTAAGAGGGCTTTCCTAAGCAGTTAGAGGAGAATTTTGCTATACTGATACTAGTAAGTGACAAAGGAGAGAAGCATGACCTATACAATCTTAATTGTAGAAGATGAATATCTGGTAAGACAAGGCTTGACCAAGCTGGTCAATGTAGCAGCCTATGATATGGAAATCATCGGTCAGGCTGAAAATGGAAGGCAGGCTTGGAACTTGATTCAAAAGCAGGTGCCGGATATCATTTTAACCGATATCAACATGCCCCAGCTAAATGGTATCCAGTTAGCCAGTCTGGTCCGAGAAACCTATCCTCAGGTTCATCTAGTTTTTTTGACAGGCTACGATGATTTTGATTATGCCTTGTCTGCTGTCAAACTCGGTGTGGATGACTACCTGCTCAAGCCCTTTTCTCGTCAGGATATTGAGGAAATGTTGGGGAAAATAAAGCAAAAACTAGACAAGGAAGAGAAAGAAGAGCAGTTACAAGATTTACTGACCGATAAGTTTGAAGGAAACATGGCCCAGAAAATCCAGTCTCATCTGGCTGATAGCCAGTTTAGTTTAAAGTCTTTAGCCAGTGACTTGGGCTTTAGTCCGACCTATCTGAGTTCCTTGATTAAGAAAGAGCTGGGGTTGCCTTTTCAGGATTATTTGGTGCGAGAACGTGTCAAACAAGCCAAGCTCTTGCTTTTGACTACAGATCTGAAGATTTACGAGATAGCTGAAAAGGTTGGTTTTGAAGATATGAACTACTTTACCCAACGTTTTAAACAGATTGCAGGTGTGACCCCTCGTCAGTTTAAGAAGGGGGAAGGTTGATGAAGCGTTCTTCTCTCCTAGTCAGAATGGTTATTTCCATCTTTCTGGTCTTTCTCATTCTCCTAGCTCTGGTTGGAACTTTCTACTATCAATCTAGTTCATCAGCTATTGAGGCTACCATTGAAGGTAATAACCAAACGACTATCAGTCAGACTAGCCACTTTATCCAGTCCTATATCAAAAAATTAGAAACCACCTCGACTAGTTTGACTCAGCAGGCAGATGTCCTAACCTATACTGAGAATCCCAGTCAAGACAGAGTAAAGGGAATTCGAGATCTATTTTTGACCATTTTGAAGGCAGACCAGGACTTGAAAACTGTGGTTTTGGTAACCAAATCAGGTCAGGTCATTTCTACAGATGATAGTGTGCAGATGAAAACTTCCTCTGATATGATGGCTGAGGACTGGTATCAGAAGGCCATTCATCAGGGAGCCATGCCTGTTTTGACTCCAGCTCGTAAATCAGACAGTCAGTGGGTCATTTCTGTAACTCAGGAACTTGTTGATGCCAAGGGAGCCAATCTTGGCGTGCTTCGTTTGGATATTTCCTACGAAACTCTGGAAGCCTATCTTAACCAACTTCAGTTGGGGCAGCAGGGCTTTGCTTTTATCATCAATGAAAACCATGAATTTGTTTATCATCCTCAACACACAGTTTATAGCTCAGCTAGCGAAATGGAGGCCATGAAACCCTATATTGAGACAGGGCAGGGTTATACTCCAGATTACAAATCCTACGTCAGTCAGGAAAAGATAGCAGGAACTGATTGGACGGTGCTTGGCGTGTCTTCGCTGGAGAAGTTAGATCGGGTTAGGAGTCAACTCATGTGGACCTTGCTTGGGGCTAGTGTCACCTCTCTTCTTGCCTGTCTCTGCTTGGTGTGGTTCAGTCTCAAGCGTTGGATTGCCCCTTTGAAGGATTTGAGAGAAACCATGCTGGAGATTGCTTCTGGTAATCAGAATCTTCGTGCGAAGGAAACTGGTGCCCATGAACTGAGAGAAGTGACTCGTCAGTTCAATGCCATGTTGGATCAGATTGATCAGCTGATGACGGATATTCGCAGGCAGGAAGAGACGACCCGTCAGTACCAACTTCAAGCCCTATCGAGCCAGATTAATCCGCATTTCCTCTATAACACCTTGGACACCATCATATGGATGGCTGAATTTCAGGATAGTCAGAGAGTGGTTCAGGTGACCAAGTCCTTGGCGACCTACTTCCGCTTAGCGCTCAATCAAGGCAAGGACTTGATTTGCCTGTCTGACGAAATCAATCATGTCCGCCAGTATCTCTTTATCCAGAAACAGCGTTATGGAGATAAGCTGGAATATGAGATTGCTGAAAATCCTGCCTTTGATCATCTAGTCTTGCCCAAGTTGGTGTTACAACCCTTGGTAGAAAATGCTCTTTACCATGGCATTAAGGAAAAGGAAGGTCAGGGACATATTAGAGTTTCTGTTCAGAAACAGGATTCAGGATTGGTCATCCGTATTGAGGATGATGGCGTTGGTTTCCAAGATGCTAGCGATAGTAGTCAAAGTCAACTCAAACGTGGGGGAGTTGGTCTTCAAAATGTTGATCAACGACTCAAACTTCATTTTGGAGAAGATTACCAAATGAAGATCGATTCTATTCCCTCAAAAGGGACGACAGTTGAAATATACATAAATAGAATAGAAACTAGCTAACTCCCAGTCAATTCTGGGAGTTTTATGCAGGTTGGAGTAAGATTTTCAGGTTGTCTATCTTGCTAAAACGTAGAAAAAACGATATGATAGATAGTGACAAAAGAGGTATCAAGTATGAAGGAAAAAGACATTCAAAGAGAAACAAGCCAGATTGTAGAAGATGTATTGGAAAAGGCCAATTTGAAGCAAGGATCTATCTTTGTTTTGGGCCTTTCTTCTAGTGAAGTGATAGGTGGTCAGATTGGCAAGGAATCCAGCCAAGAAATTGGCGAAATCATTGTGAAGACCATCCTAGATATCTTAGAGGAAAAAGGAATTCATCTAGCTGTTCAAGGTTGTGAACATGTCAATCGGGCCCTCGTTGTTGAACGTCAGGTTGCAGAGCAGTTTGGTCTGGAAATGGTCAGTGTCCTTCCTACCCTTCATGCAGGAGGTTCAGGTCAGTTGGCAGCCTTCAAGTTTATGAAGGATCCAGTTGAGATTGAATTTATCAAGGCTCATGCTGGATTGGATATCGGAGACACTGCAATTGGCATGCATGTCAAGCATGTTCAGGTTCCGATTCGCCCTCTTTTGAGAGAGATTGGTCATGCCCACGTAACGGCGTTGGCTAGTCGTCCAAAATTAATTGGAGGTGCGCGTGCGCATTATCCACAAGATTCTATTAGAAAGTCGTGAAAATGAGAAAAACAAAACAGCAACTAGAAAAAATCACAAAATATTCGATTCGTAAGCTAACTGTTGGGGTAGGTCCTGTAGCCATCGGGGCCTTCCTTTTTGGTGCTAGTCCCCTTTCAGTAGATAAGGTTCAGGCCAATGAAGTTGGTGGTGCTCATAGCGTTCATTACCGTTATTTGGCAGAGCAGGAATTGACTGAGTCTGAAAAAGCCCTGATTCACCATGAAGTTCCTACAGAATTTCAAGATGATGATATTCTATATGTAGTTTATCGCAAGAAGGCAACTAATAGTCAACAACTTCCATACACAGGAAGTAAGGAACTTGCTTTAGCAGGTCTTGGCTTGGCGACGGCTTCTCTAGCAGTCTTTTTGGTGTCCAAAAAAGGTCGCAAAGAAGTCCTAGGTGTTCTCTTGATTGGTTCTTTAGGAGCTAGCACCTTTGTACCTTATGGGACATTTGCGTTTGAAAATAAAGAATTGCTTTCTTATAACCAAACTATTTCGGCCTCTACCCATGAAGGTTTGGCTGAAGGGATTATCCACATTGATGGCTATGAATACATTGGATACTTCAAGGAAGCAGAACTCCATCCATCAAAAGCAGTTTCAGCTGAACAGCCTCAGTTGCCAGTAGAGAAGCAAAGTTCAAAAGAAATCGAAAAAAACGAAGACGTTCAAGAAAGACCTGCTGTCATTCCAGAAACTGTCATCGAAAAACCTGTAGTAGAGAATCCAGTTGCTCCTGCAGTTGAAGAAAAACCAGTTTCTGAGAAGCCTCAGTCTAGACAGGAAGAGAGCTTGGTGGAGATTCCTTTTGAAACGATCACAAGCCCAGATGCTAATTTAGCAGAAGGACAGACTCGTATCGTCACAGCTGGAGTCAATGGTCAGCGTCGCCTTGTAACCAAAGTTTCGATGGTCAATGGTCAAGAAGTTAGAGAAGTCATTGAAGACCAAGTAGTCCAAAATCCTGTATCGCAAGTCATTGCAGTCGGAACTAAGAAAGAGGTACAACCTGCCCCAACTCCAGTACCGCAACCTGAACCAAGCCACCAAGTAGCTAAAGGAACTCAAGAGGTAGGTAAGGAAGGTCAATCCTTAACACAACCTGAACTACCAGAGGCTACAGTAGAGTCTAAAGGAACTCAAGAGGTAGGTAAGGAAGGTCAATCCTTAACACAACCTGAACTACCAGAGACTACAGTAGAGTCTAAAGGAACTCAAGAGGTAGGTAAGGAAGGTCAATCCTTAACGCAACCCGAATTGCCAGAGGCTACAGTAGAGTCTAAAGGAACCCAAGAGGTAGGTAAGGAAGGTCAATCCTTAACGCAACCCGAGTTGCCAGAGGCTACAGTAGAGTCTAAGGGAACCCAAGAGGTAGGTAAGGAAGGTCAATCCTTAACGCAACCCGAATTGCCAGAGGCTACAGTAGAGTCTAAAGGAACTCAAGAGGTAGGTAAGGAAGGTCAAGCTTTAGTACAGCCAGAACTTCCAGAGGCTACAGTAGAGTCTAAAGGAACTCAAGAGGCAGGTAAGGAAGGTCAAGCTTTAGTACAGCCAGAACTTCCAGAGGCTACAGTAGAGTCTAAAGGAACTCAAGAGGCAGGTAAGGAAGGCCAATCTTTAACGCAACCTGAACTACCAGAGGCTACAGTAGAGTCTAAAGGAACCCAAGAGGTAGGTAAGGAAGGTCAAGCTTTAGTACAGCCAGAACTTCCAGAGGCTACAATAGAGTCTAAAGGAACTCAAGAGGTAGGTAAGGAAGGTCAAGCTTTAGTACAGCCAGAACTACCAGAGGCTACAGTAGAATCTAAAGGAACCCAAGAGGTAGGTAAGGAAGGTCAAGCTTTAGTACAGCCAGAACTTCCAGAGGCTACAGTAGAGTCTAAAGGAACTCAAGAGGCAGGTAAGGAAGGTCAAGCTTTAGTACAGCCAGAACTTCCAGAGGCTACAGTAGAGTCTAAAGGAACTCAAGAGGCAGGTAAGGAAGGCCAATCTTTAACGCAACCTGAACTACCAGAAGCTCAAGTAGAAGTAAAAGGAACTCAAGAGGAAGGCAAGGAAGGTCAAGCACTTGTTCAAGATCAGTTACCTGAGTATAAGGTGACTGAGGGAACCCTTGTTGAAGAATCAACTACAGAAATTGACTACAAAACTGAAACGACTGAGGATCCAACTAAGTATACAGACGAAGAAACTGTCCTACGAAATGGTGAAAAAGGAAGTCAAGTTACAAAAACAACCTATAAAACGGTAGAAGGTGTCAAAACTGACCAAGTTCTTTCAACCAGTACGGAAGTGACTAAGGAGCCTGTAAATCAACAGGTAAGCCGTGGTACAAAACCAATTGAAGGAACTCTTGTAGAGGAAAGCCTTGAAAAGATTCCATTCAAAGAAAAGATTGAAGAAGATAATCAACTGAAAAAAGGTTTAGAAGTCGTAGCTCAAGAAGGGAAAGAAGGTCAGAAAAAAATCACTAAGACCTTTAATACTATCAAAGGAGTTAAGACTGAGGATGCACCAAAAGTAACGGAAGAAGTAATTGAGGCCCCTCAAGACCGAATTTTGAAACGTGGTACTAAGAGCTTTGAAAAACCAGTATTGACCCTCACTGCAGTTAAACCTAAGGATTTGAAACGTACTTCAGATGTTAAATACAGTCTAGAAAATCCAAGCAAGGCGGCCATTAAATCTATCACCTTAACTTTGAAAAAAGGTGATGAGATTGTGAAAACATTGAATGTTTCACCTGACAACTTAACAGCTAGCCTGACAGATTTGCAATACTACAAAGATTATAAGATTGAAACTAAGATGGTTTATGACCGTGGTGAAGGCGATGAGGAAGTAGTTCTGAATGAAGAACCTCTAAGACTTGACCTCAAAAAAGTTGAAATCAAAAACATTAAAGAAACAAGCTTGATGAGTGTGGACGCTGATGGTAACGAAACAGACACTAGTTTGCTTACAGAAAAACCAGCTGATGTTGCCCCACTTTACCTACGAGTTACAACTCACGACAACAAGGTTACACGACTTGCTGTTGACAAGATTGAAGAAGTAGAAAAAGACGGAAAAACTTTATATAAAGTTACTGCCAAAGCACCAGACTTAGTTCAACGTAATGCAGATAACACACTTAGCGAAGAGTATGTTCATTACTTTGAAAAACAAAAAGCACACGAAGGTGATGTATATTATAGCTTTGACGACCTTGTAAAAGCTATGCAAAAAGACCCGACTGGCACATTTAAGCTTGGTAGCAATATCAATGCTGCTAACGTTAAACCAGCAGGAAAATCTTATGTTACTAATGCTTTTAAAGGAACATTAACAAGCACTGACGGTAATAAATTTACCATTAGTAATATGAACAGACCTTTATTCGGTGATATTGTCGGTGGTACTGTTAAAGATTTACTACTTGAAAATGTAAATATCGACATGTCAGGGACTGATAGGATTGCACCGATAGCAAATGTTATCAAAAATAATGCTACTGTAGAAAACATTAAAGTAACAGGTAACGTTGTTGGTAATAATGATGTATCTGGTGTTATCAATAAAATTGATGGTAGTGGAAAATTAAGTAACGTTGCATTTATCGGTAAAGTACACGCTGCTGGAAATCGAGGTGGTTACTTAACAGGTATCGTCGGTGAAAACTGGAAAGGTATTGTAGAAAAAGCTTATGTTGATGCTGAAATCACAGGTAACAAAGCTAAGGCTGCCGGAATTGTATATTCATCTCAAAACGGTGGTAACAACAATACTTTAGGTAAAGAAGGTACTCTTCGAAACTCTGTAGCAAAAGGCTCTATTGAACTCAAAGAAGCCGTTATGTCTGGTGGACTGTTAGGGACTAACTGGGCACTAGGGGCTATAGAAGACAACATCACTATGATGAAAGTTAAGACTGGTGAAATGGTCTTTGGTCACTCTGATATTGATGCTGATGATTACTTTACATACTCTAGAACGAAGCGCAACTACAGTGTTGAGGGTGTAAGTGAAGGTAAAACAACTTATAAAAATTCTAAAAAAATTCCTAGCATAACTAAAGAAAAAGCTGATGAATTAATTGCTAAAATGGGAATCACTGCTGATAAATTCGAAAGCACACTTCCTATTGAAGACAAACTGAACAATATTGTAAGTAAAGCTGATCAATACAAAAATATTGATGACTATGATGCTTCTCGTGAGCTTGCTTATCGTAATGTTGAAAAACTTCAACCATTCTACAATAAAGAGTGGATTGTTAACCAAGGTAACAAGATTCCAGCAGGTTCTAAATTATTAACTACAGAAGTTTTATCTGTTACTGCAATGAAAGATAACGAATTCGTAACTGAACTTGGTGATGCCAACCGCATTATCGTTCACTACGCTGATAAGACAAAAGAAATCTTTAACATCTCACCTAAAGAATCTCAAGTGAAACAAGTTAAAGAATACAGCATCGCTGAACTTGGAGAAATAGTTTACACTCCTAACATCGTTGATAAAGAGCGTAGCAATTTAATCAGTGCTATCGAAAGTAAATTAAGTCCAGTAGAATTACAATCTGATCCTGTTTATCAACTTTTAGGAAGAACAGGTGGTAACAAAGTAAATGCAATTAAGGATCTTTACTTAGAAGAAAGCTTCAAGTATGTTAAAGATAACCTTAATAAATTCGTTACTAAATTAGTTCAAAATGAAGACCATCAACTAAATACTGATGAAGCTGCTAAACGTGCATTAATTAAGAAAATTGATGACAATAAAGCTGCAGTTCTTCTTGGATTAGCTTACCTAAACCGTTACTACGGAGTTAAATTCGATAACTTTAACATTAAAGAGTTAATGTTATTCAAACCTGATTTCTACGGTAAGAATGTTAGTGTCTTAGACTTCTTGATTAAAGTTGGTTCTAAAGAAAGCAACATTAAAGGTGATAGAACTTTAGAAGCTTATCGCGAAACTATCGGTGGAACTATTGGTATAGGTGAGTTAAACAGTTTCTTAGACTATAACATGCGTCTATTCACAAGTGATACTGACTTAAACGATTGGTTCATAAAAGCAACTAAAGATAATGTATATGTCGTTGAACCAAAAACAACAACTCCTGAATTTGCCGATAAGAAACACAGAGCATACGAAGGATTAAATAATGATGTTCACGGTAAGATGATTCTGCCACTTCTTAACTTAAAAGATGCTCACATGTTCTTAATCTCAACATATAACACTATGGCTTACAGTTCATTTGAGAAATATGGTAAGAACACAGCAGCAGAGCGTGAAGCATTCAAGAAAGAAATCGATAAAGTAGCAAAAGCTCAACAAAATTATCTAGACTTCTGGTCTCGTTTATCATTAGATAAAGTTCGTAACCAACTGCTTAAGAGCAACAATATGGTACCGACACCAGTACTAGATAA
Source organism: Streptococcus mitis subsp. hohhotensis (assembly GCF_020089495.2). Taxonomy (GTDB): domain Bacteria; phylum Bacillota; class Bacilli; order Lactobacillales; family Streptococcaceae; genus Streptococcus; species Streptococcus hohhotensis. The sequence goes on along the minus strand of NZ_JAIRCA020000004.1, from coordinate 68,517 downwards.
CCAAAACTATCCAGAAGGTACTGACAAATACGGTCACACTAACAGCGGTAAAGATATTGCTCCAGTTCGCGAACTATACGGTCCAACAGGTCGTTATCACGCAACTGACTGGCGTATGGGAGCAGTAGCTCGTGTTTACGGTAACCCTTATAAAGATGATTCAGTATTCTTCATGGTTACTAGTATGATTAGTGACTTCGGTATCTCTGCATTTACTCATGAAACAACTCACGTAAATGACCGTATGGTTTACTTAGGTGGTTCAAGACACCGTGAAGGAACTGACTTAGAAGCATTCGCACAAGGTATGTTACAATCACCTGCTGAAACAAGTCCAAACGGTGACTTTAAAGCACTTGGATTAAACATGGCGTACGAACGTCCAAACGACGGAAACCAATGGTATAACACTAATCCAAACGATCTTGCATCTCGTGCAGAAATCGATCATTACATGAAAGGTTTCAATGACACATTAATGCTTCTTGACTACCTTGAAGGAGAAGCTGTAATCGATAAACGCAGTAAAGAATTAAATAACGCTTGGTTCAAGAAAGTAGATAAGCAACTTCGTGGAGCTAATACGAAGAACCAATACGACAACGTTAGAGATTTAAATGCAGAAGAAAAAGAATATGATTTAACATCTGTTAACGACTTAGTAGAGAAAAACTTCATGACTAAACACGGTCCTGGTAATGGTCAGTATGATCCAACTGGATTCGGTTCTGCTTATGTAACTGTACCTATTACAGCTGGTATCTATGGTGGTAACACAAGTGAAGGTGCTCCAGGAGCAATGTCATTCAAACATAATACATTCAGAATTTGGGGTTACTATGGATATGAAAAAGGATTCCTAAACTATGCTTCAAATATGTTGAAAGCTGAATCTAAAAAAGCCGGTCACAATACTCTAGGTGATGACTTCATCATCAATAAAATTTCTGATGGTAAGTTCACTTCTCTAGAAGCTTGGAAGAAAGAATACTTCAAAGAAGTTGTAGATAAAGCTAAAGCAGGATTTAACCCTGTTACAATCGACGGTACTACATACAGTAGTTATGACGATTTAAAACAAGCCTTCTCTGCTGCCGTTGATAAAGATAAAGCAACTCTTAAAAATGGATCAGTTAAATTTGACAATACTGTTGCTCTTAAAGAGAAACTATATAAAAAACTTCTTCAACAAACAAATAGCTTTAAAACTTCAATCTTTAAATAATCGAAATCTCTCATCTGCTTTGCGGATGAGGGTTTTCTTATTTTGTGCTATACTTAAGGTATGCATAGAAAAACAGTGATTGATTTTAGGGCTTTGGGGGAGAGATACATCTTTACTCAGCCTATCAAAGAGTTAAAAACCAGAGATTTAACAGAAGTAACAGCCTTGCTGGCACAAGTGGAAAGTTTCCAAGAGCAAGGCTATTATGTGGTGGGCTATGTCAGCTACGAGGCTGCACCTGCTTTTGAGGAGAAATTAGCAGTTCACAAGGCTCCTTTATTGGACGAGTATTTGCTTTACTTTACTGTTCATGATAGGGTGGAGACCTCTCCAATTCCTTTGACTTATGATGAGGTTGATTTGCCTTCAAATTGGCAGGAAGTAACGTCTGCAGCAGACTATGAAAAGGCTATTGCCCAGATTCATCATCATTTGCGGCAGGGAGACACCTATCAGGTCAACTACACCGTCCAACTCAAGCAGGATTTGTCTGCCAATCCTTTTGCTATCTACAATCGCATGGTGGTAGAACAGGAGGCAGGCTATAATGCCTATGTGGAACATGACGAGATGGCAGTGATATCCATGAGTCCAGAGCTCTTTTTTGAGCAAAATGACCGTGAGTTGACAACGCGACCAATGAAGGGAACGACTCAGCGGGGAGTGACTGACCAAGAAGACTTGGAGCAGGCCAGTTGGTTGGAACAGGACCCCAAAAATCGCTCTGAAAATATGATGATTGTGGACCTCTTGCGCAATGATATGAACCGTATTTCTGAGGTGGGGAGTGAGCACGTGGAGCGTCTTTGCCAAGTAGAACAGTATTCAACGGTTTGGCAGATGACTTCGACTATCAAGAGTCGGTTGCGAGAGGATGTGGACCTTGTTGAAATCTTCCGCTCACTCTTTCCTTGCGGTTCCATAACGGGAGCTCCAAAAATTGCGACTATGGAAATCATCAAGGACTTGGAGCCACAACCGCGCGGAGTCTACTGTGGAACGATTGGTCTCTTGCTTCCACATGGGCAACGGATTTTCAATGTTGCTATTCGGACCATTCAACTCTACAAGGGGCAAGCCATCTATGGAGTAGGTGGCGGCATTACATGGGATAGCACTTGGGAATCTGAATACTGCGAGGTTCATCAAAAGGCAGCTGTTCTCTATCGTAAACAAGCTCGCTTCCAACTGATTACAACTGGAAAAATTAGCCAGAAGAACTTGCTGTTTGAAGAACAACATCTGGAAAGACTGAGAAAAGCTAGTCGATATTTTGCTTATCCTTTTGACCCAGAAATTTTGAGACAAAAGATAGAAGAAGAGTGTCAGGATTGTGAAGTTAATCAAGATTACCGCTTGCGAATTTCTCTCAGCAAGTCTGGAGAGATAGAAGTCGATCGTCAAGTATTGGAACCTCTCAGTCCAACCTTCTGTCATGCCCAACTCTGCCTTCAGGAATCTAATTTGCAGCAAGCATTTACCTACTTTAAAACAACTCATAGGCCACACTTGAGTTTAGGAGAACAAGAGAAGATTTACCACAATAAGTCTGGAGAACTTCTTGAAACCTCTATCGGAAATTTGGTTCTGAAAATCGCTGGGAAACTCTACACACCGCCTATCCGACTGGGAATCTTGCCAGGAATTTACCGTCAGCTCTTGCTGGAAACAGGACAGGTAGAAGAGAGAGTCTTGACTTTAAAAGACTTAGCCCGAGCAGAAGCTATTTACGGCTGTAATGCAGTCAGGGGCTTGTATGAGTTGTCAGTAAGGGAGAACTAAATGAAATTAATATTTTTACATGGCCTAGGTCAGTCAGCAGATAGTTGGAAAGAAGTTCGGAATCTACTGACAGATTATCCTTCTGAGGCTATTGAGTTATTTCCTTCTGGAGTTAGCAACTATCAACAAGCTAAAGAGCGAGTTTATCAGCATCTAGCTCAAGAGACAGAACCTTTTATTTTGGTTGGATTGTCCTTAGGTGCTGCCCTGGCATTAGAACTATCTAGTTACGATTTATCAAATCTCCGAGCTTTGGTTCTATCAGGATGTCCACTTAAACTGTCTGGTAATATCCTATTTTATCTTCAGTTGATGATTTTTAAACTACTTCCCAAAAAAGTATTTGAAAAACAGGGAGCAGACAAGGCTTTTATGGTCGGAGTTTCTGAGGAATTGAAGACACTTGATTTAACTGATATATCAAGAACTTGTCCTTATCCAACCTTACTAATTTGTGGCAGCAAAGATAAACCGAATCTTAGTTCTATGAGAAGTCTTCATAAACTAATATCAGAATCTCAATTTCAGATTATACCAGATGGTCCTCATGTCTTGAATGAAGCTAAACCAAAAGAGTTTGCTGAACAGATTAAACCTTTCCTTGAATTGCTGAAATAAGTTTGATAAAATAATAGTGAAATCGATAACATCGTTATAGGAGAACGAAATGAATAAACGTCTATTTTTAAAAATGAGTCTGGCTACCTTGCCAGTCTTAGCCTTGTTTTCACAACCTGTGTTAGCAGAAGAAAACATTCATTTTTCTAGTTGTAAAGAAGCTTGGGCGAATGGATACGCAGATATTCACGAGGGAGAACCTGGTTATTCTGCCAAGTTAGACCGCGATCATGATGGTGTGGCTTGCGAATTGAAAAATGCTCCTAAGGGTGCTTTTAAAGCAAAACAAGCGGCTACAACTCAAACTGATACAACTTCATCCACAGCAAGTGGTTGGGTTAAGCAGGACGGTTCTTGGTACTATTTTGATGGAAATGGAAATCCAGTGAAAAATGCATGGCAGGGAAGCTATTACCTGAAAGCTGATGGTAAAATGGCACAGAGTGAATGGATTTATGACTCTTCTTATCAAGCTTGGTATTATTTGAAATCAGATGGTTCTTATGCAAAAAATGCATGGCAAGGAGCTTATTACCTTAAATCAAACGGTAAAATGGCACAAGGTGAGTGGGTTTATGACTCTTCTTATCAAGCCTGGTATTACTTGAAATCAGATGGTTCTTATGCTCGCAATGCATGGCAAGGAAACTACTATTTGAAATCAGATGGTAAAATGGCTAAAAATGAGCGAGTTGATGGAGGCCGCTACTATGTAGATGCTTCAGGTCTATGGAAACCATAAGTAAGGATAAAATCTAGAAAGTTAATGCAAACCTTTGCATAAATGAGTGAATTTTGTTATACTATATCTGTAAGCATTTTCAATTAATTCATAATAAAAAAGGAGAATATGATGAGTCAAAAGATTATTGGGATTGACCTTGGTGGAACTTCTATCAAATTTGCAATCTTAACAACAGCAGGAGAAATCCAAGAAAAATGGTCTATCAAGACTAATATTTTGGATGAGGGAAGTCATATCGTAGATGATATGATTGAGTCTATTCAGCATCGTTTGGACTTGCTTGGATTGGCAGCAGCGGACTTCCAAGGAATTGGGATGGGATCACCAGGTGTGGTTGACCGTGAAAAAGGGACTGTTATCGGTGCCTACAACCTCAACTGGAAAACCCTTCAACCAATTAAAGAGAAGATTGAAAAGGCCTTGGGTATTCCATTCTTCATCGATAATGATGCCAACGTAGCTGCTCTTGGTGAGCGTTGGATGGGGGCTGGTGATAACCAACCAGATGTTGTATTTATGACACTCGGTACTGGTGTTGGTGGCGGTATCGTCGCTGAAGGCAAATTGCTTCACGGTGTTGCTGGTGCAGCAGGTGAGCTTGGTCATATCACTGTTGACTTTGATCAACCAATCGCATGTACTTGCGGTAAGAAAGGTTGCCTTGAGACAGTTGCTTCAGCAACAGGGATTGTCAACTTGACTCGTCGCTATGCCGATGAATACGAAGGCGATGCAGCCTTGAAACGCTTGATTGATAATGGAGAAGAAGTAACCGCTAAGACTGTCTTTGATTTGGCAAAAGAAGGAGACGATCTTGCTTTGATCGTTTACCGTAACTTCTCACGTTACTTGGGAATCGCTTGTGCTAACATTGGCTCAATCCTAAACCCATCAACAATCGTTATCGGTGGTGGTGTATCAGCTGCGGGAGAATTCCTTCTACAAGGTGTTCAAAAAGTCTACGATGAAAATACCTTCCCACAAGTACGCACAACTACTAAACTAGCTCTTGCAACTCTAGGAAATGACGCTGGAGTTATCGGAGCAGCATCACTTGTATTGCAATAAAATAGAAAAAGGAGAAAATTGCTTTCCAGAAGCGAGTGATTTTCCTCCTTTCTTTTTTTATGCTATACTAGTTAGGACAATAAATGAGGTGAGAGTAAATGACAAAATCAGATACGATTTTTAAAGAGAATATTGAACGCATTCTAAAGGAAGGTGTTTTCTCAGAGCAAGCACGTCCCAAGTACAAGGATGGGACAGTTGCCAACTCTAAGTACGTAACGGGTGCCTTTGCAGAGTATGACTTGGCCAAGGGGGAATTCCCCATTACAACCTTGCGTCCCATTGCAATCAAATCAGCTATCAAAGAAGTTCTCTGGATCTACCAAGACCAGTCTAATAGCCTAGAAGTTCTCAATGACAAGTACAATGTTCACTACTGGAATGACTGGGAAGTGGGAAATACGGGAACCATTGGTGAGCGCTATGGTGCTGTTGTTAAGAAACACGACATTATCAATAAGCTTCTCAAGCAGTTGGAAGTCAACCCTTGGAACCGTCGCAATATCATTTCGCTCTGGGATTACCAAGCTTTCGAAGAAACAGAAGGACTACTCCCATGCGCCTTTCAGACCATGTTTGATGTCCGCCGTGTAGATGGAGAAATCTATCTGGATGCGACCTTGACCCAGCGTTCGAATGACATGTTGGTGGCCCACCACATCAATGCTATGCAGTACGTGGCTCTTCAAATGATGATTGCCAAGCATTTCGGCTGGAAGGTTGGGAAGTTCTTCTACTTCATCAACAATCTCCATATCTATGACAATCAATTTGAACAAGCTCAGGAATTGCTCCGTCGTGAGCCATCAAACTGCCAACCACGTTTGGTCTTGAATGTGCCAGATAAGACCAATTTTTTTGATATTAAAGCAGAGGACTTTGAGTTGGTGGATTATGACCCTGTCAAGCCACAGTTGAAGTTTGACCTAGCTATTTAAAAGAATAGAAAAAAGAAGTTGAGAAAATAAATCCCAACTTCTTTTGTTTCTTAACGTGATACGCGGCGACGAGCTGCTTTTTTACGGTTTTCTTCGATGAAAGCTGCTTTTTGCTCTTCTGGTTCGATCACTTTCTTTTTAAATGCGTATACTGCACCTGCGACTGCAGCGACAGTTCCTGCGACACCTGTTACAAGACCTTTAGCGAATCCTTTAGCCATGAGTCTTCCTCCTTTATCTTCTTAATCAGCCAGCCCCCTCAAGAGGTCACATTTTTCTGACTGACCTTTTTGTGTTATAATAATAGTAACGAAAAAATGGGAATTTTTCAAGGAAAAAAGATGAAAACAAAAATAATTGTGATTGTTGGACCGACTGCAGTTGGAAAAACAGCCCTTGCCATCGAAGTTGCAAAGCGTTTTAATGGCGAAGTGGTTAGTGGAGATAGCCAGCAAGTCTATCGAGGTCTGGATATAGGGACGGCTAAGGCTAGTCCAGAAGAGCAGGCAGCTGTTCCTCATCATTTAATCGATGTTAGAGAGGTAACCGAGTCTTACTCGGCTTTTGATTTTGTTTCAGAAGCTAAGAAGGCTATTGAGGATATTCAAAGCCGTGGCAAGCTAGCTATTATTGCTGGTGGGACTGGGCTTTATATCCAGAGCTTGCTTGAAGGCTACCACCTAGGTGGTGAGACTCCTCATGAGGAGATTTTAGCTTATCGAGCTAGTTTGGAGCCATATTCAGATGAGGAATTAGCCCATTTGGTGGAGCAAGCAGACCTTGAGATTCCCCAGTTTAATCGTCGTCGTGCGATGCGTGCCTTGGAAATTGTCCATTTTGGTCAGGATTTGGAAAATAAAGAGAGTCTATATGAACCGCTGATTATCTGCTTGGACGATGAGCGCAGTCAGCTTTATGAACGTATCAATCACCGAGTGGACCTGATGTTTGAAGCTGGACTTCTAGACGAAGCCAAATGGCTTTTTGACCATTATCCAGATGTGCAGGCTGCTAAAGGGATTGGATACAAGGAACTCTTTCCGTATTTACGTGGAGAGCAGACCTTGGAAGAAGCTAGTGAGAGTCTCAAACAGGCGACTCGTCGTTTTGCCAAGCGTCAGTTGACCTGGTTCCGTAACCGCATGCAGGTCACCTTTTATCAGATTGGAGAAGCTGGTGTGCAAGACCGCATTTTAAGCCAGATAGAGGAGTTTTTAGATGATTGATACGGAAAAAAAAGAGGAGCGAGTCCTGCTGATTGGTGTGGAATTGCAGGGCATGGACAATTTTGATCTCTCTATGGAAGAATTGGCTAGTCTAGCTAAGACAGCTGGGGCAGTCGTTGTAGATAGTTACAGACAAAAACGTGAAAAATATGATTCCAAGACCTTCGTCGGCTCTGGTAAGTTAGAAGAAATTGCGCTCATGGTGGATGCAGAAGAAATTACCACTGTCATCGTCAACAATCGTTTGACACCACGGCAGAATGTCAATTTAGAAGAAGTTCTCGGTGTCAAGGTCATTGACCGTATGCAGTTGATTCTGGATATCTTTGCAATGCGGGCTCGAAGTCATGAAGGGAAACTCCAAGTCCACCTAGCTCAGCTCAAATACCTCTTGCCTCGTTTGGTTGGTCAGGGAATTATGCTCAGCCGTCAGGCAGGGGGAATTGGTTCCCGTGGACCTGGTGAAAGCCAGCTGGAGCTGAACCGTCGTAGCGTTCGCAATCAAATCACGGATATCGAGCGCCAGCTCAAGGTGGTTGAGAAAAATCGGGCGACTGTCAGAGAAAAACGTTTGGAGTCAAGCACCTTTAAGATTGGTTTGATTGGTTACACCAATGCTGGGAAATCAACTATCATGAACACCTTGACCAGTAAGACCCAGTATGAGGCTGACGAGCTATTTGCGACTCTAGATGCGACGACTAAGAGTATCCATCTGGGGGGAAATCTCCAAGTAACTTTAACAGATACAGTTGGCTTTATCCAAGATTTGCCGACAGAGTTGGTGTCCAGTTTTAAGTCAACCTTGGAAGAAAGCAAGCATGTGGACCTTCTGGTTCATGTTATCGATGCCAGCAATCCTTACCATGAGGAGCATGAAAAAACAGTCCTGTCCATCATGAAAGACCTGGACATGGAAGATATTCCTCGCCTGACCCTTTATAATAAAGCGGATTTGGTGGAGGATTTCACGCCGACCCAAACGCCTTATGCCCTCATTTCTGCCAAGTCTGAGGATAGTCGTGAGAATTTGCAGGCTTTGTTTTTAGAGAAAATCAAGGATATTTTTGAATCTTTTACCCTGCGCGTGCCTTTTTCAAAGTCCTATAAGATTCATGATTTAGAAAGTGTTGCGATTCTTGAAGAACGCGATTATCAGGAGGACGGCGAAGTAATTACAGGCTACATTTCCGAGAAAAATAAATGGAGGTTAGAGGAATTTTATGACTGATATTAAAACGTTGGCTCTAAAATATGGGGGCTATACAAGTCTGGATAAGGTCTATCTGGATCAACTTCTAGCTGGTAGAACAGAGCAAGAGCAGTTGGCACTGATCACTCCTCCACCTAGCGTGGTCAATGCTTACTTTGCAGAACTCTACCAGAAAAAAAGTCCTGAGGCTGCGACGGATTATTTTGCAGAAGTCAGTCAGGAACTGAATCTCTACAATGCTGATCCAAGTTTCACCTTAGAAAACAAGCCCTTTATTCGCCTAAATCTGTCTGGTAAATCCTTTGGTTTTTGTTATGAGAGTGAGGGACTGGGTAGAATTTTCTCTGAAAATGAGGAGAAGATTTCAGATGACTTGCTCTTTGAGATTGCGCAAATTTTCCCCCATCAACTAGTCTTTGAAGAATCTGGCAAGATTTACCTGAAGGCTGTTGGAGATGAGGAAGTTGTTAGCATGGATAGTCTCACAGCTTTGACTGATTTGGAAAGCTTGTCTGATGGTCGCAAGCGTCTTAAAGGTTACAGCCAAGAGGAGTTATTACAAGAAGCCACAGCTTTTTCTGGCAAGCGCTATTTCCGATCGGAAAATCGCATAGCTATGTTATATATTGATTAATTAGAAAGTATCGAATGGATATTCAATTTTTAGGAACGGGGGCTGGTCAGCCCTCTAAAGCCCGCAATGTCTCCAGTCTCGCCCTGAAACTCTTGGACGAGATTAACGAAGTCTGGCTCTTTGACTGTGGAGAAGGTACGCAAAATCGCATTCTGGAAACCACAATTCGACCACGTAAGGTCAGCAAAATCTTTATCACCCACCTGCATGGAGACCACATCTTTGGCTTGCCAGGTTTCCTTTCTAGTCGTGCCTTTCAGGCCAATGAAGAGCAGACAGATTTGGAAATCTATGGCCCGCAAGGGATTAAGTCCTTTGTTTTAACCAGTCTTCGTGTGTCGGGTTCTCGCCTGCCTTACCGCATTCATTTTCATGAGTTTGACCAAGATTCTCTAGGAAAAATCCTTGAGACCGATAAATTCACTGTGTATGCAGAGGAACTGGACCACACTATTTTCTGTGTTGGTTACCGTGTCATGCAAAAGGACTTGGAAGGAACGCTGGATGCTGAAAAACTCAAGGCTGCTGGTGTCCCATTTGGCCCGCTTTTTGGTAAAATCAAAAACGGCCAGGATGTTGTTTTGGAAGACGGAACTGAAATCAAGGCAACAGACTATATCTCAGCTCCACGTCCAGGTAAAATTATCACTATTTTAGGAGACACTCGAAAAACGGATGCCAGTGTGCGTCTGGCTGTCAATGCCGATGTCCTTGTCCATGAATCGACTTATGGCAAGGGCGATGAAAAAATTGCTCGCAATCATGGTCACTCAACCAACATGCAGGCGGCGGAGGTCGCAGTAGAAGCAGATGTTAAACGACTCCTGCTCAACCACATCAGTGCTCGCTTTCTCTCAAAAGATATCAGCAAGCTCAAAAAAGACGCTGCTAGTGTCTTTGAAAATGTCCATGTGGTCAAAGACTTGGAAGAAGTGGAAATCTAGCAGTCACAGAAAGGATAAGTATGCCTACTATTCTCATTACTGGAGCTAGCGGTGGTTTAGCCCAAGAGATGGTCAAACTCCTGCCAAATGACCAACTCATCTTGCTTGGTAGAGATAGGGAAAAATTAGCTCAACTCTACGGAAATCATCCCCATGTAGAATTAATTGAAATAGACATTACCGATGACTCAGCCTTAGAAACTCTGCTAGCAGATCTCTATATCCGCTATGGCAAGATTGATGTCTTAATTAACAACGCTGGTTACGGGATTTTTGAGGAATTTGACCAGATTTCTGACCAAGATATTCACCAGATGTTTGAGGTCAATACCTTCGCCCTGATGAATCTATCTCGTCGCCTTGCGGCTCGTATGAAGGAGAAGAGTCAAGGTCATATCATCAATATTGTTAGCATGGCAGGTTTGATTGCTACTGGCAAGTCTAGTCTCTACTCAGCCACTAAGTTTGCGGCCATTGGTTTTTCAAATGCCTTACGCCTCGAACTTCAGCCCTATGGAGTCTATGTTACAACAGTCAATCCAGGACCTATCCGCACAGGATTTTTTGACCAAGCCGACCCAGATGGAACCTATCTCAAATCGGTTGACCGTTTCCTGCTAGAACCAGATGCAGTGGCTAAAAAGATTGTCAAGATTATAGGAAAAAATAAACGAGAACTCAATCTCCCTGTCTTGTTGAACTTGGCCCACAAATTTTATACCCTCTTTCCCAAGCTAGCTGATAAGTTGGCAGGGGAGACTTTTAATTATAAGTAAAAAGAACCAATGTGCAGGTTGTTGCTAGCCTACATATTGGTTCTTATCATTTCTCAACTATCAAACTGGACTTCTTCTAGGAGATAGTCGATAAAGCGTTCGCCCATCTTAGATAGGCTGGTTTTTTCATGCTGGATATAGACCAGCTCAATTGGATCATCAATATCCAGTGGGATAGAAACGATATTGTCTCCGTTGAGGTTGCTGTTCAAAATCCCTGTCGCAATGGTATAACCATCTAAACCAATCAAGAGATTAAAGAGGGTGGCACGGTCACTGACCACGATGGATTTCTTGTGGTGTTCTTGAGAAAGAATTTCTTCTGAAAAGTAGAAGGAGTTGTGTGTCCCTTGGTCATAGCTGAGGTAAGGGAAATTCTCCAAATCAGACAGTTTGACCTTGTCTTTCTTTGCCAGAGGGTTGGTCTTGCTGACAAAGATATGCGGTTGGGCTGTAAAGAGATGGTGAGCCAGCAGATGGTTGTCATCCAGCATTTTCGTTAAAACATCACGGTTGTAGCTGTTAAAAAATAGGACACCGACCTCACTACGGAAGTTCTTGACGTCGTCGATAATCTCCCAAGTACGAGTTTCACGAAGGAAGAGCTCGTATTTCTCCATATCACTTTTCTTGAGTAGCGATACAAAGGCATTGACCACAAAGGCATAGTGTTGAGACGAAACGCTAAAGAGTTCGCGGTGGGCGACAGGATTTTTATAACGTTCCTCCAGAAGCTGAGTTTGCTCGACAACCTGACGGGCATAAGAGAGGAACTCCATCCCATCACGGGTCAAGGTAATGCCCTTGGGATTGCGGATAAAGATTTCAATGCCCATTTCATTTTCCAAATCTCTTACTGCATTGGAAAGACTCGGTTGGGTGATAAAGAGTTGCTTGGCTGCTTCATTCATGGAGCCAGTTTCGACGATTTTGATAATATAGTGTAATTGTTGAATTCTCATGTTTTTATTGTACCACACTTGCCTCAGAATCGCCAAAGAAGATAGGAAAATCAGGAGTATTGTGTGAGTCTCTTCTTGAAAAAAACACAAAAATTTGCTAGAATGGGTCTTATGAAAACATTCTATGATGTGCAGCAATTCCTCAAACGATTTGGTATTATTGTTTACATGGGAAAACGCTTATATGATATTGAACTGATGAAGTTGGAACTCTCTCGGATTTACGATGCAGGGCTGATGGACAAATTAGACTATCTAGAAGCAGAAGCAGTTCTTCGCAGAGAGCACAAGGTAGAATTGGATTATATTGAGAAAAATGGAGAAAAGAACTAATGGTTACTTGGATTTTGTGGGCACTTATACTAGCAATGTTGGCATGGATGGGCTTTAACTATCTTCGTATTCGCCGTGCGGCTAAAATTGTAGACAATGAGGAGTTTGAAGCCTTGATTCGTACGGGTCAATTGATTGATTTGCGCGACCCAGCAGAATTCCACAGAAAACATATTCTTGGGGCTCGCAATATTCCTTCAAGTCAGTTGAAGACTAGTCTTGCAGCTCTTCGTAAGGATAAACCTGTCCTTCTTTATGAAAACCAACGTGCGCAACGTGTCACAAATGCGGCTCTTTACTTGAAAAAACAAGGTTTTTCTGAGATTTATATCCTTTCTTATGGTTTGGATTCTTGGAAAGGGAAAGTCAAAGTTGAGAAATAAGAAAACGAGCTTGGATGTTTCGAGTCCACTGAAAAAATAGGTCTCTTACTTTTAATGAAATGAAAACCGAGGAATCTCTCGTTAATTTGAGCGAGTTCCTCGGTTATTTTGTATTTATTAAGGTCATAATTCGTTTCATATTGACCACGAAGATGGTTGTG
>NZ_JAIRCA020000004.1:0-55365 GCF_020089495.2 Streptococcus mitis subsp. hohhotensis | reverse complement strand
CTCTTGCACTTCTCAATGTCAAAGTAATGAGTGACAACTTGATTCTTATTTTGATATTTTTTCCCTGTCCTTGCTTTGCGAACAGCCATGTGTCCTTCTGGACAGACAAATAGCCCTGCATCTTTATTAAATTCAAACGCATCCTCTTCTTTACGGTAACCTTTTGAAACTGAAGGGTTCAGTTTTGACACCAAATGAATCTTTTCTTTGCGAGCTAGTTGAATATTGTCCTTTCCTGAATAAGCCGCATCACCAATAATAGTCTCGATGTCCAGACTATTTTCCTTTGTTTTGGCATATAACTCAGGTAAATATTTCCCATCGCTTTGTTCACCAGAAGTGACCACGCAAGCAGTAATAATCCGTTCATCCGTCATAGCGATATGACTTTTATATCCATAGAAAGAGCTGTCGGCTGTCTTATGTCCAAGCCTAGCCTCCTCCTTAACAGAAGCTTCCAAGTGTTCTAAGTCGTCCTCGACAGCCTCTTTTAGGTAATTGAACTTTTGAGACACAGCCGGTAGGGCTAAGAGTTCCTCGTGTTTTTCAACCACAGCCATTAATTCCTCTGTATAGGTCAACTCTGCTTCGAGGTTATCTTCCTGAGGTTTCTTTGGAAATTCTATTTTGATATCTTCTGAATGTTGATAAATTGTTTTACGTAAAGCTTTTGAACGCTCTCTAAGGATTTCTTGGGGTTTCTTATGATTATAATGAGATTTGGTGTGAGTGGCATCCACAATGAGGATTTTACTCTTAATCAAGTTATGTTCGAGTGCAATTTGAACAGACTTCTGAATCAATACATCAAGCAGTTTATCATCTTTAATTCTTAGCTTTCTAAATTTTGTCAAAGAGGATGGCTCGATAACAGAATCCTCAGGAGCTAGACCAAGAAAAAATTTAAAGGCCATATCTGACAAGGAACGTCCTACCACATCTACATCTGATAACTTATAAATATCTTTTAACAAGAGATATTTGAACATCATAATCGGTGAATAAGCTTTACGCCCAAAATCGGGACGATAATTCTTTTCTAGTTCATCATAAATAAAGCTAAAATCACAGAGTTCAGTTAGCTGACGTAAAAAGTGGGTTTTAGGAACCACGATATCATACAAACTAGAATAAGGACTGACATCCATAGTTAACTGATTATCAAGCATCATTTCACCTCATCTCTAGTATAACAAAAAAGCCATCAATTTGATGACTTTTTCAGTAAGCTCGGATGTTTCCGAGCTCATTTTTTAACCACTTTTTCTGAGAAAGTCACGAATGCTTGTCAGCTCTTCTGAGTTGAGGGGGCGATAGTCTCCTGCTTGAAGATTCTCATCCAAACTCCAAGGCCCAAAATGGGTGCGTTTGAGGGAGGTCACTTTGACACCCACTGAGAGGAACATTTTCTTAACTTGATGAAATTTTCCTTCTGAAATAGTGATAGAGGCTTGACTGAGAGAAGGACTTGCAGATAGAATCTCTAGCCTAGCAGGTTTACAGATAGTGCCATCTAAAAAGACAATTCCTTTTTGAAAGGCTTGGATATGGGCATGTGTCAGAAGTCCATTAACCTGGACTTGGTAGGTCTTATCGACATGATATTGGGGATGAAGGAGTTGAAAGCCCAAAGGGCCGTTATCGGTTAAAAGGAGAAGACCGGTCGTATCTCGGTCCAATCGGCCGACGGCATAGAGCTTGTCAGACCGAATATCAGGTGGAAGCAGGTCCATAACGGTTGGAAGTTCCTTGTCTTTGTTGGCTGTCACGACACCAGCAGGTTTATGAAGCATAAGGTAGGTGTGCTCATAGCCTTGAATGATTCGGCCCTGAAAGAGGAGTTCCTGCAGTCCTGTATCGATATTCTGGGCTAGGGAGCGGGCTGGGCAACCATCGACTAGGATTTCCCCTTTGAGAAGCGCTTGCTTCATGGCCTTTCGGCTGATTTTTTCTTGGGCTAATAAATTATCTAAACGCATACTGTGCCTATCTTATCATAAGTTGTATACTTTGAAAAGGCTTGACGTGAAAAGAAAAGCAGAGTGAAAACATTTACACTTGCTTGAGTTATGTTATTTACTTGAAAATATGGTATAATCGTTCAGTTAGAAAATAAATTTTGAATACTATAGAGGAAATCATGACAAAATTAAGAGAAGATATCCGTAACATTGCGATTATCGCCCACGTCGACCACGGTAAAACAACCCTCGTTGACGAATTATTGAAACAATCAGAAACGCTTGATGCACGTACTGAATTGGCAGAGCGTGCTATGGACTCAAACGACATCGAAAAAGAGCGTGGAATCACCATCCTTGCTAAAAATACAGCCGTTGCCTACAACGGAACTCGTATCAACATCATGGACACACCAGGACACGCGGACTTCGGTGGAGAAGTTGAGCGTATCATGAAAATGGTTGACGGTGTTGTCTTGGTCGTAGATGCCTACGAAGGAACAATGCCACAAACTCGTTTCGTATTGAAAAAAGCCTTGGAACAAGACCTTGTCCCAATCGTGGTTGTTAACAAAATCGATAAACCATCAGCTCGCCCAGCAGAAGTAGTGGACGAAGTATTGGAACTTTTCATCGAGCTTGGTGCAGATGATGACCAGCTTGACTTCCCAGTGGTATATGCTTCAGCGATCAACGGAACTTCTTCATTGTCAGATGATCCAGCTGACCAAGAAGCTACTATGGCACCAATCTTTGACACGATTATCGACCATATCCCAGCTCCAGTAGATAACTCAGATGAGCCTTTGCAGTTCCAAGTCTCACTTTTGGACTACAACGACTTCGTTGGACGTATCGGTATCGGACGTGTCTTCCGTGGTACTGTTAAGGTTGGGGACCAAGTTACCCTTTCTAAACTTGATGGTACAACTAAAAACTTCCGTGTTACAAAACTCTTCGGTTTCTTTGGTTTGGAACGTCGTGAAATCCAAGAAGCAAAAGCAGGTGACTTGATTGCCGTTTCAGGTATGGAAGATATCTTTGTCGGTGAAACTATCACTCCGACAGATGCAGTCGAAGCTCTTCCAATCCTTCATATCGATGAGCCAACTCTTCAAATGACCTTCTTGGTTAACAACTCACCATTTGCTGGTAAAGAAGGTAAATGGGTGACTTCTCGTAAGGTGGAAGAACGCTTGCAGGCAGAATTGCAAACAGACGTTTCCCTTCGTGTTGATCCAACTGATTCACCAGATAAATGGACTGTTTCAGGACGTGGAGAATTGCACTTGTCAATCCTTATCGAAACAATGCGTCGTGAGGGATATGAACTTCAAGTATCTCGTCCAGAGGTTATCGTAAAAGAAATCGACGGTGTTAAATGTGAACCATTTGAACGTGTTCAAATCGACACTCCAGAAGAATACCAAGGGTCTGTTATCCAAAGCCTTTCTGAACGTAAGGGTGAAATGTTGGATATGATTTCAACTGGTAATGGTCAAACTCGTTTGGTCTTCCTTGTTCCAGCGCGTGGTTTGATCGGATATTCAACTGAGTTCTTGTCAATGACTCGTGGTTACGGTATCATGAACCATACCTTCGACCAATACCTGCCATTGATTCCAGGTGAAATTGGTGGTCGTCACCGCGGTGCCCTTGTTTCTATCGATGCTGGTAAGGCTACAACTTACTCAATCATGTCTATCGAAGAACGTGGTACGATCTTTGTCAACCCAGGTACTGAGGTTTACGAAGGAATGATCATCGGTGAAAACTCTCGTGAAAACGACTTGACAGTTAACATCACTAAGGCGAAACAAATGACTAACGTTCGTTCAGCTACTAAGGACCAAACAGCTGTTATCAAGACACCTCGTATCTTGACCCTTGAAGAGTCTCTTGAGTTCTTGAATGATGATGAGTACATGGAAGTAACTCCTGAGTCTATCCGTTTGCGTAAACAAATCCTTAACAAGGCAGAGCGTGAGAAAGCTAACAAGAAGAAAAAATCAGCTGAATAAGAGCTAGAAAGAGATAAAGATGGTTTATTTAATCATAGGACTACTCTTATTACTACTCTATGTATTTGCGACACCAGAAAGCATTAAAGGGACAGTCAATATCGTCCTTGTCGTCTTTGCTTTCGTAGCACTCTTGATTTTGCTCATGTTGTCTGTCCTGCAAATCTTTCAGCTACCGACAGAATTTTTTATCGCAATCGCTATGCTCTTCCTAGCATACTTTAGCTTGCGAGATATTACCCTCATGTCGGTCAGTAAAAACAAAAGAAGATAAAAAGAGAGTTTTGGCTCTCTTTTTGCTTGTTAGAATGCTGAATCTGAGCATTTTCGTTTAGAATTATTTCCATAAAAATGGTAAAATAGTAGGAGTAGAAATGGAGTTCGAGACATGAAAGTAATAGATCAATTTAAAAATAAGAAAGTCCTTGTTTTAGGTTTGGCCAAGTCAGGTGAATCTGCAGCTCGTTTGTTGGACAAGCTAGGTGCCATTGTGACAGTAAATGATGGGAAACCTTTCGAGGACAATCCCGCTGCCCAAAGTTTGCTGGAAGAAGGGATTAAGGTTATCACAGGTGGTCATCCTTTGGAACTCTTGGATGAAGAGTTTGCCCTTATGGTGAAAAATCCAGGTATTCCATACAGCAATCCTATGATTGAAAAGGCTTTGGCCAAGAGAATTCCAGTCTTGACTGAGGTAGAATTGGCTTACTTGATTTCAGAAGCGCCAATTATCGGTATCACAGGTTCAAATGGAAAAACAACCACAACGACTATGATTGGAGAGGTTTTGACTGCTGCTGGTCAACATGGTCTCTTATCAGGAAATATCGGCTATCCTGCCAGCCAAGTGGCTCAAACTGCGTCAGATGCGGATACGCTGGTCATGGAACTTTCTTCTTTCCAGCTAATGGGCATTCAAGAATTCCATCCAGAGATTGCGGTTATTACCAACCTCATGCCAACTCATATTGATTACCATGGTTCTTTTGAGGAATATGTAGCAGCCAAGTGGAATATTCAGAACAAGATGACAGCAGCTGATTTCCTGGTCTTGAACTTTAACCAAGACTTGGCAAAAGAATTGGCTACTAAAACACAAGCCACTGTTGTACCATTTTCAACACAGGAAAAGGTTGATGGAGCTTATCTGGAAGATGGTCAACTCTACTTCCGTGGGGAAGTAGTCATGGCAGCGAATGAAATCGGAGTTCCAGGTAGCCACAATGTAGAAAATGCCCTTGCGACTATTGCTGTGGCCAAGCTTCGTGGTGTAGATAACCAAACCATCAAAGAAACTCTTTCAGCCTTTGGTGGTGTCAAACACCGTCTTCAATTTGTGGATGAAATCAAGGGTATCAAATTCTATAACGACAGTAAATCAACCAATATCTTGGCTACTCAAAAAGCCTTGTCAGGATTTGATAACAGCAAGGTTATTTTGATTGCAGGCGGTTTGGACCGTGGTAATGAGTTTGACGAATTGGTTCCAGATATTACTGGACTCAAGAAGATGGTCATCCTCGGTCAGTCTGCAGAACGTGTCAAACGAGCAGCAGATAAGGCTGGTGTGACTTATGTGGATGCGACTGATATTGCAGATGCGACCCGCAAGGCCTATGAGCTTGCGACTCAAGGAGACGTAGTCCTTCTCAGTCCCGCCAATGCCAGCTGGGATATGTATGCTAACTTTGAAGTACGTGGCGACCTCTTTATCGACACGGTAGCGGAGTTAAAGGAATAATATGAAAAAAATTGTCTTTACAGGTGGGGGGACGGTTGGACACGTGACCCTCAATCTTTTGTTAATGCCCAAGTTCATCGAAGATGGCTGGGAAGTCCACTATATTGGGGACAAGCGTGGTATCGAACACCAAGAAATCCTCAAGTCGGGTCTAGATGTCACCTTCCATTCTATCGCTACTGGGAAATTGCGTCGTTATTTCTCATGGCAAAATATGCTGGATATTTTCAAAGTTGGCTGGGGAATTGTCCAATCGCTCTTTATCATGTTGAGACTTCGTCCACAGGCCCTTTTTTCAAAGGGAGGCTTTGTCTCTGTGCCGCCAGTTATCGCTGCGCGTGTTTTAGGAGTGCCTGTCTTTATTCACGAATCTGACCTGTCTATGGGCTTGGCCAATAAAATAGCCTATAAATTTGCGACGAAGATGTATTCAACCTTTGAGCAAGCTTCAAGTTTGTCTAAGGTTGAGCATGTGGGAGCAGTTACCAAGGTTTCAAATCAAAAAACTCCAGAACCTGATGAATTGGTGGATATCCAAACCCACTTTAATTCCCAATTGCCAACTGTATTGTTTGTTGGCGGTTCTGCAGGTGCTCGTGTCTTTAACCAATTGGTGACAGACCATAAGAAAGAACTGACAGAGCGCTACAATATTATCAATTTAACTGGAGATTCTAGTCTGAACGAGTTGAGCCAAAATCTTTTTCGTGTTGACTATGTGACCAATCTCTATCAACCCTTAATGGAATTGGCTGATATTGTTGTGACACGAGGTGGTGCCAATACGATTTTTGAGCTTTTGGCGATGGCAAAATTACATGTTATTGTGCCGCTTGGTCGTGAAGCTAGTCGTGGAGACCAGATTGAAAATGCAGCCTACTTTGTTAAGAAAGGCTATGCAGAAGAGCTTCAAGAAAGCGATTTGACCTTGGATAGTTTGGAAGAGAAGCTTTCTCACTTACTAAGCCACAAGGAAGATTACCAAGCTAAGATGAAGGCTTCTAAGGAATTAAAATCTCTCGCAGATTTTTATGAATTATTGAAAAAAGATTTATCATAAGGAAAGTAAATGTCAAAAGATAAGAAAAATGAGGGCAAAGAAATCCTCGAAGAATTTAAAGAGTTATCAGAATGGCAGAAACGAAACCAAGAATATCTAAAAAAGAAGGCTGAAGAAGAGGCGGCCCTAGCTGAGGAGAAGGAAAAGGAAAGACAAGCTCGAATGGGAGAAGAATCTGAGAAGTCAGAGGACAAGGGGGGTTCGGAGAGTGAAGCGGACCCAGAAGATGAAGAATCAGCTAAGAGAGAGTCTGAAGAAAAAGTAGTATCCTCAGAGGGTGACAAAGAGGAAGAAGAGATAGAAGAATCAGGGTCTAAAGAGGACGAGAACCAGGATAAAAAGCTTGCTAAAAAGGTTACAAAAGAAAAACCAGCTAAAGACAAGATTCCTGGCCTCCATATCTTACGAGCCTTAACGATTTTATTTCCAAGTCTATTTTTATTGGTCGTCTCTGCCTACCTACTCAGTCCTTATGCGACCATGAAGGATATCCGTATTGAGGGAACGGTGCAAACTACGGCTGATGATATTCGACAGGCTTCAGGCATTCAGGATTCGGATTATACGATTAACCTTCTGCTAGATAAGGCAAAATATGAAGAGCGGATCAAGTCTAATTATTGGGTTGAATCAGCTCAGCTTGTTTATCAATTTCCAACTAAGTTCACTATCAAGGTCAAGGAATATGATATTGTTGCCTACTATATTTCTGGAGAAAATCATTATCCTATTCTTTCTAGTGGTCAGCTTGAGACTAGTTCTGTGAGCCTGGTCAGTTTACCAGAAACTTATTTATCTGTTCTCTTTAATGATAGCGAACAAATCAAAAGTTTTGCGTCAGAACTTGCTCAAATTAGCCCAGAACTCAAGGCGGCTATCCAAAAGGTGGAACTAGCCCCAAGCAAGGTTACATCAGATTTAATTCGATTGACGATGAATGATTCGGACGAGGTCTTGGTTCCCCTGTCTGAAATGAGCAAGAAATTGCCTTACTACAGTAAGATTAAGCCACAATTGTCAGAACCAAGTGTGGTCGACATGGAAGCTGGAATTTACAGCTACACTGTAGCGGATAAATTAATTATGGAAGCAGAAGAAAAAGCTAAAAAAGAGGCCGAAGAAGCTGAGAAGAAACAGAAAGAGGAAGAGAGGAAAAGACTGGAAGAACAGCAGAAAAAATTGGAAGAAGAGAAGAAAAAAATGGAGGAAGAAAGCAATCGAAATCAAACAAGTCAGCGTTCACCGCGTCGCTAGGTTTACCTTTTCTCCTATAGCTCTTTAGTTGCTATGTTTTTACTTGACAAGTGCTAGTAGAAATAATAGAATAGTAAAAAACCTTTAAAGCAGTCCAGAGAGGCAGCTAAGGTTAGACGGTGAAAGGGTGGAGACTACCTATTTTTCGTGGAACCTTGCTGTTGGCAGGTTCCTTTTTTCGTGGCTTCTTGTGTCTAGACTCTCTCACTAGCAAAGGTAAAAAGGAGAAACCTATGCGAGAACATCGTCCAGTCATTGCTCTTGATTTTCCTAGTTTTGAGGCGGTCAAGGAATTTTTAGCTCTTTTTCCAGAGGAAGAAAGCCTTTATCTAAAGGTAGGGATGGAGCTTTATTACGCAGCAGGGCCTGAGATTGTGTCCTACTTAAAAGGCTTGGGTCATAGTGTCTTTTTGGATCTCAAGCTGCATGACATTCCCAATACAGTCAAGTCGGCCATGAAGGTCTTGTCTCAGCTTGGTGTGGACATGACCAATGTTCATGCTGCTGGCGGTGTAGAGATGATGAAGGCTGCGCGTGAAGGTCTTGGAAGTCAAGCCCAATTGATCGCTGTAACGCAGCTGACATCAACGTCAGAAGCCCAGATGCAGGAGTTTCAAAATATCCAAACCAGCCTGCAAGAGTCAGTTATCCACTATGCCAAGAAGACAGCTGAAGCGGGTTTGGATGGAGTTGTTTGCTCGGCTCAGGAAGTGCAACTCATCAAGCAGGCTACCAATCCAGATTTTATCTGTCTGACACCGGGGATTCGCCCTACAGGTGCTGCAGTTGGAGACCAAAAACGCGTTATGACGCCAGCGGATGCCTATCAAATAGGTAGTGACTATATCGTGGTGGGACGTCCCATTACCCAAGCTGAGGATCCTGTTGCAGCTTATCATGCCATCAAAGATGAATGGACACAGGACTGGAATTAAAGAACTAGATTAGAAAAATAAAAGGAGAATACCATGACACTTGCTAAAGATATCGCTAGCCACCTCTTGAAAATTCAAGCCGTTTACCTCAAACCAGAGGAGCCTTTCACTTGGGCATCTGGTATCAAGTCACCGATTTACACTGATAATCGTGTGACACTAGCCTATCCAGAAACTCGTACACTCATTGAAAATGGTTTTGTAGATGCTATTAAAGAAGCCTTTCCTGAGGTAGAAGTGATTGCAGGAACTGCAACAGCAGGGATTCCACACGGAGCTATTATTGCTGACAAGATGAATCTGCCATTTGCCTACATCCGTAGCAAACCAAAAGACCACGGAGCTGGTAATCAAATCGAAGGCCGCGTAGCTCAGGGTCAAAAAATGGTAGTGGTTGAAGACCTTATTTCAACAGGTGGTTCTGTTCTTGAAGCAGTAGCAGCTGCTAAACGAGAAGGAGCAGATGTGCTTGGAGTTGTAGCGATTTTCAGTTACCAATTGCCAAAAGCAGATAAGAACTTCTCAGACGCAGGTGTCAAACTTGTGACGCTTTCTAACTACAGTGAACTCATCCACCTAGCCCAAGAAGAAGGTTACATCACACCAGAAGGATTGGATCTCCTAAAACGCTTTAAAGAAGACCAAGAAAATTGGCAAAATGCCTAAAACATAGAAAATCAGGTAGTCACTAGGATTACCTGATTTCTTTTTGTGATTTCATTGAGTATTAGTCAACTTTTCCGCCCTCAACAACAAGGTCATCTGCTTTAGCAGCGTCACCGTAGGTTGGATGAAGTGTTTTTTCATAGGCCTTGTGGAAGAAGTTTTCCTTACCTAATTTTTCAATATCTTTATTGATGAAGTCTAGCAATTCTTGGTTGCCTTTTTGAACTGCTGCTGCAATGGTATCTGGATTACCGAGGGAAGTAATTCCTACTTCAAATCCTTTGTTTTCAAGCGCCCAAGCTAGGACTTCCGTATTGTCAGTAGAGAAGGCATCTCCACGTCTGTCAAGAAGGGCTTGGTAGGCATCGCTATATTGGTCGTATTTTTGGAGTTTTACTTCTGGGTGATTCTTTTCAAAATAAGTCTCAGCAGTCGTTCCTTTTGTGACAATCAAGGTTTTACCTTCAAGTTGTTTGACGTCTGTAATGAGACCAGTCTTAGGTGATACGACACCAAGTGAAACTTTCATATATGGAAGGGCAAAATCAACTTGTTTCTTACGTTCGTCTGTTACTGTAAAGTTGGCAAGGGTAATATCCACCTTGTTTGAAATCAAGTATTCAGCACGGTTGGCAGCATCGACTGAAACGTATTTAACCTTGACACCAAGGTCCTGAGCCAGTTGGTTCCCAAGTTCAATATCGTAACCTTTGTAGGAACCGTCATTATCAACGTAACCAAATGGTTTCTTGTCTCCAAATACGGCTATTCGTAGCTCACCGCTTTTTTTGATTTCATCGATTGTGCGAGCCTTGGCAGTGGTTTTACCAGATGATGAACCAGCATTTCCACCTGAGCTACAAGCTGTGACAAAGATAAGGGCAAAGGCAAGTGCCAAAACAGTTAAGAGTGGTTTGAATAGTTTCATAAGAATCTCCTTTATAGATATGAGCCAAATTGGCTAAAGTCAAAGACATTTAAAAATTCCTGAGCTCGTTTGGTTTGCGGATTGGTGAAGAAGGCTTGAGCCGTTCCTTCTTCAGCGATTTTCCCTTGGTCGAGGAAGATAATCCGATCGGCAATTGCTTGAGCAAACTGCATTTCGTGGGTTACTAAAATCATGGTACGGCCTTCTTGAGCCAAGTCGTTGATGAGTTCCAGAACCTCACGCACCATTTCTGGATCCAGCGAAGCCGTCACTTCGTCAAAGAGGATAATTTCTGGGTGCATGAGGAGGGCACGAACAATTGCAACACGTTGCTTCTGTCCACCAGATAATTGACGCGCAAAGCTATGTTGTTTATCTAGCAAACCAACACGTTCCAGTAGTTGCAAAGCTTCTTCCGTTACTTCCTTCTTGTCTCTTCCCTGAGCCTTGATAGGACCTAGGATGAGGTTTTGTAGGACGTCCAGATGGGGAAAGAGTTCATAACTTTGAAAGACCATGCCAATCTTTTGGCGAACTAGGTGAAAATCTTTTTTATTTTCAACGATAGACTGACCGTCCAGAAGAATGTCTCCACCTTGAATACTTTCTAAGCCATTGAGGCAACGAAGGAGGGTACTTTTCCCACAACCAGATGGCCCTAGAATAACGACAACTTCCCCTTTTTTGATATCTAGAGAAAGTCCTTGGAGGATAGGATTGTCTCCGAAGGATTTTTTGAGTTCCTTGATTTCTAAGATAGTTTCAGACATTTAGTTCCTCCAATGTTTTTCTAGCTGAGTGGATAGTTTGGAAATAGGGAAGCAAACTGCGAAATACAAGACCAGAATGGTTCCATAAATCCAAAAGGAAGCAGTTGGGATAGTCAGGCGATTGCTATCGATGATTTGTTGTCCAACCTTGGTCACTTCAACAACCCCAATTAAGACAACCAAGGAAGTGGTTTTAATCATCCGAGTAACAAGGTTGATGGCTTGTGGCAATAATCTTCTCAAGACTTGTGGGATGATAATGTGGTAGTAAAGTTGAACATTGGTCAAGCCGAGCGCCTGTCCACTTTCAAACTGATGCTTAGGGAGGGAAGTGATAGCTCCACGGACCAAGTCCCCCATCTCAGCTGTTCCCCAGAAGGTAAAAACAATAATAGCTGAAACCTCACCTGAGATATTGATATTAAAGTTTCGAGCCAAGCCGAAATAAATGATGAAAAGTAGTACCAGCTGGGGCATGATACGGATAAATTCTAGATACAATCGTGTTAAAAATCGTACGATTCTAGAATGGGAGGTCATGATAATCCCCATGACTGTTCCGAATATCATGGATAAGAGGACAGACAGGATGGATATCCCAATCGTAACGCCCAATCCCTGTAAGATTCTCAGGAGATTATTTCCCTGAAAGAGTACTTGGATTCCCGAATCCTGCATGGCGGAGCCTCCTTTCTATCCAGCTAAAGACCAGTGAGATGGGTAGAAGCATCATCAGGTAAGCACCTACCAACATAGCTAGCGCAATGTCTGTCTCATAGTAGAGCCCAATCAAGTCCTTGGCGACGTACATGAGATCGGCCAAAGCCACTGCTGAGAAAACAGAGGTTTCCTTGATGAGGAAAATGACATTGGCACTAAAGGAGGGGAGTGCTACCGCTGTTGCTTGCGGAAGAACCACATAGCGAAAGACTTGTACAGGTGTCAGACCGATTGCTAATCCAATCTCCTGCTGGGTTTGACTGACGGCTTCCAGCCCACTTCGGAAAGATTCTGCCATATAGGAGCCTCCTAAAAAGACCAGTCCTAAAGTGGCACAGACTTCTGAAGATAGGACAATCCCGATTCGGGGAAGACCGAAGTAGAGAAAGAAGAGTTGAATCAAAAGGGGCGTATTACGTGACAATTCAATGTAGGCTGTCGCTACTTGCGCCAAAACAGGGATGCGGTAATGCCGGATGATACTGACGATTAAACCGAGCAGAAAGGATCCCAAAATTCCCCAAACTGCAATATGCAAGGTTAGAAAGAATGCCTTTTGATATAGTGGTAGATATTGTTCAACAATGGACCAATCCAAAAATAGAACCTCCTATCTAGAAATAATACAGTTATTGTAGCACTTAAAAGCTACTTTGAATAATATGTATTTTTTATTGCCGTTATAAGGATTTTTTATCATAGACAGAATCTTTCTGAAATTTCCAAACAAAATATTTGAAAAGTGTTGAAAAAAGAGGTAAGATATTTTTGTAATACACAAAGAAAACGCTTACTTATCAAGGAGGGCATTTTATGTCATACAAAACAAGCAATGCAGAAGGTCATGTAGATTTCATCAATACCTATGATTTGGAACCAATGGCGCAACAAGTTATCCCTAAAGCAGCATTTGGCTATATCGCTAGTGGGGCGGAAGATACTTTCACTTTACGTGAGAATATCCGTGCCTTTAACCACAAACTCATCGTTCCACATACGCTTTGCAATGTAGAAAATCCAAGTACAGAGATTGAATTTGCAGGTGAAAAACTGTCTTCACCAATCATTATGGCGCCTGTTGCGGCTCATAAATTGGCAAATGAACAGGGTGAAGTGGCGACTGCGCGTGGTGTGCATGAGTTTGGTTCTCTCTATACAACCAGCTCTTACTCTACTGTAGACCTTCCAGAAATTACGGAAGCCCTTCAAGGGACACCTCACTGGTTCCAATTTTACTTTAGTAAAGATGACGGAATTAACCGCCACATCATGGATCGTGTGAAGGCTGAAGGTTATAAAGCGATTGTCTTGACAGCAGACGCTACTGTAGGGGGCAATCGTGAGGTGGACAAACGTAATGGTTTTGTCTTCCCAGTTGGCATGCCGATTGTTGAAGAATACCTACCAGAAGGCGCTGGTAAATCAATGGACTTTGTTTACAAATCAGCTAAACAACGTTTGTCTCCACGTGATGTAGAATTTATCGCTGAATACTCTGGACTTCCTGTTTATGTCAAGGGACCACAATGCCGTGAGGATGTTGAACGTTCGCTTGCTGCGGGAGCTTCTGGTATCTGGGTAACCAACCACGGTGGCCGCCAAATCGACGGTGGACCAGCTGCCTTTGACTCACTTCAAGAAGTAGCTGAAGCAGTTGATAAACGCGTGCCAATTGTCTTTGACTCAGGTATTCGTCGTGGTCAACACGTCTTTAAAGCCTTGGCTTCAGGGGCAGACTTGGTAGCTATTGGTCGCCCTGTTATCTATGGCTTGGCCCTTGGTGGTAGTGTTGGTGTGCGTCAAGTCTTTGAACACTTGAATGCGGAATTGAAGACAGTCATGCAGTTGTCTGGAACTCAGACTATTGAAGATGTCAAACACTTCAAACTCCGTCACAACCCATACAACCCAACTTTCCCAGTTGACCCTCGTGACTTAAAATTGTATTGATAAAAGAGATTGCCTCCACTTGATGTGGAGGTTTTTGCTTGTGTTTTAAACACTTCGAAAATCTCTTTAAACCACGTCAGCGTCGTCTTGCCGTACTAAAGTACTGTCTGCGCCTAGCTTTCTAGTTTGCTATTTGATTTTTATTGAGTATTAATCACTTTTGTAATGAAGATTAAAAAAAGAGAAAGATTTGAATTTTATAATTGACAAATGTAGATTTTTAAAGTATACTAATAACTGTAATCGACAAATGTAGATTTAGGAGGTGTGATTATGCAGATTTCAGATGCAGAATGGCAGGTCATGAAGATTATTTGGATGCAAGGAGAGCAGACCAGTACGGATTTGATCAGGGTTCTGGCAGAGCGGTTCGACTGGTCCAAGTCAACCATTCAAACTCTTTTGGCTCGTTTGGTTGAGAAAGAGTGTTTGACTCGGAAAAAAGAAGGCAAGTCTTTTGTTTATTCAGCACTGTTAACTTTGGACCAAAGTCGGGATTTACTTGTCCAAGATATCAAAGACAAGGTTTGTTCCCGTAGGATTAAGAACTTGTTGGCTGATTTGATTGCTGAATGTGATTTTACTCAGGCTGACTTGGAAGACTTGGAAGCTGTGATTTCTGAGAAGAAATCAAGCGCTGTAACAGAAGTAAAATGTAATTGTATGTAAAGGAGACGTCATGTTAAATACTATTGTAACCATTATTTGTATTGCCCTTATCGCCTTTATCTTGTTTTGGTTTTTCAAAAAGCCTGAAAAATCTGGACAAAAGGCCCAGCAAAAAAACGGCTACCAAGAGATTCGAGTGGAAGTCATGGGAGGCTATACGCCTGAGTTGATTATCCTCAAGAAATCAGTGCCAGCCCGCATTGTCTTTGACCGCAAGGATCCTTCACCATGTTTGGACCAAATTGTTTTTCCAGATTTTGGTGTACATGCGGACCTGCCAATGGGTGAAGAGTATGTAGTGGAAATCACGCCTGAGCAGGCTGGAGAGTATGGTTTCTCTTGTGGCATGAATATGATGCACGGCAAGATGATTGTAGAATAGGAGAATGATATGACTGAAATTGTAAAAGCAAGTCTTGAAAATGGTGTTCAAAAAATCCGTATCACGGCAGACAACGGCTACCATCCAGCTCATATACAGCTTCAAAAAGGGATTCCAGCTGAGATTACCTTTCATCGAGCAACTCCTTCAAACTGTTACAAGGAAATTCTGTTTGAAGAAGAAGGCATCTTGGAACCAATTGGCGTAGATGAGGAGAAAGTCATTCGTTTTACACCTCAAGAATTAGGCCAACATGAATTTTCTTGTGGCATGAAGATGCAAAAAGGAAGCTATACAGTCGTTGAGAAGACTAGGAAATCTCTATCACTTTTACAGCGTTTTTGGATTACTAGTATCTTTACTGTGCCTCTTGTGATCCTCATGATTGGGATGTCGACAGGAGGAATTAGTCACCAAGTCATGCGTTGGGGCACCTTTTTAGCCACAACACCGATTATGCTAGTAGCAGGTGGTCCTTATATCCAAAGTGCTTGGGCTAGTTTTAAAAAGCACAATGCCAACATGGATACCTTGGTTGCTCTGGGAACCCTAGTGGCCTATTTCTATAGCTTAGTTGCCCTCTTCGCTGGCCTCCCCGTTTACTTTGAAAGTGCTGCATTTATCTTCTTCTTCGTTCTTATGGGAGCCGTTTTTGAGGAGAAAATGCGGAAAAATACTTCCCAAGCTGTGGAGAAATTACTTGACTTGCAGGCTAAAACAGCAGAAGTTTTGCGTGAGGATAACTATGTTCAAGTTCCTTTGGAGCAAGTCAAGGTAGGTGATCTGATTCGAGTGCGTCCCGGTGAAAAGATTGCGGTTGATGGTATCGTAGTGGAAGGTGTCTCCAGTATTGATGAGTCTATGGTGACAGGTGAGAGTCTGCCTGTGGACAAGACAGTTGGAGATACCGTCATTGGTTCAACCATCAATAATAGTGGAACACTTGTTTTTAGAGCAGAAAAAGTTGGTTCAGAGACTGTTTTGGCTCAGATTGTGGATTTTGTGAAGAAAGCTCAGACAAGTCGTGCGCCGATTCAGGACTTGACGGATAAAATTTCAGGGATTTTTGTCCCAGCAGTTGTCATTTTAGGGATTGTGACCTTTTGGGTTTGGTTCGTCTTGCTCAGGGATAGTGTAGTTGTGCTTGGAGCGAGCTTTGTGTCTTCGCTTCTCTATGGAGTAGCAGTTCTGATTATTGCCTGCCCTTGTGCCTTGGGACTTGCAACACCGACAGCCCTTATGGTGGGGACAGGTCGCAGTGCCAAGATGGGAGTTCTCCTCAAAAATGGAACGGTTCTACAGGAAATCCAGAAAGTTCAAACTATCGTCTTTGATAAGACCGGGACTTTGACTGAAGGGAAACCTGTGGTAACAGATATCATAGGCGACGAAGTAGAAGTGCTTGGATTGGCAGCTTCCTTGGAAGAAGCTTCTCAACACCCACTGGCTGAAGCCGTTGTGAAACGAGCGAGTGAAGCTGGACTTGAGTTTCAAACTGTTGAAAATTTCCAAGCCTTGCACGGAAAAGGTGTCTCAGGGCAAATCAATGGAAAACAAGTTCTGCTTGGAAATGCTAAAATGCTGGGTGGCATGGATATTTCTAGCACTTATCAAGAAAAACTAGAAGAACTAGAAAAAGAAGCTAAGACAGTTGTTTTCTTGGCTGTGGACAATGAAATCAAAGGCTTGCTTGCTCTGCAAGATATTCCTAAGGAAAATGCTAAGCTTGCCATCAGTCAGTTGAAAAAACGAGGTCTTAAAACAGTCATGCTGACAGGAGACAATGCAGGTGTGGCGCGTGCTATTGCAGATCAGATTGGAATCGAAGAGGTCATTGCAGGTGTCTTACCAGAAGAAAAAGCCCATGAAATCCATAAACTACAAGCAGCTGGGAAAGTAGCCTTTGTTGGTGATGGGATTAATGACGCTCCTGCCCTCAGTGTAGCAGATGTGGGGATTGCTATGGGAGCTGGAACAGATATTGCCATCGAGTCAGCAGATTTGGTGTTGACAACTAATAACCTCCTAGGAGTGGTTCGTGCTTTTGACATGAGTAAGAAAACCTTTCATCGTATTCTGCTCAATCTTTTCTGGGCCTTTATCTACAATGTCGCCGGAATTCCGATTGCAGCAGGAGTCTTTTCAGGTGTTGGACTGGCTCTCAACCCAGAACTTGCAGGTCTAGCCATGGCCTTTAGTTCTGTATCCGTTCTGACCAGTTCCCTTCTCTTAAACTTTAGTAAAATAGATTAAAAGCGGGCTTGCTCGCTTTTTATACTCTTTGAAAATCTCTTCAAATCACGTCAGCTTTATCTGCAACCTCAAAGCTGTGCTTTGAGCAACCTGTGGCTAGCTTCCTAGTTTGCTCTTTGATTTTCATTGAGTATTATAAAACAGAAGCTAAAAACGTTTTCAAACTGTACTGTAATAGAGAATAAAAACTTCTGAGCAGATTCTTAGTAAACTAAAAATAAATGTGATAAATTAGTAATGTAAAAATTTACTGAAACGTTTTCAAAAACTATATGAAACCTTTTTTAGTAGATTTAAAAATATTTGAAGGAGAGTTATCACTATGACTCAAGGGAAAATTACTGCATCTGCAGCAATGCTTAACGTATTGAAAACATGGGGCGTAGACACAATCTACGGTATCCCATCAGGAACACTCAGCTCATTGATGGACGCTTTGGCTGAAGAAAAAGATATCCGCTTCTTGCAAGTTCGCCACGAAGAAACAGGTGCTCTTGCAGCGGTTATGCAAGCTAAATTCGGTGGCTCAATCGGGGTTGCAGTTGGTTCAGGTGGTCCGGGTGCGACTCACTTGATTAACGGTGTTTACGATGCAGCTATGGATAACACTCCATTCCTAGCGATCCTTGGATCACGTCCAGTTAACGAACTCAACATGGATGCTTTCCAAGAATTGAACCAAAACCCAATGTACAACGGTATCGCTGTATATAACAAACGTGTAGCTTACGCTGAGCAATTGCCAAAAGTTATTGACGAAGCTTGCCGTGCTGCAGTTTCTAAAAAAGGTCCAGCTGTTGTTGAAATCCCAGTAAACTTTGGTTTCCAAGAAATCGACGAAAACTCATACTATGGATCAGGTTCATACGAGCGTTCATTCATCGCTCCTGCTTTGAACGAAGTTGAAATCGACAAAGCTGTTGAAATCTTGAACAATGCTGAACGTCCAGTTATCTATGCTGGTTACGGTGGTGTTAAAGCTGGTGAAGTGATTACTGAATTGTCACGTAAAATCAAAGCACCAATCATCACAACTGGTAAAAACTTTGAAGCCTTTGAATGGAACTATGAAGGTTTGACAGGTTCTGCTTACCGTGTTGGTTGGAAACCAGCCAACGAAGTGGTCTTTGAAGCAGACACAGTTCTTTTCCTTGGCTCAAACTTCCCATTTGCTGAAGTTTACGAAGCATTCAAGAACACTGAAAAATTCATCCAAGTTGATATTGACCCTTACAAACTTGGTAAACGTCACGCCCTTGACGCTTCAATCCTTGGTGATGCAGGTCAAGCAGCCAAAGCTATCCTTGACAAAGTGAACCCAGTTGAATCTACTCCATGGTGGCGTGCAAACGTTAAGAACAACCAAAACTGGCGTGATTACATGAACAAACTCGAAGGTAAAACTGAGGGTGAATTGCAATTGTATCAAGTTTACAATGCAATCAACAAACATGCTGATCAAGACGCTATCTACTCAATCGACGTAGGTGACACTACTCAAACATCTACTCGTCACCTTCACATGACACCTAAGAACATGTGGCGTACATCTCCACTCTTTGCGACAATGGGTATTGCTCTTCCTGGTGGTATCGCTGCTAAGAAAGACAATCCAGATCGCCAAGTATGGAACATCATGGGTGACGGTGCATTCAACATGTGCTACCCAGACGTTATCACAAACGTTCAATACGACCTTCCAGTTATCAACGTTGTCTTCTCAAATGGTAAATATGCCTTCATCAAGGACAAATACGAAGACACAAACAAACACTTGTTTGGTTGTGACTTCCCTAATGCTGACTATGCGAAAATCGCTGAAGCTCAAGGAGCTGTTGGATTTACAGTTGACCGTATCGAAGACATCGATGCAGTTGTTGCAGAAGCTGTTAAATTGAACAAAGAAGGTAAAACTGTTGTGATCGATGCTCGCATCACTCCACACCGTCCACTTCCAGTAGAAGTACTTGAATTGGATCCAAAACAACACTCAGAAGAAGCTATCAAAGCCTTCAAAGAAAAATACGAAGCAGAAGAACTCGTACCATTCCGTCTCTTCTTGGAAGAAGAAGGGTTGCAATCACGCGCAATTAAATAATTTCTCTCGTCGAAAATCAAATATAAACTGCGTTATCTTCACCTTGCCGTACTCCAGTACTGCCTGCAGTTTGATGCCTTGTTTATTCTTTGATTTTCATAGAGAGAAACATAAAAAGATCGGAGCAATCCGGTCTTTTTATGGAGGATAGTAAATGAATTTAAATCAATTAGATATTATCGTTTCAGATGTTCCCCAAGTCTGTGCTGGCTTGGAGCGTATTTTGGATAAAAAGTCCGATTATGCTGATGATGGTTTTGCTCAGTTTACGATTGGCAGTCACTGTCTGATGTTGTCTCAAAATCATTTGGTTCCTTTGGAAAATTTTCAGTCAGGAATCATTCTTCATATAGAGGTTGAGGATGTAGACCAGAACTACCAACGGTTGAAAGAACTTGGTATCCAGGTTTTAAACGGACCAACTGTAACCGATTGGGGAACAGAGTCCTTATTAGTTAAAGGGCCTGCTGGTCTAGTGATTGATTTTTATCGTATGAAGTAGGTAATTCTATTATCAAATTTTTTATCTAAACATTCTTGGAGTGAAACTTAAAAAGATCGGAGCAATTCGATCTTTTTTGTATTTATGCGACTTTCAGTCCGTCTCGCTCCGTTAGGTGCGAGACAAAAAACCACCCGTTTTCACGGGTGGTTATGATTTCTACACTTATTGTTTGGCTTCCTGTTTTAATTGTTGCACCTGTTCCTCGTACTGGACAAGCTCCCTGTCTTTTATATTGATAGTCGCTTCTGCTTCAGCAATGCGGCTTCTCAGATCTTGAGTCTTGTTATGGTGATAGCTAATACCAATAGCACTACCAGCAATGATCCCGATTACTAGACAAGTAAAAATCACCAAAATCAAGGGAGCAGATAGTTGTGTAAAGACAAGACTGACAGTTACTGTTTGACGATTGAGTAGACCAAATGAGATCACAATGACTAATAAGCTCAAACCGCCAATTAGATAAGCCTTATCTTTCAGTGACAATTCATTAAATTTTTTTAGCATAAGTTCCTTTTCTCCTGACTATGTTGATAGAAAACTACACACCATTTAGGTATTAACAAAATTCATTTTACTAGAAAATTTCGATACTGTCAATAATTTCTAACGGCTTATTTACCATCAATCAATCGATTCATTGAAAAGGAGTATTCATTTTCTAATATTTGATTGAGTAAACAGAACGGAGCAATTCGGTCTTTTTTCTGTTCCCTCTTTCTTATAACAAGATTGTGATAGTTTATATCTTTATAACAAAAGTTTTAAAGACTTGATTGTTTTGAAAGAATATTTTAAAATAAGATTCAGTAAAAATGAAAGAGGTTTTGAAAATGTCTGAAAAACAAATGAAAATTTTAGGTTGGGTAGCGACCTTTATGTCTGTTATGATGTATGTGTCTTACTTCCCACAAATCATGAACAATCTGGCTGGTCAAAAAGGAAATTTCATCCAGCCCTTGGTTGCTGCCATCAACTGTAGTCTCTGGGTTTACTACGGTCTTTTCAAAAAAGAAAGAGATATCCCCCTTGCAGCAGCTAATGCACCAGGTATTATTTTTGGCCTAGTGACGGTTATTACAGCTTTGATTTAAAAGGAACAGAGGAGACTAGTTTTCAGTCTTCTTTTTTGTTTCAGGGGAGGCTATTTACTTTTTCTAGAGGATAATTTTTTAAAAAACAATCTGATAAACTTAAATAGTAGAATAGTATCAGTATGTCACAGTATTTTATAAGAAAAGGTTTACAGAATAAGTTATAATATAAGTAAATGAACAAGCAAATAAGAAAGTGAGTAGAGTTATGACCGAAAAACTGACTTTTCCGGATGGTTTCTTGTGGGGCGGAGCGACAGCTGCCAACCAGTGTGAGGGTGCTTATAATTTAGAAGGTCGTGGATTGGCGAATGTGGATGTCGTCCCCATCGGTCCAGATCGTGAAGCCATTATCACAGGTCAGAAAAAGATGTTTTCGTTTGAGGAGGGCTATTTTTACCCAGCCAAGCAAGCTATTGATATGTACCATCATTACAAG
This sequence comes from Streptococcus mitis subsp. hohhotensis, assembly GCF_020089495.2. Lineage (GTDB taxonomy): Bacteria > Bacillota > Bacilli > Lactobacillales > Streptococcaceae > Streptococcus > Streptococcus hohhotensis. Next base: position 33,919 of record NZ_JAIRCA020000004.1, on the reverse strand, counting down.
GAAGATATTGCCCTTTTTGCGGAAATGGGCTTTAAGACTTATCGGCTTTCCATTGCTTGGACTCGGATTTTTCCTAAGGGCGACGAAACAGTGCCAAATGAAGATGGTCTAGCCTTTTATGAGGATTTATTTAAGGAGTGCCACAAGTATGGTATCCAACCTCTGGTGACTATCACTCATTTCGACTGTCCTATGCACTTGATTACAGAGTACGGTGGTTGGCGCAATCGTCGGATGTTAGACTTCTATGAAAAACTTTGTCGCACACTCTTTACCCGCTATAAGGGTTTGGTCAAATATTGGCTTACCTTCAACGAAATCAACATGATTCTCCATGCCCCCTTTATGGGAGCTGGGCTCTGTTTTGAAGAAGGAGAAAATCAAGAACTGGTTAAATATCAGGCTGCACACTATGAGTTGGTAGCTTCAGCTCTTGCGACAAAGATTGCCCACGAAATTGACCCAGAAAATAAGGTGGGATGTATGTTGGCTGCAGGGCAATACTATCCTAACACAGCCCATCCAAGAGACTACTGGGCAGCCATGGAGGAAGACCGCAAGAGTTACTTCTTCATTGATGTTCAAGCGCGTGGGGAATACCCAAATTACGCAAAGAAGCAGTGGGAGCGTGAGGGAATTAAGATTCAAATGACGTTAGAGGATTTGGACTTGTTGAAGAATCATACTGTTGACTTTGTTTCCTTCTCTTACTATGCGAGCCGAGTGGCCTCAGGGGATCCAGAAGTGAGGAATATGACCGCTGGAAATGTCTTTGCCTCTATCAAAAATCCTTATCTGGAATCCTCTGAATGGGGTTGGCAGATTGACCCATTGGGACTTCGTATCACCCTCAATGCCATCTGGGATCGTTACCAAAAACCTATGTTCATCGTAGAAAATGGACTCGGTGTTATAGACACGCCAGATGAAAATGGCTATGTAGCGGATGACTATCGAATTGCTTATTTAGAGGCCCACATCAAGGCTATGCGAGATGCCATTTACCAAGATGGGGTTGACTTGCTCGGTTATACGACTTGGGGATGTATCGATTTGGTTTCAGCTGGAACGGGCGAAATGAACAAGCGCTATGGCTTTATCTATGTGGATCGAGATAATGCGAGTCAAGGAAGTCTCAAACGGAGCAAGAAGAAATCCTTCTACTGGTACAAGGATGTCATTGCCAGCAATGGTGCAAGTATTGAGTAGAGCACATTTGTTCACTATTTTTATAAAATCTTCTCTCTACTTTATATAATAGGAAAAAGAGTTCAATTAGACCTGGCTTTTTGCTATAATGAGGGGAGAAAAATCAGACAGGAGAATAAGATGTCAGAACCATTATTTTTACAATCAGTTATGCAAGAAAAAATCTGGGGTGGAACCAAGCTACGTGATGAGTTTGGCTACGACATCCCAAGTGAAAAAATCGGAGAATACTGGACCATCTCAGCTCATCCAAATGGAGTCTCTAAAGTTTCCAATGGTCGTTACGAGGGAACAGACCTAGCTACTTTGTATGCAGAACACCGTGAATTGTTTGGCAATCGTCCAGAACCTGTATTTCCGCTTTTGACTAAGATTCTGGATGCCAACGACTGGCTCAGCGTCCAAGTTCACCCAGATGATGCTTATGGACTGGAGCATGAAGGCGAACTTGGAAAAACAGAATGCTGGTACATTATCGCAGCGGATGAAGGTTCAGAGATTATCTACGGTCACAATGCTAAGTCAAAAGAAGAACTCCGCCAGCAAATCGAGGATAAAAACTGGGAGGACTTGCTGACAAAAGTTCCTGTTAAGGCTGGAGATTTCTTCTATGTGCCAAGTGGCACCATGCATGCTATCGGGGCAGGCATCTTGATTCTTGAAACCCAACAGTCTAGTGATACAACTTACCGCGTCTATGACTTTGACCGTAAGGATGATAATGGCAACTTGCGTGAACTTCACCTTGAAAAATCTATCGATGTTTTGAACATTGGAGAGCCTGCCAATAGCCGTCCTGTAACTGTTAAAGCAGATGATTTGCGTTCCACTCTCCTTGTATCTAATGATTTCTTTGTAGTTTACAAGTGGGAAATTACTGGGAAAGTTGACTTTGAAAAGATAGCTGACTACAGCTTGTTGAGTGTCTTGGCTGGTCAAGGTCAACTGACTGTTGACGGAAAAAACTATCCAATCCAAAAAGGCAGCCACTTTATCCTACCAAGTGATGTTGAAGCTTGGACGATAGAGGGGCAAGGTTTGGAATTGATTGTTAGTCATCCATAAAAAAGAAAGGGCCTGAGTTTACTACTCAAGTCCTTTTTGATTACATAAATTGGGCGATGAAGACCACGATGATGATTGGAATGACGAAACGAAGAAGGAAGAGCCAGACTTGGAAAAGTCCCTGTTTCCATGCTTTTTCATCAAGATGGAGTTCCTCCATAGCAAGTGCCTTCTTAAAGATGTAGCCAGTAAAGAGTGAAAGGCAGAGGGCTCCAAATGGCATGAGGAGATTGGAAACCAAGAAGTCCATAGCGTCAAAGAAGGTCTTCCCAAAGATGTGAACATCCGCCATAACACCGTAAGAAAGGGCTGAAGGAATTCCAAAAACAAAGGTCAAGATTCCTAAAATGGCACTCCACTTAGCCCGCTTGCTGTTGTCCTGGTTGGTGATATTGCCCACATTGATTTCCAGCATAACGACTGAAGAAGTGACCGTCGCAAAGAGGAAGAGCAAGAGGAAAAGGATGTAGAAAATAGTTCCAAAAGGCATCTTGTCAAAGAGCTGTGGCAAGACGATGAAGAGGAGGCTTGGCCCACCTTCGGACTGGATGTTGAAGGCCGACATGGCTGGGAAAATGGCTAGACCTGCCATGATGGATACCGAGATGTTCATGGCTACAATGGAAATCCCTGATTGGACCAGATTGGTTTTCTTGTCTAAGTAGGACGCATAGGTCAGCATGGCTGTGACCCCTAGTGAAAGGGCAAAGAAAGATTGTCCTAGAGCATAAAGGAAACCGGCACTGGTCAGTTTTGAGAAGTCTGGTTTGAGGAAGTAGAGAACGCCTTCCATGGCATTTGGCAAACTGAGAGAGCGTCCAATGATAATGACAAAAATGATAAAGAGCAGGGGCATCATAACTTTTGAGGCTCTTTCAATCCCTTTTTGAACCCCACGTGATACAATAAAGATATTCAATAAGATAAAGGAAGCTTGAGCCCCTAGAGCAATGGCTGGATTTGAAATGATTGAAGTGAATAACTGAGCATAATCACCTGTTCCACCAAGATGGAACAATTTCCCAAACTCAATACCCAGATAGACTAGAATCCATCCTCCGATAACACTGTAAAAGGAGAGAAGGATGAAGAGGGCAAAGGCACCAATCCAACCGATAAAGTTGTACTTGTTATTGTTGCCCAGTTTTCCAAAGGTTTTGATAGCGGAAACGCTAGCACTACGACCAAGGGCAAATTCAGCAAGCAGGAGCGGGAAACCGATTAAAATGGTAGAAATAAGAAAGACTAGTAAAAAGCCTCCACCGCCATTAGCAGCAGTCATGTAGGGAAATTTCCAAACGGCTCCAAGTCCGATGGCTGAACCAGCAGATGCTAGAATAAAGCCTAGTTTCGATCCCCATTGCGATTTTTCTGACATAGTTAAACTCCTAAAATTAGTATTACAAAAGAAAAAGCTACTGCCCTTGGCAAATAGCCTCATAAGTGCTCAAAATGAGCCTTTCTTTTGATTGATAGACTTGACTATCCTATCATGTTTTCTAAGGTCTGTCAAGAAAACCATTTTCATGTTATGATAAAGTAAAAAAATTTCGCAAAAACGCTTGACTCTGACCTAAGGGGAGGGGGTATACTATTAGTGTAAGGAGGAAATCATGTACCATATAAAAGAAGCTGCGCAGCTTTCAGGCGTCTCTGTCAAGACCCTACACCACTATGACAAGATAGGACTCTTAGTTCCTTTAAAGTCGGAAAACGGCTATCGAACCTACAGTCAGGAGGATTTGGAACGCCTTCAGGTCATTCTTTACTACAAATATCTAGGCTTTTCTTTAGAAAAAATAGCAGAGCTATTAAAGGAAGAAAGGACAGATTTATTGCCTCATTTGACTAGGCAGTTGGACTATTTGACTCGAGAAAGGGAACATCTGGATACCTTGATTTCAACCTTGCAGAAAACCATTCAAGAACAAAAAGGAGAAAGAGAAATGAGTATTCAAGAGAAATTTGCTGGATTTAACTACCAAGATCATCAAAAATACCACCAAGAGGCGGTAGAGAAATATGGACAAGAAGTCATGGACCAAGCGCTCGAGCGCCAAAAAGGTCACGAAGACGAAGCTACGGCTGCCTTCAATCAAGTCTTTCGAGACTTGGCACAAAATCTTCAAGCTGGTCTACCGATAACAGCGTCTGAAAACCAAGAAGAAGCCGCTAAACTCTTGCAAGCCATTCGGACTTATGGATTTGACTGTACTATTGAAGTATTCGGTCATATCGGTAAAGGCTACGTCTATAACCCAGAATTTAAGGAAAACATTGACAAATTTGGACCTGGAACAGCCCAGTACACATCAGATGTCATTGCCCACTATGTCCAAACTCAGACAAAATAAAATCGGAGGAGTAATCTTCCGATTTTTACTAAATTCAAGTACTACTTGCTTAATAATTTTTCTACTACATTTAGTTTTCGCATTGTCAAATCTACATTGAAAAGCTTTTCAAGATAGTTGGTATGGAGTTTCTTTTGTTTAGCAGTTCTAGGGAGATAGAGGTAAAGGCAGTGGTTACCGATACAAATTTCTTCTTCATCGTAATCAATTTTCAATTTGTCTAAAGGGAGGCTTTGAATAGATTCTTGATAAAAAATCACGTGTATACGGTCATAAAGATAGTGTTCTCCAAAAGGGTTTTCTTGGACAATGTTTTTAAAAATATCCTTATTCTTAATGATTATTTTGAGATCGGCTCCAATCTTTTCCTTTATTAGAGTATGAACCTGTTCTCGTATTTTTTCTAAGGCTAAGTTACTTTCAAGAATGATATTACCACTTTGAATATAGGTTCGAACTTGTTGAAAACCGGCTTCTGTTAAGATATCTACTAGATAAGACATTTTAGGGATAGCATTTTTTCCATTAGGAGTAACTCCCCTTAACAAGATAATATGTTCCAAAGGACTTCCTTTCTTTTGGGGCTGATTTAGCCATTAAATAATTCAGATTTAGATTGGGTTTGATCCCGCCACCCAACCAGTACAGAGGGCAGAAGTGATGTTAAACCCACCCGTGTGGGCATTGATATCCAGTACCTCGCCAGCAAAGTGGAGTCCAGGTACCAGCTTACTTTCTAGAGTTTTGGGATTGATTTCCTTGAGACTGACGCCCCCTTTGGTAACAAAGGACTTGGCAAGGGACATTTTTCCGGTCACAGGGATTTTGAGTGCTTTGATAGACTGGAGAAGTTGTTCGCGTTCCTTTTCAGTCAGTTGTTTGACTTTTTCTGGATAGCCTTGCACAAAAAATTCTGCTAAACGTTCTGGTAACAAGGTTTTTAAGGCATTTTTCAAGGATTTTTCACGATTCTCTTCTAGAAATGTAGCCAAGCCCTTCTCAGAAAGTTGAGGCAAAACATCTAGCGAGAGAACCTCCCCCCCTTTGACAAAACTTGACATACGCAGAGCAGCAGGGCCTGACAAACCAAAGTGGGTAAAGAGTAAATCATGAGTGATGACATGCTTACCATAACTTAGGGTCACATCGTCTAGTGAAATCCCCTGAAGTGCTTTGTGTGGAAAATCCGTTAATAATGGACTTTCAGCAGCCTCAAGTTCGGTAATGGTGTGTTTAAAATGACGGGCAATCTCATGTCCAAAACCAGTCGAACCAGTGGAAGGATAGGATTTTCCACCAGTTGTGACAATCAGTTTATCGCAAGTGAAGCTTTGGTCTATGGATTTAAGGACAAACTGATTTTCTACCTTTTTAACCGAAACAATTTCGGTTTGAGTAGCAACTTGGCCGCCTAGCTCAGTGATTTTCTTTTCCAAGGCCTCGATAATGGTACGAGACTTGTCACTAGCAGGAAAGACGCGGCCGTGGTCTTCGACCTTAAGTTTAACACCATTTTCTGTAAAAAAGTTGATGATATCATGGTTATCAAATTGGGAGAAGACACTATAAAGAAAGCGCCCATTTCCAGGAATTCCAGCTAGTAGGTCATCTAGAGTTCCGTTGTTGGTTACATTGCAACGTCCCCCGCCTGTTCCAGCTAATTTTTTCCCAAGTTTTCGATTTTTTTCGATGAGTAGAGTTTTCTGACCATAAAAGCTACTGGAAATCGTAGCCATCATGCCAGCAGGACCTCCACCGATGACAATAGTATCAAAATGTTTCATAGCTCTATTGTACCACAAAAAAACAAGAGATGAAGTCACCTCTTGTCAAGAATGCAATTAATCAATTTCATATCCCATCAGCAAACCGCCATCTTCTGCATAGAAACTGCAGAGACCAGAGGTTGGGAGAATTTTGATGTTAGCTTGTGGGAAGGTTTCACGGATTCGCTCTGAGAGCTGTTGACAACATTTTTCGTTATTGCGTTGGGCCATGACAATACGGCCACCAGCATATCCAGCTTTTATTAACTCCTCATAGGCTGCCTGAATCGATTTCTTTGGTCCTCTTGCTTTTTGTAGCAATTCGAGGGTTCCGGTTTCACTAGCTTCTCCGACCATACGGATGTTGAGAAGGCCAACGACTGTACCAATAAGCTTGCTCAAACGGCCGTTCTTCACCAAGTTATCGACTTTGGCTAGGACAAAGAGCAACTTGGTTTTTTCTTGATAGGCAGTGATAGCTTCAACCACTCCTTCAAAAGACAAGCCCTGGTCAATCAAGTCATTTAATTTTTCTACGAGTAGGTCAACTTCACCACCAGCAGATAAACTATCAATTACATGAATCTTAGTGTCAGGATGTTCTTCCAGATAAATATTCTTGGCCAGTTGAGCACTATTGTGACTACCAGAAAGAGTACCAGTGATGGTTACTAGGAAAATGTTTTTGGCACCTTCAAATGCTCGCAAATAATCATCTGGGCTTGGACAAGCTGATTTTGAAGCCTCTGCGGTTGCATACATGGTTTCCATCATATGGTCAATATCAAGACTGGCATCATCAATAAAGACCTGATCAGCTACTTGAATGGTTAAGGGGACACTTACAAAGGTTGTGTTAATAGCTGGTGTTGGCAGTTGACGATAATCACAACCAGAGTCAGCAATAATCTTCCAAGTCATAGAAATTCTCCATCTTTGTCAGTTATACATTGACAAAGGTTCTGTCTTTTTTTACAATTATATCATGAAAACCCTTGAAACAAAAGCCTCATCTGTCTGTTGTGACAAGTAGAAAGAAAATGTTATGTCTGAACGTAGAATCTCTGAAAAGTCTCTTGAAAATCTCAGAAAATCAAACCAAGAATCCAATTTATTAACCAGAGAAGCCATTGAAACAGCCCTCTTGCAACTCTTGGAAAAAAAGGAACTGACCAAGATTAGTATTTCTGAATTGGTCAAACGTGCAGGTGTTTCGCGTGCGGCCTTTTATCGCAATTATGACTCCAAAGAGGAAATTTTAGAGAGCGTCTTTAAACGAACTGTCCATAATATTATGGAACAGCTGCATCATTACGATTTAAAGACAGACCTTTATTTGGTTTGGGTTCACCTTTTCCGGGAGGCCAGAAAGGAAGTTAGAGTGATTCAATTGGCCTTGGATTACCATCTGGAAAAAATCTTTGTCCAAGCCATGCAGGAATTTCTAGAAAAATACCATGGGAAATCAAAAGGTGTCAGCTCTTATCTTCATTCCTTCTGGAGCTCAGCCATCGTCTCTGTCCTTCTAAAATGGATCAAGGATGGCATGAAGGTACCAGCTGAAAAGATTGCAGATTTAGGTTTACCATTTTTTAAAAAATAGAGAAATAGGAGAAAAGAGATGACTGAAAAAAGACTGGCCTGGGATGAGTATTTTGCAGCCCAAGCCCTACTAATTGCCAATCGTTCCACTTGTAAACGTGCTAAAGTGGGCGCGATTCTGGTAAAAGATAATAAGGTTATTTCCACTGGTTACAATGGTTCGGTGTCAGGAACTGAGCATTGTATTGATCACGAATGTTTGGTCATTGAAGGCCACTGTGTTCGCACCCTTCACGCTGAGGTCAATGCTATCCTTCAAGGTGCTGAGCGTGGTGTTCCCAAAGGCTTTACAGCCTATGTGACCCATTTTCCTTGTCTCAACTGTACCAAACAATTATTGCAGGTTGGTTGCAAGCGCGTGGTTTATATCAACCAGTACCGAATGGACGACTATGCCCAATACCTTTATCAAGAAAAGGGAACAGAATTGACTCATTTACCACTTGAGACAGTACAGACAGCTCTTAAAGAGGCAGATTTAATGTAAAAATTATCAAAAATAAATGGTTTAGAAAGATTTTTAAACCGTTTTTTGGTATAATGAGAAGAATAAATTGAAAGAAGGAATTCCAAAAATGGGAAAAATTGAAGTTATTAATCACCCGCTGATTCAACACAAATTGTCAATCTTGCGTCGTACAGATACTTCTACAAAAGCTTTTCGTGAGCTAGTAGATGAGATTGCAATGTTGATGGGGTATGAAGTACTTCGTGATCTTCCACTAGAAGATGTGGAAATCGAAACACCAATTACAAAAACAGTTCAAAAACAATTGGCAGGTAAGAAATTGGCCATCGTTCCAATCTTGCGTGCAGGTATCGGGATGGTTGATGGGCTCTTAAGCTTGGTTCCAGCTGCTAAAGTTGGTCATATCGGTATGTACCGTGATGAAGAAACACTTCAACCAGTTGAGTACTTGGTGAAATTGCCTGAAGATATTGACCAACGTCAAATTTTTGTGGTAGACCCAATGTTGGCAACAGGTGGTTCAGCAATCTTGGCTGTTGATTCTCTTAAAAAACGTGGCGCATCAAATATCAAATTTGTCTGCCTTGTATCTGCTCCAGAAGGTGTAAAAGCCCTTCAAGAAGCTCATCCAGATGTAGAAATCTTTACAGCAGCCTTGGATGAACGTTTGAACGAACACGGATATATCGTTCCAGGTCTTGGAGATGCTGGAGACCGCTTGTTCGGTACGAAATAACATCGAAAAGAAGAAGATTGACTTGGAAAAGAATTCCAGTCACGAAAGGAGGTTGAATTTTTGTTTCTGTCTAATGAAAACAGAGCAAAAATTTGACCTTTTTTGACCAAGATATTATAATAGTCTTATCTTCAGTCATCTGACAAACAAAAATAAAACTCAAAAGGAGAAATGAATGATTCCTGTAGTTATTGAACAAACAAGCCGTGGAGAACGTTCATACGATATTTACTCACGTCTTCTCAAAGATCGCATCATTATGCTGACAGGTCCAGTTGAAGACAATATGGCTAACTCTGTTATTGCCCAATTGCTTTTCTTGGATGCCCAAGATAGTACAAAAGATATTTACCTTTATGTCAATACACCTGGTGGTTCCGTTTCAGCTGGTTTGGCAATCGTTGATACTATGAACTTTATCAAAGCAGATGTCCAAACTATCGTTATGGGAATGGCTGCATCTATGGGGACAGTCATCGCATCAAGTGGGGCAAAAGGCAAACGTTTCATGCTGCCAAATGCTGAATATATGATCCACCAACCAATGGGTGGTACAGGTGGTGGTACCCAACAAACCGATATGGCGATTGCTGCAGAACACTTGCTTAAAACTCGTAATACTTTGGAAAAAATCTTGGCTGAAAATTCAGGTCAGTCAATGGAAAAAGTCCACGCAGATGCAGAACGTGATAACTGGATGAGTGCCCAAGAAACACTTGAATATGGCTTTATTGATGAAATCATGGCCAACAATTCATTGAACTAATGATGAAAGAAGGCAAACTCGACTGAGTTTGCTTTTTTTGGTATAATAGAGGGAGATTTCTTAGAAAGAGGATTTATCATGTTTGAAAAAGTCAATCGATCTGGATTGATTATCTATCTTTACTATAATCGTGATGCCAAAAAACTGCAGGATTATGGAGATATTACCTATCATTCCAAGAAACATCGCTACTTGCAACTCTATGTTCCAACTCAAGAAGTGGAGCAATTGATCGGGCGCTTGAGCAAGGAAAAGTTTATAAAAAAAGTCAGAGTTTGTCATATCCAAGAGTTAGAAACACCCTTTGTGGGCAATCTTTATCGAGAGGAAAACGTTATCATCGAAAAAGTTCAAGAAAAGTGTTGACAATTTTCTGATAATTCGGTATATTCTTAACATGCTATTTATTTAAGAAATAAGGAGACAAAAAGATGAAGAAAAAATTTGCCCTATCGTTTGTGGCGCTTGCAAGTGTAGCACTTCTTGCAGCCTGTGGAGAAGTGAAGTCTGGAGCGTCAAACGCTGCTGGTAACTCAGTAGATGAAAAGACAATCAAAATCGGATTTAACTTCGAAGAAACTGGTGCCGTAGCAGCCTACGGGACATCTGAACAAAAAGGTGCCCAACTTGCTGTTGATGAAATCAATGCTGCAGGTGGTATCGATGGAAAACAAATCGAAGTAGTTGATAAAGATAACAAGTCTGAAACAGCTGAGGCTGCTTCAGTAACAACTAACCTTGTAACCCAATCTAAGGTATCAGCAATCGTAGGACCTGCGACATCTGGTGCAACTGCAGCTGCGGTAGCTAACGCTACAAAAGCAGGTGTTCCATTGATTTCGCCAAGTGCGACTCAAGATGGATTGACTAAAGGTCAAGATTACCTCTTTATCGGAACTTTCCAAGATAGCTTCCAAGGAAAAATTATCTCAAACTATGTTTCTGATAAATTGCAAGCTAAGAAAGTTGTTCTTTACACTGACAATGCCAGCGACTATGCTAAAGGTATTGCCAAAGCCTTCCGTGAAACTTACAAAGGTGAAATCGTTGCAGATGAAACTTTCGTAGCGGGTGACACAGACTTCCAAGCAGCCCTTACAAAAATGAAAGGGAAAGACTTTGATGCGATCGTTGTTCCTGGTTACTACACTGAAGCTGGTAAAATTGTAAACCAAGCGCGTGGCATGGGAATTGACAAACCAATCGTTGGTGGTGATGGATTCAACGGTGAAGAGTTTGTACAACAAGCAACTGCTGAAAAAGCATCAAACATCTACTTTATCTCAGGCTTCTCAACTACTGTAGAAGTTTCAGCTAAAGCAAAAGCCTTCCTTGATGCTTACCGTGCTAAGTACAACGAAGAGCCTTCAACATTTGCAGCCTTGGCTTATGATTCAGTTCACCTTGTAGCAAACGCAGCAAAAGGTGCTAAAAACTCAGGTGAAATCAAGGATAATCTTGCTAAAACAAAAGATTTTGAAGGTGTAACTGGTCAAACAAGTTTCGATGCGGACCACAACACAGTCAAAACTGCTTACATGATGACCATGAACAATGGTAAGGTTGAAGCAGCAGAAGTTGTAAAACCATAATAGAAAAATGATGAAATAGGGAATGAGCCTCTGACTCACTCCCTGTTTCGATGTTTAAGAACCTATCAAAAATTGAGGGAAAACCCTCAAAATTATAAATAGAAAGAGTGAATCTTATGCTCCAACAACTAGTAAATGGTTTGATTCTAGGTAGTGTTTATGCGCTGTTAGCCCTAGGATATACCATGGTTTACGGAATTATCAAGCTCATCAACTTCGCCCACGGTGATATTTATATGATGGGAGCCTTTATCGGCTATTTCTTGATTAATTCTTTCCAAATGAATTTCTTTGTAGCGCTTATTGTAGCTATGCTAGCGACAGCTATTCTTGGTGTCGTGATTGAGTTCCTTGCCTACCGACCTTTGCGCCACTCTACTCGTATTGCTGTTTTGATCACAGCTATTGGGGTTTCTTTCTTATTGGAGTATGGAATGGTCTATCTGGTTGGTGCCAATACTCGTGCTTTCCCTCAAGCGATTCAAACAGTTCGCTATGATTTGGGACCAGTTAGCCTAACAAATGTGCAGTTAATGATTTTGGCCATTTCCTTGATTTTGATGATTTTGTTACAAGTCATTGTCCAAAAAACGAAGATGGGAAAAGCCATGCGTGCAGTATCAGTAGATAGCGATGCAGCACAATTGATGGGGATCAATGTAAATCGTACTATCAGCTTTACCTTCGCTTTGGGTTCAGCTCTTGCGGGTGCGGCTGGTGTTCTGATTGCCCTCTATTATAACTCTCTTGAGCCTTTGATGGGAGTGACTCCAGGTCTTAAATCTTTCGTTGCTGCTGTACTTGGTGGTATCGGAATCATTCCTGGTGCGGCTCTTGGTGGTTTTGTAATTGGTCTATTAGAAACCTTTGCGACAGCCTTTGGAATGTCAGACTTCCGTGATGCCATTGTTTATGGAATCTTGTTGTTGATCTTGATTGTCCGCCCAGCTGGTATCCTTGGTAAGAATGTGAAAGAGAAGGTGTAAACGATGAAAGAAAATTTAAAAGTTAATATTCTATGGTTACTCCTTTTGTTAGCTGGCTATGGCTTGATTAGTGTACTGGTTTCAGTCGGAGTACTCAACCTATTCTATGTACAGATTTTACAACAAATTGGAATTAATATTATTCTGGCTGTTGGTCTCAACTTAATCGTTGGTTTTTCAGGACAATTTTCACTTGGGCATGCTGGTTTCATGGCGATTGGTGCCTATGCAGCAGCTATTATTGGTTCTAAATCACCAACCTACGCTGCCTTCTTTGGAGCTATGCTGATAGGGGCTTTGCTTTCAGGAGCCGTTGCCTTGCTTGTCGGAATTCCAACCTTGCGCTTGAAGGGGGACTATCTTGCGGTAGCGACTCTAGGTGTTTCTGAAATCATCCGTATTTTTATCATCAACGGTGGAAGCCTTACAAATGGTGCGGCAGGTATCTTAGGGATTCCTAACTTTACAACTTGGCAAATGGTATACTTCTTTGTCGTGATTACAACGATTGCAACCTTGAACTTCTTGCGTAGTCCAATTGGTCGTTCAACCCTCTCTGTTCGTGAGGATGAAATCGCTGCTGAGTCAGTTGGGGTTAATACGACTAAAATTAAAATCATCGCCTTTGTCTTTGGTGCTATCACTGCAAGTATTGCAGGGTCGCTTCAAGCAGGATTTATCGGTTCAGTTGTACCGAAAGATTACACTTTCATCAACTCAATCAACGTTTTGATTATTGTTGTATTTGGTGGACTTGGTTCCATTACAGGTGCAATTGTTTCAGCCATTGTTCTTGGAATTTTGAATATGCTTCTCCAAGATGTTGCCAGCGTGCGTATGATTATTTACGCTTTGGCCTTGGTATTGGTAATGATTTTCAGACCAGGTGGACTTCTTGGAACATGGGAATTGAGCCTATCACGTTTCTTTAAAAAATCTAAGAAGGAGGAACAAAACTAATGGTATTACTTGAAGTAAAACAGTTAACCAAACATTTTGGCGGTCTAACAGCTGTTGGAGATGTGACTCTTGAATTGAACGAAGGGGAATTGGTTGGACTAATCGGTCCAAATGGAGCTGGGAAAACCACCCTTTTCAACCTTTTGACAGGTGTTTATGAACCAAGTGAGGGAACAGTAACCTTAGATGGTCACCTTTTGAATGGGAAGTCACCTTATAAGATTGCTTCTTTAGGACTTGGACGTACTTTCCAAAATATCCGTCTCTTTAAAGATTTAACAGTTTTGGACAATGTTTTGATTGCTTTTGGTAACCATCACAAACAACATGTTTTTGCTAGTTTCTTACGCTTACCAGCTTTTTACAAGAGTGAAAAAGAATTAAAAGCTAAGGCTTTGGAATTGTTGAAAATCTTTGATTTAGATGGTGATGCAGAAACTCTTGCTAAAAATCTTGCCTACGGACAACAACGTCGTTTGGAAATTGTTCGTGCCCTCGCTACGGAACCTAAAATTCTCTTTTTAGATGAACCAGCAGCAGGTATGAACCCGCAGGAAACAGCCGAATTGACTGAGTTAATTCGGCGTATCAAAGATGAATTTAAGATTACGATCATGCTGATTGAACACGATATGAATCTGGTCATGGAAGTAACAGAACGTATCTACGTACTTGAATATGGTCGTTTGATTGCTCAGGGAACTCCAGACGAAATTAAGACCAATAAACGCGTTATCGAAGCTTATCTAGGAGGTGAAGCCTAATGTCTATGTTAAAAGTTGATAATCTTTCTGTACATTACGGTATGATCCAAGCAGTCCGTGATGTAAGTTTTGAAGTGAATGAAGGAGAAGTCGTTTCCCTTATCGGTGCCAATGGTGCAGGTAAGACAACTATTCTCCGTACCTTGTCTGGTTTAGTTAGACCAAGCTCAGGAAAGATTGAATTTTTAGGTCAAGAAATCCAAAAAATGCCAGCTCAAAAAATCGTAGCAGGTGGGCTTTCACAAGTTCCAGAAGGACGCCACGTCTTCCCTGGCTTGACTGTTATGGAAAATCTAGAAATGGGAGCTTTCTTGAAGAAAAATCGTGAAGAAAATCAAGCTAACCTGAAGAAGGTTTTCTCACGCTTCCCACGTCTTGAAGAACGCAAGAACCAGGACGCAGCCACTCTTTCAGGAGGAGAACAACAAATGCTTGCCATGGGACGTGCTCTTATGTCAACACCAAAACTTCTTCTTTTAGATGAACCCTCAATGGGACTTGCCCCAATCTTTATCCAAGAGATTTTTGATATCATTCAAGATATCCAGAAACAAGGAACGACCGTCCTCTTGATTGAACAAAATGCCAATAAGGCACTCGCAATCTCTGACCGAGGCTATGTATTGGAAACAGGGAAAATCGTTCTATCAGGAACAGGAAAAGAACTCGCCTCATCAGAAGAAGTCAGAAAAGCATATCTGGGTGGCTAAAACAATCCAGTGGATTGTTTTAGTCGGTGAATAGAGATTGAGAATCAATTATCTTATCCAGTGGATTATCTTAGTTGGCATATTTAGGTTGCAAACAAATCTGCATCTACTTTGAAAGATGAATTTATAATAATTGAAAAATCGAATGAAAGGTATTTTATCTTCATTCATAGAGCTCGATTTTAGAGCTCTTTTTGCTAGCTTATTCATACTTTTCTGAATTTTGAAAAAGAAATGTAAGCGTTTGATAGATTTACAAAAAGATTGTATAATAGGGATAAGAATAGAAAAGGAGAAGTCTCATGGCAGTTAAAGATTTTATGACCCGTAAGGTAGTGTACATTAGTCCAGATACAACAGTATCTCATGCAGCAGATTTGATGAGAGAGCAAGGTTTGCACCGCTTGCCTGTTATCGAAAATGATCAATTGGTTGGTTTGGTGACTGAGGGAACCATTGCGCAAGCAAGTCCATCCAAAGCAACCAGTCTTTCTATCTATGAGATGAATTATCTTCTAAATAAGACCAAAGTAAAAGATGTGATGATTCGTGATGTTGTCACTGTCTCAGGCTATGCTAGTCTAGAAGATGCAACTTATCTGATGTTGAAAAACAAGATTGGTATTCTTCCTGTCGTAGATAACCATCAAGTCTATGGTGTTATTACAGATCGTGACGTTTTCCAAGCCTTTCTTGAAATTGCTGGCTATGGAGAAGAAGGAATTCGTGTGCGCTTTGTTACGGAAGATGAAGTCGGTGTCCTCGGAAAGATTGTTTCTTTGATTGCAGAAGAAAATTTGAATATCTCGCATACAGTCAATATTCCGCGTAAAGATGGTAAGGTGATTATCGAAGTTCAAATCGATGGCTCAATTGATTTACCAGCCTTGAAAGAAAAATTTGAATCAGAGAATATTCAAGTAGAAGAAATTACTCGTACTTCAGCAAAAGTCTTGTAAGAAGGGAAGCCGAAAGGCTTCTTTTTACGTTCTTTTTACGTGTAATAAGGGATTAGAGCAAAAGATGGAAAGAAATGATAAAATATGCTATAATGAAATGATGTAAAAAAGGAGTATTTATGGACATTTCAGTAATTCGTCAGAAAATTGACGCAAATCGTGAAAAATTAGCTTCTTTCAGGGGGTCTCTTTGACCTCGAAGGCTTAGAGGAAGAGATTGCCATCTTAGAAAACAAGATGACAGAACCTGATTTTTGGAACGATAATATCGCGGCCCAAAAAACGTCGCAAGAATTAAATGAATTAAAAAACACCTACAACACCTTCCACAAAATGGAAGAGTTGCAGGATGAAGTCGAAATTTTATTAGACTTTTTAGCTGAAGATGAGTCGGTGCATGAAGAATTGGTAACGCAGTTATCCGAACTTGATAAGATGATGACCAGTTACGAGATGACCTTGCTCTTGTCAGAACCTTATGATCATAATAATGCCATCTTGGAAATCCATCCAGGATCGGGTGGTACTGAGGCTCAGGACTGGGGTGATATGTTGCTTCGTATGTACACTCGCTATGGAAATGCTAAAGGCTTTAAAGTGGAAGTATTGGATTACCAAGCAGGAGATGAAGCTGGTATTAAGTCGGTAACTTTATCATTTGAAGGTCCTAATGCCTATGGTCTTCTCAAGTCAGAAATGGGTGTGCACCGTTTGGTGCGAATTTCGCCGTTCGACTCTGCCAAACGTCGCCACACCTCTTTCACATCTGTAGAAGTGATGCCTGAGTTGGACGATACCATTGAAGTGGAAATCCGGGAAGATGACATCAAGATGGATACCTTCCGTTCAGGTGGTGCCGGTGGACAAAACGTCAACAAGGTTTCAACAGGTGTACGTTTAACCCACATTCCAACTGGAATTGTTGTCCAATCAACAGTGGATCGTACCCAGTATGGAAATAGAGATCGTGCTATGAAACTGTTGCAAGCTAAGCTCTATCAAATGGAGCAAGAGAAGAAAGCTGCGGAGGTTGATTCCCTCAAGGGTGAGAAAAAGGAAATCACATGGGGAAGCCAAATCCGTTCTTATGTTTTCACGCCATATACTATGGTAAAAGATCACCGAACTAGCTTTGAAGTTGCCCAAGTAGATAAGGTTATGGATGGAGACCTAGATGGTTTTATCGATGCCTATCTCAAGTGGCGAATTAGCTAAGATAGAAAGGAACTCACATGTCAATCATTGAAATGAGAGATGTCGTCAAAAAATACGACAACGGAACGACTGCCCTACGTGGTGTTTCGGTCAGCATTCAACCAGGAGAATTTGCTTATATCGTAGGTCCTTCAGGAGCAGGGAAGTCAACCTTTATTCGTTCTCTGTATCGTGAAGTAAAAATCGATAAAGGAAGCCTATCAGTTGCTGGTTTTAATCTGGTTAAGATTAAAAAGAAAGATGTCCCACTTCTACGTCGTAGTGTTGGGGTTGTCTTCCAAGATTATAAACTGTTACCAAAGAAAACCGTTTATGAAAATATTGCTTATGCAATGGAGGTAATTGGAGAAAGTCGCCGTAATATCAAAAAACGGGTGATGGAAGTTTTGGACTTGGTTGGATTGAAGCATAAGGTTCGTTCTTTCCCAAACGAGCTTTCAGGTGGGGAGCAACAGCGGATTGCGATTGCGCGTGCTATTGTAAACAATCCAAAAGTATTGATAGCCGATGAGCCAACAGGAAACTTGGATCCTGATAATTCATGGGAAATTATGAATCTCTTGGAACGGATTAACCTACAAGGGACAACTATTTTGATGGCGACTCATAATAGCCAGATTGTAAATACCTTGCGCCACCGTGTCATTGCCATTGAAAATGGCCGTGTTGTTCGTGACGAATCAAAAGGAGAGTACGGATACGATGATTAGTAGATTTTTTCGCCATTTATTTGAATCGTTAAAAAGCTTGAAACGAAATGGTTGGATGACAGTGGCTGCTGTCAGCTCAGTCATGATTACTTTGACACTTGTTGCTTTGTTTGCATCTGTTATCTTTAACACGGCAAAATTGGCTACGGATATTGAAAACAATGTCCGAGTGATGGTATACATTCGTAAGGATGTAGCTGATAATAGTGAAACTATTGAAAAAGAAGGTCAAACTGTTACAAATAATGACTACCACAAGGTATATAATGCTTTGAAGGGGATGTCTACAGTTAAGAATGTTACTTTTTCAAGTAAAGAAGAACAATATGAAAAATTAACCGAGACAATGGGGGATAACTGGAAAATCTTTGATGGTGACGCCAATCCTCTCTATGATGCATATATTGTAGATACTAACACACCAAGTGATGTAAAGACAGTAGCGGAAGAGGCTAAGAAAATTGAAGGTGTATCAGAAGTTCAAGATGGTGGTGCTAATACAGAACGCTTGTTTAAGTTAGCCTCATTTATTCGTGTCTGGGGACTAGTTATTGCGGGCCTCTTGATTTTCATAGCAGTCTTCTTGATTTCTAATACCATTCGTATTACAATTATTTCCCGCAGTCGAGAAATTCAAATTATGCGCTTAGTTGGTGCCAAGAATAGCTATATTCGAGGACCATTCCTACTTGAGGGGGCTTTCATCGGATTGCTTGGAGCAACTCTTCCATCGGTTTTAGTACTAGTTGTTTATCAAATGGTTTACCAATCTGTTAATAAGTCATTAGTAGGTCAAAACCTTTCTATGATTTCACCAGAAGTATTCAGTCCACTGATGATTGCCTTATTGTTTGTCATTGGAATTTTTATCGGTTCAATTGGATCAGGAATTTCAATGCGCAGATTCTTGAAGATTTAGATAAAATAGCTAATTTTATGAGGAGATTAAGTGATCTCCTTTTTTTGCTACAAAAATTTTAGAAAAAAGTCTACTTTTTTTTGTAAAAGCCTTTACAAAAAAAATTAAAGTGGTATAATTAAATCATAAAAGGTGCAAACGTTTTCGTAAAACGTTTGCCTAAATAAAAATAAAGGAGATTTGAATGATGAAAGATACATTCAAAAATGTCTTGTCTTTCGAATTTTGGCAAAAATTCGGTAAGGCTTTGATGGTGGTTATCGCGGTTATGCCGGCTGCTGGTTTGATGATTTCAATCGGTAAGTCTATCGTGATGATTAACCCAACCTTTGCACCACTCGTTATTACTGGTGGTGTACTAGAGCAAATCGGTTGGGGAGTTATCGTTAACCTTCATATCTTGTTCGCCCTCGCTATTGGAGGAAGCTGGGCTAAAGAACGTGCTGGTGGTGCTTTCGCCGCTGGTCTTGCCTTCATCTTGATTAACCGTATCACTGGTACAATCTTTGGTGTATCAGGCGATATGTTGAAAAATCCAGATGCTATGGTAACTACTCTCTTCGGTGGTTCAATCAAAGTTGCTGATTACTTTATCAGTGTTCTTGAAGCTCCAGCCTTGAACATGGGTGTCTTCGTAGGGATTATTTCTGGTTTTATTGGGGCAACTGCTTACAACAAATACTACAACTTCCGTAAGCTTCCTGATGCACTTTCATTCTTTAACGGAAAACGTTTTGTACCATTTGTAGTTATTCTTCGTTCAATAATTGCTGCAATTGTACTTTCAGCTTTCTGGCCACTTGTGCAAACTGGTATCAATAGCTTTGGTATCTGGATTGCCAACTCACAAGAAACTGCTCCAATCCTTGCACCATTCTTGTATGGTACATTGGAACGTTTGCTCTTGCCATTTGGTCTTCACCATATGTTGACTATCCCAATGAACTACACAGCTCTTGGTGGTACTTATGATGTCTTAACTGGTGCAGCTAAAGGTAGTCAAGTATTTGGTCAAGACCCACTATGGCTTGCATGGGTAACAGACCTTGTAAACCTCAAAGGTACTGATGCTAGTCAATACCAACACTTGTTAGATACTGTTCACCCAGCTCGTTTCAAAGTTGGACAAATGATCGGTTCATTCGGTATCTTGATGGGTGTCGTTGTTGCTATCTACCGTAATGTTGATGCTGACAAGAAACATAAATACAAAGGTATGATGATTGCAACAGCTCTTGCAACATTCTTGACAGGGGTTACTGAACCAATCGAATACATGTTCATGTTTGTAGCAACACCTATGTATCTTGTTTACTCACTTGTTCAAGGTGCTGCCTTCGCTATGGCTGACGTTGTAAACCTACGTATGCACTCATTCGGTTCAATCGAGTTCTTGACTCGTACACCTATTGCAATCAGTGCTGGTATCGGTATGGATATCATTAACTTCATTTGGGTAACTGTTCTCTTTGCTGTAATCATGTACTTTATCGCAAACTTCATGATTCAAAAATTCAACTACGCAACTCCAGGGCGTAACGGAAACTACGAAACTGCTGAAGGTTCAGAAGAATCTAGCAGCGAAGTGAAAGTTGCAGCAGGTTCTCAAGCTGTAAACATTATTAACCTTCTTGGTGGACGTGCAAACATCGTTGATGTTGATGCATGTATGACTCGTCTTCGTGTAACTGTTAAAGATGCAGATAAAGTAGGAAACGCAGAGCAATGGAAAGCAGAAGGAGCTATGGGTCTTGTCATGAAAGGACAAGGGGTTCAAGCTATCTACGGTCCAAAAGCTGACGTGTTGAAATCTGATATCCAAGATATCCTTGATTCAGGTGAAATCATTCCTGAAACTCTTCCAAGCCAAATGACTGAAGCACAACAAAACACTGTTCACTTCAAAGGTCTTACTGAGGAAGTTTACTCAGTAGCAGACGGTCAAGTTGTTGCTTTGGAACAAGTAAAAGATCCAGTATTTGCTCAAAAAATGATGGGTGATGGATTTGCAGTAGAACCTGCAAATGGAAACATTGTATCTCCAGTTTCAGGTACTGTATCAAGCATCTTCCCAACAAAACATGCTCTTGGTATTGTGACTGAACCAGGTCTTGAAGTATTGGTTCACATTGGTTTGGACACAGTAAGTCTTGAAGGTAAACCATTTACAGTTCATGTTGCTGAAGGACAAAAAGTTGCAGCAGGAGATCTCCTTGTCACAGCTGACTTGGATGCTATCCGTGCAGCAGGACGTGAAACTTCAACAGTAGTTGTCTTCACAAATGGTGATGCAATTAAATCAGTTAAATTAGAAAAAACAGGTTCTCTTGCAGCTAAAACAGCAGTTGCAAAAGTAGAATTGTGATATACTTGAGGTTGGAAGCTGTATTCCAACCTCTTACTTTTGGGAGAAAAGAATGAAATTTTTAACACTCAATACTCATAGTTGGATGGAAAAAGAAGCTGAGGAAAAATTCCAGATTTTGCTTGAGGATATTCTTGAAAAAGACTATGATTTGATTTGTTTCCAAGAAATCAATCAGGAGATCACTTCGCCAGTGGTGGAGGTTAATGATCTCTATCAACCTTTGCCAGCAGCTGAGCCTATTCACCAAGATCACTATGTTAGACTCTTGGTTGAAAAGTTGTCTGAGCAAGGGAAAAATTACTACTGGACTTGGGCCTATAACCATATCGGTTATGATCGCTATCACGAAGGTGTGGCTATCTTGTCTAAAACACCTATTGAAGCCAGAGAAATTTTAGTTTCAGATGTGGATGATCCAACAGACTATCATACTCGTCGTGTTGCCTTGGCTGAAACTGTAGTTGATGGTAAGGAACTTGCAGTTGCAAGTGTCCACCTTTCTTGGTGGGATAAAGGTTTCCAAGAAGAATGGGCACGATTTGAGGCTGTCTTGAAAGAATTGAACAAGCCGCTTTTGCTAGCTGGAGATTTCAACAATCCAGCAGGTCAGGAAGGCTACCAAGCTATTTTAGCTAGTCTATTGGGCTTACAAGACGCATTTGAAGTTGCTCAAGAGAAAAGCGGTAGCTATACCGTTCCACCAGAAATTGATGGCTGGAAAGGAAATACTGAACCCCTTCGAATCGATTATGTCTTTACTACCAAAGAGTTAGCGGTGGAAAATTTACATGTCGTATTTGATGGCAACAATAGCCCGCAAGTTAGTGATCACTATGGCTTGAATGCTCTTTTAAACTGGAAATAATGACTGAAAAGAGGTTGGAATCATGAAGTTCCAGCCTTTTTCTGACTAGAGAAGCTACTGGAAATAGCCTAAATAAGTGAGACTACTGTAATGGAATAAAATGTGGTATAATTGATAGGATAGATAGAATCGAGGATATTATGTCATTTACGAAATTTCAATTTAAAAACTATATTAGAGAAGCCTTGGAGGAGTTGAAATTCACAACTCCAACAGAGGTACAAGATAAGTTGATTCCGATTGTTTTGGCCGGTCGAGATTTAGTTGGAGAATCAAAAACAGGTTCAGGTAAGACTCACACTTTCTTGTTACCGATTTTCCAGCAATTAGATGAAGCTAGCGATAGTGTACAAGCCGTGATTACGGCACCGAGTCGTGAGTTGGCTACTCAAATTTACCAAGCAGCCCGTCAGATTGCTGCCCACTCAGAAGTGGAAGTTCGTGTAGTTAACTATGTGGGTGGTACGGATAAGGCTCGTCAAATTGAAAAATTGGCAAGTAACCAGCCTCATATTGTTATCGGTACTCCAGGTCGTATCTACGACTTGGTCAAATCTGGTGATTTAGCTATTCACAAGGCCAAGACTTTTGTTGTCGATGAGGCTGATATGACCTTGGATATGAGATTCTTAGAAACTGTTGATAAGATTGCTAGTAGTCTTCCAAAAGACTTGCAATTCATGGTCTTCTCAGCGACTATCCCACAGAAACTGCAACCATTCTTGAAAAAATACTTGTCAAATCCTGTTATGGAAAAAATCAAGACCAAAACGGTCATTTCTGATACTATTGATAATTGGTTGATTTCTACTAAAGGACGTGACAAGAATGCTCAAATTTACCAGTTGACTCAACTGATGCAACCTTATTTGGCAATGATTTTTGTCAACACTAAGACGCGTGCTGATGAATTGCATTCATATCTGACTGCTCAAGGATTGAAGGTAGCGAAGATTCATGGAGATATTGCCCCTCGTGAACGTAAGCGGATCATGAATCAGGTGAAAAATCTGGATTTTGAGTACATTGTCGCAACAGACTTGGCAGCGCGTGGGATTGACATTGAAGGTGTCAGCCATGTCATTAATGATGCCATTCCACAAGATTTATCTTTCTTTGTGCACCGTGTTGGTCGTACTGGACGAAACGGTCTACCAGGTACAGCTATTACCCTCTATCAGCCAAGTGATGACTCGGATATTCGTGAGTTGGAGAAATTGGGAATCAAGTTTACTCCTAAGATGGTCAAAGACGGAGAATTTCAAGATACCTATGACCGTGATCGTCGTGCTAATCGTGAGAAGAAGCAAGATAAGCTTGATATCGAAATGATTGGTTTGGTTAAAAAGAAAAAGAAAAAAGTCAAACCGGGTTATAAGAAAAAAATTCAATGGGCGGTTGATGAAAAGCGCCGTAAGACCAAACGCGCTGAAAATCGCGCTCGTGGTCGTGCAGAGCGTAAAGCAAAACGCCAAACATTTTAAAAGTAATTGTTGGAGTACTGAGCTCCAACTTTTTTGTTATGTGACGATTAGTCCGTCTCGCTCCGTTAGGTGCGAGGTAAAAAAATACCCACTATGCGGGTGCGCGTCGAAGGTTATACCGAAAAAACTCCAAACGCGATACAATAAAGGTGTTCAAGCCAATTGTAAAGCGAAAGGAGAAAAATATGGCACAAAAGGTACATAGTTTATCGCACACAAAGTGGTACTGTTCTATCACATTGTGTTCACCCTAAATATAAACGAAAAGTCATCTAAAGTCAATATTGAAGTAGTTTATCACATTCGAATCAAAAAAAATTTAAAAAATGGCAATATTTGTTAACAAGGATTTCTTAGTTTGTTATAATGTAGTTGTAAATTATTAAGATTGATAATCAAAAAATAAAGAGGGGAATGTTATGAATAAGAAATATAATATAGTTCTATTATTGTTGTTCATAGTTTATTTATTGGGATTTTTTTCAATTTCAAAAACTTTAATCCCTATAATGTGTCTTTTTCAAGTATTTTTGATAGAACATATATTTAGAGTTCGAAATAGAATTATGCAGATAGGTGAAATTATAATTATTATTGCTTCTATAATATTATTTATTGATAGTATATTGAATTTGTAACAAAAGGCTTCTCTATAGAATCAAATTTTCTAGATATCTACTGAAGCTGATTTATCTTCTCTCTATGCCTCCTCATCTTTCTTCTACAATCCTCGTCACTAAATTTGACAGACACATATTACTGAAGTAGCCTATCGAGCTAATTTACTTCTCTTTTAGGCTTTCTTATACTCTTCGAAAATCTCTTCAAACAAGATCAGCTTTGTCTTATCTGCTAGCTCAAAATAGTATTTTGAGTTGACTTCATCAGCCTTACCTATAATTTTAAAGTTAATCTGAGGCTATTTTCCTAGTTTGCTCTTTGATTTTCGTTGATAAAAAGAAATGCTCCTCCAAGACGGAAGAGCATTTTTTTATTGTGATTTTGATTCAGTTTCTACAGACTCGGGGTGGAGTTCTTGGTAACTTGGTGCCTTGAAAAGGTCAGCACTGGTTTTGCCTTGTCGTTGGCTAAAGAGACTGGTTGATTGACTACCTTTTTCCTGCTCAATCTTTTGCAGAATTTGTAAAGAATTGAGGTAAGAAATACTTTCTGTATCAACTTTTCCAAGATGATCTGCTTGGTAGAAACGTATCAAATCGCCAGTTTGAATCTGGTCGCTGATTTTTAGCTGTTGACTAGCTGCTTGACGAACAATTTCCAGTTCAGTCTGAGCTTGTTCATCAAGGTTGCTGATTTCAAGACCGCTCTCAGTATAGTAGGTTCGTCCGTCATAACTGGTGTATTTTGGTGTAACGAAGGAATTGGCAGTCCGAAAGGCAACGATTTCTTGATGATCTGGAGACAGAAGATCTTGTCCAACTTGTAGGAAGGAATTGGACTCAATACCAAGGAGGTGTTCAAGAGTCGGTAAGATATCGATTTGTCCACCGTAGGTATTGATGATTTGTCCTTTTTCATAGCCAGGCATGACCACCATAAAAGGCACTCGTTGCAACATGGCATTGTCGTAATTCGACCAGTTCTCAGAAGTCTTGCCAATCAAGGGTGCCAGTTCAGGATTGCGGGAGTTAGAAATTCCATAATGGTCTCCGTAGATGACGATGATGGATTTTTCATAGAGGCCACTTTCTTTGAGATAGTCAAAGAAGGCCTTGATAGCACTATCTAGATAGTTAGCTGTTTGGAAGTAGCCATTGATGGTTTCATCTTTGGTTTTAGCCAAGGGGAAACCAAGTTCATCGCCTGTCAGATTGCTAGCATAGGGATAGTGATTGGACACCGTGATATACTTAGCATAAAAAGGCTGCTGCAAGTGCTCTAGATATTGGATAGAATCTTTCATCATGATTTTATCATTTAAACCATATTGGAAAGAATTGCTACTGTCTTGCTTAGTAAAATAAGAAGCATCAAAGAAGTATTGGTAGCCCCATTGTTTGTAGGTCGTATTTCGGTTCCAGAACGTCCCGATATTGCCGTGAAAGACGGCACTCGATTGATAGCCGTTTTTTGATAGGATAAAAGGAGCAGCCTGCTGGGTATTGGTACCACCGTAATTGACCATAAAGGAACCTTGGTCAAGTCCAAACAAACCAGTCTCCAGCATGGTTTCCGCATCTGAGGTCTTACCAGCCTTGACTTGGTTAAAGATATTCGAAAAGGCTAGGGTTGATTGCGAATGGTAGAGGGAGTTGAGGAAGGGAGTGACTTCATGCTCAGTTCCATCTATGTTGAGTTTATAGTCAAGCAGGAACTGTTGGAAACTCTCCAAGTGGAGATAAATCACATTTTTCCCTTTGGCTAAGCCGAAATAGTCTGGATTAGGCTTAGCCGAATGTTCTTGAATATAATCTGTAATAGGTTGAAGGTCGGTCTCAGAGGCCTTAGCACGTTCTTTGTTGGCGCTATAGGATTGGTTGGCACTATAGCCTAAAAATGCTGGCAAACTAAGGGCACGAACAACATAATAATTAGAAAATCCTCGTGATAGGAGATCGGGACGCTCAATTTCAGCCAAGAAAAGATTAGCTGAAAAGAGCAGGGCTGAGAGAGCAGTGATAGCAACACTGGAGCGGAATTTGAAAGGTCTCCTATCCAGCTGGATGAATTTTTTATAGAAAAGGAAAGCCAGCAATGGGAAATCCATAAAATAGATGAAATCCCAAGGACGCAGTAACTCTAGTTCCGCAGTGCCGACAGACACCTTGCTGACCACCTTCATGGTATTAGCCGTGATAAAGTCACTAAATTCTCGATAGTAAAAGACATTGGAATAGAGCCAAATGAATAAAAGGCTATAAATAGCTATACTCAGACCATAAAAGATCTTGGTTGAGCGAGCATAGAGGGCTAGAGCCAGCAGGAGTAGTCCTAGAGGAAGGGGGTTGAAAAAGGCGATAAAGGCAAGGTAATTTCCCTGCAACTTACCTACTTGAATATCTAAATTAAAGTCAACGGTATAGGCTAATAAGGTTTTGAGCCAATAGAGGATTAAAAGGGTTAGGACAAAACCCAGTCTGGTACCCATGGCTTTTTGGATTTTGTTAAAATTAATTCTCACACATTTACTTCCTAATTTTTTATTAGTATTAGTATACCATTTTTTAAAAGAAGAGTAAAAAAGCAAGGGTAGTTTCTTTTTTGAGAATTGGCTAAAAGTTTGATATAATGGTAGTTATGAATAGAATAAGAGTTAGCAAAAGGGTTGAAAAGAAGCTCGCTAAGGGGCTGGTTTTACTAGAAGCCAGTGATCTTGAGAATGTCAATCTTAAGGATCAGGAAGTAGAAGTGCAGAGTCAGGAAGGAACCTTTCTTGGTACTGCCTACCTTTCTCAGCAAAACAAGGGCTTGGGCTGGTTTGTTAGTAAGGACAAGGTGGCTTTCAATCAAGCTTTCTTTGAAACGCTGTTTAGACAAGCTAAAGAAAAGAGAAGCGCCTACTATCAAGATGATTTGACAACTGCCTTTCGTCTCTTCAACCAAGAGGGAGATGGTTTTGGCGGTCTGACAGTGGACCTGTATGGCGACTATGTCGTCTTTTCTTGGTATAACTCTTATGTTTATCAGATTCGCAAGATTATCTTGGAAGCCTTTAGACAGATTTTTCCTGAGGTTTTAGGGACCTATGAGAAGATCCGCTTTAAGGGTTTGGACTATGAATCTGCCCATGTTTATGGTCAAGAAGCACCTGAGTTTTTCACTGTTTTGGAAAATGGTGTTCTGTATCAAGTCTTTATGAACGATGGCTTGATGACAGGGATTTTCCTAGATCAGCACGAGGTTCGTGGTAGTCTAGTTGATGGGTTGGCTATGGGCAAATCCTTGCTCAATATGTTTTCCTATACAGCAGCCTTTTCAGTGGCTGCGGCCATGGGAGGAGCAAGCCAGACTACTTCGGTTGACCTAGCTAAACGTTCACGAGAATTGTCTCAAGCGCATTTTCAGGCAAATGGAATCAGCACAGATGACCACCGTTTTATAGTCATGGATGTCTTTGAGTATTTCAAGTATGCTAAGCGAAAAGGCTTGACTTACGATGTGATTGTCCTAGATCCGCCTAGCTTTGCTCGGAACAAAAAACAAACATTTTCTGTGGCTAAGGATTATCACAAGTTGATTTCCCAGAGTCTTGAGATTTTAAATCCGGAAGGGATTATCATTGCTAGTACCAATGCTGCCAATGTATCCCGCCAGAAATTTACAGAACAAATTGATAAAGGCTTTGCAGGAAGAAGTTACCAGATTTTAAATAAATACGGTCTTCCAGCAGATTTCGCCTATAATAAAAAAGATGAAAGTAGTAATTACCTCAAGGTGATTAGTATGAAGGTTAGTAAATGAAATTAATCGTTTCAGTAATGCCAAGAAGTTTAGAGGAGGCTCAGGCTCTGGATGCCACGAGGTATCTGGATGCCGACATCATTGAATGGCGTGCTGACTATCTGCCTAAGGAAGCGATTTTGCAGGTAGCTCCAGCTATTTTTGAAAAATTCGCAGGCCGTGAGTTGGTTTTCACTCTGCGAACTCGCGCTGAAGGGGGAGAAATTGACCTTTCTCCAGAAGAATATATCCATCTAATCAAGGAAGTGGCGCAACTCTATCAACCAGACTATATTGATTTTGAGTATTACAGCTACAAGGATGTTTTTGAGGAAATGCTGGACTTCCCAAATCTCGTTTTGAGTTACCACAATTTCCAAGAAACACCTGAAAACATGATGGAAATCTTGTCAGAGTTGACGAGCCTAAATCCAAAACTTGTCAAGGTTGCGGTGATGGCTCACACGGAGCAGGATGTGCTAGACTTGATGAACTATACACGAGGCTTTAAAACCCTCAATCCTGAACAGGAATATGTGACGATTTCTATGGGCAAGGTGGGTAAAGTCTCTCGTATCACTGCAGATGTGACGGGTTCTAGCTGGTCCTTTGCTAGTCTAGATGAGGCTAGTGCCCCAGGTCAGATTTCCCTAGCTAATATGAAAAAAATCAGGGAGATTTTGGATGAAGCTTGATGGCTATACACGTTTAGCTGCCGTTGTTGCCAATCCTATTAAACATTCTATTTCCCCCTTTATCCACAATAGGGCTTTTGAGGCGACAGCTACCAACGGTGCTTACGTGGCTTGGGAGATTGAAGCGGGTGACTTGGCAGAAACAGTGGCCAATATTCGTCGCTACCAGATGTTTGGAATCAATCTTTCCATGCCCTATAAGGAGCAGGTGATTCCTTTTTTGGATGAGCTGAGAGATGAAGCGCGCTTGATTGGTGCGGTTAATACGGTTGTCAATGAGAATGGCAATTTAATTGGATATAATACAGATGGCAAGGGATTTTTTAAGAGCTTGCCTTCTTTTACAATTACAGGTAAAAAGATGACCCTACTGGGTGCAGGTGGTGCAGCTAAGTCCATTCTGGCACAGGCTATTTTGGATGGCGTCAGTCAGATTTCGGTCTTTGTCCGTTCCGTTTCTATGGAAAAAACAAGACCTTACCTAGACAAGTTACAGGAGCAGACTGGTTTTAAGGTGGACTTGTATTCTTTAGAAGATGTTTCTGAACTGCAAGCAAGGATTGCTGAGTCGGATTTACTGGTCAATGCGACAAGTGTAGGGATGGATGGTCAATCATCTCCAGTTCCTGAAAACATTGTCCTATCAGAAACTCTTTTAGTAGCAGATATCATTTACCAACCTTTTGAAACCCCGTTTTTGAAATGGGCCAGAAGTCAGGGCAATCCAGCCGTCAATGGTCTGGGGATGTTGCTCTATCAAGCTGCAGAAGCTTTTCAACTGTGGACAGGAAAGGAAATGCCGACAGAAGAAATTTGGCAGTCTTTAACAGAAAAATACCAATAAAGAAAAGGAGATTCTCCTATGAAAATCAGAATCGATATTCCTCATCATCCTTATGATATTCAGATTGAAAAAGGTTGTCTGGCTCAGGCTGGTCAATGGTTGCGAGAACTCTGGCAACCACAAAAGGTAGTCATTGTGACAGACAACCATGTAGCTTCTCTTTATGCAGAGAAGGTCAAGCTCAGCCTAGAAGATGCTGGTTTTCAGGTAGCAGTTTTTGACTTTTTAGAAGGGGAAGAAAGAAAGAATTTAACCACTGTCCAGAAAGTCTATGAATTTTTAGTCAAGCAAGGTCTGACTCGTAGCGATGGAATCGTGGCTCTTGGTGGCGGTGTCGTTGGGGACTTGGCTGGTTTTGTAGCCTCTACCTATATGCGGGGCATTCACTTTGTTCAGATTCCGACTAGTTTGACTGCCCAGGTGGATTCTTCAATCGGTGGAAAGACGGGCGTCAATACTCCATTTGCTAAAAATATGGTGGGTACCTTTGCCCAGCCAGATGGGGTTCTGATTGACCCACTTGTTCTTGAAACCCTCGGAAAAAGAGAGTTGATTGAAGGAATGGGTGAAGTTATCAAGTATGGCTTGATTGAGGATCCAGAACTTTGGGCTCTCTTGACGGAGCTGGATGGTTCTGTTGAGAGCATACTGGAATATGCAGAGACCTTGATTGAACATTCTTGTCAGGTTAAGCGCAAGATGGTAGTTGAGGATGAGTTGGACAATGGTGTTCGTCTTTACCTCAATTTTGGCCACACCATTGGTCACGCCATTGAAGCGACGGCCGGATATGGCAAGGTCATGCATGGTGAAGCTGTGGCCATGGGCATGGTTCAGATTTCCAAGGTAGCTGAGGAAAAAGGCCTTATGCCAGCTGGCATAACTCAGTCCATTACAGATATGTGTCAGAAATTTGGCTTGCCTGTTGACTATGAAAACTGGGATGTTGACAAGCTTTATCAGGCTTTGACTCATGATAAGAAGGCGCGTGGCAATACCTTGAAATTGGTCTTGGTGCCAGAGCTTGGTTCAGCGACTATCCACCCAGTTTCTTTGGAAGAGATGAAAGACTATTTGGTAAAATAAGGAGAACGTATGAGATATTTAACTGCAGGAGAATCACACGGCCCCCGTCTGACGGCTATTATTGAGGGAATTCCAGCTGGACTTCCTTTGACAGCTGAGGATATCAATGAGGACCTTAAACGTCGTCAGGGTGGCTACGGCCGCGGTGGTCGTATGAAGATTGAGAGTGACCAGGTTGTCTTTACTTCTGGCGTTCGCCACGGGAAGACGACAGGGGCTCCTATTACCATGGATGTCGTCAATAAGGATCACCAAAAATGGCTGGACATCATGTCTGCGGAGGACATTGAAGACCGCCTTAAAAGCAAACGAAAAATCACCCATCCACGTCCTGGTCACGCCGACTTGGTTGGGGGTATCAAGTACCGTTTTGATGATTTAAGAAATTCTTTGGAGCGCTCATCTGCCCGTGAAACCACCATGCGGGTTGCCGTTGGGGCAGTAGCCAAACGCCTTTTGGCTGAACTGGATATGGAGATTGCCAACCATGTCGTGGTCTTTGGTGGCAAGGAAATCGATGTTCCTGAAAATCTGACAGTCGCTGAGATTAAGAAACGAGCTGCCCAGTCTGAAGTTTCTATTGTCAACCAAGAACGGGAACAGGAAATCAAGGACTATATTGACCAAATCAAACGTGACGGTGATACAATTGGTGGGGTTGTCGAGACAGTTGTCGGAGGTGTTCCAGTTGGCCTTGGTTCTTATGTCCAATGGGACAGAAAATTGGATGCGCGATTGGCCCAGGCAGTTGTTTCTATCAATGCCTTTAAAGGGGTAGAATTTGGTCTCGGCTTTGAAGCTGGTTACCGTAAAGGCAGCCAAGTTATGGATGAAATTCTCTGGTCTAAAGAAGACGGCTATACTCGCCGTACCAACAATCTAGGGGGCTTTGAAGGTGGTATGACCAATGGGCAACCTATCGTTGTTCGTGGAGTTATGAAGCCTATTCCTACTCTCTACAAACCACTCATGAG
The DNA here is from genome assembly GCF_020089495.2 of Streptococcus mitis subsp. hohhotensis. Taxonomy (GTDB): domain Bacteria; phylum Bacillota; class Bacilli; order Lactobacillales; family Streptococcaceae; genus Streptococcus; species Streptococcus hohhotensis. The sequence continues at coordinate 2,420 of NZ_JAIRCA020000004.1, read as the reverse complement.
TGTGGATATCGAAACCCATGAACCCTACAAGGCAACAGTCGAAAGAAGTGATCCAACTGCTCTTCCAGCTGCAGGTGTAGTTATGGAAGCTGTTGTGGCAACGGTTCTGGCACAAGAAATCCTTGAAAAATTCTCATCAGACAATCTAGAGGAATTAAAAGAAGCAGTGGCCAAACATCGAGACTATACAAAGAACTATTAAGGAGTTCCTATGGCAAAAACAATCTATATCGCAGGTCTTGGGTTGATCGGTGCCTCTATGGCACTCGGCATCAAACGCGATCATCCAGATTATGAAATTTTAGGTTATAATCGCAGTCAAGCTTCGAGAGATATCGCCTTGAAAGAAGGCATGATTGACCGTGCAACGGATGATTTTGCCAGTTTTGCTTCTTTGGCAGATATTATTATCCTCAGCTTGCCAATCAAACAAACTATTGCTTTCACTAAGGAATTGGCCAACTTAGACTTAAAAGAAGGCGTCATTATTTCAGATGCTGGTTCGACCAAGTCAGCTATTGTAGATGCAGCGGAGAACTATTTGGCTGGAAAACCTGTTCGTTTTGTCGGGGCCCATCCCATGGCTGGTAGTCACAAGACAGGAGCTGCCTCAGCGGATGTCAATCTTTTTGAAAATGCCTATTATATCTTCACGCCTTCGAGCCTGACAAGTCCTGATACACTTGAGGAAATGAAGGACCTGCTTTCAGGTCTTCATGCTCGTTTTATCGAGATTGATGCCAAGGAGCATGACCGTGTCACTTCTCAGATTAGCCATTTTCCTCATATTCTGGCTTCTAGCCTCATGGAACAGACCGCGGTCTATGCTCAAGAACATGAGATGGCAAGGCGCTTTGCGGCCGGTGGTTTTCGAGATATGACACGGATTGCAGAGAGTGAACCAGGTATGTGGACCTCCATTCTCTTATCTAATCGTGAAACCATTCTGGATCGAATCGAGGATTTCAAGGAGCGTTTGGATGAGGTTGGTCAGGCCATCAGCAAGGGAGATGAGGAGCAGATTTGGAACTTTTTCAACCAAGCGCGTGAGCAACGTCAGGCCATGGAAATCCATAAGCGTGGTGGTGTGGATAGCTCTTATGATCTCTATGTTGACGTTCCCGATGAAGAAGACGTTATTTTACGAATCTTGGAATTGCTACGTGGAACTTCCTTGGTCAATATTCATATCAACGAGGAAAATCGTGAAGACATTCACGGGATTCTACAAATTTCATTTAAAAATGCTCAAGACTTGGAAAGAGCTGAGCATCTCATAACAGAAAATACCGACTATACAGTCGTCATCAAATAAGGAGAAAAATATGCCTAAAATAGAGCCTAGATTCATATTTGGTATTATCTTTATTTCTTTTATCTTACTTAGAGCTTACGCTGTTAAAAAAGATGTGAAAACTACTTCAGAAGCAAGTGTTGAGACAAAAAATGAATCATCCAAGAAAGAAATAAGTTAAGAGAAAAATAATTCAAAGTATGTAGACGATAGAATTATTAATGATTTTATTAATAGCTATAATCAAAATTCTAATAGTCCATTAGAAAATATCAAAAAAGGAAATATAAAAATAAAATATTTCGCATCAAGCTACGGATACTACTTGGAGCTTTTACATGCAAATGATACTGATAAAATCAATGTAACAATAAATCAGACAAATGAAAATAGTGAATCTGGTGTTGCAGGAATGAAAGAAGTATTTCATGATATTGTTAGAGCAATTGAATCGTCTTTATCTGATGATGATATAAATAGTTATTTTGATAATCTTGTATCAAATGAAACTATGACAAATTCTAATTTGGGCTCTTTGAAAATAGAGCTTGTACTAGATAAGGAATTAAGCAATGGACATTCAAGAGGTCATATAAAAGTTATTGCACAATAATAAAGACCACAGAGTGACTAGTAATTTTAAAAGAAATAAATAAGGAGAAAATTATGTCAAATATTTACGATAGTGCAAATGAACTCAGTCGCGGTCTACGCGAATTACCAGAATACAAGGCTGTTAAAGCAGCTAAAGATGCTATTTCAGCAGATGCTGAGGCAAGCAAAATCTTTACAGAATATGTTGCTTTCCAAGAGGAAATTCAAAGACTAGCGCAGACAGGGCAAATGCCAGACGATTCCTTCCAAGCTAAGATGGAAGGCTTTGGCAAGCAGATTCAAGGAAATAGCCTCTTATCAGAATTCTTTACCAAGCAACAACAATTGGCAATTTACCTTTCTGACATTGAAAAAATTGTTTTCGAACCAGTTTCAGAATTGCTAAAATAAGAAAATAACGGTAAATTCCCAAACTAAGTTCCACCGCTAATCCAAGTGGAAGTTAGTCTGATAAAAATTCTAAAAACCAGTGGAAATCCGTGTCAGGGTAAGTTCCACTGGTTTTAATCAT
>NZ_JAIRCA020000039.1 GCF_020089495.2 Streptococcus mitis subsp. hohhotensis | reverse complement strand
CAATGTCATTAAGTTAGTGATCTAACTACTTGAATAGGAGGTGTGATTGAGATCATCAAAGTGATTCTCTATCCTATCTTCTATTTTTTTGCATAACAAATAAAGGTTTTTTTACCCTATTTTTTGAGATTTATGTTACTCTATAGATGAAATCAACTACCGATTGGGCCTTTATCTTTCTTGGATATTTTCGATTCGGTCGAATAATAGATAACTGTTTCTTGAGGTAGTTTTTCAACTGGAGAGAAGAAAGGGAACAGTTAAAAAACAAACGGCAGGCATAAGCCGCATCTGAGAAACACACTTTATATCTTTGTTTTTTACGACTACTGTCGATGGCAACTTGCGAGATTACCCAACGACAAAAGTTAAAATTTGTAAAGCGAGCAAAGATTTCTTGGAGAATCCCTTCCTTCTTTTTTGCATGAAAATTGACCAAGCCAACACTGTATTTCAGGTCACGAAAACTAGTCTCTATGCCCCATCTGCTGGCGTAGAGATTTTTTAATTCTTGGATTGAATAGTCTGTATTTGTCACTAAAGTTTCGTATTTTCCTTCGTCCACTTCTAAACGCACCATACGAAAAGGAAGCTCATAGAGTACTACAGGATCCTGTTTTTGACTTGTTTCTGGAAGAAAATCAAAAGTAGAATTGTGTGGAATAAAATGATAGTCATTGGGAAAATCACGATAAAGTTTTTTGAGCTGATTGGTTTGCTTTCGTGATAATGTTAGAGAAAATGTTTGATCAAAACACTCTGTATTTGGCAAGTTGAAGGAGGAACGCATGGATTGTTTTCCATCTCGAATACGGATGATATAAAGCCAACCTTTTTCTTGAAAATGAGCCATAAGATTGTAACTTTCATAGCCTCTATCCATGATAACAAGAGCTTTCTCGAAAGGGAGAATCCTCCATCATCTGAATCAGAGCTAAGCGCTCATGTTGCGTATGTTTGTCTTGAATAGAAACATCTCTATACACTCCACTCGTCAAGTCGTATAGGGCATTTATGTGTATGAGATTATAGGATTTAACATCCGTTTGGGTTTGGATAGAGGTTTCTGTATCCATGGGATTTCGAGGAATACAGATATCACTCCCATCTGCAGCGAATATTGGAAAATCAGTATTAAGTGGAATAGGTGCTGTAAATTCTTTAAATAGGGCATAGAACGCTTCAGGTTTTATCTGATAGCGTCTTTGAACAAAGGCTGAATTTGAAACTGTCAGTCTGGCATCTAGTAATTCTTTTGACAATGATTTCCCTCCCATTCCCAGAATGGTACGAATCATAGTTTCTAGTGATAAACTTCTTTTACGAGTAAAGGCCTGTTCATCTTGTTTGACGAACTCAACTTTTTGACCAATGATACTCTGAATACTCTTATTCAAGTGGGCTTTTATCTGTTTTATCATGGGAAATCCCTCCTTAACTATAAGTTTATCACATAAAAAAGAAACCCAAATACAGAATTGTATTTGAATTTCTTAACTTAATGACATTG
>NZ_JAIRCA020000038.1 GCF_020089495.2 Streptococcus mitis subsp. hohhotensis | reverse complement strand
ATAGTCCGTACGGGATTCGAACCCGTGTTACCGCCGTGAAAAGGCGGTGTCTTAACCCCTTGACCAACGGACCAGAGTTGTTATTTTCAACTCTTACTATTATACCGACTTTTTATTTTTTGTCAACTACTTTTTTCAACTTTTTTTATTAATTTTACAACAGCTTCCGTTCGAGCTGTATGCGGGAACATATCGACCGACTGGATATAATGAAGATCATAGACTTCTACTAAGCGTACCAAATCACGAGCCAAGGTCGAAACATTACAAGAAATATAAACTATTTTTTCTGGTACATAAGTAAGAATAGTATCTAATAACTTATCATCCAGACCTGTACGTGGTGGGTCCACAATCAGAGCATCTGCTCGGTAGCCTTCCTTGTACCAACGAGGAATAATCTCTTCTGCTGTTCCAGCTTCATAATGCGTATTGTCAAATCCCATTCTTTTAGCATTTCGCTTGGCATCTTCAATAGCTTCTGGAATAATATCCATACCTCTGAGTGTTTTTACTTTCTTTGCAAAGGCAAATCCAATCGTTCCAACTCCACAATAAGCGTCAATCAAATGGTCTTCTTTAGTAACATCCAAGGCTTTTACCGCCTCGTTATAAAGAACTTCTGTTTGTTCAGGATTTAGTTGATAGAACGCTCGAGGAGATAGTGAAAATTCATAATCGAGTACACCTTCTTGAATACTCTCTTCTCCCCAGATAATCTCTGTCTTTTCACCATAAATCTCACTGGTTTTAGCTGTATTTGTATTAACAGCTACTGTCACAACCTCTGGAAAATCTTTAATTAAATCATTTACTAGTTGGGTTAAATTAAGCTGACGATTTGTAACAATAATAATCTGAACCTGTCCAGTCTTTCTTGCTCGTCGAACCATTATAGTTCTAACACCTAGAACTTTTCTCTCATCCGTGATTGGAATCTGGTGATAAGTAAGTAATTCTGCCAAGCGATTAGCAATCACTTGGGTTTCCTTATCTTGTACCAGGCAGTCTTTCAACTCTACTAAATAGTGAGAGTTTTGTGCATATAAACCCGCCTTGACCTGATTCTTAAATTTTCGAGTCTGAAATTGTAACTTAGCACGGTAATATTTTGGTTCCTGCATTCCAATCGTCGGGCGGATTTCATAATTTTCATATCCTGCAGGGGCAAATTTTTTCAGCGCTTGATAAAGCAAGTCCGTCTTGAACTCCAGCTGCTTATCATAATGCAGGTGCATGATTTGGCAGCCTCCGCACTCATTGTAAATAGTACAAGCCGGCACAACTCGAAATTTAGACTTCTTGTTTACCTTTAGTAATTTTGCTTCAACAAAGTTACGTTTAATAGAAGTAATCTGACAATAGATATCTTCTCCTTTGAGAGCACCCGGCACAAAGACTAAGGTTTTTTGATAAAAGCCGATTCCCTCACCATTAATTCCCATGCGCTTGATTTTTAATGGTATTTTTTGTTTCACTTTCAGATTCATACCCCTATCTTATCACATTTTGAGTTATAATAGAACTATGAAAATCACAAAACTTGAAAAGAAAAAAAGACTTTATCTGATGGAGCTTGATAATGGCGACAAAAGCTACATTACTGAAGATACTATTGTTCGTTTTATGTTATCGAGAGATAAGGTGATAAGCGAAGAAGAATTGAAAGAGATTCAGGACTTTGCTCAATTTTCTTATGGTAAGAATCTGGCCCTCTACCACCTATCCTTTAAAGCTCGCACTGAAAAAGAGGTTAGAGAATATCTGAAAAAATACGATATTAATGAAAACATCGTTTCTCAAGTTATTGCTAATCTTAAAGAAGATAAGTGGATTAATGACAGCCAGTACGCTTATGCTATCATCAATGCCAATCAACTTTCAGGTGATAAGGGGCCTTATGTATTGACTCAGAAATTAGCACAAAAAGGAATTTCAAAATCCACTATAGAAGAGATACTGAAAGAATTTGATTTTTCGGAAGTTGCTCAACGTGTAGCCAATAAACTATTGAAAAAATATGAAGGAAAACTTCCAGCTCGTGCCTTGCAAGAAAAGATTATCCAAAACTTGACCAACAAGGGCTTCTCATACTCTGAAGCTAAAAGTGCCTTTGACGACTTGGATAGTCAAGTTGATGGAGAAACAACTCAGGAACTCATCTTCAAGGAACTTGACAAGCAATATGCTAAGTATACTCGCAAATATGAAGGATACGAACTTAAACAGCGTTTAACCCAAGTTTTAGCACGAAAGGGCTACGATTTTTCGGATATAGCAAGCGCTCTCAGAGAATATCTTTAATATTTTCATGTAAAATTCACAGATTTTAGGCAATTTTATGGTACAATAATAAATGATAAACTTATAAATTGTAGAAAGTTGGTTAGTTATGAAGCTTCCAAAAGAAGGCGACTTTATTACAATTCAAAGTTATAAGCATGATGGGAGTCTCCACCGAACTTGGCGAGACACCATGGTACTAAAAACAACAGAAAACGCCATTATTGGTGTCAACGATCATACACTTGTTACCGAAAGTGATGGTCGTCGTTGGGTCACTCGAGAACCGGCTATTGTTTACTTTCACAAGAAATATTGGTTTAATATCATTGCCATGATTCGTGATAATGGAATTTCCTACTATTGCAATATGGCTAGCCCCTACTATCTGGATGAAGAAGCACTGAAGTATATTGATTACGATTTGGATGTTAAAATTTTTACAGATGGGGAAAAACGTCTCTTGGACGTTGAGGAGTATGAGCGTCACAAACGCAAAATGAATTATTCTGATGACTTGGACTATATTTTAAAAGAACATGTCAAAATTCTTGTTGATTGGATTAATAATGGACGTGGTCCTTTCTCAGAAGCCTATGTAAACATTTGGTACAAGCGCTATGTAGAACTAAAGAATCGGTAAAGTTGTCAAACTAGGGTGAAAGCCCAATGTCATTAAGTTAGTGATCTAACTACTTGAATAGGAGGTGTGATTGAGATCATCAAAGTGATTCTCTATCCTATCTTCTATTTTTTTGCATAACAAATAAAGGTTTTT
>NZ_JAIRCA020000037.1 GCF_020089495.2 Streptococcus mitis subsp. hohhotensis | reverse complement strand
GGCTTTTATCTGTTTTATCATGGGAAATCCCTCCTTAACTATAAGTTTATCACATAAAAAAGAAACCCAAATACAGAATTGTATTTGAATTTCTTAACTTAATGACATTGGGGTGAAAGCCCTGGTTTTTTTATTTGAAAAACCCAGCTTTTCAGCTGGGGTGATTTCTATATATCTAATTTCGTAACAGTAAATTTGATATGGGAATAATCTTTTTCAACATCCTTATCCAGCAAGAAAGCTGTGGCATCCTTCTTAACTTGAACCAGGTCAATATTCTGGACTTGTGCTGCATAGACACATCCACAATAACATTGACGGTAAATGTCATACTCTTCACACATCTCTACTGAACGTTTGTAGCCCTGATTTTTCTTGAAATCACTTGGAAGATAGTGGGTTGTATAAATTTTTTGCACATCGATTCCGATGCTGTTGATGGTTTGAGAATTCTTATGAGGACTAATGGTCAAGGCTGAGCCAAAATAATCAAAGCCCAGATCCATAGCCACTTGCGCTGTCTTATCCAGGCGGTAGTCAAAGCAAACCTTACAACGGTCGCCACCTTCAGGCTCTTCTTCCAAACCTCGAACCAGTTTACGATATTCGTTAGGTTCATAAGGAGCTTCTAGGTATTGAACGTTATTGCCAGTCCGCTCATTGAAATCACTGACAAACTTTTTAGTCACATAGGCACGCTTATGGTATTCTGCCTTGGGATGGATATTAGAATTGGCAAAATAGATAGTCACATCTGCATACTTGGTCAAATATTCTAGGGTATAGGTACTGCAAGGGGCACAGCAAACATGCATGAGAATGGTTGGCCGTTGCTCATTTTTCTCCCATACTTGTACCATCTTCTGCATGACACGGTCATAATTAATCTTCTGATTGGGGTTCATCTTGCTCAGAATTTCTTCTACATCGATCATGTTCTTCTCCTTTTTCTAGTCTTATTTTATCATATAAGTTAGGAGAGCTCAAATCTATTTAAAAGTGTATAGTATAAAAAGAGGGATAGACATTCCCTCCTTTTGTGTTTTTTATAAGTTGTTTTCTATAGAAAGCTTACATCATGCCGCCCATCATGCTTGGATCCATTGCTGGAGCTGGGGCCACTGGTTCTGGTTTATTGGCTACGACTGCTTCTGTTGTCAAAATCAAGCTGGCTACAGATGCTGCATTTTGTAGGGCTGAACGGCTCACTTTAACTGGGTCAATGATTCCCTCTTCAATCATGTTGACCCATTCGCCAGTTGCTGCGTTGAAGCCTATACCAACTTCAGCATTTTTCAAACGATCGATAACGATAGATCCTTCAAATCCTGCATTGTGGGCGATTTGACGAACAGGTTCTTCCAAGGCGCGGAGAACAATATTGCGTCCTGTTGCTTCGTCTCCTGTCAATTCCAAGGCAGCAACAGCTGGAATCACATTGGCAAGAGCTGTTCCACCACCTGCAACAATACCTTCTTCAACAGCTGCACGAGTAGCGTTGAGGGCATCTTCAATGCGGAGTTTCATTTCTTTCAACTCAGTTTCAGTTGCAGCTCCGACCTTGATGACTGCTACACCACCTGACAATTTCGCCAAGCGTTCTTGCAATTTTTCACGGTCAAACTCAGAAGTTGTGGTTTCGATTTGAGACTTGATAACTGAAACACGGTGAGAAATCGCTTCAGGATTTCCAGCACCTTCTACGATAACAGTGCTATCTTTGTCCACAGTTACTCTCGCTGCTTGACCAAGAGCTTCAATTGTAGCATCTTTCAATTCAAGACCTAGGTCTTCTGTGATAACTGTTCCTCCTGTTAAGATGGCGATATCTTCAAGCATGGCTTTGCGACGGTCACCAAAACCAGGTGCCTTAACTGCTACTACGTTGAAAGTTCCACGAATCTTGTTCAAAACAAGAGTTGGAAGAGCTTCGCCATCCACATCATCCGCAATAATTAAGAGTGGACGATTGCTTTGGAGAATACTTTCTAGGAGTGGCAAGATTTCTTGGATATTTGAAATCTTCTTATCAGTAATCAAAATGTATGGATTTTCGAGATCAGCTACCATTTTTTCGCTATCTGTTACCATATACTGTGAAAGATAACCACGGTCAAACTGCATTCCTTCCACAACTTCAAGTTCTGTTTCCATACCACGTGATTCTTCGATAGTAATGACTCCATCTTTGCCAACTTTTTCCATAGCTTCAGAGATGTACTCACCAACTTTTTCAGAACGAGAAGAGACGGCGGCAACCTGAGCGATGGCTTCTTTGTTGGCAACAGGAATAGCATTGTTTTTCAAGGCTTCAACTGCTGCAGCAACTGCTGTTTCAATCCCACGACGAATGCCGATTGGATTGGCACCTGCTGTGACGTTTTTGATTCCTTCGCGGACGATAGCTTGGGTCAAAACAGTTGCAGTTGTAGTCCCGTCACCTGCGATATCATTGGTTTTTGAAGCTACTTCTGATACCAATTTGGCACCCATATTTTCAAAATGGTCTTCCAATTCGATTTCTTTGGCAATGGTCACACCGTCATTGGTAATCAAGGGTGAGCCAAATGATTTTTCCAACACAACGTTACGACCTTTTGGTCCCAAGGTTACTTTAACAGTATCTGCAAGGATATCGACACCACGGACCATAGCTGAACGGGCATCTGATGAAAATTTAATTTCTTTTGACATACTTACTTTCTCCTTCTATTCTTCAATGATAGCCAAGATGTTCGCTTCGCCTACGATGATATACTTTTCATCACCATCTTTGACATCAAGACCTGCGTGAGCTTCAACCAAGACACGGTCTCCAGCTTTAACACTTGGAGCAACCAAGTCACCGTTCAAGGTACGAACACCTTGTCCAGTAGCTACAACTTGGGCTGTTTTTGTTTTTTCTTGGGCTGAACCTGCAAGGACAAAGCCTCCAACAGTTTGTTCTTTTTCTTCGATTTTCAAGACCACACGGTCTCCTAACGGTTTCAACATCTGATTTCCTCCATAATGAGATAGATATTATTAGCACTCTTTATATCTGAGTGCTAATTCATAGCTCTATTGTATCACTTGGTCAGAAATAGTCAAGGAAAAAGTCTGACTTTCTGAGGATGAATAGATAAATTCTTTATCCTAATTTTGCACTTTAATAATGTAGAATTTTAACGAACATGATTTATGGAATTAGTATTTTAGTTAATTCTTTTATAAAAAATACCGAAACTCTAAATCCTTATATTACGCATATATAAAAAACAACGATTATGAACGAGCCTACTGAAAAAGTCATCAAATTGATGGCTTTTTTGTTATACTAGAGATGAGGTGAAATGATGCTTGATAATCAGTTAACTATGGATGTCAGTCCTTATTCTAGTTTGT
>NZ_JAIRCA020000036.1 GCF_020089495.2 Streptococcus mitis subsp. hohhotensis | reverse complement strand
CATGATTAAAACCAGTGGAACTTACCCTGACACGGATTTCCACTGGTTTTTAGAATTTTTATCAGACTAACTTCCACTTGGATTAGCGGTGGAACTTAGTTTGGGAATTTACCAAAAAGGGAGCAAAAATACTGAGATTTCAAAACTCAATCTTAATGATTGCATTTTCTCTAAGAAAATCATGCCGTAAATAGTAGGCATATGTTAAAATAGTAGTAATAAAATATAGATTAGGCGCAACTATCCAAACTAGATTCAAATCATATACTATTCTTAAAGAAAGCCAACACTATGAAATCCTACCAAGCCGTCTACCAAATTCTAGCTAAAGAAATCGATTATATCAGCGGAGAAAAAATTGCAGAAGAACTATCACTAACTCGAACATCAATTTGGAAAGCCATCAAGCGTTTAGAACAAGAAGGCATTGAAATTGATAGTATCAAAAACAAAGGCTATAAACTGGTGAATGGAGACCTTATTCTTCCAGAGATTCTAGAAGAAAATCTTCCAATTAAAATCAGTTTTAAACCCGAAACAAAATCAACACAACTGGATGCAAAAGAAGCAATTGATTTAGGGAATGAAGTAAACACCCTCTATCTAGCTTCCTATCAAACAGCAGGCCGAGGTCGATTTCAACGTTCCTTCTACTCACCACAAGGTGGTATTTATATGACACTCCATCTTAAACCAAATCTTCCATATGACCAATTACCATCCTACACACTACTTGTAGCAGGAGCTGTCTACAAAGCCATTAAGAACCTAACTTTAATAGATGTCGACATAAAATGGGTCAATGATATCTACCTAAACAATCATAAAATTGGAGGAATCCTCACTGAAGCAATGACCTCTGTAGAAACAGGCTTAGTCACAGATATCATTATTGGAGTAGGAATCAACTTTACTATTAATGATTTCCCACAAGAATTAAAAGAAAAAGCTGCTAGCTTATTTAAAACTACAGCTCCAATAACAAGGAATGAATTAATCATAGAAATCTGGCGTGCTTTCTTCGAAACACCAGCAGATGAGCTATTATACCTATATAAAAAACAGTCATTCGTTCTTGGAAAAGAAGTGACTTTTACACTAGATCAAAAAGACTACAAGGGACTTGCTAAAGATATCTCAGAAAATGGCAAACTTTTAGTTCAATGTGATAACGGAAAAGAAATCTGGCTAAATAGCGGAGAAATTTCACTCAAGAGTTGGAAGTAGTAATAAACAAGCACAACCATAAAATCAACAATATATAAAAATTTAGTATTTCTTCAGCCCTATACAGTTGTCAAAGAGCACAAAAAACTGGCTCTATAATATTTGTAGTGGGTAAATCCCCTATGGATCTTATGGAGCCGATTTTGTTGTAGAAAAAAAGTCCCATATGACCTATAATGAAAAGCGACTAAACAACTCATTAGAAAGATTCATATGGAACAATTACATTTTATCACAAAACTACTCGATATTAAAGACCCTAATATCCAGATTCTAGACATCATCAATAAGGATACACTTAAGGAAATCATCGCTAAACTGGATTACAATGCCCCATCTTGTCCTGATTGTGGACATCAAATGAAGAAATATGACTTTCAAAAACCGTCGAAAATTCCTTACCTCGAAACGACTGGTATGCCTACTAGAATCCTCCTGAAAAAGCGTCGATTCAAGTGCTATCATTGCTCGAAAATGATGGTCGCCGAAACCTCTCTCGTCAAGAAGAATCATCAAATTCCTCGTATCATCAACCAAAAGATTGCGCAAAAGCTGATTGAAAAGACTTCTATGACCGATATTGCTCATCAGCTGGCTATTTCAACTTCAACTGTCATTCGTAAGCTCAATGACTTCCGTTTTAAGTCTGATTTTTCTTACCTCCCTGAGATTATGTCCTGGGACGAGTATGCCTTCACTAAGGGAAAGATGAGTTTTATTGCACAAGATTTTGATAATCTCAACATCATCACTGTTCTTGAGGGTAGAACACAAGCTGTCATTCGTGATCACTTTCTGCGCTACGAGCGAGCTGTTCGTTGTCAGGTGAAAATCATTACGATGGATATGTTTAGCCCTTACTACGATATTGCCAGTAAACTTTTTCCTAACGCTAAAATCGTTCTTGACCGCTTTCACATTGTCCAACATCTAAGCCGTGCCATGAGTCGTGTACGTGTCCAAATCATGAATCAATTTGAGCGAAAATCCCATGAATACAAGGCCATCAAACGCTACTGGAAACTCATTCAACAGGATAGTCGTAAACTGAGTGATAAACGATTTTATCGCCCTACTTTTCGTATGCACTTAACGAATAAAGAGATTCTAGACAAGATTTTGAGCTATTCAGAAGAGTTGAAACACCACTACAATCTCTATCAACTCTTGCTTTTTCACTTTCAGAACAAGGAACCTGACAAATTCTTCGGACTTATTGAGGACAATCTAAAGCAGGTTCATCCTCTTTTTCAGACTGTCTTTAAAACCTTTCTAAAGGACAAAGAGAAAATCGTCAACGCCCTTCAACTCCCCTATTCTAAAGCCAAACTGGAAGCGACCAATAATCTCGTTAAACTTATCAAACGAAATGCCTTTGGATTTCGGAACTTTGAAAACTTCAAAAAACGAATTTTTATCGCTCTCAATATCAAAAAAGAAAGGACAAATTTCGTCCTTTCTAGATTTTAGCTTTTCTCAAGCCCACTACAGTTGACAAAGAGCGCAAAAAAACTTCAGATAAGTAATCCAATTAATTTTACAAATCTGAAGTTTTTATTCTACTACTCTTAAAAATACAAAAAAAGAGAGTTATAAACCCTCATTAAAACGGAGAATAAGGGATTCGAACCCTTGCGCCAGTTACCCGACCTAACGATTTAGCAAACCGTCCTCTTCAGCCTCTTGAGTAATTCTCCAATTAATGGGCACGAGTGGACTCGAACCACCGACCTCACGCTTATCAGGCGTGCGCTCTAACCACCTGAGCTACGCGCCCAAGTTAAAAACTTGGTAATTTGAACAAAGTTCAAAGCGGGTGACGAGAATCGAACTCGCGACAACAGCTTGGAAGGCTGTAGTTTTACCACTAAACTACACCCGCATACATACTATAATTAAAAATGGCGCGAGACGGAATCGAACCGCCGACACATGGAGCTTCAATCCATTGCTCTACCAACTGAGCTACCGAGCCTTATTGCGGGAGCAGGATTTGAACCTACGACCTTCGGGTTATGAGCCCGACGAGCTACCGAGCTGCTCCATCCCGCGTTAATACAAAAGGAGGATGTGGGATTCGAACCCACGCACGCTTTTACACGCCTGACGGTTTTCAAGACCGTTCCCTTCAGCCGGACTTGGGTAATCCTCCATAATATTCAAATGGACCTTGTAGGACTTGAACCTACGACCACTCGGTTATGAGCCGAGAGCTCTAACCAGCTGAGCTAAAGGTCCAACAAGATCATTATAGCGGCGAAGGGGATCGAACCCCCGACCTCCCGGGTATGAACCGGACGCTCTAGCCAGCTGAGCTACACCGCCATAAATCGGGAAGACAGGATTCGAACCTGCGACACCTTGGTCCCAAACCAAGTACTCTACCAAGCTGAGCTACTTCCCGAGTTAAATAGAAAAATGCACCCTAGAGGAGTCGA
>NZ_JAIRCA020000035.1 GCF_020089495.2 Streptococcus mitis subsp. hohhotensis | reverse complement strand
GTAGACCTCATTTCTAACTCAAACGTCTCACACTTAATTCCACCATAAAAATCCGTTTTAGACTAATTTCCACTTTGGTCAGGTGAGTGGAAGTTACTTTGAGAAGTTACCATAAGAAAATAACTATCATAAAGTCAGAAATTTTTAAGGAATTTCTGGCTTTTTATGATAAAATAGGTAAAAGTATTGCAAGTATGAGGTCCAGTATGAAACTAAAAACAAACATTCGCCACTTACATGGCAGTATCCGCGTTCCAGGTGACAAGTCTATCAGCCACCGTTCCATTATCTTTGGAAGTTTGGCTGAGGGTGAGACTAAGGTTTATGATATTCTGCTAGGTGAGGACGTCCTTTCAACCATGCAGGTCTTTCGTGATCTTGGTGTAGAGATTGAGGATAAAGACGGTGTCATTACTATTCAAGGTGTAGGCATGGACGGCCTAAAAGCTCCGCAAAATGCCCTTGATATGGGAAATTCTGGAACCTCGATTCGCCTGATTTCAGGTGTCCTTGCTGGCGCAGACTTCGAAGTAGAAATGTTTGGAGATGATAGTCTTTCCAAACGTCCTATGGACCGTGTGACTATTCCACTGAAAAAAATGGGCGTCAGCATTTCAGGGCAAACTGAGCGAGACCTGCCTCCCCTTCACTTAAAAGGGACGAAAAACCTAAGACCTATTCATTATGAGTTGCCTATTGCTTCTGCCCAAGTCAAGTCAGCCTTGATGTTTGCAGCCTTGCAGGCTCAGGGGGAGTCTGTTATTATCGAAAAAGAGTGCACCCGTAATCATACTGAAGATATGTTGCAACAATTTGGTGGTCATTTAAGTGTGGACGGTAAGAAAATCACAGTCCAAGGGCCACAAAAACTGAATGGACAAAAGGTGGTTGTTCCAGGAGATATTTCCAGTGCAGCCTTTTGGTTGGTCGCAGGTTTGATTGTTCCGAATTCTCGTGTAGTACTTAAGAATGTAGGTATTAACGAAACGCGTACAGGTATCATCGATGTCATTCGTGCCATGGGTGGAAAATTGGAAATGACTGAAATTGACCCAGTCGCTAAATCTGCTACCTTGATTGTTGAATCTTCTGACTTGAAAGGAATAGAAATTGGTGGCGCTTTGATTCCACGCTTGATTGATGAATTGCCCATTATTGCTCTTCTGGCTACCCAAGCACATGGTGTAACAGTTATCAAGGATGCTGAGGAACTTAAAGTCAAAGAAACAGACCGCATTCAGGTTGTGGCAGACGCTTTAAATAGCATGGGAGCAGATATCACCCCTACAGTAGATGGAATGATTATCAAAGGGAAATCAGCCCTTCATGGTGCTAGAGTCAATACATTTGGTGATCACCGTATCGGCATGATGACGGCTATCGCGGCCCTCTTGGTTGCTGATGGAGAAGTGGAGCTTAATCGTGCAGAAGCCATCAATACCAGCTATCCTAGCTTCTTTGATGATTTGGAGAGCTTGATTCATGGCTAAGGTATTACTCGGATTTATGGGGACTGGCAAATCGACTATTGCAAGAGGCTTGGACCCAGATTATCTCGATATGGATGCTCTGATAGAGAAGCGCTTAGGTGTGTCCATTGCGGAATTTTTCGCGGAAAAGGGAGAAGAAGCCTTTCGTCAGATAGAGTCTGAAGTCCTGGCTGATTTACTACAAAGAGATCAAGTTGTGTCAACTGGTGGGGGAGTGGTTATTTCTCAGCGAAATCGTGACTTACTCAAGACTAATACAGATAACATCTACCTGAAAGCAGATTTTGAAACCCTCTACCAACGTATCGCAGCTGATAAGGACAATCAGCGTCCGCTTTTTCTAAATAATAGCAAGGAAGAATTAGCAGCTATTTTCCAAGAAAGACAGGCTTGGTATGAGGAAGTGTCTAGTCGGGTTTTGGATGTGACCAAGCTAAGCCCAGAGGAAATTATAGAGGAACTGAGATGAAAATTGCTTATCTAGGTCCCAAGGGATCATTTTCACACCACGTTGTGCAGACAGCTTTTCCTCATGAGGAATTGCAGGCCTTTGCCAATATTACAGATGTCATCAAGGCCTATGAGCAAGGCTTGGTGGACTATTCTGTGGTGCCAGTTGAAAATTCTATTGAGGGTAGTGTTCATGAAACCTTGGACTACCTTTTTCATCAGGCTCGCATTCAAGCAGTTGCAGAAATTGTTCAGCCCATTCATCAGCAGTTGATGGTGGTTCCGGGTCACACTAAGATTGAAAAGATTTTTTCTCATCCACAGGCCTTGGCTCAAGGAAAGAAATTTATCGATGAACAGTATCCAGAGGCTCAAATTGAGGTGACTGCTAGTACAGCCTATGCGGCCCGCTTTATTTCCGAACATCCAGACCAGCCTTATGCAGCCATTGCACCTAGAAGTTCTGCCGAAGAATATGGCTTAGAATTAATTGCTGAGGATATTCAGGAAATGGAAGCTAATTTCACACGTTTCTGGGTTCTGGGAGCTGAAGGTACAGCTATTCCTTTGCAAGCACAAACTGAAAAAATGAGTTTGGCCTTGACCTTACCTGACAACCTTCCAGGTGCACTTTATAAGGCACTGTCGACCTTTGCTTGGCGAGGAATTGACCTGACAAAAATTGAAAGTCGGCCACTCAAGACAGCACTGGGAGAATACTTTTTCATTATCGATGTGGACTATGCTGATAAGGACCTGGTTCACTTTGCCCAAAAAGAATTAGAAGCCATCGGAATCCAGTATAAGGTTCTGGGTGCCTATCCTATTTATCCAATATCAGACCATGGAAAGGAGAGAAGATGAGTAAAGAAAATCCCTTAAGCCACCACGAGCAGTTACGTTATGACTATCTCTTTAAGAATATTCATTACCTCAATGAGCGAGAAAAAAAAGAGTTTGCTTACTTGCAAGACAAATTAAATAGGGCAAGTAGTGACGCTCCCTCAGAAAGTCAAGAATTGACCGAGGATTATAGAAAGACAAGTGCTAACACTTCAATTCCTTCTTACAATAGTCGTAGTCGTTCTGAGAGATACCAGAAAATCAATTCTCTTCCAAAGAAAAAAACTAAAAAGCGGAAGCTACGTTGGGGGCGCATTTTTGCAGGATTACTGGCTATCTTAGCTTGTCTAGCATTGGGTATGATTTTTATGTTCTTAAAAGGTTATACCAATGCTAATCCAGATAAAATTGCCAATGCCAGGGCAGCTCAAGTAGAAGTCTTTAACGGTCAAGACACAAGAGATGGAGTTAATATTTTGATCATGGGTACAGATGGCCGAATCGGTCAAAATAGTGCTGAGACGCGGACGGACTCTATTATGGTATTAAATGTTGGCGGTTCGGATAAGAAAATTAAGTTAGTCAGCTTCATGCGTGACAATTTGGTTTATATAGACGGTTACAGTCAAGTCATTAACGGTAGAAAACAAACGGATAACAAGTTAAACGTAGCCTATGAGTTGGGAGAACAAGAGGGGCAAAAAGGGGCAGAAATGGTTCGTCAAGTTTTGAAAGATAATTTTGATTTGGACATTAAGTACTATGCCTTGGTCGATTTTCAGGCCTTTGCTACAGCGATTGACACACTTTTCCCTGATGGGGTGACAATTGATGCTCAATTTTCAACATTGAATGGGCGTCCACTAACAGAAGCTACAGTCGGAGATGATTTACACGCTACTGAGACTGAGTCTCCAACCCAAACCATCAAAGTCGGAAAACAGCAGATGAATGGCTCGACCTTGCTCAATTATGCTCGTTTCCGTGATGATGATGAGGCGGATTACGGCCGTACCAAAAGACAGCAACAAGTACTGACAGCAGTTCTTCAGCAAATCAAAGATCCAACCAAGCTCTTTACAGGCTCAGAGGCACTTGGCAAGGTCTTCGGAATGACCTCAACGAATGTTCCTTATAGTTTCTTATTGACCAATGGTTTATCCTTCCTAAATGGAGCACAAAACGGCATTGAGAGATTAACAGTTCCAGAACTGGGTGATTGGGTAGATGCCTATGATGTCTATGGAGGCTTGGGCTTGCTGGTCGATCAAAATAAATATCAGAATAAATTGTCTCAGATGGGTTTGAGATAAGATAAGACAGAAGAATCAAAGTTTGATAGCTATTTATCTAGGGTAAATTCCCAAACTAAGTTCCACCGCTAATCCAAGTGGAAGTTAGTCTGATAAAAATTCTAAAAACCAGTGGAAATCCGTGTCAGGGTAAGTTCCACTAGTTTTAATCATG
>NZ_JAIRCA020000034.1:1165-2906 GCF_020089495.2 Streptococcus mitis subsp. hohhotensis | reverse complement strand
AGGAGCCAGCCGCCTAAGGTGGGATAGATGATTGGGGTGAAGTCGTAACAAGGTAGCCGTATCGGAAGGTGCGGCTGGATCACCTCCTTTCTAAGGATAAGGAACTGCGCATTGGTCTTGTTTAGTCTTGAGAGGTCTTGTGGGGCCTTAGCTCAGCTGGGAGAGCGCCTGCTTTGCACGCAGGAGGTCAGCGGTTCGATCCCGCTAGGCTCCATTGGTGAGAGATCACCAAGTAATGCACATTGAAAATTGAATATCTATATCAAATAGTAACAAGAAAATAAACCGAAAACGCTGTAGTATTAATAAGAGTTTATGACTGAAAGGTCAAAAAATAAGGTTAAGTTAATAAGGGCGCACGGTGGATGCCTTGGCACTAGGAGCCGAAGAAGGACGTGACAAACGACGATATGCCTTGGGTAGCTGTAAGTAAGCGATGATCCAGGGATTTCCGAATGGGGGAACCCAACAGGTACTACCTGTTACCCGCATCTGTTAAGGATGTGAGGAGGAAGACGCAGTGAACTGAAACATCTAAGTAGCTGCAGGAAGAGAAAGCAAAAGCGATTGCCTTAGTAGCGGCGAGCGAAACGGCAGGAGGGCAAACCGAAGAGTTTACTCTTCGGGGTTGTAGGACTGCAATGTGGACTCAAAGATTATAGAAGAATGATTTGGGAAGATCAGCCAAAGAGAGTAATAGCCTCGTATTTAAAATAGTCTTTGTACCTAGCAGTATCCTGAGTACGGCGGGACACGAGAAATCCCGTCGGAATCTGGGAGGACCATCTCCCAACCCTAAATACTCCCTAGTGACCGATAGTGAACCAGTACCGTGAGGGAAAGGTGAAAAGCACCCCGGGAGGGGAGTGAAATAGAACCTGAAACCGTGTGCCTACAACAAGTTCGAGCCCGTTAATGGGTGAGAGCGTGCCTTTTGTAGAATGAACCGGCGAGTTACGTTATGATGCGAGGTTAAGTTGAAGAGACGGAGCCGTAGGGAAACCGAGTCTGAATAGGGCGAATTAGTATCATGACGTAGACCCGAAACCATGTGACCTACCCATGAGCAGGTTGAAGGTGCGGTAAGACGCACTGGAGGACCGAACCAGGGCACGTTGAAAAGTGCTTGGATGACTTGTGGGTAGCGGAGAAATTCCAAACGAACTTGGAGATAGCTGGTTCTCTCCGAAATAGCTTTAGGGCTAGCGTCGACATTAAGATTCTTGGAGGTAGAGCACTGTTTGGGTGAGGGGTCCATCCCGGATTACCAATCTCAGATAAACTCCGAATGCCAATGAATTATGGTCGGCAGTCAGACTGCGAGTGCTAAGATCCGTAGTCGAAAGGGAAACAGCCCAGACCACCAGCTAAGGTCCCAAAATAATTGTTAAGTGGAAAAGGATGTGGGGTTGCACAGACAACTAGGATGTTAGCTTAGAAGCAGCTATTCATTCAAAGAGTGCGTAATAGCTCACTAGTCGAGTGACCCTGCGCCGAAAATGTACCGGGGCTAAAACAATTTACCGAAGCTGTGGATACCTTTATAGGTATGGTAGGAGAGCGTTCTATGTGTGAAGAAGGTGTACCGTGAGGAGTGCTGGAACGCATAGAAGTGAGAATGCCGGTATGAGTAGCGAAAGACAGGTGAGAATCCTGTCCACCGTAAGACTAAGGTTTCCAGGGGAAGGCTCGTCCGCCCTGGGTTAGTCGGGACCTAAGGAGAGACCGAAAGGTGTATCCG
>NZ_JAIRCA020000033.1:6063-6652 GCF_020089495.2 Streptococcus mitis subsp. hohhotensis | reverse complement strand
ATTGACCGCGTAACTCGTAGTCTTCTTAACCACGTCGTCGCCTTCTTTGAGGTATTCAACCTCATCTTGGGCTGGGACTTTGACTACTGTGGTAGTTGACGATTTGATAACTGGTTTGCCTTCATGTGGAATGAGGCTGCCATCTGTCGGATTAACTGTATAGGTGGTAGTTACTGTACTTGTCCCCTGAGTACCAGCTATTGTTACATTTGCTTCACCTTTGGCTCTTGTGGTGTCTTTTTCATAACGAACACTTGGCTCGATTGGCGTAACCACAACTGTAGATTTGGCGCTATTTTGTTTGAAGATTTCCTTTTTCTCTGTTGGAGTAAGGGTACCTGTACTTGCATTGACCGCGTAACTTGTAGTCTTCTTAACCACATTATCACCCTCTTTGAGGTATTCAACCTCATCCTTAGCTGGCACCTTGACCACTGTCGAAATTGACGATTTGATAACTGGTTTGCCTTCATGCGGAATGAGTCTACCATTTGTAGGGTTAACCGTGTAGGTGGTGGTTACTGTTCGGGTACCTGGAGTGCCAGCTATTGTTACATTTTCTCCACCTCTAGCTCTTGTGGCATCTTTA
>NZ_JAIRCA020000033.1:0-5736 GCF_020089495.2 Streptococcus mitis subsp. hohhotensis | reverse complement strand
TTCTTAACCACATTATCACCCTCTTTGAGGTATTCAACCTCATCCTTAGCTGGCACCTTGACCACTGTCGGAATTGACGATTTGATAACTGGTTTGCCTTCATGCGGAATGAGTCTACCATTTGTAGGGTTAACCGTGTAGGTGGTGGTTACTGTTCGGGTACCTGGAGTACCAGCTATTGTTACATTTTCTCCACCTCTAGCTCTTGTGGCATCTTTATCATAACGAACAATTGGCTGTAATGGCGTAACAACAACCTTAGCCTTGGCACCATTTTGTTTGAAGATTTCCTTTTTCTCTGTTGGAGTAAGGGTACCTGTGCTTGCATTGACTTCGTAAGTGGTTGTCTTCTTAACCACATTATCACCCTCTTTGAGGTATTCAACCTCATCCTTAGCTGGCACCTTGACCACTGTCGGAATTGACGATTTGATAACTGGTTTGCCTTCATGCGGAATGAGGCTACCATCTGTCGGATTCACAGTATAAGTGGTAGTTACTGTTTTAGTTCCTGGAGTACCAGCTACTGTGACTTTTGATCCTCTTTTAGCCTTCGTGGAGTCTTTCTCATAACGTACACTTGGCTGTATTGGCGTAACCACAACCTTAGATTTAGCACCATCTTTCTTGAACACTTCGTCAAGTGTATTTTTAGTAATCTGTCCTGTATCAGGATCTTTCATACTCACAGTTGTTGACTTAATGATGTCATCTCCGCGTTTACTATATACAGCAGTTTCTCCAACTTTTTCTACAGATTTAACTGTTGTAATTTTTTTATCTTGATAACCTGTCCCATCTAAAGAAATTCGTTTTCCAGATATAAACTCTGATCGTCTATTAATCATATCGGCTTCAAAATAAGAACGTGAACTATGACCTCCACTGGTTCGTCCAACATTTATAACAACATCACTATCATTGCTGACACCTTTTCTTATCGTCGAATCATTATCAACAATATAATGAGTCAATTTCCCTGACTTAGCTATTTTTTTGCTATCTAAACCTTTCTGCCAAAAGTCACGACCAGAAACCAAACTTGTCACTACTTTTGGGGCATTAAATGTTGTTCCTTTTTTTAATACATTATTATAAAAGTTTCTATAAGTCTGCTGTTCTTTAGGAGACATGACCCTGCTGTCAGAATATGCCAACTGATAGGCTTCAACCATTGCCCGTTGTACTAAATATCCTCCTAAAGAGTGTCCTGTCAAATATAGATTGGTAATGCTCTTATCTTTAGCCAGTTCACGCATGATATTTTCTGCATCGATCCCTTGTTGAGGATTTCTTCCTGTTCCAAGTGTTATATCAGCTCCTATATCTTTGGCATCACTTGTTCCACGAAAGGCTAATACTTGTGCAGTTCCATTTGGTAAATATAAGAAATCACTCTTAGTTTCATACAAGACAGCATCTAGTCCACTAGAGGTATGGTAACTTTTCTTCCTTTCCCAATAAGGCCCCAATTCCTTATTCATCATCATATACTCATAACGTGGTCTACTGTCACCATTCTTTTTATATAACTCTGACTCTGTTAAGGGTTTCTTGTGATTCAGCACTCTATCAATATAATTATCATCACGGTAGGACAATTCCATGAACATAATCATATCGCGCTCACTTACATTCCATTTTAATTTTTCATCTGGTTTTTCTTTACTGTCAATAATACCATCACCATCAGTATCTTCTAATAAGGGATGACTATTATATCCTACATACTTTTTCCCGCCTTTTTCATAAATATAAAGTTCTTCTTTATCCTTCAAGTAATCATCATCTGTATAAACTTCTGGACTTAACTCAGGTCCGTTTAATAGCAAACTGTCAAGCTTATTACCTTCTGAACCGATTACTCCTGCTTTGATTTTTTTAGCATCTTCCTTAGTCAATTCATATTTTTTAATCTCGGAAGGATTTGATGCTGCTCTCACCGCTGAAGTACTTGATCTGTCTTCACCTGCCACGAAAGCCCTTGTGGTCAAGCTATCATTTTCCTTATCCCCAGATGTGACGATTCCTGTAGTCCTTGTAGATCCTATTGGAGTATCTTTTGGAGCTGGACTGGAGATAGCACCTTGATTCTCTGGTGAATTTTGATTCTCTTCTTTTTTCTCCACAGTAGAAGTCGCATTCTCCTTTTCAGAATTAGCCCCTATCTCTGTTGCCAAATTATTTTCCGTAGAAGCCAGTACTCCCTGGGATGGTGTAAACAAGGTAATTCCTATTAATACAGAAGCCACTCCAACCGAAAACTTTCGAATTGAAAAGCGTTGACGTTTATTAAAAATGTCTTTCATTTTACTAACTTTCTTTCTAACTATTTTTTACAAAATAGAGGGTTCTAATATTTTCCCTTGACAGAATACTAAATCGTTTCTTGACTAAAATTTTAGAGCTTTTCCTCTACCTGATCATAAGCTACCACATTGATTTCTAATCATAGAAAATTGATTGCTTAATATTACTAAAATATCAGTAAAATATAAAAAAATGTAAATATTTCACTTCTAACACTGCCATTATACCATAAAAAATCATAACACTCATGTGTTTTAAAAAAGGTTTATCAAAAAGTCTTAAAAATCATAAAAAACGCATAATATCAGGCAATTACAATCCTTGATACTATGCGTTTTATCTTATACAATTTACTAGATTTGCGACTACTACTTGAATATTTATCCAACTCTGTCAAATCTAGATTTTTTCTTCTTTGATATCAATCACAATCTCTTCTGATTGGTCAATAGTTTCGGCTTTTTCTTGCCATTGTGCCTTGAGATTATTGAATTGATTTTTTGATGCTTCTGTCGCTTGACGGGCACATGATTTGGCTTGAGCAAGTACACTGTCCACAGTGATTTCACCTGATTCAACCTGTTCTTTGGTTTTCAGAACAAAATCTGTAGCCTGTTCCTTAACTTCTGTCAGTTTTTCACAGACTTGCTCCTTGGCATACTCAGGATCTTCTCTCAAATCATCTAGAAAATCTTGGGCCTGACTGCAAACTTGTTTGCCCTTGTCGCTTGTTAAAAACAAGGCAAGAGCTGCACCTGAAACGGTTCCTAAAAGGATTGAGGATAGTTTACCCATAAGAATTCTCCTTTTTTATTTTTTGAATAATTTACTTGCAAGACGAAGAGCTGACAAACTTGCACCAGTCTTGAGTGTTTTTGAACCAGCTGATGAAGCTTTTTTGCTCAAGACACGCGCATGGTCATTGAGGTCTGAAACAGATAGAGATAAATCTGCAACAGCACTAAAGAGTGGATCAATCGTTGCCACCTTGACATTGATATCATCTGCCAAGACATTGACTTTAGCCAGCAATTCATTGGTATGATGCAAGGTTACATCCACATCTGAAGTCAAGGTTTTAATCGTCTTCTCTGTTTCATCGATCACACGACCAAGCTTTTGTACAGTGATAATCAGATAGACCAAAAAGACAATCAAAGCAAAGGCTACAAGAATATATGCAACTTCTAACATTTAGTTTTCCTCCTCTGTAACATAGTAAGGGGCCTTCTTTCGCTTTTGATAAAGAATGATAAAAATACCCAGTCCGATAAGAACAACTGATAGCCATTGAGAGACTCGAAGGCCAAAGAACATGAGGCTATCTGTCCGCATACCTTCGATGACCATACGACCAAAACCATACCAAATCAAGTAGAAAGCAGTGATATGACCTCGTCTGAGGCTCTTCCATTTTCGTCTGACAATCAGAATCAAGGCAAAACCAAGAAGATTCCATAGAGACTCATAAAGGAAGGTCGGCTGACGGTAGCTCCCCTCGATATACATCTGGTCACGGATGAAGCTAGGTAAATAATCCAGATTATCTACTGCAGCACCGTAAGCTTCTTGATTAAAGAAATTTCCCCAGCGACCCAAACTTTGGGCAATCATGACGCTAGGCGCCGCAATATCTAGGAAATCCCAAGTATTGATGAGTTTACGATCAGCAAAGATATAGAGGACAATAGCCCCAGTTATCAAACCACCGTAAATAGCCAAACCACCATTCCAAATGGCAAAAATCTCTCCCAAATTCTGACTATAGTAATCAAAACGGAAAATAACATAGTAGAGACGGGCCCCTAAAATAGCCAGAGGAAAGGCTACCAAGATAAAATCTAAAATATCATCTGGTATGATCTTCTTTCTAGGCGCTTCTTTCATGGTCAAATAAACCGCAAGGATCAAGCCTGTCACAATACACAAGGCATACCAACGAATGGCTAGAGGGCCAAGATGAATAGCAATTGGATCAAGCATTAGGCACCTCGTTTTGAGCAATGAGATTTGTCAAGCGTTCTTCGAACAAACGAGTCGCATCAAAGCCCATTTCCTTGGCACGATAATTCATAGCAGCGGCCTCAATCACGACAGAGATATTACGGCCTGTTTTAACTGGGATGCGGATACGAGGAATGGCTACGCCAGAAATTTCTAATTCCTCTGCATTGTTTCCAAGTCGATCAAAGGTCTTATGCGTATCGTAATTTTCCAAGTAGACAGCCAACTGAACTTGTGAAGAATCTTTTACCGCACTCGCACCGTAGAGGCTCATGACATCGATAATACCAACCCCACGAATTTCAATCAAGTGTTTCAAGATTTCAGCAGGCTCTCCCCAAAGAGTTAATTCATCCTTAGAATAAATATCTACCCGATCATCTGCTACCAAGCGGTGCCCACGTTTGACCAGCTCCAAGCCTGTCTCACTCTTACCGATACCACTATCTCCTTGAATCAAGACACCCATCCCATAGATATCCATCAAGACACCGTGAACACTGGTGCGTTCTGCCAAACGAGAATCCAGATAGCTAGATAATTCTCCAGACAAACGACTGGTAGCTGTACGGCTGGTTAAAATAGCAATCTTACATTCTCTAGCAGCCTTTAACATCTCCTCTGGAACCACCAAACCACGGGCAACAATAACCGCAGGTGTCTCAGGTAGAAACATTTTTTTCAAAACTTCATAACGACTGTTAGAAGGCATGCTAATCAGATAAGACCACTCCTTCATCCCCAAGAGCTGGATCCGCTCTGGCGTGTAGTAGTCAAAATAACCTGTCATTTCAAGACCAGGTCGCGTAATATCCGCTGTATTGATTTCCTTTTCAAGTAATTCTGGTTCGCCATAGACAATGTCTAGTCTAAGCTTTTCAATCACTTCTTTTACTAAAACCGACATCATTTCCTCCTTCAAATGAGTTCTTCCCTCTATTATATCAAATTGTGGGAGGAAGTTTCAGATTTTTGCAGGCTTTGGAGTATTTATTTAAAAGAAAAAGGACTAGATTTCTCTAGCCTTTCATTTCAATTAGAATTTTTTACGTTTACGAGCTGCTTCTGATTTACGTTTACGTTTTACAGAAGGTTTTTCATAGAATTCACGTTTGCGTGTTTCTTGAAGAGTACCAGCTTTAGTAACCGCACGTTTGAAACGACGAAGTGCGTCGTCAAGAGATTCATTCTTACGTACTACTGTTTTAGACATTTTTTCACTCCCTTCAAGTTCAAGATCTATTCTATTCTACACGTAAAAGGAATAATTGTCAAGAAAAAATGCGGTTTAATTTTGATTTTTTCTTCCATGGTAACTTCTCAAAGTAACTTCCACTCACCTGACCAAAGTGGAAATTAGTCTAAAACGGATTTTTATGGTGGAATTAAGTGTGAGACGTTTGAGTTAGAAATGAGGTCTAC
>NZ_JAIRCA020000032.1 GCF_020089495.2 Streptococcus mitis subsp. hohhotensis | reverse complement strand
TCGGGTAACTCCGGTTGCACTGCCGCTTCACCTTCATGACCCGGTTCTTGTGTGCCTTTTTTCTCTTCTGAAACTTTATACTCTGGTAACTCCGGTTGCACTACCGCTTCGCCTTCATGACCCGGTTCTTGCGTGCCTTTTGTCGCTACTGGGTCAGTGTACTCTGGCAACTCCGGTTGCACTACCACTTCGCCTTCATGACCCGGTTCTTGCGTGCCTTTCGTTGCTAACGGTTCTGTGTAGGCTGGAGATTCTTCGCGGACTGCGGCTTCACCCTCATGACCCAGTTCTTGCGTACCTTTCGTTGCTAACAGTTCTGTGTAGACTGGTTCTTCTTCGCGGACTGCGGCTTCGCCCTCATGACCCGGTTCTTGCGTACCTTTGGTTTCTAGTGGTTTAGTATACTCTGGTGTTTCCTCGCGAACTGTAGCTTCGCCCTCATGACCGGGCTCTTGCGTGCCCTTTGTTTCTAAGGGTTTAGTGTAGGCTGGTTCTTCCTCGCGAACTGCTGCTTCACCTTCATGTCCGGGTTCTTGCGTGCCTTTGGTTTCCAATGGAAGTTTATATTCTGGTCGATCGTTTGTCGTCGCCAATACTTCCTCTTCCGCACTCTGCACCGTTGTAGCAGACACAGGATTTTCTTGTTCTGGCAATGTTGGTCGAACTACAGATTCTCCTTTGTAACCCGGATTCTGCTCACCTTGACTTGCGAGTGAATCATTAGAAGATGGATTTTCTGCTGCTATCGAAGATTTTTCTGAAAGTCCATCATCCCCAGATGTTTCACCTTGTAAACTAACCTTCCCCCATCCTTGGTTCCATTCTAAATCAGCTGAATGAACTACATCTGATATTTTTGTAGAGTCTGGTTGACTATCACTCCGAGCAGAGTATTTCCCATCGACTGTCCTTGAAAGCCCTGCATTATCCTGTTTCTTAGTCTTGATATAACCAATGTATTGATAACCTTCGATTTTCAGAGGCTCTGGCAAATGTTCCCCGACTCCGATAGCAAATTGACTATTATAGTCAGATAAAATTTGGCTGGTCAATCCAAAAGCACTGGCCGGCAACAATTGAACTCCCATGCTAGTTAACAGCAGAAAATGAACAAATTGTTTCTTCCCATTTTTCCTTTTAGAAACCAATAAAACTAACAAGCTCAAGCCTGCAGTAAAAAGGAAAGTACCAACAGTTGGGTTAAAACCTGTATTCGGTAAAAACTGCTGAGGTCTATAAACCAAGTAATAAGTATCATCTGATTCTTCAGCCAGCTGTGGAAGGGCCTCTACCAGCAAGGATTTTTCCTCGTCTGTCAATTCACCCTCAGTCATATACTTATAATGAATTGGACTTTCTATATGATCGGCTGATACCGATTGAATCCCTTGACTCATCAAAAAGAAACTAGCTACAGTAACTGATACCAATCCCACTGACAACTTTCTCATCGAGAAACTCTGGCGTTTCTCACCAATATTTTTTCGGCTCATATTAACCTCACTTTTCTATACTCTTTATATCAATCTATGTTTTGTAGCATAAAAGTATAAATACAAGAATAATATAGTATTGAATTTTCTGAGTACTTTTCAATAATTACTTATCATTATACAATAAATCGATAGAAATTTCTATTGAAATATACTTAAAAATATACTGCAACTTTATAGAAGAATACAGTGAACTGCAACAATAGAAAACGGAAACAAAATCTAGACAAATAAGTGAGGAGTTTCAAACTAATTACAGTATTTTTTAATTAGATTACCGATTATACTTTTACTATACTCTAAAATATTAGCTCATAATAGAACAGTCTGAGATTGAGGCGACAAAGAATCCAGTCTTTATAAACAAAAAGAGGCCAATGTTCTCCATCAACCTCTTTCTTATCGTTCATTCTTTTTGCTAAGTAAGATGAATACTTTACCTATGACTTACTATCTTCAGCCTAGTTCACCCATTCACCATTACCATTTACACGATAACCATCTGGTGTTGTTGTGCTGACTGCTAAAGCTCCTGAACCATATGCATAGTACCAGTACTTGCCTACTTTAAACCAACCTGTCTTCATGACACCTGATTGATCAAGATAATACCAAGTACCATTTTCCTTATACCAGCCTGTCTTCATAGCTCCTGAGCCATCAAAGTAGAACCATCTGCTACCATCTGTTCCCCAGCCTGTAAACATCGCACCTGAACTATCAAGGAAATACCATGTTCCATCAACTTCTACAAATCCAGTCTGCATGACACCTAAATCATTCAAGTAGTACCATTTACCATCTGTTTTCACCCAGCCTGTCTTCACATCACCAGACTCATAAAAATACCATTTGCCATTAGATTGCACCCAGCCAGACTGACTAGATGTAGATGTTCTAAAATCTCTCAACGATTTTTCTACAACTGTAGCTTTACTTTTAACGGTTGAAAGGTTTGAGGCAGTCACTTCTGTATACTGAATAGCAGAGCCATATCCACCAGCCAATTCCTCTGAAGAAGCATCATCACCTAGAGTTTGAGCAATTGTAATAGCTTTGTATTGATTATTAGGATTTTTAAAAGCTGCCATCCCCATATGTGTAAATTTAGGGTTAATTAGCGACTCATAGTGACCAGATTTCCCATTGTCTGAACCACTATTTTTTTCTGCACATAATCTGCTTTTTCAGAACGCCATTGTTCAATAGCTTTTAGAAAACCGTCATGATTCCATGCCAAATTTTCTCCCATTATACTATTAGAAGTTGGAAAGGCAATCCAAAGCTCTTTGCTAGAAAGACGAGTATGATCCATGGTTATAGAGGCTTCTGTAGCTCTGGCAAAAGCTGCCTTTTCTAGGTCAGTTGACCATTTAATAGGGACATACTTATCTACCAAACCTTCATCAGCTGCTTCCTTACGAATCTTATTAATCGCGTCCAAAATAGATTGTTTATTTGGAGTTAAAAATTCTCCCTTGATTCCAACCAAAACGTTGCCACTAGAAGGTTTTAGCACCTCTGAGGTCAATACATTTTCATTTTTACCATTAATAGATTATGTTGCCACCAGTCTGTCATTCGCAAAAACATCAGTTGTCAAAACTGCTCCTGCCAAGGTCAAAGCCAAGGCGCTAGCAAATACAATTTTCTTCATCTTTTTCTCCTTTTATCCTTTAGATAGGACAGGTATTTTCAATATTAAATTATATCATATTTCCCTACTCTTTGCCCGTTTCTACCAATGTCATGAGGCAAATGCTATTTCCTCCGAAAAGTAGAATCTTCATCCTTTACTTCACAACAAGCTCATAACGTGTCTTACTTGTGAAGGTTTGACCGGCTTTGAGGATGACTTGGTCTTTGAGGTCACTGTGAATGGCATCTGGTAAAGCTTGCGCTTCAAGAGCAATCCCATTGTGCTGAATCATTGGTTTGCCAGCCACAAGTACACTCTCATCCACAAAATTTGCTGTGTAGACTACAAAGCAAGGAGCCTCTGTCTTGAAAAGCAGGAAGCGACCTGAATTTTGGTCATAAAGGAAACCAGCATTAGCATGACCTGCAGGAAGGGCAAATGGATGGTCCAAACCAGACACCAGCTGGATTTGCTCATCTTCTTCTGCAAAGATGTCTTTCAACAAGGCACCATTGTAGATGTGTTTAACCACATCACGATTGGCATCTGGAGTTTTGGCAGGAACACCATCGGGAGCGATTGGGTAAACTCCCTCAGTATTTAGCTGGAAGACATGGCGGTCAATTGTCTGCGTGACATCACCAGACAAGTTGAAATAGCTGTGGTTAGTTGGATTGACCAGCGTATCCTGATCGGTTGTTACTTTATAGCTGATTTCATAGGCACCAGTTTCTTCCAAGTGGTAGCTGATCCAGATCTTGAGGTTACCAGGGAACCCTCCTGTCCCATCTGTACGCTCTGTGTAGAGGGTCAAGCCATGATCGCTCACTTCAGCTAGTTCAAACAAGCTTGAATCCCAACCTGTTGAACCACTGTGGTTACAGTTGCTAGCATTATTGACTTCAAGATTATAGGTCTTACCATTGAGCTCAAATGTCGCACCTGCAATACGACCTGCCACGGGACCCACACTAGCTCCATGCTTGGGACTATTGCCTACATAGCTATCAAAATCATCAAATCCTAAGATAACATTGGCAAAATTTCCAGCCTTATCAGGTGTGACATAGCGCAAGATGGTTGCACCATAAGTCATAACCTCAAGCTGGTAGCCACCGTCCGTCTCAAAACGATAGGCCAAGACATCTTGTCCCTCAACATTTCCAAACACACGCTCTGTGTATGCTTTCATTCTGTTCTCCTTTTACTATTTCTCTCAAGCAAACAAACCATAGAAAGCGAATTGACAATCTATGGTTTATCTGATAATTTACAAATCCTCTTTCAAGAATTCATAAATACTGTCTTACTTTTGATATTCGTGGATGATCACACCTTGTACCACACGGTTTACTGTACCTGTAGGAGACGGTGTGTCTGGTTTATTTTCTACCTTAAGTGAAGTCAATAGAGCAAAGAGTTGGGCATAAACAATGTAAGGGAAGACACGATAAATATCATTCAAGACACCGCCACAACCAAGGGCCACTTCTTTGACATTTTCAAGACCAAAGGCTTGATCACTCAAAAGCACAACACGACGAGCAATCTGATCACCAGCAACTTCACGAACCAAGTCCAAGTCGTACTTACGAGTGTAGTCTGTCGTTGTACCAAAGACCAAAACAACTGTATTTTCGTTGATAAGAGATTTTGGACCGTGACGGAATCCAACTGGACTTTCATACATGGTTGCAACTTGACCAGCCGTTAATTCCAAGATCTTGAGCTGAGCTTCATGAGCAAGTCCAAAGAAAGGACCAGCGCCTAGATAGATAACGCGGTTAAAGTCTAAATCAACAAGCTCTTTGACATCTTCTGCATTGTCTAGAATTTTACGGGCAAGACTAGATACAACTTCAAAACGTTCAGCTTTAACAGCAAATTCTGTAGGATCAAAGGCCAAGAGAGCTGTCAACATCATAGAAGTAAAGCTAGAAGTCATGGCAAATCCAGCGTCATTAGAAGCAGCTGGTTGCAAGAGCAAGAGATTACGGTCATCGCCATGTGCTTGAAGAGCCAATTTACCATCTGCTGCACAAGTAATCGTCACTTGGTAAAGCTCATCCACCAAGGCTTTAGCCAAATCAACAGTTGCCACACTTTCAGGTGAGTTCCCACTACGAGCAAAAGATACAAGGACAGTCGTCACATCTTTTTTCAAATAGGTTTCTGGATTGGCAACAATATCTGTTGTCGCAATAGCATTAAAATTCCACTTGCGTTCGTCATAGACTTCCTTAAAGTAAGGTACCAAGGTGTCTCCCACATAAGCAGAAGTCCCAGCACCTGTCAAGATAACCTTGATATAGTCATGTTTATCAGCAATCCCTTGTAGGAAGGCTACAATTTCTTCACGTTTTGCTTGATAAGATTCAAAAGCTTCTTTCCATACATCAGGTTGTTGGTAGATTTCACGTGTAGTGATTTCTGCACCCAATTCGAGTAAGTCTTCTTTTGTATAATGTAGCATTGAGTTCCTCTTTTTCTATTAAAGATGGGAATGGGAGTAAGCCCCATTCCCATGTATATTCTATATAAAATGTTCTAACGATTTTCACGTTGTCACATCTTATTCATCTTCGTCATCATCGAAGCCCGCTAACAGGTCATTGACTTTCACGATGCTTTCTGCAGCACGGCTCTTATAGTCCGCATCTGCGCCTGTAAGACTCGCATTGATAAATTCAATCACCATTGGAAGATTCATCCCTGCGTAAAGGTCAATATCACGACCTTCCATAATCAAACGACTTACCACGTTACATGGTGTTCCACCGAGAAGATCCGCAAAGACTAGGAAATCATCCAATCCTTCAATAGCAGCTTCAAATTTTGCAGTAAATTCTTCTGGGCCATCTTCTGGAAGAAGAGCCACTGCATGAATATTGTCTTGTGGACCCATGATCATTTCTGTGCTACCTTTAAGCTCTTCACAGAAACGACCATGACTCACCAAAATTAATGATTTAGCCATAAATTATGCGCCCATTCCAAGTACAAATTTACCAAAGGCAGATAGAGCCAAGGCAAGTGCGATAATAATACCGATAGCTTTAGTAGAGTTCATACCTTTCTTACCAAGCAACCAGAAGATAAAGGCAGTAAAGATTGCTGGAAGCAAGCGTGGGAAGATTGAGTTCAAGATGTCTTGGAAGTCAATCATTTTCTCACCGATTGCCCATTTGTAAGAAATTTCAAAGTTGATCATTGTTGCTACAAGAGCACCCATCATGAAGACACCAAGTACAGATGCAGCGTCAATCAAAGCTGTCAAAGTACTTTGCATGTTGTTGATAAGGTTAACCCCTTCTTTGTAGGCAAATTCCAACTGTTTCCAACGGAAGATGTCATACGCTACTGCAACTGCGATCCAAAGGAAGATACCCCATGGTTGGCCAGCGATAGCCATAGTTGCTGCGATTGACCCCATGATAGCAGGTACAAGGGAACCAAAGATTGTATCTCCAAGAGGAGCGAATGGTCCCATCAAACCTGTCTTGATACCGTTAACGGCATCTTTTGAACCTACACCATCTTTTTCTTCCATGGCAAGGTCAAAACCAGCGATAATGGTATGGAAGAATGGTGAAGTATTGAAGAATTGAGTATGAACTTTCATCATTTCTTTCAATTCAGGAGTTCCATCCCCATACATTTTACGCAATTGAGGCAAAATCATGTAAAGGTAACCAGAAGCTTGCATACGTTCGTAGTTCCAACCTAATTGGAAAGTAAACAAGCTACGTTTGTTGATTTGATTAAAATCTTCTTTTGTAAGTTTGTAATTAGAATTCGTCATCTTCGATTTCCCCACTTTCTGATGGTGTAGAAGGTGCTGCTACAGCTACTTTTTGGCTATTTTTGAAGTGAAGCACTGCAAGGAAGATACCTACGATAGAGATACCGATCATAGACAAACCTTTGAAGTTGTTCACGAAACCAATTTTTTCAGCAACATCTTTCGGTAGAGTACCTACGATACCAGCAACAGCGCCACCAAGACCTGTTACATATGAGTAAAGAACAGTCAACATAGCTGTCAAACCAAATCCCATTGCAAGATAGTGAAGGTTACGTTTAACTGGAAGGTAACGAAGCAAGATTGCAAATCCAAGACCTGGAAGCATACGACCTGCAAGTGTCAAACCATCCGCAACCCATTTGTAGGCTTCAACTAAGTCTACTACTGATTGTACAAAGGCACCACCAAAGGCAAGCGCGAAGAAGACTGGAAGGGCACGAGATAAAGCCCAAGGAATCGCACCAAGTAGGTAGTTGCGTTCGATACCTTTATAGTCAAAGCGTTCGATTGCAGCATCCACACGGTGAGCGAAGAAAGTAGTTGTCATACGTCCAAGAACGTCGAAGTAAGTCAAGAGAGCTGCTACTGGCACAGCGATTGTTGTAATCGCAAGTGCTGTATCAATTCCTTGTGAAACAGAGAAGGCTGTCGCAAGAACCGCACCAGAAGTTGCGTCGATACGAGAAGCACCACCGAAGGTACCAACCCCAAGAACGAACAATTGCAAGTTACCACCGATAAGCAGACCAGTAGTCACATCTCCCATAATTAAACCAGTAATGAAACCAGCAAATACAGGGGAACCTGCAGATGAAACGATCGTCAACTCATCACAGATTTGATAAGCTGAGTACAAAGTGAGAAGTAAAATTTGCCACCATTGTATCATAACAATGACCTCCTAAAAATTTTTTCCTATTTTAATAAGCTCAAAAAGTCTGAAATTGGATCATTTGGAACCATTTGAGCAGTAAGTTTAACACCTTTTTCTGCCAATTTGTGGAAATCTTCCACATCCTTATCCACTACGTTGATAGAACGTGTGATAGCGCGAGTTTCTGGTGTTTGAGACATATTCCCAACATTAAGGGTTTCAAGTGGTACACCTGCTTCTACCAAACCAAGGAAACGGTCTGGTTTACGAGCCACGATAAAGAGACGTTGGCTATCGTATTTACCAGCAAGAATATTGGCTGCCGCTTTCTCAATTGGCAAAATACTCAATTTTACACCTGGTGGTGTCGCAAGTTTCAAACCACTCTTTTCAACGTCGTTGTTGACAACTTCGTCATCTACAACCATAATACGTGAAACATTTAGTTTCCCAGCCCAAAGATTGGCTACTTGTCCGTGGATCAAACGTCCATCGATACGGCATCCTACAATTGTCATAAATTTTCCCCCTTTATATGTTTTAGTGTAGGTTTACGAGTTAAATGAATCTCTTCTTTATATTCACCTTCTGTTTCAAAGATAATGATGCGGTTGGCACCTTCCTTGAGATAGCTATGCGGAATATAAAGCGAGAGTGTTGGGCCGACATTCCAAAAACGTCCTAGATTTTGCCCATTGACAAAGGCAACTCCCTTACCAAACTCAGACAAGTCTAGGTAAGTATCTTTCGGCTCCTCGACTGTAAAGTCATAAGCGTAAAAGGCTGGTTGTCCTTCTGTCCATCCTTTTGAAAAATCAATTTTCTCAGGATTATCTAGTGGGAGTGGATAGTGTTTCCAGTTTAGTAAGAAATGCAAATCCTTACAAACCCCTGTCCGAATTCCCTTACGTTGCGTATCCGCTAAGAACTTGTGACCATAGTTGACACGCCCCATATTTTCTATCAAGATATCCAATCTAGACAGCGCTTTCTTTTCTCCTTGATAGAAAATATCTTCCCCAATTTCTGTCTGATATTGGGTTTCAACCCACTGACCATCGACATAAAGCTGAGCTCTATCTCGACCATCAATGATACGAAGTCTTTCTTCTTCTGCATCCCAGTTTGTTTCTGTTCGATAGAGTAAGTAGCCATAACTTTGTCCCAACTCCTCCATCTTTTTAGGATAGAGACTTTCTACTGGACTAGACAAGCTATCTAAGGTTTCAAACAAGGAAACTTTTTCAACCAGTGGAATAGCATCCAACTCCATACTCTCTTTGTAGAGTGGTTCCAACTGCGGATACTCTGGGAAATGTGTTGCCATCATCTTCTTAACTGCCAGATATTTGGCAGTTGGATTTCCTTCTTCATCAAGAAGAGCGTCGTAGTCATACGATGTAACTTGTGGCAAGTCCAAAGTTCCTCGAGCTGAGCAACCATTCATGAAGCCAAAGTTTGTACCACCATGGAACATGTACAGATTGATGGAGCCTTGTTCCAAAACCTCTCGAACTGCATCTGCCAATTCTTTTGGATCCCGTGTGATAATCGGTTCTTTCCAACGGTTGAACCAACCATCCCAGAACTCCATACACATGAGTGGCCATTTCTTGCCATGCTCATCAAAGAATTCCTGCATCTGTGAAAAGTTGTAAGGTGCCTTAGAACCAAAGTTCCCTGTTACAAAGAGATCATCTTCGATTAAGGTTCCAGCTTTCAGAGTTGCTCTCCATGGACCGTCTGATGTAAAGAGGGGACAGGTTACGCCACGCTCTTCCATCAAGTGTCGAATCGCTCTCAGGTAAGCCTTATCTTCTCCGTAAGAACCATACTCATTTTCAACCTGCATCATAAGGATATTGCCACCCTTGTCCAACAAATGTGGGACCAGTCGTGACAAGAGCTGGTCATAGTAGCGACCGACAGCTTCAATATAGGCTGGGTCTGATGAACGAATCCTCATATCTTTGGTTAAGAGCCAAGCCGGTAAGCCACCAAATTCCCACTCAGCACAGATAAATGGTGACGGACGTACAATAGCGTAGAGACCCAAATCTTGCGCTGTCTGGAGAAATCTCTCCAAATCCAGAGCTCCTTCAAAGTTAAACTCACCCTCACTGGGTTCGTGTAGATTCCAAGCAACGTAAGTCTCTACCGTGTTAAAACCAAGAGCCTTCAAGTTGTAGAGCGAATGATACCAATCTTCTGGAGGAATCCTAAAATAATGAATGGCGCCAGATAAAATCTTAAATGATTTTCCATCGAGATAAAAATCATCTCGTATCTCAAATCGTGTCATATTCTTACCTTCTGACAATTAAAGTTTACGCTTTCATTTGTTGATATATTGAATATAACTCAATATACCACATTTGTCAATAGGTTTTCACAATTTTTTTCATTTTTTACCAACTTTTACACAAAAAACTTATAAAGATATAGATTTTACAGACATAGAGCTCCAAGCAGTCAGTATGTATAAAAATGTATAAAATCTCCTTTTTTATATGTAACTTAATCTTATAGCCTATTATTCTAATTTTTTTATTCAAAAGACTACTATTCTTCCCGTTTTTATGGTAGAATCTTTAA
This sequence comes from Streptococcus mitis subsp. hohhotensis, assembly GCF_020089495.2. Lineage (GTDB taxonomy): Bacteria > Bacillota > Bacilli > Lactobacillales > Streptococcaceae > Streptococcus > Streptococcus hohhotensis. The sequence continues at coordinate 874 of NZ_JAIRCA020000032.1, read as the reverse complement.
CAGAGAAGTAAAATCGAGGTGAAATTATGGCAATTCCAAAATATCAATATATCAAAGATGAATTAAAGAACAAAATCATCTCTGGGCAATTTGCAAGTGGAGATAAATTTTACACTGAAGCTGAATTGATTGCAATGTATGATGTTAGTTCTATCACAGTTGTCCGCGCCTTAAACGACCTTGCCAAAGATGGTTATATTGTCCGCCAACAAGGAAAGGGTACATTCGTTTCACGCGCACGCAAACACAAACTCGTAGAGTTTTCTGATGTAGAAGTTTTTGAAACTAAAGATGATAAAGTGACCGTCCTTTCTATTGAGCGTGGAAACAAACTAAGCTACTTAGAAAAACTTGGACTACGCGGTAATCAATTCTACTACAAGATTGAACGCGTACGCGAAACAAATGGTGTCGTATACATCTATCACACATCTTATATTCCAGAACAATATATCAACGCAAATTATCCAAATCTTGAATATTATAGCTCTATCTATAACCGTTTCAAATTGGATTACCACATTCACATGAATGATGAACATTTTGAAGAAAGCAATGAAATAGCATTTCCAACTCCAGAACATGCGGCTTCCGTCCTCGGAGTCGATGAACAATTCCCAACCGTTTTACAAGCCAAGACTACTAAGCTAGAGTCTACTGGTCAAGTTCTCGCTTACAGCGAAACTTATAAACGAGCGGATTATTACAAAATCAAATTCATTTCATGTGACCGTGATCACTAAGAAGAAAGCCTGAGCCTTGGAGTCCACTGAAAAAACAGGTCTCTTACTTTTAATGAAATGAAAACCGAGGAATCTCTCGTTAATTTGAGCGAATTCCTCGGTTATTTTGTATTTATTAAGGTCATAATTCG